>NZ_CAJJWO010000059.1 GCF_905196875.1 uncultured Parabacteroides sp. | reverse complement strand
GCGGAAATCTGTTTTTCCCAAGCGGCGGAAAAGCTCGTCGGGATCTTCGGCGGTCGGGATCAGGAAGGGTCGGACAGTGAAACGGCCTTTGCGTTCGCGGACAATCTTCGCGGCGGCGTTGCGTCCGGGGAGGTCACCGTCCAGCAGGAGATACAAGCAGGAGGTCTGGCGGGCGAGTATCTCTGCCTGCCCGTCGGTCAGTGCCGTGCCGCAGAGGCCTACCGTGTTGCAGTAACCGGCGGCGTGCATGGCCAGCACATCTTTGTAACCTTCCACCAGAAAGACGAAACCGGCTTTGCGGATCGCCTCGGCGGCACGGTGGATACCGTAGAGCGTGCGGCTCTTGTCGAAAAGGGCATTGTTGGCGGAGTTGATGTATTTCGGGGAGTCGGAAGCAGGGGCTGGGGCGTTGCCGTCCCTTCGCCGTGCTCCGAAACCTGTCAACAACCCTGTCTCGTCGTGGATCGGGAAGATGATACGCCCCCGCATGGCACGGAAAGCGTCGGGAACGAAGGCCGGGGCGAGGCCGACACCGAAGTCGAGCCAGGTGGGCGACAGTTCGCTGTGGCCGGAAGCGAAGGGAAGGAGGGAGCGGAGGAAAGTCTGCTGTTCTTCGGATAGCTTTTCGGGATGGCTCTGACACACCCCCTGCCCCCTCTCGGGAGGGGAAGGGTTACTCTTTGTCTCACAGTTGTTTATCGTATCACGATGGCATTTGTCTCCCCCCAGCTTCTTCACTGCATCGGCAAACGAGCAGTGTTCCAGCCCCATCACGAGCGTGATCACATCGCCTCCCGCCCCGCAGGCATGGCATTTGAAAAACTGTTTGCCCACATGCAGCATCAGCGACGGATGATGATCGTCGTGAAACGGACACAGCATCTTGTAATTAACACCTGCCTTCTGAAGGCTTCCATAACGTGCGGCCACCCGTTCGATCGGGTTGGCGGCTTTCAATTGTTCGATATTCATGGTAAATTGTTCTTTTTGTAAGGATAAATCTGTGTCAGGCAATTATTGTAGCGGAAGCGGATTTCGCCGGTGGCCCCGTTGCGGTTCTTGGCGACGAAGAGTTGGCCGACACCATGCAGGTCTTCTCGGGTCTTCGGGTCGTAATATTCGCGGTAATGCTCCGGGCGGTACACGAAAGCGATGCTGTCGGCGATCTGTTCGATCTCGCCCGAGTTGCGCAGGTCGCTCATCACCGGGACATGGTCGGTGCGCGCTTCGCAATTGCGGTTGAGCTGTGCCAGCAGTACGCCCGCCACACCGGCCTCCATCACCAGGTTCTTGATGCGCCGGCACACGTCGCCCAGTGCCAGATCCATCGTGTCTTTCACTTCGCCCCGGCCGGCAGGGTTTATCTGTATCAGGTTCAGGTAGTCGATGATGATAAGGTCGAGAGCCAGCCGGCGGTGAAGCGCCATGGTCTTGGCACGTATCTCTTCGAAGTTGCACCCGCTGCAATAGTTCAGAAACAAAGGCAGGCGGTCGAGTTCTTCGCTGGCCGTGTCGAGCCGGGCCCGTTCGTCGGCATTCAGTTGTTTGAAACGCAGTTTGTCCGGCTCCACGCCACTCATCGTACAAAGCAGGCGGCTTATCAGCTGCCGTTCGGTCATCTCGAGGCTGAAGAAACAGATCCGCTTCCCTTTTCGTGCCGCCGACAAGGCCATGTGCAGGGCCAGTGCCGTTTTTCCCATCGAAGGACGTCCGGCCAGCACCAATAGTTCGCCTTTGAAAAGTCCGCCCAGGCAACGGTCGAACTCGTCGATACCTGTCGTCACCTGTTGCTCTTCGCCGGCGGCACGGGCCTGTTGTTCGCCATAGATTTGTTCCAGTACCTGCCGGCTCACGTCGCCTGCCCTGCGGGTGGTGCTGCTCACGGCGAAAAAGTCTTCCAGCTTCTGTACCCCTTTGTGGATACCGCCCAGGAGCGACACTACGTCGACGGCCGGGTCGTGCGCCCTGAGGGTATGAATGATTTGACACAACTGCGTGCAATGCCTGTTTTCTCTTCGATCGTCCGGTAGGTGGTCACCCATTCGCCCCGTTGGCAGGGGATGCAGAGCCTGCTTACCCTGATTATTCCGTCGGCGAAATAGGCATGGTAGAGCAAGCAAAGAAATAATTTGCCGCGTAAGCGTCTGACTGCATTGTCTGAATAGATATCTTCCAGAATGTAGTTCGGTACTTTCATAAAACCTTTTGAAAGTAGCTTAAGTGATTTAAGTTTAGACTGTTTCATGTCGATGTTTTTATAGGTTATACATGCTGTTTCTTTTCACGGACGATCTCACGGACGATCTTCGGACGATAAAAATTGTTTGTAAGTATAGGTCTTTCTGTTCGTTACGAGCCTTTCGGAAAGGACTTCGGACGATCTTCGGACGATCTCACGGACGCTCTCTTAATATAATAAGACTTATTTCTTTATAAAGACATAAAGGAGCTTTCGCTTTTCGTTTACAAACATACAACAGGGGGCAGGAATCCGTATAACCGTATTTTGGGGAGTCAAGGCGTTGATAATAAGAGCTGTATTGCTTGAAAAATGGTCTATATACCCAAAAACAGGTAACTGTCGTTACCAAAAAAATGAAAAAAACACCTCTCCCTGATTAAATACTAGATATTTTTTTCGATATGCGATGACAAATCTTTGATCTGCTTATAAATCTCCTCATACTGCGGATTTTTATTTTTGAGCCGGTTGATCATTCCCGCCTGGTCGTAATTAGTATCGAGGATGCAGACCAATATGCGGGCAAGTCGTTTGATCGTCATCTTGCCCAGGTAGCCCGATAAGCGTGCGGCGTTCATTATTTCGATCAGGAATTGTTCCCAGTCCTTGGTTTGTATGCGCAGATGATCGGGTAGAACCTCACTGCACCCGGAATTGTCAGCCAGTTCGCGGGCAAAAGTCTCGAAAAAATTATTTTTAAAGGCTAACATCCTCTTTTCAGGATGTTTAAGGTTTAATAGATAGCTGGCAGTCTCGTTAAGTACCTTTTTTCTGTCAGTTTGATGTTTCAGGTATTGTTTGTAGGCTTTAAATGATACCTTGTTTTCATCAAAAAAGTTTACCGTTTTTGCGTTGTTCATGATTTTGTAAAATTGATGGGAGAGGTGTTTGGTATGTATTTGTTATTTTTTCGACAAAACTTCGAATACCTGTTTTGGCATGCTATAAGCCTGTTTATTACTATTGTGTCACCGATTTGTCACTAAAGTGATGAGGACACAACACTACTATGCTGTCGAAATGAATACCATATATTGTTGCTTATTATTTGCGGAGAGGAGACTTTGAGGAACGGAATGTCCGTTGCAAATATAATTTATTTTTATTATCCGCAATAAAAAAATGAAGTACGAAAATGCTGTTGGAAGAGAAGATTTGGCGTTTAAAAAAGGGAGGAGAAAAGGGGGGTAGTCTTAGAAGAACTATGTCCATTTAGGAAGAAGAGATCTTAGCAATGAAGGGCATTTAATATATATTTACACCTAGAAGAAAAGTTTCATTACATATTATAGTACAAGAAAAATGTGATGGAATGCTATCACTCAATCGATAATAATATCAAATTATTTCCTATAAGACTTGTTTAATTCATAATTTTTACTTATATTTGCATTGTTATATAAAATATTAATCTCTCGGTAAAATGATTTTATTAGTTATTCCAAGAGAGGAAAAGCTAATTTACCGATACACTAAGTATCAAATTCCGGATCATATTTCAATTAAATGATACTTAGTTTATACCCTATTTTTAATTATAGCTATATATACACATATTAAGATTATGATAATCAATGATTTTAGTGTATATATTATCATATATTAAAAAAGTGTCATAGTTCTTCTAAGACTATGTCTACTAAATTGAAACAGCATAAATATCTAGTTAATCCGAATTTAAACAAGTGTGTCTATGAAGAAGCGATTTACAATGACCTTGCTATTCTTCTTTGCAAGTCTAAGCATGGTAATGGCCCAGACAATGAAGGTGACCGGAACGGTTACTTCGGGCGACGACGGCGAACCGATTATCGGTGCAACCATTCTGGTGAAAGGAACGAATATCGGAACTATTACCGATCTGGACGGAAAATTCTCCTTGGATGTTCCTGAGAAAAACAAGATTTTGCAAATCTCTTATGTTGGTATGACTATGCAGGAAGTGGCTGTAAAGCCGCAGGTTATAGTTGTACTTCAGGCGGATGTGACAGATCTGGATGAAGTGGTGGTTACAGCACTTGGTCTGACACGTGAAAAGAAATCGCTCGGCTATGCTTTGCAGGAAGTGAAAGCCGATGAACTGACTAAAGCCGGGCAGTTGAATGTGGCAAGCTCGTTGGCAGGTAAAGTGGCCGGTGTGCAGATTACTTCTGCCGGCGGACAGGTAGGTGCTTCGCAACGTATCGTTATCCGCGGTAACTCTTCGCTCGGAAGTAATGAGCCGTTGATCGTTGTGGACGGTGTGCCTATTGCCAACGACCAGTACCGTACGGATCAGGCGGTGGATTATGGTAGCGGTTTGCAGGATATCAATCCGGAGGATATCGAGTCTATCTCTGTTTTGAAAGGAGGATCGGCCGCCCTTTACGGTATGCGTGCCGGTAATGGGGTAATCCTGATCACTACCAAATCGGGTAAGATGAAGGATAAAGGCATTGAAATACGCTATGACGGGCATTTCGCCGTAGACCAGATGTATAACCTGCCGAAGATGCAGAATAAATACGGACAGGGTTACGAAGGTAGCGAATACGACTATTCGCTGCGTCAGGCAAATGGCTTTGCGGGATCTTATCAGGACTTTGCCACCCAATACGGTTTTGCTTATGGTGGTGTGAACGGCGGTGCCGACGAAAGCTGGGGGCCACGTTTGGATGTGGGCCTGATGTTACCGCAGGTGAACAGTCCGATCGTCGACGGTGTGCGCCAAGCTACTCCATGGGTATCGCAGCCTAATAATATCAAGGATTTCTTGCAACTGGGAACTTCAATGAACCATAATCTTTCATTTCTCAGCCAGACGGAAAAAGCGTCGACACGTGCTTCACTCGGTTATCGTGACCAGACCGGTACGATTCCTAATACCGACCAGAAGCGTTATTCGGCCCAGTTGAATACACAGCTGAAAGTCAACAAATATATCGATTATGACCTCTCTCTTAACTATACACGAACCGAAAGCGATAATCTTCCCCAGGGAGGGTATAACGAAGGGAATCCGATGCAGTCTCTTATGCAATGGTTCGGACGCCAGGTAGATATGAAAGATTTGAAAGAAAACTGGGATAAGACCGATCCTGTTACCGGAAAGCCTTATTCATGGAATCCGGACTATCATCAGAACCCTTATTATACGGTGAATAAAAATCTGAACAAATACCAGCGTAACCGCTTGTTCGGAAAGACCTCCTTATTTTATAAACCGTTTGAATTCCTGAAATTTGAAGGTCGCCTGGGATATGATTATTATGATACGCAGGCTAACCAGCATTATGTTTACAATACGGCCTATCCAGACGGATGGTTCCGCCAGTATAACCAGAAGCAGACGGAGTTGAATGCTGACTTCATTGCTTATTTCAATAAAAATATTGCCGACTTCTCCATCAATTTGCTGGCTGGTGCGAACTACCGGAATGTGAATTGGGAAAGAGAAGCGATCGGAGGTAACATGCTTACCGTACCGGGCTTGTTTACTATGGGGAATGTGAAAGGTAGCCCTATTACCGAACAGGATCATTCACATATCCGTTCAAACAGTATCTATGCCTCGGGATCGTTTGGCTACAAGAGCATGCTTTATTTAGACATAAGTGTGCGTAACGACTGGAGTTCGACGATTGAAGATCCGTTCTTCTATCCCTCTTTCAGTGCAAGCTGGATACCTACTGCTACCTTCGAAGGGTTACAGTCGGATATTCTGAACTTCTTGAAGATCAGAGGTGGATGGGCGAAAGTCGGTTCGGCTACTTCTGCTTACCGGTTGGGTAAGTACTATGGTGCGGTGTCCGATCGCATTTTCGGTAATTCGCAGTTTGTGTTGCCGTCGGTTTTCCCACCGTCCGGTTTGCGTCCCGAGTCGGTGAAAACAGGTGAAGCCGGTATCGAAGCCAATTTCTTCGATCATCGTCTGGGAATCGATCTGGCTTATTATCATAAGATCACGACCGACCAGATCATGGAGGTTGCTACCTCTAAGGCGACCGGTTATAACAGTATGTTGATCAATGCAGGAAAGTTGAGAAACAAAGGTTGGGAATTGCAACTGACCGGGACTGTGATCCGCGAAAAGGATTGGGATTGGACATTGACGGTGAACTGGTCGAAAGATAAGAGCAAGATTGAAGAACTGTATACTGATCCGGTAACAGGACAGTCGCTTACACAATATACGATCGGTTCCGAATGGAGTACCTATCTGTATGCCAAACCGGGTGAATCGTGGGGCTCTCTCTACGGAACAGGTATGATTAAGAATGAGAAGGGTGAATATATTGTTGGTGCGAACGGTCTGCCGAAGACGGAAAGTATGAAGATTGGTAGCGTGTCGCCCGACTGGCTGGCAGGTTTCCGTAGCGAACTGCGTTGGAAAGACCTGACATTTGGCTTCTTGCTCGATTTCCGTAAAGGTGGCGATGTTTTCTCCGTGAGTCAGATGTGGGGTAGCTATACCGGGCTTCTCGACTATACGGCTGAAGGGGATGTTCGTGAAAAACCAATCGTTGTCGGAAAGGATGTACTGGCCGATATGGGTACCTTCGTGAAAGAAGACGGTACACCGAATGATCTGACAACGGATGCAAAGTCTTTCTTTTACTCTTACTACTTGAGTAATCGTCAGTTAAATGTGTTCGAAGGATCTTATCTCAAGTTGCGCGAAGTGCATCTGACTTATACCTTCCCGAAAGAACTGATGAAAAAGACACGCTATATCAAAGGTGCAAACGTATCGCTAATCGGCAACAACCTGGCGATCCTCTGGTTGCATTCTTCAAACAAAGCGCATATCGATCCGGAATCGAGCACACGAAGCGATAACAACGGAGTGGGTCTTGAGTCGGGCTCTTATATGCCTTCACGCAGTATGGGTATTAAAGTTGGTCTTACATTTTAAAAAATCAGAAGAGTATGAAAAGATATAAATTGAAACTTTCGATAATCACAGCCGGGGTAACTTTCCTGATGGGAATAGTTGGTTGTACGGATTCATTTGAAAGAGTGAATACCGACCCTGACAGAACCAATGAAGCTCCGATAACGAATCAGCTGGCATACGTTATTCGTTATGCTTCGACAACCTTGTTCGATCCGTGGAACGATATGAACGAACCCAGTACTTACGGTGGGCATCTGACCAAAATACAGTATATCGACGAGTCGCGGTACGAATTTCGAACTGGGGTGGTGGAGAATAAATGGTACTATGTGTACCTGACCCTCAATAACGTGAAAGATATCCGCAGACGTGCGGTAGAGGATGGTTTGGTCAATATGGAAAGTGCTGCTAAAGTTTGGGAAGCGATGTTGGTGTCGATCGCTACCGATACGTGGCGGGATATACCTTATTCGGAAGCCGCACGTATGGACGAAGGTATTTTATTGCCGCGTTATGACAAGCAGGAAGATATTTATCCGGCTCTGCTGGAGATGCTGGCTACGGCTGCGGACGGGTTTGCTTCGGGTGCTTCCGATCCGTTGGGGGATGGTGATATATTGTTTGGCGGGGATGTACAGAAATGGCAGAAGTATTGCAATTCGATGCGTTTGCGTTTGGCCATGCGTATTTCCGGAGTCGATGCCGGATTGGCTAAATCGACTGTCGAGCAGATTATGGGAAATCCTGCAAAATATCCGGTCATGGAGGATAATAAGGATAATGCATTCTTTGTATGGCCGGGTGAAACGCCTTATATCGAGCCTTGGGCAAATGATAGTCGTACACGTGACGACCATGCCGTTAGCGACGTATTGGTAAATCTGATGAAATCGTTGGATGATCCGCGTTTGCCGGCCTATGCCCATCCGGCTTCGGACGGTGAATTCCGTGGAGGTGTGATCGGTGCTGCTTCAGTAGAACCGGACCTGAGCCTTTTCTCGCGTATCGGAGCTCGTTTCCGTGACGAATATAAAGGTTTTACCCCGTATTACCGTTCGGCAGAAGTTTATTTCCATCTGGCAGAAGCGGCCAAATTGGGATGGTCGGTCGGTATTTCTGCCAAGGATGCCTATGAAAAAGGAGTGACGTTATCGTTGCTGGAAAACGAGATTGAAGATGCTACGGCTTATCTTGAAGGTAAGGCTAAATTCAACGATACGTTGGAGCAGATCTACGAACAGGAATGGATCGCATTGTTCAAGCAAGGTATGGAAGGGTGGTCGTTGTACCGCCGCACAGGTGTGCCTGTTACCAATTATCATGCACCGGGCTCCCATTATATAGGGCATAATACTCCGCCTTTCAGGTATCCGTATCCGATCAATGAATCGAGTTTGAACGGTGCTAACGTGGAACCCTTTAAAGCGGAAATCAAAGATGATTTCTGGGGCAAACAGATGTGGTGGGATACCCGCACGGGAGTTAATTGATAAATGACACTTTTTTATTTATTAATATCAACAAGCTAAGATTAAATATTAAAGCCAAAACCAGAGAGAACCTAAACAAGACACATCTTTTTAAGACCAGGATGGACAGGGATGTTCGTCCTGGTTTGTACAAGACAGACTGCATCAGGTTTTAACCTGCATTGCAAGTTTGTATATCCAAGATGTCGGAGTGAGCCAAAACTAAAAGAGGTTATCCAATGAGACCTAAAAAAATGAAATTTACCCCTGTTACAGGTTGTAGCAGGGGTAAACTTATTAAAATTATCAGACAATCTCTTTAATGAACAGATATTAAAACAGGCTATTCACTGACTTGTTGAACCGTTTTGTTAATAGTAACCATACCTGAGTTTGATTCTGATGAAATACTATATTGAAGAGGTATAGGACGCATAACCTCTACTTTTTTAGCATATTCTAGAGTTGTGGTACCATCCGCATTTCCAGCACTACATCTTATCCAAAAAACACCATATTGTGCAAACTTTACCAAAATCCTGGAGCCAAGATTATAAATTATTGTTGCCGAAGAAGGTACAGTCCAATTATATGTTACTCCTGGTACACTAAAATCTAATACTGCCTCATAAAAAACTTCTTCTCCTACTTCTGGTCTTTGAGGACCATTTATGTTTATTACCCTTGGTCCATTTGTATCAACCGCATAACTTCCTTCTCCTGATGTGATGGTTAAACCATCTTCACTACAGCCAAAGCTTGATATACTTGACGGTGCATTACCTTGGGCGTTTATTTGCAAAAATGCAAAAGACAATAACAAAATAAAGGTGATTTTCTTTCTCATGACGTTTGATTTTTAAGGTTAATAAATGAAGTTGAAACAACGCTGAAGATATAAAAAATAAAGTATGTGATAAAATTACCCCGTGTGTTCTATGGCATATTTTTTATCTATATTTCTATCACCTTCCCTTCCTTCCTGCTCCTTTCCGCTGCAAACGCCATCAGATGGCTTTCCAGCGACTCGTCGAGCGGTGTACTCATCAGGCTGGCGTCCTGGCGGCGGATGGCCTCAATCCAGTCGCGGATCATGCCGGCATCACCACCGCCGTGGCCTACGCCTTCGTAGTTGAGGGCGTCTTCGGCGTTGGCATTGTATGTTTTGGATATGCCGGTGACGAAATCGGTATGGGTGAACGTCTCCATATCGCCGACGATGTCGCCACGTGTCCCCATGATGCGAGTACGGCGACCACCATAAGAGGTGAAGGCCTCGATCGAGAAGTTGACCGTTACGCCGCCTTCAAACTCCATCAACATCATATAATGATCCGGCTGGTTGTTCTCGCAATGGTAGACGCATTTGCCGTATGGGCCCGTTTTCAGGTTTTCCAGGATCACGTCGCCCTGCTTGTCCGGGTCTTCCGGCAGGTCGAATACGTAGAGCCAGGTGCGGTCGCGGTAGTAAATCTTCAGGGCGGAGAAGGGGCAGGACGCTTCTGCCGGACAACCGTCGGTACAACGTGCCGGGGCACCTTCGGGAGCATTCTCTGCCTTGAAATGTGCCAGGTCGCCGAAGGCTACCACTTTCTTACAAGGTTTGCCGATGATCCAGTGAAGGATGTCCAGGTCGTGGCTCGATTTGGCCAGAACCAACGGCGTACTCGCTTCCGAATCACGCCAGCTTCCGCGTACGTACGAATGGCTCATGTGCACATGCTCCACCGGCTCGAAATGCTGGATGCTGACCAGCTCGCCGATTGCCTTGCTGTTGATCATCTCTTTCAACATCCCGAAGTAAGGCGAGTAACGCAGTACATGGGTAAGACCTACGATCTTTCCTTTTTCTTTGGCATAAGCAACCAGACGGCGACATTCCTCGTCGGTCTGTGCAATCGGTTTTTCGAGCAGGATGTCGTATCCCAGGTCGAGCGCTTTCATGCAAGGGGCATAATGAAGGTGATCGGGGGTGGCGATAATTACGGCATCGGCAAACTTGGGACGGCTGAGCATCTCTTCCCAGGTGGCGACACGGTTTTCCTGGGGTACATGGTATTTGTCGCCGTATATGTTGCGGCGCAGTTCCACCAACTCCGCAATACCTGTGATTTGCAGGTCGTCCGGATGTTCCAGTGAATAATCGCCGTACAATTTACCTCTTCCGCTGGCTCCCAGAACGATGGCTGATACGGGAGTGGTCTTTTCTGTGTTCATGGTCTAAGATGATTATGAATGAATATTCCCCAAATATAGGATAAATTCTTTATAAACCGTTCATATGATAGGTTACTGTATGAAATAAACCTATTGCTATTCACCGGATTGTCCGGTCTTGTAACAAAAAGGTAAATACATCTTAATTTTTTTGTTGCGGTTTTGTAATATGGCACCTCTACATTTGCAGCATAATTTAATAGATAAAAGAAATCGTTATGAAAAAGAGTTTAGTGTTATTAGTTGTTTTATTGGGTACTTCGTTCTCTATGCTGCATGCCGTGACAGTTGCCGATGGAGATAACGACAAGGCAAGCAAAGCAAATGTGGAAGCAGCTCCTGTCGAAACATGGGAGTTTTATTCTGCCGTGCAGGAACCTACTGCTGAAGAACTGGCTAACGCAAACAATCATAAGTTCGGCAAAGAGGTCGGATGCTTGTACAATGCGTTCATGGATATGTATGTGATTAAAGAGGAAATAGTACCGGGCGACCCGTCACGCCGTACGGTGATCCGTAAACCGGGTATCTATAATGCCGTCCGCTCGATCGAGAAACAGCTGAACAAAGATGTGAAGAGCAAGAAGCTGACAAAGGAAGAGGCATCGGACGAATTCGCCAATGTGCTGAAGATCGCCCTGGCCGCTATCGACTCCGATACCAATACGTTTGAAGAAGCCCTACAGGGTAACAAGAAAGACTCGTCGCGTCTGCTGGCGATCTTTGATAACGTCAAGCTGAAAAGCCTCTACTAATTTCCTCCTCTCTACTCCCCATCCCTTTATATTTTAGTGGAAACGAATGTTTTAGGGCAAGTCCGAGACCTTGCCCCGGGACTTCGTATGTGTACATCAATTAATGTTTATATATGAAAAGCAAATTTTACTTATTGATTTGTAGCTTTCTGATTTGTTCGACCCTGGCCTTTGCCCAAGCGGTGAAAGTGACCGGGACGGTAACGGACAAACTGGGTCCCGTGACAGGAGCCGCAGTGGTGGTTAAGAATTCAGTTGTCGGAACCGTAACGGATATAGATGGTAATTACGAGATCGAAGCACCGAAGAACGGTACGTTGGTCTTTTCTTTCGTAGGATATGAAACGGTGGAACGTCCGATAGGTAACCTGAAGGTTATCAATGTGGAAATGTCGGACGACGTGAAGCTGATCGATGAAGTGGTGGTGACCGCCATCGGTATCAAGCAGCAGAAAAAGAAACTGGGATACACCACCCAGCAGGTGAGCACCGAAGCGTTGGAGCAACCCGGTACGGTGAACGTGGGTAACGCCCTTTCCGGGCAGGTGGCAGGCCTGACGGTCAACAATCCTACCGGCATGTTCCAGGCACCCAGCTTCTCCCTGCGCGGTAAGACTCCGCTGATGGTGGTGGACGGTATTCCTGTCGAGTCGGATCTGTTCGATGTATCTCCGGAGAATATCGAGAGTATCAACGTGTTGAAAGGAACGGCGGCAGCCGCCTTGTACGGTTCGCGTGGTAAAGACGGGGCGATCCTGATCTCTACGAAACTGGCCAAGGAAGAAGGGCTGGTGGTCACTGCGGGTATCTCCAGCATGGTGACAGCCGGTTTTACGGTATTTCCCGAGACACAGAACGAGTTCGGTTCCGGTTCGAACGGACAGTATGAGTTTTGGGACGGTGCCGACGGTGGTATCTCCGATGGCGATATGACCTGGGGGCCTCGCTTCGAAGGGCAGAAGATCGCCCAGTGGAACAGTCCGATCCGCGACAAGCAGACGGGAGAGACGATCCCCTGGTGGGGCGATGTGGCCGGATCGGTTTACGACGACCGTACCCGCTACGAACGTGTGCCGACCACCTGGGAAGCCCACGATAACCTGAAAGACTTCCTCCGTACGGGTGTCATCACCAAGGCTACTTTCTCGGTGGCGAACAAGACGAAAAAAGCGAACTACAATTTCAACGGTGACTTCTCCAAGCAACGCGGGCAGGTTCCGAATACCTCTATCTATACAGGCGGCTTGAACTTCAATAGTATGTTTAACCTGAGCAACACGGTGACGTTGTCGGCCAACCTGTCGTACAACAAGGTCTATTCACCCAACTATCCCCGCTACGGTTACGGCCCGAAGAACCATATGTACACCATCCTGCTCTGGATGGGTAACGATGTGAACGGCAAGGAATTGTCCGAACATATGTACCGTCCCGACTCGGAAGGTACGCGCCAGGCAAACTACAACTACGCCTGGTACAACAACCCCTATTTTGCAACCAACGAGTTGACCCAGAAGCATGACCGCAACACGACGAACGGGCAGGTGAAACTGAACTGGGACGTATTGCCCGGCCTGACCGTGCAGGGGCGTGCCGCCGGACGTCTGGAGAACACGTTTGAAGATATGAAAAGCCCGAAGTCGTACATGAACTACGGCGACTCCCGCAACGGTGACTACAAGACCTGGAACACCGACCAGCTCGATATCAATGCCGACGCCCTCGCAACCTATACGCAGGCGGTGAGCAAAGACTTCGCTTTCACGGCCAACCTGGGAACTTCCCTCTATTACCGCCAGATACGTAAGGAAGCGCAGGCAACAGACGGTCTGATCGTTCCGAAAGTGTACAACCTGGGTAACAGTCTGAACCCGGTGAGCGCAACAAACTCCATGAACGAGAAGGCAATCGAGAGTGTCTACGGCTCTGTCAATATCGACCTGTTCGAATCGGTCTTCCTGACGTTTACCGGACGTAATGACTGGTCGTCTACCTTGTCTGCGGCAAACAATTCTTATTTCTATCCTTCCGTCTCCATCAGTACGCTGGTGAACGAATATGTGAAACTGCCCTCCTGGATGGATTATCTGAAGGTGAACGGGGCATGGGCGCAGGTGTCGAGCGACCTCGACCCGTATGCTTTGCAGGCCACTTATGCGAAAGGTATCCTCTACGGAAGTACGCCTTCGGTGACCTATCCCAATGCTGTGACCGATCCTTCGGGTTCCGGTACGGTTACCGCCCTGGTTAATCCGGATATCCTGCCGCAGAAGACCTCTTCTTTCGAAGTGGGTATGTCTACCTCTTTCCTGCATAACCGGCTGGGATTGGATCTGACCTATTACCGTATGCTGGACGAGAACAGTATCATCAAGTTGCCTATATCCGAAGCTTCCGGTTTCCCTTACCGTTTTGTCAACGGGAATGAATATACGACAAACGGTTTCGAGTTGATCGTTAGTGCCACTCCGGTGCAGAACAAGAACTTCACCTGGAACCTTTCCACCAACTGGAGCAGCAACATCCGCAAGCTGACGAAGATCTACGGCGGGCAGGAGAAGTTCGGCGACCTCAGGGTGGGCGACCGTGCAGATGCCATGTACGCTACCGAATGGGAAAAGACTCCCGACGGGCAGCTCATCCTCGACAGTAACGGCATGCCTACCCAGAGTGCTTTCAAGACCCACATAGGCAACCAGTCGCCCGACGTGCGCTACGGTCTTCAGAATACATTCAGGATAAAGAACTTTACGGTTAATATCGATATAGACGGAGCGATCGGCGGTACGCTGATCTCTACGACGACCCAGAAGATGTGGTGGGGCGGCAAGCATCCTAAGTCGACGATGTACCGCCAGGAAGAATACGACAACGGCGGCAAGGCGATCTATGTGCCGGAAGGGGTGAATATCGTGAGCGGCGAAGTTTCGTACGATGTCAACGGAAATATCCTCTCCGATACCCGCCAGTACAAGAAGAACGAGACGGCTGTCAACATCCAGACCTGGGCGCAGAACTATCCTTACCGTGCCGTGGTACGCACCGCCGAAAGCGAATTGTTTGCCAATACATTCAACCGTTCTTACCTTAAACTGCGCCGCGTGGCTGTTTCCTACGACCTGAAGAATCTTTTCGAAATGAATAAGATCAAAGGACTCGAAGTGACCCTCTTCGGTAATAACCTGGGTGTATGGAAAAAGACCCCGTACCTCGATCCCGACTTCGGTGCAAGCGACAGCGACCTGCAAGACCCGTCGGCACGTTATATCGGTATCAGCGCATCAATCAAATTATAATCACAGATAAAACAATGAAGAAGTATCTAAAATATATCGTTGCCGGTGCCGCATTGGCGTTTACCTGCAACTCCTGCATCGACCTGGAAGAAATGAATATCGACCCGAACAACCCGACCACCACCGATCCGGCGTTACTGCTTACCGGCTTGTCGTTCACCACATTTGAGGAGTCGAGTGCTTCGGTCTGCCATGCCACGAAAATGTTGATCCTGACTTCCGGCGAGAGTACCTACCAGGTGTACAAATGGACACG
Organism: uncultured Parabacteroides sp.; assembly: GCF_905196875.1. GTDB lineage: Bacteria > Bacteroidota > Bacteroidia > Bacteroidales > Tannerellaceae > Parabacteroides. The sequence goes on along the minus strand of NZ_CAJJWO010000059.1, from coordinate 16,240 downwards.
CGGTGGTTTCGATTATTACAACAACCTGCGCAACGTAGCGAAGATGAAGGAAGAAGCGGCTAAAGGCGACCAGACGGCCTACGAAGCACTGGCTCTCTTCCTGGAAGCCCATTATTACTACATGCTCACGATGCAGTTCGGCGACGTGCCTTGCAGCGAGGCCATGCAGGCGGAAACAAACGGCTTGTACCAACCTAAGTACGACTCTCAGGAAACGGTGCTCGCCACGGTGCTGACCAAACTGGAAGAAGCAAACTCCTTGCTGACCGACAATAACAGTATCATAAGCGGAGACATCATCTACAACGGTGACCTGATGAAGTGGCGCCGCCTGATCAATGCCTACCGTCTGCGTGTCCTGATGTCGTTGTCGAACAAACAAACCGTAGGCAGCCTGGACGTGAAATCCACCTTCGCCCGTATCTCGCAGAACGAACCGCTGATGACAAGCGATGCCGACAACGGCCAACTGGTCTTCCTCGATCAGCAGGACGACCGTTACCCTTACTTCAACGACAGCGACTTCGGTTCGGGACGTTATATGGACTCCACCTATGTGGCTGCCCTGGCCACCCGCAAAGACCCGCGCCTGTTTGCTTTCTGTACCCAGACCCCGGCAGCTGAAAAGGCCGGCCTGGCCATCGACGATTTCTCTTCCTACGACGGGGGAGATCCTGCTATTGCCTACAGCCTTGTGAACGACAAGGTGACGCTGGGCGGCTGTTCCAAGCCGGCTACCCGCTATTACCAGCATGCGACGAACGAACCGATGATCCTGCTCGGCTATACGGAGCAGCAACTGATCCTGGCGGAAGCTGTCGTGCGTGGTTGGATTACGGGTGACGACCGGGCTCTTTACGAGTCTGCCGTCAAGGCATCTTTCCGTTTTTATGAAAAGTATGCACCCACTGTGGCCGCTTACCTGGATGAAGAGGCGGCCGCGGCTTACCTGCAAGGCGAGAAGGTGGCTTACAGCCCTTCGCTGACAAAGGATCAGAAGATAGAACGTATCATCCTGCAGAAATACATACCGACCTTCCTGCAAGGCAGTATGTGGATGCCGTATTACGACCAGTTGCGTACGGGCTATCCCGAATTCCGCAGGGCTGCGGGCGTAAACCTGCCTTACCGCTGGATGTATCCGCAGAACGAATATAATAACAATGCTGCCAACGTAGAGGCTGCCCTGCAATCGCAGTTCGGGGGCAACGACCGGACATCCGACAAACCGTGGTGGATTAAATAAGTTATAGTGAAATGAATAGAAAAGAATTTTTACGGACATCGGGGCTTTTGCTCCCGGTGTCTTTTCTGGGAATATCCGGTACGAAAGCAGCCGGAAAGGAAACGGCAAGCGTAACGGGGGCAACAGGCGCTTCTTATCTGGATAGCCCGTTGTATAAGGCACATGCCGGCAAACTGAAGTTCCGTGCGGATGGTACGTTCAAGATCGTACAGTTTACCGATATCCACTGGGTGCCGGGCAATCCGGCTTCGGAAGAAGCAGCTGAACGCATGAACGAAGTGCTGGATGCCGAAAAGCCTGACTTCGTGATCTATACCGGCGATATCGTATTTGCCAAACCCGCAGCAGAGGGTTTCCGGAAAGCTTTCGAACCTGTCATCTCCCGCAATATCCCCTTTGCCGCTACGCTGGGTAACCATGACGACGAGCACGATATGACCCGCCGCGAAATCTATACGTTTATCAGTGAAATGCCGGGAAACCTGACCGGAACGGTGGAAGGTATAACCGGAGTAACAAACTTTATCCTTCCTGTCAACAGCTCGGACGGTTCAAAAGAAGCCTTTCTTCTCTATGGCTTCGACAGTCTGGCCTATTCTGTAAAGGAAGAGACTAAAGGTTACGACTGGATCAAACCCGATCAAATCGACTGGTACAGGAAGAGCAGTGCCGCCCTGACCGCAAAGAACGGAGGAAAACCGCTTCCTGCACTGGCTTTCTTCCATATCCCGGTGCCCGAATACAATCAGGCCGCTTCCGACGAAAATACGTTGCTGATCGGTGTCCGTAAAGAGAAAGCCTGTGCACCCTTCGTCAACTCCGGACTGTTCACGGCAATGCTGGAAGCAGGCGATGTTATGGGTACGTTCGTCGGCCACGATCATGTGAACGACTATGTCGCCAAATGGAAAGGTCTTCTGCTGGGCTACGGACGTTTTACCGGAGGCAAGACCGTCTACCATGATGTGCCCGGTGGAAACGGAGCCCGTGTATTCGAACTGACGGAAGGCAAACGTTCTTTCAAGTCATGGATACGTTTGAAAGATAACACGGTCATTTCATCCATCCATTATCCGGCAGACTTTGTGAAGGGTGGGGATACGAATCCGTTCGGCTAGGCATGTAGGAATAGTTTCACTAGGGAGAAACAACTGTTTCATGCCGATGGAACAACTGTTTCACCCTAATGAAACAACTGTTTCAGGCGAGGGAAACAATGAACCTATTCCTGACTAGTCTTCGCTGTCAGCTGAAGCCAGAGGAACAACGCTCCCGGTACCGTAATAATCGCAGCCGATGCCAGCAATGCAATCTGCAACGAATACATATCGTTCAGCCAACCGATGAACGGTGCGATGGCTGCAAACATCAACCGGATGATAAAGTTACGGATGGAGAGGACGGTGGCACGCATCTCCGAAAATGTCATCTGGTTGATGTATCCTTTTAATATAGGTGTGGCGAATCCTCTGATCACGTAGAATACCATCAGGATCGCCAACCCGAAATAGGTTAGGTTGAAAGCCAGGGTGATATAACCGCCTACCACGAAAGTAAGGATCAGTATCCCCATCTTCTTAGGCCCAAAATAGCTGTCTACCCGGTCTGAGTAAAGGGCGGCAATGCCTACCGTCAGGTTCAGCACCGTCCAGATCACACCGAACCACGAAGTCGGCGTTTTCATATACATCAGGTAAGGCTGCACGAACCAGGCCATTGTCAGGGTGGCAGCTCCGATAATCCCCGAAAACATGATATTATAACATAACTGGCGGTTGGTGATAAGCGAATATTTGATGATCCGCACGATCTCGTTCAAAGGGCTTTGTATCTTGCTTTTTATCTTCAACTCTTGCAAGGCAAAGGCCGCAGGGATACCACTGAAAGCGATGATGGCCTGTGCATAGAACGGATAACGCAGCGAATAAGCTGCCAACAACCCACCGAAGATACCGGCAATGGCTTCCGCAAAATTCCCGATCATCGTGATACGTCCTTCATACCGCAGATAAAGGTTTTCTTTCTTATACTGCACAGTTGTATCGTACAGCAGTGCGGAGTCTGCCCCGTTCACCAGCGTCTGTCCTGTCCCCAGCAGGATTTCTGCCACGACAAATGCCGCGAAAGTGGAGGTGAAGGAATAGCACAAATAACCGAAGAAGAAAAGAATACATCCCAGTATCAGACATTTGCGGCGTCCCCAAACGTCTGCCAGATAACCCGAAGGTATCTCGAGCGCTACGGCGGCTATGGAATAAACACTTTTCAGGATAAAGACATCCTGTAGCCCCAGCCCATGGTCTTCATAGAAGAGCACGATGATCGGCATGACCAGGGTAAACCATTTGGATAACTTAATAATGTATAGTGCAAGTATATTCCGTTTCATTAGGCTGTTTCTTTTCTTATCGCACCGCAAAGATACAATGTTTTGATTTACCCTTATTATTTATTGCCAGTTAGTAAAAAAGTTCTTACTTTGCGACAGATTTAGACTACTAACAATTAAAAGATAACAAACTGATACCATGATTTGGAATGAGACTATTGAATGTATGGACCGCGAAGAAATGCGGAAATTACAGAGTATCCGGTTGAAACGGGTTGTCGAACACGTTTACCATAATACCCCCTTTTATCGTAAGAAAATGCAGGAAATGGGTATTACCCCGGATGATATTCAATCTATTGAAGATATATCCAAGTTGCCGTTTACGGTAAAACAGGATTTAAGAGATAATTACCCTTTCGGACTGATGGCGGTGCCGATGTCCGAGATCGTTCGTTTACATGCTTCTTCGGGTACGACAGGAAAACCGATCGTGGTAGGATATACCCGTAAAGACTTGTCTATCTGGTCGGAAGTGGTGGCACGCTGCTTGACGGCCTATGGCATTACAAAGGACGACTCTGTGCAGGTTTCCTATGGTTACGGCTTATTTACCGGTGGCTTGGGCGCACATGGGGGAGTTGAAAATATCGGTGGAACCGTTATTCCGATGAGTAGTGGTAACACGCAGAAGCAGATCCAGCTGATGCACGACTTCGGGGCAAAAGGTTTGGCTTGTACACCTTCTTACGCCTTGTATCTGGCCGAAACGATCCACAGTTCGGGTATTCCTCTGGAAGAGTTCCAGTTGAGGGTAGGAGCTTTCGGTGCCGAGCCCTGGACAGAAAACATGCGTAAGGAGCTGGAACAAAAGCTGAACATTAAAGCATACGATATCTATGGCCTGACAGAGATCTGTGGCCCAGGTGTCGGCGGCGAATGTCAGTGTCAGAACGGTACACACCTTTGGGAAGACCATTTCTTCCCCGAAATTGTCGATCCGGTAACCTTGCAACCGGTTGAGCCGGGTGAACAGGGCGAGTTGGTATTTACCACACTGACGAAAGAAGGTATGCCGATGATCCGTTACCGTACGCGCGACCTGACGCACTTGATCTATGAAAAGTGCGAATGCGGCCGTACAGCTGTCCGTATGGGACGTATCCTCGGACGTAGTGACGATATGATGATTATCCGTGGTGTCAACGTATTCCCGTCGCAGGTAGAATCCGTATTGCTGGAAATGCCGGAATTCGAACCGCATTACCTGATCGTGGTAGACCGTGTGAACAACACCGATACCTTCCAGATTCAGGTGGAAGTACGCCCGGATTACTATTCGGACGAAATGAACAAGATGATCGCGCTGAAGAAGAAGATCGCCGCCCGCATGCAGAGTGTGATCGGTATTCAGCCTGATATAAAGATTGTGGAACCGCGTAGCCTCGAACGCAGTCAGGGCAAGGCTAAGCACGTGATCGACAATCGTAAGTTAGTTTAAACCTAAAAAAATAAAGTGCTATGTTAATTAAACAGTTATCTATCTTTCTTGAGAACAAGAAAGGCCGTTTTACGGAAGTGGCAAAGATTTTGGGTGAAGCGGGAGTGAACATGTCGGCCTTTACGGTGGCAGAGAATTCCGATTTCGGTATCCTGCGTCTGATCGTTTCAGATACGGAAAAAGCAATTCAGGTACTTCGCGAAAAATTATATGCGGTGAGTGTGGCGGATGTGGTGTGCCTGCACTGCCCCAATCAACCGGGTGCATTGGCAAAGGCGATGGAAATCATTACCTCGGCTGGTATTTTTGTTGAATATATGTATGCATTCTCACAGGGAGAGGCAGCTAATGTGATTATTCGTCCCGACAATGTGGAGAAGTGTGCAGAGGTTCTGAAAGCCAACAAACTGGAGCTTATTGCTGCCAGCGATTTATATAAGTTGTAAATATTAACGTTATGCGCTTCGTTATTTTGCAATAAAAAATGTAACTTTGCGCGCTAAAAGTATGTGAATGAAAAAGGTTGTATTTTTATTGATGATGATTACGGTCTTGTTATCCTCTTGCGGGGAATATAACAAGATATTGAAAAGTACGGACTATGAACTGAAGTATTCGTATGCAAAGAAGTATTTCAATGCAAAGCAATACAACAAGTCTGCTACCCTGCTGGATGAACTGGTTACAATCTTTAAAGGAACTGCTTATGCCGAAGAATCCCTCTACCTGCTGGCACAGAGCTATTACGGACAGAAAGATTATCAGACGGCTTCGCAATACTTTAATACGTATTACACTACCTATCCGAAAGGCGAGTACACGGAGTTGTCACGCTATTATTCGGGATATGGTTTGTATCTGGACTCTCCTGATCCGCGGTTAGACCAGACACAGACGTATGAAGCTATTAACCAGCTACAGCTCTATCTGGAATATTATCCGCAGAGCGAACGGGCGACCGAAGCACAGAAGATCATGTTTGAATTGCAGGAAAAGCTGGCTTACAAGGAATTATTGGCAGTCAGACTGTATTTTAACCTGGGTACTTACATGCGTGACAATAACTATTTGTCTGCCGTGATTACCGCCGAGAATGCATTGAAGAACTATCCTTACTCTAAATACAGGGAAGAGTTCATGTTCTACGTATTGCGTGCGAAGTACGAACAGGCTATTGCCAGTGTGGAAGAAAAGTTGCAGGGTCGTTATCGTGAGGTAGTGGATGAATACTACACTTACATCAACGAATATCCGGAAGGCAAATACGTAAAACAGGCACAGAAGTTCTACGATTATGCCAGCAAGAGAATAACAGATGTGTATTAACGATATTATTTAATCAATAAAGTAAAATGGATTACAGAAAGTCTAACGCCCCTTCGAATACGGTTACCCGTGACATGATGAAGTTATCGTCCGACACGGGAAATGTGTATGAAACAGTAATGATCATTGGTAAACGGGCTAACCAGATTGGTGTTGAAATGAAGCAGGACCTGGAAAAGAAACTTCAGGAGTTCGCTTCTTATAACGATAACCTGGAAGAAGTTTTCGAAAACAGAGAGCAGATCGAGATCTCCCGTTATTACGAAAAACTTCCGAAGCCGACACTGATCGCTGCTCAGGAGTATGAAGAAGGTAAGGTTTATTATAAGAACCCTGCTAAGGAAAAGAATAATTTCTAAGAAGAAATATTGTTTAAGACATGAAAAGGCTGACCCTGATAGAGTCGGCCTTTCCATTTAAAACGAACTAATAACCATGTTACAAAGAATACAGACAGTTTACTTACTTATCATCGTGGCCTTGATGGTCGCTACGTTATTTTTACCGTTGGCTATGTTTCAGGCTGGCGACCAGTTCTACTCTTTCGATGCGACAGGCATCAGCACCATCGCAGCAACTCCCGAGCTGGTCTATCCGACCTGGGGATTATTCGCCCTGACGGCTGTGATCTCTATCCTGGCATTGGTTACCATCTTCCTGTTCAAGAAACGCATGTTGCAGATCCGCCTTTGTATCTTTAACGGGATACTGATGCTGGGCTTCTACGGCCTGTTCGCTTTCTTCGTATGGGTATTGAAAGACCGGTTGAACGATGCCGCACTGAGTGTGAAGATCGCCCTCTCTTTCCCGCTGATCAGCCTGATCCTCGATTATCTGGCTATCCGCAATATCGGAGCTGATGAAGCACTGGTACGTTCGCTGGATCGTCTGAGATAAGATAGTATATATTGTCCGTAGCGGACAGAAAAAGTTATACATAAGCGCAGTCATGTAGTAAATACATGGTTGCGCTTTTTTTTTTGTTAACGTAGTCCTGGTTTAACCGCAACCGCTCCAAATATATCCTGGGCCTTTATCTATGGCTTATTATACAGCCGATTTAATAAATAACGAAAATACTTTAGACGATTCCAAACATCTAATGCCTCCTGTATTGCTTCTTTTGCTGTGTGAAATAAACAAAAAATTGCCTATGATTTAAAAACGAAAACAAGTGTTGAACAAAAGGGAAAACCACCCTTTAAATTAAAAGAGAGAAAAGTTACCTAGAAGAAAAAAACTTAAAGAAAAAATGACATTAAACATGAAGAGAGAGAATTTCCGGGGAATGAAAAACTGGAATGTGGCCTTCGCCCTTCTTTTTTTATTCTCTGCCGCTCCATCGAAAGCGGACACAGGAAAAGGTTCGATTGCCTTGAATCCTACTATTAAAGAAAGTGCTGGCATGCCGGTCAGCCAACAAAATGAACGTATCATCAAAGGTGTTGTAAAGGATGCTACAGGTGAAACGGTGATTGGAGCCAACGTATCGGTTGCTGGAACCAGTATCGGGACAGTAACTGATGTGGATGGCAACTTCTCCTTAAAAGTACCGGCAGGGGCTACCCTGAAAATATCCTTTATCGGTTATAAAGATGTAAACGTAAAGATTACTAACCAGCAAACATTGGATATCGTTTTGGAAGACGACTCGCAAGCGTTGGACGAAGTGGTGGTCGTTGGTTTCGGTTCACAAAAGAAAGTGAATTTGACAGGATCTGTATCTGTCGTCGATGCCAAAGAGCTTACTTCCCGTCCGGTTACAAACGTATCCCAAGCCTTACAAGGCTTAGTGCCGGGTATGAACTTCAGCTATGGCTCTGATGGCAACGGAGGAGAAATTGGCCAGGATATGAAAATTAATATCCGCGGTGCCGGTACCATAGGTAATGGTTCCAATGCCTCGCCATTAGTGTTGATTGACGGCATGGAAGGTGATATGAACGTCTTGAATCCGAATGACATTGAAAGTATTTCCGTTTTGAAAGATGCTGCCGCCTCCTCCATCTACGGTTCACGTGCGCCATTCGGTGTCGTTTTGATCACTACCAAGAAAGGTAAGGCAGGTAAAGTCAACATCAGTTATAACGATAATTTCCGTTGGAGCCATGCCATTAACATGCCGCAATTACCGGATTCATATACCTATGCGCGATATATGAATTTGGCAGCCGATAATACTCAAGAGGGTCCCCTTTTCCCGGCTAAGAACCTGGAACTCATGCTAGCTTATCAAAATGGAGAAATACCCAGCACGCAGACAACGTTTGCCAATGAGGATGGGAAGACATGGAACTGGCTGGGAAACTCTAATAATGACTGGTATGATATTTTCTTCGGAGGCACTGCTTTTTCACAGGAACATTCATTAAGTATTAATGGGGGTACTGAAAAGTTCCAATATTACCTCTCCGGTAACTTTATGGACCAAACGGGTCTGATCAGTTTTAATCCCGATAAACTGAAAAGATACACAGTGACAGCCAAAATAAATGCTGAATTGTTCCCCTGGTTACACGTGAACTACAGCACCAAATATATGCGTAAGGATTACACCAAGCCGTCTACCTTGGATAACAACCAGTATTATCACGACATGGCCAAACGCTTTCCCTCCGAACCTATGTATGACCCGAACGGTAATGCCCAGGTTGGGTTGCTGTCCCAGTTACTTTATCAGGGCGAAGATGCCAGTCAGACTGATTGGTTATACCAGCAATTCCAGGTTGTACTGGAACCCGTTAAAGGATGGAAGGTATTTGGAGAGTTGAATTATAAGACTGTTGATGGATTTCAACACAAGGATGTATTACATCTTCCACAACATTATGTAGATGGAACAGAATATTTCAGTGACACCAATTCTGTCGCAGAATATGCCGAAAGAACAAATTTCTTTAATCCGAATGTTTATACTGATTTTATGAAATCACTGGAAGGCGGCCATAATTTTAAGGTCATGGTGGGTTTCCAGGCTGAACTGAATAAATGGCGTAAACTGGGTGCCAGTCGTACAGACCTTATCACAGAGAAAGTTCCTGATTTGAATACAGCCACAGGACCTGATAAAATTGAAATTGATAAGGATGCAGGTGACAAGAATCATTGGGCGACAGCCGGTTTCTTCGGACGATTGAACTATGATTATAAAGAACGCTACCTGATAGAGTTTAATATGCGTTATGACGGTACTTCCCGTTTTGCCGCCGACAAGCGTTGGAACTGGTTCCCTTCAGTATCCGCCGGTTGGAACGTAGCACGTGAGGAATTCATGGAACCGCTGGAAAACACGATCAACACTTTAAAGATACGTGGTTCATGGGGTGAACTTGGTAATCAAAATACTAAAGCGCTTTATCCCTATATTCAGACAATGCCATTTGTTGCCAATGATAGCAAAAGCCACTGGCTGTTAAGCAATAGCAAATTTGAAAACACAGCCGCTTCCCCCGAACTGATTTCAGCGCTTTTGGGTTGGGAAACCATGCGTTCCTGGAATGTCGGCTTCGACCTGGGGATGTTCAATAATCGTTTGAACATGAGCTTCGACTGGTTCAACCGAAAGACTATAAATATGGTAGGGCCGGCCCCCACTTTACCCGCTGTGCTAGGTGCCGACGTTCCTAAAACAAATAATGCCGACTTGCAGTCTACCGGTTTCGAACTCGATCTTTCATGGAGAGACCGTATTGACGCAGTACAATATGGAGTACATGTGCTTCTTTCGGACGACCGGCAGAAAGTCTTAAAATATCCGAATGAAAAAGGATTACTTTCTACATGGAGAGCCGGAGAATATATGGGCGAAATCTGGGGATTCGAAACGATTGGAATTGCCAAGAGCGATCAGGAAATGCAGGATCACCTGGCATCCCTGCCCAATGGCGGACAAAGTGAAATAGGCAAGAATTGGGCTGCCGGTGATATTATGTACAAAGACTTGGACGGAGACGGAACAATCCACAAAGGAACTACGGTAGACAATCCGGGTGACTTGAAGATTATTGGTAACAACACACCGCGCTACAAGTTTGGCCTTGATCTGGATGCCTCATGGAAAGGCTTTGATATACGCGTATTCCTGCAAGGTGTATTGAAAAGAGACTATTATGTAGATGGAAACATGATGTTCGGCGCTACCGGAAACAGATGGCAATCCGGCTTTTTCAAAAGCCAGATGGACTTTTACCGTGACGCAGATGACTTCTGGGGTGAAAATCATGATGCCTATTTGCCAAGGCCATTGTTCAATGGGCAAAACCAAGAGAAACAGACTCGCTATCTACAGAGTGCCGCCTACTGTCGTCTGAAGAACCTGCAAATAGGATATACCATCCCGGCACGTTATACGCAGAAGGCCAGAATTTCTAATCTGAGAATATTCTTCTCTGCCGAGAACCTGTTTACTATAACTTCATTACCCGATGCTTTCGACCCCGAAACTTTGGGTACAGGATATGGGGCAAACTGGAATGACGGGACTTCTACAGCCAAGACACATCCACTGTCACAGACATTTTCAACAGGACTTAGTGTTAATTTTTAATTGAATAGCAAATGAAAACATTAAATAAATACTTATTTATATTAGCAGGAGGATTGATCGGCCTGAGTTCATGCAATGATTTCTTAGACCTTGAACCCTTGGATAAAGTTACTCCCAATAATTACTTATGGTCTGAAGCCGACTTGGCATCTTATGCCATCAAGGGATACGACTTTCCTGCACATGAAGAAAAATATAATATCGGGAGCTGGGGCAATGATAATAACACTGATAACCAGGCAACATCAGGTTACGACAATAAATGGTTGCCCGGGCAATGGAAAGTTCCTGAATCTATCAAAGAAGATGATGATCCATGGAATTTCAAGAAAATAAGAAATGCCAATTATTTCATTGAGACCGTAATGCCACGTTATGATTCCAAGAGCATACAAGGCGACGACAATAATATCAGGCATTACATTGGCGAAGTCTACTTGCAGCGAGCATGGAATTATTTCTCCAAATTACAAAAATTAGGGGATTTTCCTATTATCAAAAGTACATTAATAGATGAAGAAGGGCAATTAATAGAAGCCAGCAAACGCAGTCCTCGTAATGAAGTAGCACACTTCATCATCAATGACCTGGATTCAGCCCTGATGCTTTTGAGTAATACGGCTCCGTCGGGAGGGAAAAACAGGATTACCCGCAATGTGGCCTTATTGGTCAAATCAAGAGTCGCTTTGTTTGAAGCAAGCTGGCTAACTTACCATAAAGGTACGGCTTTAGTCCCCGGTGGTCCCGGATGGCCCGGTGGCGAATACACAGGCGCAAACCTGGACAATGAGATAGCTTTCTTCCTGAAGGAATGTAAAGCGGCATCCAAAGAGCTTGCAGACCAGGGACTGTTGGCACAAAATACAGATAAAACGGGTATTAATCTGTCAGATACGACTAACCGTGGCATGAGTAATCCTTATTTCGCACAGTTCGCTTTGGAAGATATGAATTCGGCTCCCGAAATACTTTTGTGGAAACGGTATAGCTTTACATTGGGTGTAAAACATGGTGCCACTTCTTATATATTAAGCGGAGGTAACACCGGATTCACCCGTCAATATGTAGAAACATTCTTGTGCAGGGACGGCTTGCCAATTTACGCTTCCCCCTTGTATAAAGGAGATAAATCCGTTAAAGATGTAGAAACCGACAGGGAGTCGCGCCTTAACCTATTTATGATGCGTCCTTACGAACATCTGGATAAACAAACAAATGAAGCTGGAGAATATAATGGAGTTTCATGGCCTTATGCTCCTACCATCATTGACAACCCGGAAGTAAGATCTGTTACAGGTTATGGCCTGCGTAAAGGTCTGGCAGCTGATACTTATTATACTAGCGGCGATCAAAGATCTGTAGAAGGCTCACCTATTTTCCGGGCTGCCGAAGCATATTTGAACTATATTGAGGCTGATTGCATGGAAAAGGGAGGAAACAGTATATCTGCTGAATCCGAAGCTTATTGGAATGCTATTCGTGACAGGGCTAATTTACCGGATTACCATATTACATTGAATGCAACAAAACTGGATAAAGAGTCTGATTGGGGTGTATACTCTGCAGGAAGACAAGTATCTCCGTTGCTATATTGCATCCGCCGCGAACGTCGTTGCGAAATGATAGAAGAAGGTCTGCGTATGATGGACCTGAGACGCTGGAGAGCCCTGGATCAAGTTAATGGTTATCAAGTGGAAGGCGTAAACCTTTGGGGATCAGATTTGAAAGACGCATATCCCAAATTGGATAAGGATCAGAAACCCACAGGTGAAAGTCTGCTTATTCCTGAAGGACAACAGAATGCAAATGTTTCCAACCTTGCAAACAGCGGCGAATATTTACGTCCTTACAGGGTCATCAGCCAAGGTAACAATCTTATGTGGGACGGATATAAATGGTGTGAAGCGCACTATCTTGATCCGATTGCACTGCATCATTTCAAATATACATCTAGCGACCCTAACGATCTGGGATCTTCTGTGATTTACCAGAATCCGGGATGGCCGTTAACCTCATCGGGAGCCATAGGCTATTAACATAAAACTAATTGATGTGTGGGAAGGTTCCCCTCTGTGAAAGAGGGGGCTTTTCGTTCGTATCTTTTGATTTTATGTTGCGTATTGAACTAAATATATCTAGTAACAATTTAAATTTTAAACGTTATGAAAAAGACAAAAGTTATTATGTTGTTGCTTTTTTTCTTTGTATGTGGTATTTGCTTTGCAACTCCACAAAATATGGAAGAAACAGTTGCCAGTAATAATCCCAGTGTGGCAAGTACGACTTATAAAGTCAGTTTTTTTGAGAGATCTACAACTGGATTAGATGTTTCAGTAGCAGGGCCTTTCTATACAGCCACGTATAAAGATGATACCGGTTCACATTATTTTGATCATGATGGAATTGCAGACGTTGGCGCTAATGGGGTTGTATCGTTTTCTACCTATTCATATTCAGGCCAGACTGTTGTTCAAATTCTTGTCGATAATGGTCGTGTAACTTATGTGCTAGGAACTTCAGGCGGTACTTATACACTTCCTCCGATTACATCGAATACGACGATCACTATCATTTATCAATTAGGAAGCGGAGGAAATTGATTTGATCTCTGTTGATGACCTACATTCTTATGATGTTAATTCAAATGTTGTGATAGAATGCCTTCTCATTTCGAAATACAATGTATTTTAAGTTATAACTTTAAATTTATTTATCATGGCAATATTAATTAGAGCAATCCAGCGTGCTAATCCGCGGGATAAGGATGCGCCGAAGAAATGGTATGCCGTTCAGAACTCCACCGGATTGGTTCCGGAAACGAAAGTGGCTGAACTCATTTCCGACGAGACGACTCTGAATCCGTCGGAAGCGTTGATGTCTATCCGCCAACTTCGGAAGGTAATCCAACGTTTGATGGCAGACGGGCATAGTGTGAAACTGGGTGATTGGGGTACGTTTTCTCCATCCCTTAACAGTAGGGGCAAGGATAAGAAAGAAGATCTGAAGGCTACGGATATTAATTGTGTAAATATTAATTTCCAGCCCGGTGAAGAATTGAAGGCTGCTATGCAAAAAGTGGACTTTATATGGATCGACAAACTGATTGAAGGTAAAACGAATACAGGCGGCGGTTCAGGAGAAGACGATCGTCCGGTTATTGAATAATACTTATTTTCTGAATGAAAAAAGACTCCTCTCCGGGTTTTCCGGAGGGGATTTTTTATCCCCTTTAGTAAGATGAAGAAGTCAATTCCGAAACATGAAGAAACAAACTCCGAAACTTGAAGAAGTTTGCTCTGAAACATGAAGAAGTATTTTTCGAGACTTGAAGAAGTCAGCTATGTGAGATGAAGAAGTTTGCTTCGTGAGATGAAAAGGTCGACGCTGTGAGATGAAGAAGTCAGTGTCATGGGATGAAGAACTTATATAAAGAAGAGCCGGAAGTAACATTTACTCCCGGCTCTTCCGGTATCTGTCGGAATATAGTATTATTCCACCGGCCGAATAACAAACTCGAACGTCGTCTTCTCTACCGGCACCAGATATTCCGGCAACACGCCCGGGCCGCAGGTAGCCGTACCTACGCCCGCCTGCTCAGCATCCAGATGGACGGTGACTGTACCGCTTCTTCGTAATTGATTTATATGTGTAGCGTTGTCTATGTTGCTGTCGCTGAACGGAACCAGGCTGAACTGCCACGGACGGGCGGCGGTGACATGCAAGCCGCTACCCGATTCATTCGTGATCGTTGCCCAACGCATATCCGTGCGGTTTCCGGTGGATTGCGGTTTCACGTAGTAGTGGAACATCCGTTCGGCATCCGTATGGTCGATGGCGATACGGCCGCTCTGGATACGGTCGATGTAGGTTTCGCCGGTACGTCCCAGGTAGGAAACCTGCGCATATTCAGCCGGCATTTCGAACGTCAGGCCGATACGGGCCAACGATTTGACGATGGCAGTGTCGGGCGTGAAGGTCGTTGCTATCGCTACTGTGCCGTCGGGGTTGAGTCTATAGTCCTGCGTGGCTGTCCCTACTGTCTCGCCTTTGTCATTCAGTAGTGCTACTGTTGTCTGCACACTGTTTTTGCCTGTCCGGAAGGTGCGGGCCTGCTGAGTGAGTTTATCCAAACCGGCGGCTTTCCAGAGACGGGCACCGTTACGGTCGCGGTTGTCGTTGTCGGTGATCGGGCGGTAGAGACTGATGGTGACAGGGGTCGAGAGCAATTCCTTGCCGTCGAGACGGTAGGATGTCATGGCGCCTGTCTCCGGCGAGAAAGAGATGCTTACACGGTCGTTGCCGAAAGTATTGCCGTCCTGTTTCAGGGCGGAGGCTTTCAACGACGGGAGTGAAGGCCGGTAGTTCTTGTTGGCTGTCAATACGAACTGGTCGTAAGCCGCTTCGTGGGTGACGGGGATGAAGGGGCGAGCCTGCTTCGGTGTCCAGCTCAGGTTGAGGAATACCTCTTTGCAGTCTTTCGGCAAGGCGGTTTTACCGAGTGTCAGTGTCGTTGTTTCGTGGGGGAGACAGTCGACGGTTTCCGTTCCCTGGCGGACGATGCGGCCGTTGTCGGTTAGCAGTTGCCAGTTCAGTGTATATTCGTTGAGGTTGCTGAAATCGTACCAGTTTTTGATGGAAAGCGTCAGCGTGCGTTCGTCCGTTAGCTGCGTTTTGATGTACTGGTACACCTTCTTCACTTCGTTCAGATGCGGGTGGGGGATACGGTCGGCGCTCACCAGGCCGTTGCAGCAGAAGTTGTCGAAGCTGGGGATACCTTTGGGGCCGTAATCGCCGCCATACGTCCAGTACCAGTTACCGTCTTTGTCGATTTCGCGAAACGACTGGTCTACCCAGTCCCAGACGCAACCGCCCTGTGCCATCGGTTCGTTTTCGAATACATCCCAGTACTCTTTCAGTCCGCCTACGCTGTTACCCATCGCATGCACGTATTCGCAGAGGATGAAGGGGCGGTAAATGGGCGGTTCCTTCTGGTTCAGATATTCTTTGATGACGTCTACGCTGCGGTACATGCGACAGTAGATGTCGGTGTTGTAGTTCTGTTCGGCACGTTCGTATTGCACGGGGCGAGTCTTTTCGACCGACTTCAACCAGTCGTAGGTACGTTCGAAATTGATCCCGTTGCCGGCTTCGTTACCTAAAGACCAGATCACGATGCAGGGATGGTTCTTCGAACGTTCGTACATCCGGCGGGTACGATCCAGGTGGGCCGGCAACCAGGTAGAGTCTTTGGCCAGCGATTCGGGGCCGTAACCCATTCCGTGCGACTCGATG
>NZ_CAJJWO010000058.1 GCF_905196875.1 uncultured Parabacteroides sp. | reverse complement strand
AGCTGGTTAGAGCGCATGATTCATAATCATGAGGTCCCCGGTTCAATCCCGGGTCTCGCTACAAAATAAAAGGTTTACAAGAAATTGTAAGCCTTTTTTTGTTTCTCTACAATGACTTACTATACATTAATTATAGACTCTGCTAATCTCTCTTGATTCAAAATAGATTTTTTTATAAAAACAGTGCAAAAAGTTTGGTGTAACAATTTTTTTTATACCTTTGTCATATACAAATAGTACAATGTTTGTTTAATATAATATGGAATTGTATGATTAAGTTTTTATTAGATTACTCCAGCGGCGTACCGGTCTATCGTCAGATTATCGATCAGATTATATTTGGCATAGCATCCGGGCAACTAAAATTAGGTGAGCAACTTCCTACGGTCAGGGCGCTAGCCGTAGAGTTGAAGGTGAATCTGAACACGGTATCGAAGGCATACAAGGAATTGGAAATCAAAAACATATTGGAAACCCAACAGGGCACAGGAACGTTTATCAATAAAACGGAGAATGTAATATTGGAAAAGGAGAGGGAAGATAAGCTGAAAGAAATTTGTATACAGTTTTCTTCTGTGGCCTTCAGTTATGGTTTTACTCTTAGTGAAATCATGCGGGAATTGAAAAATATTGAAACCTCTAAAAAATAATACTTATGACAACAAATGTGATCAACAAGGGATGGTTTAATCCTATTTCTCTTTCTGTATTGCTGGTACTGATTTTTTTATCAGTCGTTTTGTATAGTTTGCATATTGTGAATATGCCGGTTTTGTTGTTCTTGATTCTCATTTCCAGTTTGTTGGCTCTTTCAATCCGTGTGGCCGACCAATGGGAACGGGCAGTGGTGTTACGTATGGGTAAATTTAAGGGTTTAAAAGGTCCTGGCCCATTTATGATTATTCCTATTCTTGATAGTGTATCTGCTTATATTGATCAACGGGTACGGGTAAGTGCTTTTAAAGCAGAACAAACCCTGACGAAAGATACAGTACCTGTCAACGTGGATGCTGTTGTGTATTGGACGGTTTGGGATGTGGAGAAAGCGGCTTTGGAAGTACAGGAGTATCAAAAGGCCATTGAGCACATAGCCCAGACAGGGTTAAGGGATACAATCGGTAAACATGAACTGTCCACTCTTTTGCAGGAACGTGATAAAATTGCTGAAGATCTACAACATGTTTTAGATAGAAATACAAATCCCTGGGGAATTACCTGTCAAACTGTTGGTATTAACGATATCGCTATACCTCAAGATCTTGCCGATGCCATGAGTAAGGAAGCCCAGGCTGAACGTGAAAGAAGAGCCCGTGTCATTCTGGGAACGGCGGAAACCGAGATTGCCGAGAAGTTTGAGTTGGCCAGTAAAAAGTATACTGATAATCCTGTTGCATTACACCTCAGAGGTATGAATATGCTGTTCGAGGGTTTGAAAGAGAAAGGTTCTATGATTATAGTACCAAGTTCGGCTTTGGATACAATGAATTTGGGAGCTATGGGAGGATTAGCATCACTGGCTAAGAATAGCGAAGTCTAATGAACTTTTAAGATAGGTTTCCCGGGAAGGACTGAAGAATCAGTATCAGGTGTTGTTGTCGGCTCTGAAGAATATTTTGAACATGGTATGCCCGTACTCTGTTGTCAGGCTAAATTTGCATTGATGGTTGGTCAGAACTTCCCTGACGAACATCAGACCGATCCCTTGTCCGGATGATTTGGTCGTGAAGAAAGGAGTGAAGAGTTTTTGCCTGGTTTCTTCAGTCATACCGGGGCCGTTGTCTTCTATGATAATAGATAAAGGGGAGTGATGTGTGTAGATCTGTATCTTACCGTTTTTCCCGATTGCTTCATAAGCGTTTTTGATAATATTGACCAGTACCTGTTCGAACTGGATGCCGTCTACTTGAACGTATTGGTCTTCCTCTGTCAGCGATAAAGTCAATTCGATATTCCTTTGTTGACATTCGGCGCTCGTTAATGCATAAACGGAACGAGCCTGCTCATTCAGGGAAATGGGAGAGAGGGTAGGTTCGGGGATGCGAATTACCTGCGATAGCTTGCTGATAAAGCTGGCCAGATTTCCACAACGGTCGAAGGAAGCCTCGACTGCCGGCAAAACATATTCCCATTTACTGTTCTCATCCTGTTTAAAAATGTCCGTTACGACATTTAAAGTGGAACTGATTGCCCCGACCGAATTGTTTACTTCGTGAGACATCATGCGGATGATACGTTCATACGACTCTTTTTCCACTTTGAGCAACTCCTGGGTGATCTCTTCAATCAGAATAAAAGGATGATTGAATCCCTGATCGATGAAAGACGAACGGATACAGTGAAACACGGTGTTTACCGTGCTGCGGATCATCACATCGTCTCCTTGCTTTAACTCAGCCAGGGCCGGAGCCAGTTCGAAGGTCGATTCCTGGAAAGTTTTCCCTTTTATTTCAGAAATATCCCCGATATTCAGTAATTTTAGTCCGGAAGGATTGATGTCGGTGATCTGTTTGTCAAAATTCAGGATGATGATACCTTGCGGCGAAGCATGGATAAGCAAGTCGAGAAACTGGTTCTTCTCCCGCACTTCAATCCGCTCGGAACGTAATTGCGTGATCATCCGGTTGAATACATCGATCAACTCGTTGGCATCCTTGTTTTGTACCGGACGCAGTTTGGTTGAAAAATCCTGTTCTTTCAATAGTTGCATCCCGCTGAGCAGGATATGATAGGGCTTGATGAGTTTTTGATAGATAAAAAGAGAAAGCAGGATGGAAAATACCGCTATGCATTGTATCACCCAGAAAGGTATCGGTTCATCGCGGAAAAAGAAGAAGCCTATACCGGTCGATATGCATGCGATAAGCACGATGATTATTCGAAGTATCCATCTTGATTTCATGCCGTGGTTTTATTCGGGAAGTTTTATATTGTATTTTTCCATCCGGCGATATAAAGTTTGCCGGCTTAGTCCCAATGCCGTCGCTATCTTCGAATGGTTGCTGCCATACAGCTCGACCGCCTTTTGAATCATGTTTTTCTCTACATTTTCGAGCGACTGGATCGAGTTGTTGTCCGGTATCTGATTTACCGGGACTTCGATATATTGCTTTTTTAAATCCTGGTCAGTGATAATACGCTTTCCGGAGATCAGGGTCGTACGGTCTATCAGATTTTTCAGTTCCCGGATATTCCCGTGATAAGGTAATTTCTTCAGGTAGCCAAATGCTTCAGCCGATAGTTCTACGCGATCCATATTATTGAGTTCCGCCTGTTTCTCCACAAAATGTTCCACCAGTAGAGGTATATCGTCGATACGTTCCCGTAGGGCTGGCATCCGGATAGTGATCAGATTGATCCTGTAAAACAGGTCTTCCCGAAAGGCTCCCTGGGCGACCATACCGGTGAGGTTTTTGTTAGTCGCACTGATCACGCGTGTGTCGACCTGCTTTTGTTTGCTGTCGCCAAGCGGTTCGAATGTCTGGTCTTGCAAGACTCTCAGCAGCTTTACCTGGCAAACCATATCCAACTCACCGATCTCATCCAGGAATATAGTGCCCTTATCCGCCATCTCGAAACGTCCGATCCGGTCGTGGCGGGCATCCGTAAACGCTCCCTGCTTGTGTCCAAACATTTCACTTTCGAATAACGACTGGGAAATGCCGCCCAGGTTGACTTTAACAAACGGTTTTTTGTTCCGGTCGCTGTTTTCATGGATAGCTTCTGCTATGAGTTCTTTCCCGGTTCCGCTTTCGCCGGTGATCAATACAGAGGCATTTGTCCGGGCAATCCTTGAAACAGTGTTTAATACCTGTAATAACAAGGGGGATTTCCCAATGATCTTCTCATAATGACCTGTGTCCGTAGTGAGATCAGCTGCCGTTTTTATCTCTTTTTCGCTACTCTCATTCAGCGCGATAGCAGTCTTTATATTATTCAGTAAAGTCAGATTACTCCAGGGTTTTGTGATAAAATCGAATGCGCCGGCCCGTATGCCCTGCACTGCCAGGTTAATGGAACCCCAGGCGGTGATAAGGATTACAGGAACAGCCGGACAAAAGATCCGGACTTTTGCCAGAAGCTCCAGTCCTTCCTCACCGGTCGTTGTATTCGAATAATTCATATCCATCAGGATTAATTGCGGGCATGTACGGCGTACAAAGTCTATTGCTTCCTGCTGGTTAGAAGCTGTCGCTATTTCATATCCGGCACGCCTGAGTACAAGTGCGAGGGAGGTTTGGACAGTAATATCATCATCACAAATAAGTATCATAGAATTATCTCTTAATGATCTGTGTATTTATATTAATGTAGTAAAGTTACTAAATTTATTCATCCCGTAATGCCTCTGCCGGAGGAATCTTTGCTGCCTGCCGGGCCGGATACCATGCGGCGACCAACGATATAATAGCCAGTAAACCGAATGTCAGAGCATAGTTAATGAATTCCTGTTCACTCCCGATTCCGCCCTGTACCCTGTTGGATATCGGTATGTCCAACGTCTCCAACAGTACTGTTTGGCCTATATTGACGCATATATTGACTCCAACTATACTTGCAATAAATAAAATCAGGATGGTTTCCATGAATATCATTGTCTTTACTCCGTTTCGGGTAGCTCCCAACGCCAGCCTCAGGCCGATTTCGCTGCGGCGGGTCTGCGTGCGGTACCAAAATGTACCGATAATCCCCAGGAATATATTAATGAATAGGAAAGTGGTGATTGCGTATACCCCCTTCAGTGAGTTTAATGTCTCTGTCCAGGTCTTCTTTATGTCTTTATGGGAGATGACGGACGCCAGAAAATAAGGATCGAGTGCCAATTGATCTCTCATTTGCCGCTTAAATTCTTCTCCAAAGTTTTTACTGACATCCGGACTTACCCGCATGTAAATTTGTAATTCCGACAGGTCGAAGTCTTTTTTCTCCAGCGGGAAAAGCATGCTGCTGGAATAAGTTTCGAAATAGCCGTCTTTCATTTTGTCCGCTGTTCCTATTACGGTATAAACGGTACTGTCTTTATCCGTTGAAGTCAGTTTTTTTACTTCATTCAGGGGAAAAGCCGCTTCCGGATAGGAACCGAAATATCCATTCCTGTCGGGAGTAATTATGACCTCTTTTGAACCGGGCGTTCCCCATCCTTGCAACCCTTTTGCCGGTTTGTTGATTTTGAATACATCGAAAAAGCCGTCCGAAATCCATCGCATCCGCAGGCTTACCATGTTTGTATCAGTATCGATATAATAGCTGCTTATATAATTCCAACCGGCAAAAGGAGCCGCATATTTCGAGAAACTGACGCTTTCCACGCCCGGATACTGTTTTACCCGGTTCAGGAAGGTCATTGCAAGTGCTTCCTTGTCAGGTGTTTCTTCCGTTATTTTCTTGCCCATATCGATCTGGTAGATATTTTCTACATTGAAGCCTGTCGGTTCGAGATAAGATTTCCCCATATAGTACAGATAGTCGATGCAGAACCAAAGAACACAAAACACCAGTATGTATTCCAGCGTGATCCAGCCGTTTGTTTTGCGTTCGTTCCAGATAATTTTAAATAAGTGACGTATCATAATTATTTGTCATTTTGATTGAGTGAATTAATAATCTTCATCCGCGAAGCTTTGTACGCCGGAATTCCTGCAGAAAGTAGGTTGATAACCAGGCAGACGGCAAACACAGCCAGCAAAACAGGGATAGAGATAAGGGTACTTACCGGTATCATGCTGCCTTCAGGAACATCCAATAGCCAGTCGCGCATCTGAAAGACAACCAGATACGACAATATCAGCCCGATAATACCTCCAAGTACCGAAGTGATCAGATTTTCAAAAAGAACCTGTATCAGGATCGTATATTTCTTCGCTCCGAAAGCTTTCCGTATGCCGATCTCTTCCGTTCGTTTTTTTATGCGCGAAAGACTTAGTCCGGAAAGATTGATGGCCGGTATCAGGAGCAGGATCAATAGGATGAAAATTAATTTCCTATTTTGAATAGTCATGTTCTCGGCTATTTCCTGGACAGTATTTCCCCTGATATTCATCTGGTAGGCTTTGTTGGTTAACGGGCCTTGCAGATAAAGTATCCAGGGAGCACGTTCAGTAGCATATTTTTTTTCCATGGTTCTTACCTCTTCTATTATAGCCGGGATATCCTTTGTGTTTTCAGCAAGTATGATTATTTCAAAATGCATATTCTCTTTTTGGAGCGATGTATACGGAATCCATAAATCGCCGAAAGCATGCTTGAATACCGGCGATACATCTTTTACGATGCCTATGATGCGGTAAGGCTTGAAGTTGATTAAAATGGTTTGTCCCATGGCTGTCTCTCCTTTGAATACTTTTCTTGCAGTCGTTTCCGTTATAACGGCAACAGGTATTCCCGATTCGAATTCTTCCTGGCTGAATGGTTTTCCCTGTATGAATGAGAAAGAAAATATTTTCCAGTAAACCGCGTCGGAAGCCCTGAGATGCATATTTGTGATATCATTGGAACCTTCTTTGCAGACCAATGTAGCCGGGACATCGGTACTTATGTTGGTGACACCGGATACATACTGAGGCGTTTTCAGCGGATAAAGATAATCCTTAAGAATATTATAGGGTGGAGTACCCGATTGCCAACTGCCCTTGGTCGTATCTCTTTGAACCTGGTAATTCACATATAATGTACGATCCCTGTTTATTTCCGGCGAAACACTTATGTTTTGTATCTCATCGGCGACAATGATGGACATAATCATCATAATAGCCAGGGCGGTCCCCAAGATTGCAATGATGCTGATAAATTTATTTTGTTTCAGCATCAGCCATGCCTGTTTGAAATATAGTTTATACATGATAATTCTCTTTTGTGGTTTATTCAACCCGTCTTCCGTCGAAGAAGCGGACGATTCGTTGGGTAGATTCGGCAATATGTTCGTCGTGGGTAACCATTACAATGGTAGTACCTTCTTCGTTAAGCCGGAATAGAAGTTCCATAATTTCTGCCCCCATTTTGCTGTCCAGGTTTCCGGTCGGTTCATCCGCCAAGATAATTTTGGGGTCACTCGCAATTGCCCTGGCCAGTGCCACACGTTGGCATTGACCTCCCGACAGCTGAGTAGGGTAGTGTTTCATGCGGTGCGACAAGCCGACTTTTTCCAGCACGTTAACCGCTATTTCCCTGCGATATTTCGCGTTCGATTTTCTATAGAGCAAAGGAAGCTCCACATTATCGAGTACATTCAGTGAATTTATCAAATGAAAGCTTTGAAAAACGAATCCCAACATTTTATTTCTGAACTCTGCCATTCGGTTGTCTTTCATCGTTGTTGTTTCGATGTTGTCGATAAAGACCTGTCCCTGGTCTGGCAAGTCCAGTAATCCCATCAGATTAAGTAACGTACTTTTCCCACATCCCGATGGCCCCATTATCGAAAGAAACTCTCCTGCTTTTACATTCAGATTTACATTTTCGAGAGCGATAGTTTCCACTTCCGTGGTACGATACACTCTGGTGATACCTTTTACTTGAATTATATCCATACAATTATCTGTTTTTTTCTGCATATACCCGAGCAATAGATATGCCAAACTTTTTTCTTATTGAAAATGAAAGGGAGTGTGATGTCGGAGGTGTCCGTATTCGGACAAATCTGTCCATTATATAAGTAAAAAGCCCGCTCTTTCAATGGTCTATATTTCTATAGATATGAAAGATAGGGCCTTTAATAATTATGTAACCTCACGGTTATGTTAATTAGGTTTGCTTGTAAAGTTTTAAGGATACCTTTACAAACAGAGTATAGGGTAAAATTTCACAAATTGTATTGTGCTATTTCTTTATGCTGCAAAATTAAGTGATTGTCTGCAATTAATCATCGATTTTTATATCATATGATGCGGGTATTTCTATTAAATGAAGAAAAGCTGTTTTTCTCTCAGAGGCAGAAATAGATGATATTTTCACCATGGTTGTATTCGTTTCATAATGGGTGGCATACGTATCAGCTCTGATTTAATGCGGGTTTCAGCGATATTATTACATTATTTAGTGGTGGTTTTTGTATCAAAAAGAGTGGTAATGCTATCACGGAGAATCGCGTATTTACAAAAAAATGGCGCACACGCGGAACAATCCGGATGTGCGCCTATGCATATAAAAAATTGAGGGTCGAATTTATTCTACAACAACGCGCTGAATAACGGTTCCCCATGAAGAAACGATAATATCGCAACTTTTTTTAGAAACGTCAAAAGTGGCACAAACTTGTTCTCCTTCGTTTACAGACACGTTTTCGTTATTTTTCAGATTTTCGCCGAAAAAAATCAGTTCGTTGTTCTTGTAAAGTTCTACGCTAATATTAGAGGCTGGTAAAATAGGTGTAGTTTCAGCAACTAAAACACCCTTTTCATTTAATGTAGCGGGAATGATATATTCCACATCATTACCTGTTAATTCGCCATTATAATTGATAGAACTTTTTGTTTTCTTTACTTTATAGAAGAAAGAACCTTCTTTGGAATCGTATACTTTCAGAATACCTTTTGTTGTCAGTGATAAAGAAGCAACTTTACGGCTGATTTTTAAAGGCTGTGCTGTGGTAGCTTTTGTATTGTTACGTTTCAGTGTAACCTGTCCGTAGAATAAATCTTCCGGGAAGTTATTAACTACGCCATTGTTTTGTTTGAGGCTGATTTGCAGATCAGAGATAATATTGGCTTCACTCATGTAGCTGATCTCTGCATTACTGGAGGAAAGTCCGCTCCAAGCTACAACGGTGATCTTGTCTGAACCCGGGCAGTCGATCTGTACGGGCTTAGCCTGCAACGGATAAGTTTCATCGACAACGATCTGTTTGTAGAAATCGTTATTTTGGTCGAATACATATAAAGTCGTGCTTTTAACATCACCTCTGGATGTGATATCTTCATTTTCAGAATAAGCTTTCAGAATAACAGAAAAAGGAGCTTCTGCTACAATGGGTTCTCCTGTGTAGTCTGTAACGTTGTCGCTATCAGCAGAACAACTAGCCAGAGCAGCTAACAGACACATTGTCCAAATTGACAATAAACTATTTGTAAAAATTCTACCCTTTTTCATGACTTCTGATTTTTTATATGCTTAATAATTTTTCGGAGAGACTGTCGGAAAAAAGACCCTCATCTTTTGTTTCCCCCTCTCTGATGTTGCAAATATAGAGCAAGAAATAATAGGTTGTATCTGATATGTAGTGAAAGAAAGTTAAAAGCATCAAAATAGTTGCTGAAAGTATCAAAATGCAGGTAAAGCTATCTTTATAGATGGTGAAAGTATCACTATGGAAGAGGTGTTTCTCTCTGTCTTTGGTAAAAGAGTGTAGTTGTATGTTGGTTGTGATATTCATTTTTTAAGATGAAAAAAAACGGCGCACATGCAGAACAATCCGGATGTGCGCCTAATGCATATATTTAAATAAATTGAGGTCGAATGAATAATTGAGCTTGTCGGGTTCTAGGCTCTTCTATATATCTTTGCGATATATGAATATCCTTTTATAAAGTTTTCTTTGGAATATAAATGATGAAGTTGTTGTAAATCTGCGTTTTGCTGTTTGTTTATCAGCGAAGAACTTCGTAAGAATAAGTACAAACAATTTGTGAAAATTTTACCCTAATCATTATTCCCTTCATCTTTTTTATATGCCAAATTACCCTATACACTCTTGTTTCTAAATTACCCTACACTCTTGTGTGTCAAATTACCCTATACCCAAGAGATTGTTGAAACAAGGCCCTCACCTCTGTTTCGCTCTTTGATGTTGCAAATATAGAGTATGTATTTATAATATGTATCAAATATATAGTAAAATAAAGTTAAATGAATCATAATAGGAGGGATTGGTGTCAAAATAGGTGCTAAAAGTGTCTTGAATGGCGGTTTTTCTCTCACTTAAGTTTCGGAAGAAGTTGCGGTCGTGTCGGGAAATACACCGTTTCTTTCATGATTGTATTTGTATCATTGATGGGGTGTGAAACTATCATCCGGTCGTAAAGCGGATGTCTTTTTGTTTTTTCTGTATAACTTTCTCCGATTGCTTGTAAATCAATGCAGATGCGCCAATTAAAGTTAAAACTATCAGTCTTTTTGTTTTGGTTTTTAACAAATTAAATTCATCTCACTTGTTGTTTTTTAGGGGCTGTGTGGATTTGGTACTTTGTTAACTGTCTGGTAATCAAATGTGATGGTGCTGTTTGAGTCTCTTTTTTTATCTTTAAGGAGTGGTCGGGGTGATGTTTTAATTGTTAAAAGAACTGTTGATTATCATCTTCTTCATAGGTAAAATAGAGACTCTGAAATATCTCGGGTTTCAAAATTTATTACCATCTTTGCCCATAGATAAGTTGGTATATAAATGCGTATAATAATAATGTATGAAGAAGCTCATGTGTAAAAAGAATGTGTTGCTGTCATTCGGCTTTCTGTCTGTTATGCAGTCTGCTTATGCGGCTGATGGCGCAGAAGGAGGATCGGGGTTAGTCCTGATGATAGTTATCGGTGTTTTGTTGTGTTCGTTGGTGAGTTATTTTCTCATTTCGAAAAAACAGCAGAAGTCTTTATCTGATTTGGCGGAGAAGCTGAATAAAGAGAAAGAAGAACTCGCATCAAAGAACCGTTTACTCGAAGATGCAGAGAACGATCGTGGAAGAGAAAAGGAAGAACTTCAGGGTAAAGTGGCTGAGCAGGAAGCGCTCCTTTCTACCCTGAGTAGTAACAAGAAAGAGCTGGAGCAGATCCTGATTCAAAAGATCAAGGAAAATGAAGAGATCCAGCGTGGCATCGGGGATAAGCTTGCCGAGGCCGACCGTAAGATAAGGGAAGCAGAACAACTTCATGACAGCTTCTTTATCGACACCATCCATGAAATGCGTACTCCTCTTTCGCTGGTACTTGGTTCGCTCGCTCTGGTGGTGCAGAACAAAGATCCTGAAAACGATATGTCGACTCAGTTGCTTTCGGCTTATCGTAATACGCTGGCCATGCAAGACCTTGCCGATCAGCTGATCGGTACACAACGCACCAACGATGTGTCGAGCTACCTGCGTGTGGCACGCTACGATATGGTGGAAGTTGCCCGTCAGTCGTGCGACCTCTTTGTCGACTGGGTAGCTATGAATAATGTAAAATTCCGCGTCAACACACAAACAAATGTGCTTTGGGTTTGGTTCGACCGTCGCAAACTGGAGTTCGCTCTCCGTATGCTGCTCTCGAATGCTTTCAAAAATACATTTTCTTATGGAAAAGTAATATTCAATATCTCCGTTGTCCGTAAGGATGGCAAAGCTTTCTGTTCGCTGGCCATCAAAGACGAAGGACTCGATGAAGAAAAGAGTGCACGCCGCGGTCTGAAGCAGGTGGAAGATATGGCCTCCGATATCGGCGGTAGCTATGAGAGCGAGTCTGATAGCAACGGCACTGTCTATACATTATTAATACCGCTCGGCAAACAACACCTGCTCGATCGTCGTGTGGAGTTTGTTGAACCCGAAGCCGACCTCGTTAAACTGACCGAGAAACAGAAAGAAGAAATAGCCGAAGTGATCCAGGTCGTTCCCGAACAGAAGGGCGGCAACAAGAAAATCCTTGTGATAGACGACAGCGACCAGATCCGCTGGTTCCTGAAGCATGTATTTAATAAGGAATATAATATACTCGAAGCTCGCAACGGACAGGAAGGAGTAGAGGTGGCTCTCGAAGAAATGCCCGACCTGGTGCTTTGCGATGTCATGATGCCGGTAAAAGACGGGTTCGATGTGTGTCGCGAACTGAAGAATGATCCGCGCACTGCCCAGTTGCCTATCGTGATGCTCACCGCCAAGGTGGAGAGCGAAGACGTGATAACCGGTATTGAGGCCGGTGCCGACGACTATATCACCAAGCCTTTCGATGTTGAGATCCTGCAAAGCAAGATTAGCAGCCTGATGAAGAAACGCGACGAAATGCGCCATTACTTCACCGCCAACGCTGCTGACAGCAGCGAAAAGGAAGGCGATAGCCTTCCTTCAAATCCTTTTATGGATGCTGTTATCAAGAATATCGAAAAGCACCTCGACGATTCCACTTTCGAAGCGAAGGTATTGGCCGACTCGCTCAATATGAGCCTGCCTACCCTTTACCGTAAGATTAAGCAATACTCCGACCTGAGTATCCTCGAGCTTACCCGTAATATCCGTCTTAAGAAAGCCGCGCAGCTTATCCTGACTCAGCAACACTCTATCCAGGAGGTGTCGGAGCTGGTTGGATTTAACGATACTGCCACTTTCCGCAAACGTTTCACCGAACAATATGGAGTGACGCCATCGCAATATGGTCAGCCTTAGTGGGTAAACGTATCGGCTACTGATAAAAAAGGGACGCGGCTGAAATTCTTTTTTCAGCCGCGTTTTTTTTTCTTCTTTTTTTTCTTCTTTTTTTCCAGGCGAACACCTCGGAAAATATCAAATTCAGGTGTGAAAAGTTCAAAATTACGTAAAAAACGATGGTTAGAGTTTTACCGATTATTATTGATAGAATTGCCTCCAACGCGTTTTGAGAAACTCCCCTACATTTGCATTGTCGATGAGATGAAAGAACTGAACTTCAAAAGACTAACAAAGTAAGTTCTGATATTCTTCCCGATGATTTTTAGTAATATATGAATGTAATTAAGTATAGGGATTTAAACATCCGATTTTATTAACTTTTTAAATATTTTTTAATTATGAAACTTAGAAATTTAATGTATGCGACTATGATCGCATGTGCCTTCGCTTCTTGCTCAAAAGACGAAGATGGTGTAGATGTTGGTGGTGGTAATGGGGAAGCTAATGCTACACTGGAGGTGCAATTAGTTGGGCCTACAACAAAAGCTATGCCGGCTCAAGGTGTGGATGCTGAGATTAAAAACTTAGCGCTGGTTGTTTTTAACGCAGGTGTAGTAGAAACAGTAGGTACTGCTGATGGAGAGGCTGGAGCTGGAAAAGCTGTTAAAACAGGAGGTATTAAGCCGGGTAATAAAGAAATTATAGTCTTAGCGAATGTTGGAAAGGGTGGTATAACTGATGGTATGTCAAAAGCTGATGTGTTAGCTTTGACTCGTACTATTGAAAACGAAACTGCAGCAAACGGTTTTTCAATGAATAGTGCTGTTATTCCTGTAACTGTTGCTGCAAGTGGCACAACTTATGTTGGTTATGACGATGGTGAAGGTAAAGCAGAACAAGCATCTTATCAAAGAGTGGGTGCTCCTGTTAAATTGTATCGTAATGTTGCTCGTATTCATATGAATACAGTGGTGAAAGGCGCAGTTAATGCTACTCAATATCCAAGTGCTGCAATCAATATTACTAAAGTGTTTGTATTGCATGGTCATAATAAAACAACATTGGTTGGTAGCAATGGAGCTGAATGGGGTGCAACGGATTGGAGTGTGGCAAAAGCTAACACTGCTCCTGCAAACTATGTAAATGGTGCAGCAAATGAAACTTATGCAAAATGGGTTAAATATATGGTAGATGGTAGCTTTACTAAAGTTTATCAGTACATAACTACTCCGACTTTATATACTCCGATTGCTGATGGTGACTATGAAAGAGTAATTGCCAATAAGGAAGCTATTGCATCAGGTGATGTTGCTCCTTTCTATACATATGAAAATACAGAAGCTAATCAGACTGATGATAACTTCAATACTCTTTTAGTTGTTCAGGCAGACTTCTCTTATACAGGTTTGGATAAAAATGGAAATTCAACAACGATTACAGAAGCAGGACGTTTCTATCCGATTGCAGTAGGTTATGGTTCTATTTTAGCTGAACTTACTGCTGATTACAATGGTTTGCGTGGTGCGGCAGCAGGTGCTGCTCCTGTTGTAAGCGGTGTACTTCGTAACTTAAAATATGTAGTTAATCTGACAATCACAGGTCCTGGATATGAAACTCCATTCGGTCCTAAGCCTGATGGTGGTAATCCTGGTGGTGAAGGTGGTGATACATTTATGGATGCTAAGGTAAGAGTTGTAGACTTTGGTACAGTAACTCAGGAAGAAACTGTAGAATAATATTCTAACCAATCAGAAAATTCGAAATACAAAAGCCCCCGATATCGGGGGCTTTTTTTATGCGCTCCGGTGAAGAATAATAACATGTAAGCTGTCATTTTGACAGAAATAGGGCGGGTGTTTAAATTCTGTCGGTAGGAATACGGAAGATATGTGACTTGTTGGTCTTTAATATCTCCATTTGTTTCACCTATTTCATGGTAGTGAAACAAGTGTTTCATATAGGAGAAACACTTGTTTCTTCCTGAAGAAACATCTGTTTCATTATGGTGAAACACCGGCCTTCCCGATAGAAAGCAGGAGGAACGACAGGATGTCATCTTTTATGGATGCCTGAACCCTTCGGATGAAGCCGGATCGAAGAAGATTGTTTTTTTCTATGTCCTTTGATCTTTAATGGCTTTTTGGTGTATTCTGCTGAAATAATGTTATCTTTGCGGAATAATGATTATACATGTGCAAAACTATCAATATAAGAGTTGATAGCTTTGTCTATTAATATAGAGAGTAGCACCTATATGAGCATGAGATTGAACATCATACCTTTGTGAAGCAGAATACGAAAAGAACAAAAATTCAAATACACCTATGAAACTAAAGTATTATTTTATTTCGCTATTGGCGGCATGCGTGCTTCTTTCATGCTCCAAAGATGATGGTGACGGCGGTGAAACCCCGGTCACACCTACTGAAACAACTTTGTCTATACTCGTTAATCCTTCTACAAAGGCGGAGGTTGATCCGCAGGATAAGATATCTGATCTTACTGTTCTTCTTTTTATTGGCGATGAGTTATATAAAAAAGAAACGAAGACAGGTGATAATGTGCAGGAAATTACGGATATACCAGTGAAACCGGGTAATATGAAAGCGCTTTTACTTGCTAACGTCAGTAAATATAGCAGCAGCTATAATGTGGGTATGTCCTATGGCGAAGCTATGAAAGTTACTGCAAATTTGGATAATGAAGTTCCCGGTAAGCTATCAATGAGTAGTGATGTGATGGATATTACGATCACGGCCAGCAAAAAGAATACTCTCGGATATGGTGCTGGCTCTATCCAGGGTTACTCGAATCCTATTAAGCTTTACCGCAATGTTGCACGTATACAGCTTTCTACATTGATACTGGATATGGATAATAACGACTTCGGTACACCTGTTAGTTTCGATTTGAAAAAAGTGTATGTGGCAAACGTAAAGAGTAAATCTTATTTGGCTTCAGAAGATAAGACAACCGGGTCTGTTTCTGCTCCGGACTGGGGGGCAGTGGAATTTACTACTCCTACAGAAACACCAGAAGAATTTTGGTGGTTAGGTTATTATGATGCTCAGGCTGTCACTGCCGGAGAATCTTCCCTTATTATGAAAGGTGCAACAAAAAACTTTTTGTGTTATGAGTTCAAAGAGGAGAATAATTGGGCTTCTCTGGGATTTCCTTATTATGACGCAGGCGCAACTGCATTGGGAAAAGTTGTCTTGAAAGAAGGAGATGCATCACTAAATAATGACAAAGGAAAATCAGCTATCGGTAACTATTTCTATGTTTACGAAAGTAAGGATGCATTGGCCAGCGCTCCAACTGTGCTTATCATTCAAGGGGATTATACATATATTTCAAATAACACAGGAAAACAAGAAACAGCCGAAGGAGTCTATTATACAATCGTAGTGAACGACGGAACGAATCCTACCTCAGGTGTGGCTGTTCATAAGGGTGTTAAGCGTAATGTAAAATATGAATTGTCTATCACTGTGAAAGGTCCCGGTTCTCCCGGTCCCGATCCATCGAAAAGAGCTTATGTCGGTGCTGTTGTTACAGTGAAAGAGTGGGAGAAGGTGGGGCTTGTAGACAATGTCGATTAACTTTTCAGCTACTAAACGAATAGGGTAATAATAAAAATATAGATTATTATGAAGCATATATCATTTGTAAAACAAAACTATCTTCTTCTGCTCGGTGTGATGGGGATCCTGACTACCGGATGCATCAAGGAAGAACTGGATGCTTGTAAAAACAACAAGTTAACCTTGAAAGTGGAAAATGCAGGAGGACAGGACATCACTCCCCTCGGGGATGTGCGTGATGCCTCACTCTACTTTTTTGATGAAGAACTTAATTTCCTCGAAAAAAGAAACCTCGATCTCGATTTTATCACTTCGCGGCAGGAAATCGAACTGAAGAACTATCCTTCGGATCGCAAACTGCACATCGTTGCATGGGGTAATCTGGGCGACGAAAAGAACCAGACCGTGACGGATGCCAAGACGATTGAAGACCTAAAGCTCATGCTGAAAAGCGATAACGGCGTGGTAAGCCAGACCCCCGACAGCCTTTTCTATGGTAAAAAAGATGTCACCACCATGGATGGTGGTGTGGCAGGACTCGACACCGTTGTGGTGCGCCTCAAGGTAGGAACCTTCACCATCAAAACGGAAGGACTCGAAAATGCACAACGCGTATACGGACTGAAAAGTTCCGGCGAATATAACTTCGGTATGACCAATACGCTCGACACTTACGACTACACCGGAACACAGACCGGAAGTATCATCTCTTACAAGCCCGACAGTGAAGCCGATCCGCGCGAAACAAAGGAATGGAGCACGACCGGGCAGATGGATAAAGTGGCTACCGGCAAACGGTTGTACGGCGGTCGGCAGAATGCTTTTTCGGGTGAGAAGCTGTCGGTATCTATCGACTACAACGGACAGACTCTCGGAACTGTGTCTGAAGCCGAAAATACACAGACCGGAGAAATGGAACCGATCAATATCGTAAACTCTCAGCGTACAGATATCATTCTGGTATTCAAGAAAGACGGTTCGCTTTCGGCAAAGATCAGAGTAACCCCCTGGGGTGTTGTAGATGATGATATTATATTATGATAAATACGATGAAGATTATGAAGATAAAAAATATATTACTCGGCGGATTGATGATTGCGGCAGCCTTGAGCAGTTGCTCGAAAGACTCCGATGGCGATTCACCGAATAACAAGACAGGAGATGCAAGGCTGACTATCAGCTTGCAGGCTTCGGGAGCCGGAACAAAAGCCGACAATGAAGAACTGTCGGGCGAGGCAAATATCAATAATGTGTCTGTCTTGCAGTTCAACGAAAGCGGTTCGACTTTGCAGATAGAGCCTTACTTTACTGAAGTGTCGGGAAACGGCTCGATTACTTTGCCGGATATCCCTGCCAGTTCGGGGATGGCAAAGATCGTGATCGTGACCAATACCGTTGGCAATCCTTTTGCCAACGTGACATCCTACAGCCAGATGCAGGCATTGCTTGCACAGCTGGCCGACCAGAAAAGAGACAACCTGACCATGAGCAGCGAGGTGATCTCGACGGTAAAGCCGCTGGTGGCAGGCGATAATTATCTGGGATACAGCTCGGTGTCTAAAGAGGAAAACATCAATAATATCAATACGCCGCTGGAAGTGACCCGTCTGGCTGCCCGTCTCGACCTGAACGGTATCTATACCGACTTCAGCGCCAGTGTGCTCGAAGGTCGCACTGTAAGGGTGGAAGAGGTATCGGTTATCAATACAAAGACGAGTTCACATTTCTTTAGCGAAGGCTATTGGGGCGTGGTAATGGACAATACGAAAAACTACGGTCAGATAGCACCTGTTACACTCAACAGGGATATATATGATGGTAATCCCATAACAGGTGTAATACTTCGTGGTTATGTGTTGGAAAACGACGGGAAGGATCTGCCGACTCAATTGCGCGTAAGAGCAACTTTGCTGGCAAATGATCAGTATCTGGCTGAAACGAAAACGTTCACAGCCACGGTCAATCTGAGCGGTGTGCTGATACAGGGTGTGGCTCATAAATATGTTAAGCGTAACCACGTGTATCGTCTGACACTTACTTTTGGTAAAAACAGCTTCGATCCGATACTGAATCCGATGGCAGAACTCGACGTTAAGGTCGAAGTAGTGGCCTGGGGACCGGTTACTCAGGATGTGGAGATAGAGTAACATAATCATAAATAAAGAATAGGTATGAAAATCAAAAATATATTATTGCTTTCTCTGTTGGCGCTGTCGTTCGCTTCTTGCTCGAAAGAAGACGATCCTGGCATCGAGCAGCAGGAGCCGGTGGACGCAGTAGTGTCTTTCATTGCAAAAGCAACCACCCAGCCGGGAACAAAGGCAGAGGGAACTCCTACCGACACTAAAATTTATTCGCTGAATGCCTATATTGCTGATAAAGACGGAAATGTTGTGGGATATGGCAGAACGGGAGCTATTGAGGACGAAAGCGACTTTAATGCTGAGAAAACTGTTGATAGGATAGAGGGTATCCTTGTAAAGATTGTGCCTAACCTGAATGCTAAATATCAAGCTGTTTTGATTGCCAATATTGCAGACTGTCAGGTTAAGAAGCTGAATGAAATTGTAGGAAAGGCCGGATTGGATAAAGCGATTGGAAATTATGCAGCAGGAGATAAGGCTTTACCGATGGTAAGAACATTGGAAATTTCAGGTTTGAAAGAATCAGAGAAACAGGGTGACGGATATGTAACTAACAATTGGATAAACAATGCCGATGATGGCGTTGTAAAGAGAACTGCAGAGGAGACTGAGGCGGTCGAATTAACCCGTATGCTGGCGCGTGTTACAGTAAATAAAATTACGGTTAATTTGAGTGGTTATCAACCGATTGAAGGCCAACAGGCCACTTTCAAATTGGAAACACTTTCTCTGGTAAATGTACGCTCAGGTGCCGATTTAGAATTAAAAGGTATTGGTGATTATGTGAAAGGCTATCAGTCCAACCAGTATGTATTCGAACCGGTAGAAACAGGCTGGATTATACCGGGCACTGGTACAAGTGGAATTGGTACAACAAAGCCAGGTGCTATAATTACAGATTTGAGCGGTACTGTGAATGGTGCTGGTGCAGAAAATAAAAAGGAGTATTCAGCAAGTGATCTTGGTTTTACTCGTTATATCTTTCCAAATGGAGTTAAAGAGAATGATAATCTCTATGAAACAGGTTTGGTTATAGGTGGAAAATTTCAAAGAGCACCCGGATATCCGGAAGAGTTGAAGCATTTCAGGGTTTATTTGAGAGATAGTAATGCGTCTGATGCACTTCGCCGGGTGGTGGCTAATACCTCTTATTCGCTGGATATAACTATTTCTGGTGAAGGTTCCGGTGATGAGAATCATCCACAGGATAATCTTGATATAAAAGTAACTATTACAGCTGAAGGTTGGAAACCGATGGAGCAAGAAGAGGTGGTAACTCCCCAATAGAACAAACTTTTAAAATATAAAAAGGGCAATCTGCAACTGTGGATTGCCCTTTTCATGTTAATAGCCTTACCTTTCTTTATGATATTTTCTCCATTCTTTTTATTCCGTGATATGTGTTCGTGTCATAATAAGGTGCATTTCTATCTATTTGCGTATATGATAGTTTTAACCTGTAAAATGACAGTAATACAGGCCGCGTCTTCTTTTCACTTTCCCCACTTTTGTAGTCAAATAGAGCATATAAAAATTTCGAAAACTTATGAATTTCAAATGCAATTGGAGTTGCATTCTGATCCTGTTGTTTACGTTCGCGTGTTCAATGGAGGATGAATCCGTACTCAGTGACATCGAAAATGGTATAGGGGAATCAGAGGGTAATAACACAGAATTTTATATTGATGTTAATATTAATCCTGCAATATCGGTGATTCCTTCAAAGGCAGATGATAAAGCGATCATTCCGTCTGATGAAATACATAATGCCGTATTTTTCCTTTTTGAGGGTGATGTAGTGAAAAATGTCGGAGTGTATAGAAAATCGGATACAGAAAGTGAATCGGCAACGCCATCCTACCGGTTTTACGCAAAGAAAAATGCAGATCTAAGTGTTTACGCAATCGCGAATGTGTCAGATAAAGGAATAGAGGAGTTGAAGAAACAAACCTCCTATATTAATATTCGAAAAGTTCCTTTATCAGATATTTCAAGTGATCAAACTTATTTACCCAAAGCGCCGTTTACTAAAACTAAACCTGTTGGAGAAGGTCATTCTGCCGAAGTTATGATGCAGCTGGACCAGCTTACATCACATATTAGTGTAGAGAATTTGAATTATGTGATGGATCACGGTATTCTTCCTGAAGATTTCCGGTTGACGGAAATTGCTTTCCTGAATAGGGTTGTCAATCAGGATCTTGACGGAGGTAATTTAACAATGAGTGACGATCCTCTTACATTCTCTTATGACCTGGCTCCTGATGGAAAGACTTTTAATATACAGAAAGACAATGAGTATCCGGGTTGTTTCGTTTACCCGAATGAGAATGTGGATTATAAGACGTCCGTAAAGCTATCTTTCCTTTATGGTGGTAAAACGATTACTGCTTCTGTTCCGTTGAAAACAACATCAGGAGAAAGTGTAAATGAAGTAGTTCGCCCCGGCTATTATTACAAATTGAATCTCACAGTCAGGGTCGATAACAGTAATATCAAAGCGTCGGTGGAGGCTACCGTACTGCCGTGGCTGGATTATGGAGAAATTGATCTCGGTGAAATAGAAGCTGAGTGAGAATTGATACGAAATTGGAAATTGTAGGGCTAAAATAAACAAATTGCATGAAAAAATTAGGGTATATATCGATTGGATTGACTGTATTCTCAGCTTTCTTTTTCTCTTGTTCGGAGGAAGTGATACTTGATGAGTTAAAAACGGAGTCGGTATCTATCTCATTCTCTGTCGATCCGATAACGAAAGCGGAAGGAGAAAATGGCTCTGTAGATGCAGAACCGCAGGAAGTGCAGATAAAGAATTATTATGTGGGTATTTTTAAGGATTCAAATGGTGAGCCTTCCGGGTTGATTACCAATTACAGTGAAGAAAGGATTTCCAAAGATAATGGAGGTGTTATTTCTGTGAATGATTTGATTGTTCCTACCGGTGAGCCGGTTCATATTCTGGTCATTGCTAACTCTCCGGATATTTCGAAATATAAAGGATATACTTCTTATCAGGAATTTAGCAATGTTGTTTATGCAGAATATAGCAATCTGGTTGGTGATTTAATAAAAGTTGGACAAACTGAGCATACATTTACGGTTGATAATACAACAGCTAAAGTTGACTTAAAACAATTGACGTCTAAGATAAGGGTAAAGCTATATTTGCAGGAGGAAGGTAATACGACTGCTGTTTGGCAATTCTCTCCAGCTCCTAAAGTTTCTGTCAGCGGCATAATGTTGCAAAGCCCGCTTATTATAAACGATGCTGAAACGAGTACTGTAACAGAACCTACCACGAAGGATACTGAATTATCTTGCACATTAACAGGGAATGAGATAGGCTTTGGTTTCTATACTTTTCAAAAGAAAGATATGGCTAAAGCGCCTATAACTGTTACTGTTAACGGTAATTTGTTAAACACGAAAACCGGACAGAGTGTTTCAAACGTCACTTACAAAATAGTAATCAACCGGAACAGCGTAGTCTCGACTGATGGTATCCTAGCAGGTGGTTATTATGAAGCAACCGGAACGCTGAAAGTCAGCCCGAATGTGGATGCTACCGTTGAGTGGGTGGTTGTTGAACTGGAAAAAGTGGAAGATGTAGAGATTCCCCCCTTTGAATAAGTAATCAGGATAAATAAAAAAAGAGTTAGGTATGAAACAATATAGAATCGTAGTAAGCCTGTTATGTTGCCTTTTCTTTTATAGTTCGTGTGTAGATGAAAGCGAAATAACTAAAAAGGAGGTAATGGAAGGTATTCCTGTAGATGTGACTTTGTCATTCACCTCTCCCGAAATGCAGCAGATAACTACTCGTGCCGATATGGGAACGGAGTTGGAAAATTCAGTAAAAGATTTACGCGTGTTTGTATTCAGGAAGAATGGTGATCTTGAAAAGCTTTTTAAATATCCGGAAGAGGCGGCGGGAAAAACGACAGCTATAGCTGCTTCCTTAAAACTTACCGGCCTGACTTCCGGTAAGAAACGAATTGTGGCGGTAGCCAATCTGTCGTCGGCAGATATAGAGGATATTAAAAATGAGGTAGATCGGGTAGAAAAATGGAGCGACTTACAGCAAAAAGTAGCTACTCTGAGTATTAATCAGTTGGTGCGTCCGGCTGGTTTCGTAATGAGTGGGTATTGGGGAAAGAATTTGACCGAATCCCTTTCTGAAACAGGTCTGTGTGAATTGGATGCTTCCAATGCTAGTAATGGTACAATTACTTTAGGCGGTAAGTTGTTTTTGCGTCACCTGGACTCGAAAATTAAATTTGATGTGACGATTGCCGATGATGAGGCAGGATTGAAAGAGTTTATACCTACCGACTGGCGTGTCTGTCAGGTGCCAAATAAGAGTTATCTGTTTGATTCGAACGTAGATGCATCTGTAGAGGAAAGTCATTTTTTTAATCAGGAACAGGCTTATCGATTTGAATCTACTGATTTTAATAATTTAAACCGATACAAAGGCGGTTCATTCGTATTCTATATGAGTGAGAATCGTAAACCGGCAAAAGAAGAAATTAATGATTATGCCTTGCGTGAGAAACAAGAAAAAGATGAAAAGGGACTGAACGGCGCGTATCTATATGCCGATCCGCGCTCGACTTATGTCGTGATAAGAGGTACTTATTATGAATATGACAATGAAAAGAAGATCAAAACGAGTGCCGATGTACGTTATACCATCCATTTGGGGTATGTAAATAATGTAGCATCCGATTTTAACAGTGAGCGGGGAAAATCGTATACATATAAAGTATCTATTAAGAATGTTGAGAATATAAAGCTGGAAGTAGAGTCGAGTCAGGAAGGATATGAAGGTGGTTTCCAGGAAAAGCAACCCGGGGCAGAAGGCGATGTAGTTATTGCCGATCAAAGTTTGTTGCTGGATGCACATTACGAAGTGCAGAGTATTACTTTCAGTAAGGATCATTTAAGTAATTTGTCAGTAGAGGTTAGTACTCCCTACGAATCATTTGAGTTGGGTAAAAGCGGTTATTTTGAAATAAAGGATGGACAAGCAACTGATCATTTGACAGATTACAAGTGGGTGGAGTTTGCGAAGACTACCTCTGGTAAAGGCTATATGAGTTATAGTGAAGCGAAAAGCAAAAATAAACTTCAAACGATAAAGGAGGTTCTTGAAGATTTGAATGATCATAGGAACGATAGTGGTCAAGCTTATTGGGAAAATGGAAAAGCTACATACACCATCTTTGTCAATGAATTTTATTATGATAAGGAACCGGGGGGGGATGATAATGCATCCTGGAAAAAGTTTGTCAACGTAAAAAACCGTCAGATGCATATCCTTTGTAATACAAAATATAGCTTTGATAAGCAAAGTAGCCTGACGACATCGAGCATATTGATCAGCCAGCGTTCTATCAAGAGTATTTATAATGTAGAGAATCCCTCTTTGGAAACTGCTTGGGGTATTGAAACGGTTAGGGAGGAGACGCAGCAATTCCCGTCTCTTATGTTAAAGAAGAAGCAGGTTTATACGGAAACCAAAACGAATGGATTGTATAATATGTTCGCTTTTTGGGATGATGGTACTTTTAAAGGAAATAAAAGTACTAAATGGGTTGATTATGTAACCGCTTCGAATAACAGTTTCGCTCCGGGTAGTTCCGCTCGACAATATGCCGAATATATATGTTTGCACAGAAACCGCGATATAGATGGTGATGGTGTAATAAATGATGATGAAATTCGTTGGTACTTACCAGCTACTAATCAATATGTGGGTTTATGGATAGGGCTAGATGCATTGCCTGCGGAAGCGCGTTTATTGCAAGGGGCAATTAAAAGCATAGATGAGGATAATCGTTTTACATATCATTTAATGAGTAGTAACGGTGTTCGTTTTTGGACTGAGGAAGGTGTTTCTACTGGGAATACAGTTGATAATAAGAATGCTTTTTATGTTCGTTGTGCCCGTAATCTGGGAACGAAAGTTGGAAAGCCAGGGTCTGCAAACGATCAACCGGAGGATTATGTTACAGTAGAAAAATCGAATGACTATGTGACCTCTGTAGATGTGTCGAAGCTCTCTCCGATGGCTTTGCGATCGGAAAAGTTTACTACGATAGACGGTTTTCATGCGGAACATACAGGTGGATCGATGAATTATCTTTATAAAGGAGGATTCAGTGTATATGAAAAGAATACGAAATCGTCTACATCATATAATAAAGATAAGGGAACCGGGAGAATTCCTGGATGTCCGCAAGGATATCGTATCCCCAATCAGCGGGAGCTGGCTCTTATAGCCGGATATTCTGGTTCTGAAATTTCAAAAAGAGTAGACAAGGGGGTAACTTATTATGATCAGCTGCCCTCATGTACTTATTCCGCATTAGGTTATAAGAAGGATATTTATACATTGGCTTTTCGACAAGCCGAAGGAAATTATTTGACGTTATCCGGAAATTCTACAGATTATGTGCGTTGCGTAAAAGACGGCCGATAGTTTTGCATCTAATCTGATCGTTTTAGAATAGATTAAGATATATGAGAGGGGAGCCTTTACAGGTTTCCCTCTCTTTTTGTTATAAATACCTTCCCCAAGAGTGTTTGCCAAGGCTGAAAAAAGCATTCGGGTGTATTTCTATCGTTCGGAATGGGTGGTTCTATCTATTTGATATACTGCAATTTTTACCGCTTAAACATGAAACCGGCACCTCCGCCAGGTTCGTGGGACCCGCCGTATCTTTGCAATATCAAAAACAACGAAAGTATAGGGACATAAAAATTCATTCATTATGAAAACAAGAAATATCATCACAATCATCAGCATTATCTTCGCAATGGTATCCTGCTCAACAGAAAACGATATCCTGAACGATATGAACACTAATAATAGCGCAAACGCTACTGTTGAAGACGCTGTTATTTCTTGCTCTATTAATAATGTAGCAACAAAGGCGCTTGACAATACAGACGAAGCAACGATTAAGAATGCTTGTTTCTTCCTGTTGGATGCAAAAGGTGATGTATTAGGTTACAGAACCGGAAAAGAAACAGTAACTTTCAAAACAAAGAAAGAAGAAGGCATGAAAGTATTGGCAGTAGCTAATATCTCTGATGCAACAATGGCAACTTTATCAACATTAGCTTCAAAAGCAGCAATCAAAGCAGTAGTTCTGAATGCAAACGATTTGAACGAGTTGCCTAAGATGGGTGAAGCAACAGCAACAACAAACACAGAAATCACAGTTAATCAGATTGCTGCCCGTATCGATCTGCAGAAAGTAACAGTAAATTCTTTAACTAATGCAAACTCAGTAACTCTGACAAAAGTAGAATTAGTAAACCAGGTTAATCAGATTAAATTGAATGAGAGCGAAGCTCATGTGAATTCTGAACTTGTAAATGCAGGCATAGGAGTTACTGAATTACCCGCTGAAGATACCGCAACTCTTTACACTTTCGCAAACAATGGAGCTGATGCAACCGCATTGAGATTAACATTCACAACAGACGGTGGCAAGGTGTTGACAACAGATGTAACAATCAAGCATGACGGTGCAGTAAAGGTAGTAGCCGGTTACAACTACAAACTGAACATCTCAGTAAACATCACTGGCAACAATATCGATCCTACTGTCACATTCACAGTAGCAGACTGGAACGACAGCTCATTCTCAGTAGATATGAAATAATGGGATACAAGACACAATTTATAATAACTAGTTTGTATTTAACCCGTGATGGGCGATGATTTTAGGTTAATGTTTAGGTTAGGTTAAGTTTGGATAAAGATAGAAAACGTGTTTTTCTTCTTTATCCTTCTTTTTTTGCAAATAATTAAAGTGTCGGAATATATGTTTATCGAATGTAGATAGTTTTGCATTCTTTTCTGATAGCTTTAGAATAGATTAATATCCTTGCATAGAATAAGGGAAAGGCCTTTTTACAGATATCCCCCTGTTTTTTTTACGAACGCCCCTCTTTTGTTTGCCGGAAGGTCGCTCAAAGGCATTTTAAGCGTATTCCTATCGTTCGGAAGGGGTGGTTCTATCTATTTTATATCCTGCAATTTTTACCGCTTAAACATGAAATATGTGCCTCTACACGGTTTGTGAAGCCTGCCGTATCTTTGCAATATCAAAAACAACGAAATAATTCATTCATTATGAAAACAAGAAATATCATCACAATCATCAGCATCATCTTCGCAATGGTATCCTGCTCAACAGAAAACGATATCTTGAACGATATGAACAATAATAATAGCAACGCAACTGTTGAAGACGCTGTTATTTCTTGCTCTATTAATAATGTAGCAACAAAGAGTGTTGCAAACAATAACGAAAAAGAGATAGCCAATGCTTGTTTCTTCCTGTTGAATAAAGAAGGAGATGTGATAGGTTACAGAACCGGAAAAGAAACTGCAACTTTCAAAACAAAGCAAGAAGCTGGTATGAAAGTGCTAGCAGTAGCTAATATCTCCGCTGCAACAATGACAACTTTATCAACATTAGCTTCAAGAACTGCAATTGAAGACGTAGTTCTGAATGCAAACGATTTGAACGAGTTACCTAAGATGGGTGAAGCAACAGCAGAAGCAAACACTGCAATCACAGTTAATCAGATTGCCGCCCGCATCGATCTGCAGAAAGTAACAGTAAGTTCTTTAACTAATGCAAACTCAGTAAGTCTGACAAAAGTAGAATTAGTAAACCAGGTTAATGAGATTGCATTGAATGCAGGTAATGCAAAAATAAATGAAACAGCAGTAGATGCAAATATAAGCGAAACAGTCTTAGGAGGTAAAGATGGCTCTGCTACAGATATTGCAACTCTTTACACTTTCGCAAACGATGCAACTAACGCAACCGCATTGAGATTAACATTCACAACAGATGGTGGCAAGGTGTTGACAACAGAAGTAACGATCAAGCATGACAATAAAGATGTAAAAGTAGTAGCCGGTTACAACTACCAACTGAACATTTCGGTAAACATCACAGGCAACAATGTCATTCCTACTGTAACATTCACAGTTGCAGACTGGAACGACAGCTCATTCTCTGTGGATATGACAGAATAAAAATAAGACATATAAAAGATAAGGGGTCTCAAAAGATGTGTAAGATAAACCCGTGAGGGCGATTTAAGTTTTCGAAACAAGTTAATAGGATAAGGAATGAAAAAGCGTTTTCTTCCTTATCCGTTTTTACCAAACTTCTCAGATTCAGATGTGTATTAGTATCGTTCGGGATAGGTAGTTCTATCTATATTGCGGGTTGTAATTTTTACCGCTTAAACATGAAATAGGTACCTATGATGGACTTTCCGTAACAGATGTATATTTGCATTGGGAAAGAATAAAAAACAAAGTTTGGCTAAAGATGGGGATTATCAAACGAAAAAATGGAAATCTGATAAAAACCGATTATCTTTACGAACAAAACATCCCTTAAATATCAAGGGGAGGATGTGAGATGAAGCAGAAACAATAAAATAAGAAATATAAATGAATAAATATGTACGATTATGAAGGGTAAAATGCTTATACTATTAGCAGTAATATGCAGTCTTTCCTCCTGTGTCAAGGAGGAACTGATCGGGCCTTCCGAAAAAGAAGGACTGCCTGTTACTATCGGTGTATCCATGTCGGCACTGGAGGCTACGACAAAGGCGGATACGAAATCGTCAGCTACCGATGACGAGGCAAGAATCAATGACGGATTCATATTGGTGTTCAAGAAAGCTGATGTAAACGCTGACCCTAATGAGTGTATTGGCTATGCGAAAGTAGAACCGACAGACGATATTAAAGGAGAAGGTGTAACAGTAAATACAATTACCGGTCATGTTCGTTTTGTAGGTATTGCAAATGCGGATGAGAATTTGTCGCAGAAATTGATTACTGCTTTTGCCGGAACAACAAAGGGTAACTATGCTGCTCTGAAAGCTATGACCTCCTCTCAGGTGCTTGACGATCCTACGAAGCTGATAAAGGTGGGAACAAAAGATGAAGAGCTGAAACTTCCTCCGACGAACGAAAAGATAAATATCGAAGTTGTGCAATTAGTTGCACGGGTGGATTTTACAGTGCCCTCAATTACTACGAATGCGGGTGTTTGGAGATTTAATATATCGAGCTATACTGTAACTTCTGTTTGTAAGGAATCTGATTTAATTATAGAAA
Organism: uncultured Parabacteroides sp.; assembly: GCF_905196875.1. Lineage (GTDB taxonomy): Bacteria > Bacteroidota > Bacteroidia > Bacteroidales > Tannerellaceae > Parabacteroides. Next base: position 3,798 of record NZ_CAJJWO010000058.1, on the reverse strand, counting down.
ACGGCGGAAAGAATGGACGTGAAGATGTAATATATGATATTAAAAATAAGGAAGTTGCTAATAATAAGGTTTTATTTTATACTTATCAAACAAGTAAAGTTATAAAACTTAGTGTTACAGGTCAATTAGTAAATGAAAGCACTAATGAAACTAAATCTCAAACATACTCTGTTGATCTGAAACCTCAAGCGAATTTAGGACATCTAACAGATGGTTTTGTTCATGGATGGGCTTATAATATTGAAGGTAAAATAAATGTTCAAAATTCAACATTAACGGTAGTTATTACTGTTAGAAAATGGGATAATTGTGAAGTTGATGTTGATTATGGTGATTATGACAAGTATTAAGTAATAGGGTAATTAAATAGTAAGAAGTTATGAAAACGATAAAATATACGATGTCCGTTTGGGCAACTCTGTTGTTAAGCGTATTATTTTTTGCTTGCACAGATGATTTTGAAAATGGAAATAATAAGGGTGATGGCAAGAGTATTCGCCTGACTTTTAGTATACCGGATAATCTGGTTGTAAATCCTATGACAAAGGCTGCTGATGAGGTTTCGCCTGCAGTTACGGATATAACAGTTCTGGTGTATAATACGAATAAAGAACTTCTGGCTTCTAAATATTATGAATCTGGATCAAGTGACTTTGAGCAATTGAATGCGGGAAATTCATTTACAACAGAAGCAATAGAAGTTGGTGAAAATGCATCTGGTGTCGTTTATGTTGTAGCTAATGCAGGTGATTTAAGTTCTATTTCATGGAGTGAGTTGGAAAATAAAAAATTTTCTTTGAGTAACGGACAACCTCAGATGATTATGTGTGCTTCCGGAGATACATATCCCAATGATCCGAAACAAGGAACACCTTCTTATAGCTTTTCAGGTATTCCTTTTAATGTAAATACGAATTCTAATATTACTGCAGAGTTGGTCCGTATTTATGCGAAGGTAACAGTCGCTGTTGAGTTTAAAGATATGACAAACGGTGTTACGATTACTCCTCAAACATTGAAAATTTATAATGTTCCAATGACCGGAAAATTGAAAGGGCCGAATAAGATTATTTCGGAGTCTGGATCGCTTAGAGACGGTGAGTTGCTATATTCTACAGCGAATGACAAACAAAGGGGGAGCTGGAATTCTGCAACAGGTGAAGGTGCTGTTTTATATTTATACGAGAATATGCAGCCGGAAGGGTTTTGTGAGATGACGAATGGCAAGCCAGATCAAAGATCGAAAACTCCACAATCTTTTGTGGAGGCTACTACCAATACTGAATTGTTAAAGGGGGATAGGTTATCTTCTTTTATAGAAATTGTTGCTAAATATGAATCAACAAGTAGTGAACAAGATGGTACAATCAAGTATCGTTTCTTTTTAGGTAATGATGCATATAAGAACTTTTCAGTTCAACGTAACGTAAACTATAAAGTAACTCTGACTTTGCATAAAGATGGTGCAATAGAAGAAGATTCCTGGCGCGTAGAAACGGAGAATATTCCCAATACAATTAATGTGTCGGATGTATATATCAGTTATTTAGGAAACTCTTCGGTTGAAATGAAAGTGACCGGGGATGTTAATGGCATACAAAATATTGAGTATGGGGAACTCTCTAACCCAAACCCGTCGGATATTGGCGGTAGATTTGATTATGCGGACTCCTCATTGGATGGCGTTAGAATACTAAAATTTACAGCCAATACAACTAATATTCATGATTACAAAGAAAAAACAATGGATGTAACGTTTACTATGAAAAATGGTAAAAAATATACTGCAACAGTTCATCAGGTGCCACGTTTGGTAGATCCGATAGCCTATTATAAAAGTGCTAAAAATACAGATTTGGTTAAGGTCGAAGTGAAGCGTTTTAATGGGGATGTATCATCCGGTAAAGGACGTTATGAAATATTAGGATCAAAAGGTCCCTGGACAGCTACTATTTCGGGGGGAGATTGGTATACGATTAGTTCAACGGATAGAGAGCAAAGTGTTAGTGGTGTGAATAACTTTATTACAGGAGCTGGAGAAGTTGTATTTAATTATCAACCTAATAGCGAAAATACGAATGCTGATGGAGATCAAGGAATGACTAATGGTGCCCGTTTTGGTAAAATCATAGTAAAGTATCATAACAATAGCTGTGAGCATGAAATATTTTTACGTCAGGGGTATCAGCCAACAGTGTTGGGAGATGGAGATTATCCATGGTCATCGTTTAACTGTTTAGGAAAAACAACAGATGATGCGAATGCTTATGGTGTGAATACGACTTATCCTACACAAACTGGTTGGTTGTTTAATGGTGGGGTTGATGTTGCTATGAATCCATATAATCCGGGATATGAAGTACGTCCTGGTGAAAATACTAATATTGAATATTCTATTGGAACTCAGAATTATGGTTATCCGGAGGTAGCTTCTAGCTCTGTATATACAAACTGGCAAACTCGTGACGATTATTGGAATTCAAACAATCAAAATAACTTTACGATTAATAATAATTTACCCCGAACAGCAAAGAGCAAGCGAGGACCTTGTCCTAGAAATTATATAGTAGCTGATGCGTGGAGTTATGAACGGATGGTAAAAAAAGAGAATAATGTTGCTGTTTATACAGGATATGTTCATGACGATTCTCCTTCGGGTTCTGTAGACGAACGAGGTTGGGATTATTTGGCAATGATGAACGGTCAAGATCCTACGATAAAACCAAATAATAATTGTAACCCTGCTAAAGGTTCTTTATTTGTAAACAAAAACGATAATACAAATGTATTTTTTGGTTATGGAAAAGGACTTATTGGTGGAGTTGGTCGGGATTCAAAAGTTTTGAATGAAATAGGTGTAGGGCATAGATCTGCGTATGGAAATATCTATTCTCTGTTTGGTATATTACAGTATTCAGAATCTAATACTTATGGTGCATATTATTGGAATGCGACTCCGTTTATATCAGGAAATATGGGAAAAGTGGCTTTAAGTTATGACATTTTTAGTACAGAGCCAAATCCTATTGATGTCCCAGGTAGATTCTCTTTTGAAAATGGAAAAAATTTAGCTATAGGTCTTGATGCTTTCTATAACGCTAGTTTTGTAAGATGTGTGAGAGATCCGAATCCGGATCCGGTGATTGAATATGTGACATTTAATTTAGGAAAATGTTTTCTAAAACTTCAAGATGCGAATGGAAATCTCACTAGAGTGCAGCCCATGAACCTAATGACAATTAAAGCCATAGGTGTGACAGGTGACGGATCTACTAAGAGTGTAACAGTATTTGCGTTTGGTCAGAACGATGCTTATAATGATGATAACTTGGTTTTGCAAAAAGTAGAAAAGTATACAATCACTGTTCCGGGTGGAGTTCCAAGAGATTTTACTTATGGAGAATTAGTAGGATATACTCAAAGTGGAGGAGATATTATTTTTGTAAAAAAGTAATCAAGTAGAGATAGAATAGTTTGATATGAGCCAGTGTTAGTTTATTTGAGCTAACACTGGCTTTTTCATATGTATGGACATTTTCCAAATGGATTTTGAGTGAATGTGATTTGGAATATTCTTTTGATGTGAATAGTGCATAAACTGGCTTACGGTTACTATCCGGAACAGTACAGACAGATGTTAGTGTTTCGATTCTTGTCAGAAGTGAGCCTGTCGCTATTATCGGGCGGTTCACGAACCGCCCCTACCCAAAAATTGCTTCACAATTTTCTAGATATGAATGTTATGTTGTTGGTATGGGCGTTTCGCGAAGAGTATATAAGGAAACCCGACAAATGGTC
>NZ_CAJJWO010000057.1 GCF_905196875.1 uncultured Parabacteroides sp. | reverse complement strand
AGTTCGTGTAGGACTACGTCATATATTTCAATGAAAGAACACAAGCAAACATAATTCTAATATCTAATAATGAGGCCTATGATGTAAAAAAAGTGTCGTTTACCCGAATACGTATCAAATACGTAATTTTTATCAATTCAATTTATTAAATCTAACTAGTATTAATTAAATTATGAAGAAAGCAATTAAATCGATTTCTTTCAGAGATACAGTCTATGTATCCACATTCTGCCTGTTACTCTCTGCTTTTCCGGCAAATGCAACAGACACAAACAGCTATAAATCAGAAGACATACCTGTATCAAACACCGTACAACAGAGCAGGGCTATTACCGGTAAAGTCATTGATACCAATGGTATTCCCATTATCGGGGCAAATGTCGTTATTAAGGGCACAACCAATGGAAATATCACAGATATGGACGGTAAGTTCACGCTCGAGAATGTTCCTGAAAACACTATTTTACAAATCTCTTATATCGGTTATAAAACCCAGGAAGTTGCCGTACGGAATAAGTCAAAATTCGAGATCACATTGGAAGAAGATGCCGAAAACTTACAGGAAGTAGTCGTTGTCGGTTATGGTAGTACGGTGAAAAAAGACCTGACAACTGCCGTGACAAGTGTAAAAAGTAAAGACTTCCTGCAAGGGGCTTCCAACAGTCCGTTACAGATGATAGACGGTAAAGTAGCCGGTGTATCCGTATCCAATACGGCAGCAGCCGACCCGAATGCCAGTCCGAGTATCCAGGTACGCGGAGCCTCTTCTTTGAAAGCCGGAAACGGTCCGTTGATCGTTATCGACGGAATGCCAGGTGGTGACCTGCGGAATCTTGCCCAGCAGGACATTGAATCTATAACAGTATTGAAGGATGGCTCTGCCGCTGCCATCTACGGTTCCCGCGGAGCAAACGGAGTTATCCTGGTTCAGACGAAGCAGGGAAAAGCCGGTAAAGTATCCATCACATACGATGGTTATGCCGAACATGATTTCGTTGCTGCACGACCGGAAATCCTGAGCCCGGAAGAGTTTGTGGCTAACAATATCGGAAAGGATTACGGTTCCCGTACAAATTGGTACGACGAGTTGCTCAACAAAAACAACTTCGGACAGAACCACAACCTAGCGCTTTCCGGTGGTAGCGAATCCAGCATCTTCCGTATCTCGGCAAACTACCGTTCGAAAGAAGGACTCGACATTGCAACAGATCGTAAAGAATATGGTTTACGTGCCAGCTTCAAACAAATCACTTTAGAAGGTTTATTGGAAGTGACAGGAAACATATCCTATCGTTACGCCGATGAAGATTACACCGATTATGGAAGTTTCAAACAGGCAGTCGAACTGAATCCGACCTATTCGATAGACGAAATGGATGCATTCCGCAACAACTTCGATAGTTACAACCCGATCTTCAACCTGACAAGACGTGAAAACGGAGCTACACAGGAATACCTGACAACCGACTTCAACATCAAACTCAACATCCTGAAGAACCTGAATACCGAATTAAAACTCGGCCGCCAGGGACATGACAAGAAGCAACGCGAGTATTATTTCAAAGACCATCGCGAGTCGATCAACAACAGCCGTAACGGACGTGCCCGCCTGGAAAATGAAAAATGGGTCGACTATACGTTAGAATGGTTAGGCAATTATTCGCTGGATATAGATCAGCACCACCTGAAAGTGATGGGCGGTTACTCCTATCAGGAATTCAACTGGGAAAAGTTCAATGCTGAAAACATGAACTTCCCGACAGACGCTTTCCTGTACAACAACCTGGGAGCCGGCGACTACAACAAAGCAGACGGACGTCTGGGTATGGAGTCTGACAAAAACAAAGAAAAGACGATCGCTTTCCTGGGACGTGTCAATTATGATTTCGATAATACTTTCCTGTTTACGGGTTCTATCCGTTACGAAGGTAATACCAAATTCGGTACGGATCATAAATGGGGTGCTTTCCCTGCTGCTTCTGCCGCATGGCGTGTTTCCCGTCTTTCCTTCTTCGAAGACTCGCAGACGGTGAATGACCTGAAACTCCGTTTCTCTTACGGACAAACCGGACGTTCGGGCTTCGATAAATACATCTCCCTGGCGAAATATACCGGTTACGGATGGATGCCGAACAGTGAAGGTAAATGGGTTCAGGTGTACGGCCCGGGAAACAACCCGAACAAAGACCTGTCCTGGGAAAAACAAATATCCTACAATCTGGGTATCGATTATACCTTGTTCAACTCCCGCCTGTCCGGTAGTCTAGACCTCTTCATCCGCGAAGGGAAAGATGTGATCGGTGAATATCAGGTGCCGGTTCCTCCCTATTTGCACGAAAAGATCATGACCAATGTGGGTACAACCAATTCTAAAGGTTTTGAACTGCAGGTAAACTGGGATGCCGTACAAAACGACAAGTTCACCTATTCAACCAACGCTACGCTTGCCTATACCAAATCGAAGCTGAAATCATTCTCCAACGAGAAATATGAGTTGGGTTATATGGAAGGCGACGGTCTGCCCTCACCCGGAAACCCCGGCCCGTGCCAACGTTTGCAGGATGGCATCGAGATCGGTTCATTCTACGGATACCGTTATGCAGGTGTCGATGAAGACGGAAATATCATGGTTTACAAAGGTGGTGAAAAAGGAGCAGAAACCATACGCGGACGCGACGCCGGCGAAGCGGACAGAACCTATATCGGCAACGGTACTCCAAAATGGGAAATGGCCTGGGGCAACACCTTCACCTACAAAGGCTTCGACCTGTCGCTCTATTTCCGCGGACGCTTCGATTACCAGATACTCAACCAATATCAGATGTATTACGGCTTGCAGGGCGTAACCGGAATCAACAAGCTGACATCCGCCTATAAGGAAAATGCCCATATCAAAGGCGAAAAGATCATGTGCGATTACTTCCTCGAAAACGGTAATTACCTGAAACTGGATAACATCACGCTGGGATGGACACCTAAACTGAATACAAAATGGATCTCCAACCTGCGTATCTACGCAACCATGAAGAACGTGTTTACCATCACGAAGTATTCAGGCGGCATGGATCCGTCAAGTGTCGACGTCACAGGCTTATGGGCCGGCAGAGGCAGTATGGACCTATATCCGACAGCCCGCAACGTATCATTCGGAGTTCAAATCAGTTACTAAATTAAAGCATATACAGCATGAAAAATATAAAATCACTTTGTGCAGTCAGCCTGATGGCGACGACTATGGCTTTTACTTCCTGTACGGATCTGACGGAAGAGCCATTCAATATATTGACAAGCGACAACTATTTCACCGATAAGGCGTCTGTCGAAGCAACCGTACTCCGCCCGTATGAACATGCGCAATGGTGCGGTTGGGACGGCGACCGCTGGCAGTTGCAGGAACTTACCGGCGACCATTTCGTATGGACACAAAAAGGACGCCACGGTTATGACGACGGACAATGGGTCCGCCTGCACGAGCATAAATGGAATTATGATATGAACCAGATCAACGGTGGCTGGGTCGGCCCGTATCAGGGAATACAGCAGATCAACTCGTTGCTCCGCGACTTCAACATCCTGGACTTCCAGTCTATGGGAATCACGGATGAAGAGAAAAACAATTACATCGGCGAGCTGCGTACTTTACGTGCCTGGTTCTATATCTTCCTGATCGACTTCTACCGGAATGTACCTATCTTCACGGAAAAGGATGCACCGGACGAACTGCTCGCCCAAGCTACACCCGAAGAAGTATTCAGTTATATCGAAAGTGAACTGAAAGATGTATTGCCTCAACTGAAAAAAGAGAATATTGTCGGTCGTTTCACCCAGGCTCCTGCTGCGGCATTGCTGGCCCGTATCTATTTCAACTCACAAGTATGGCTTAACGTAGACCGTTCGGCTGACTGTAAAACATTCTGTGAAGATATTATTGCCGGTAAATACGGAGAATATCATATCAACCAGAATGATTACCGCGATCCGTTCCGCTCCGGCATCAAAGGATACAGATCTCCTGAACTGTTGTTCGAATTCCCCCACAAACGCAATGTGTACCAGTTCGGCGGTTTCCACGACTCCTTCCTGCACTACACTTCCGGCCAGGCATTAGGTAATCCCGACGGTGGTAACAATGGTATCCACATGACACCTTCAAGGGATTTCGACGGTAACGTCTACAACTTTGCCAGTCAACTGGGAACCCCGTACGAAAAATATGCAGACTGCGATTACCGCAAACAACCGTTCCAGATAACGAGTGCCAACGGCGACTACGAAGGGTTCTTTATGATCGGAACCCAGTATAAGTTCGACTATACCAAAGGATACGGCTATACGGACGAGACAGTGAAAGGCACAGAGGAATACAAAGGCGAACCGCTGATCTATGTAGACCAGGTAGGACGTTTCTCCGAAGGCCTCAGCACTGCTAAAGAAAAAGGTTCGCGCGTCACGACAGGTGAAGAGAACTCAGGTGTCCGCTTCAACAAATTCCCTTATCTGCAGGAAGGCGACGGACTCTATATGTGCCAGTCCGCACCGGAAATCCGCCTGGCTGAAATCTATTACATGCTGGCAGAGATCAACTACAGAAGCGGCAACAAGACAAAGGCAGCCGAACTGCTCGATTTCGTACGCATCAGAAACTATCCGGCCGACGAGTGGAGCAAATACAGCTATGCACAGAACCCGGCCTTGCTGACCGATCAGGAGTTTGTAGACGAATGGGGCCGTGAGTTTATCGGCGAACGCCGCCGCCGTTCGGATCTGATCCGTTGGGGACGCTTCGGCAATGCCTGGTGGGACAAAGACGTGGATCCGTCGGACAAGGAATACACGATCTTCCCGATCCCCAAACGTCAGCTGGATGCCAATCCGTTGTTGAAGCAAACAACTAAAGGTTGGTAATCACCCGATGAAACTACTATGAATAAATGGCCGCATTAACTAACAATTTCGCACTTAATAATAATATTTCCAGGTTGCTTATTCATAGAAAAAAGGTTGCAATGTTCAGAACATTGCAACCTTTACTTTTATAAAGATGTATCTCTTTTTCTTACTTCTTGTTTTCTTCAATCCACTTGCGTGCATTCACGAAACCTTCGATCCACGGAGTTACCTCGTCGCTATTCTTGCGATCGTTCGGATAGTAACCGCACTGCCACGGGAACAAAGCACGTTCCGGGTGAGGCATCATGGCCAGATGGCGACCGTCTTTCGAACATACACCGGCAACAGACCAAGGCGAACCGTTCGGATTGGCAGGATAACCGTCATAGTTGTATTTAGCAACAATGTGATATTCTTTTTCGTCATACGGGAAAGAGAACTTACCTTCTCCGTGGGCTACCCAAACACCGATCTTGTTTCCGCTCAACGAGCCGAACATGATAGAGTCGTTCTTCGGGATCTCCAAAGTGACGAAGTTAGATTCGAACTTATGGGAGTCGTTGTGCAACATCTTATGTTTCTGTTCGTGTTCCGGATAAACCAGTCCCAGTTCGGCCATCAACTGGCAACCGTTACAGATACCCATACTCATCGTATCAGGACGTGCATAGAAGTTTTCGAGCGCTTTCTTCGCCTTTTCGTTGTAGAAGAAACCACCGGCCCATCCTTTGGCAGAACCCAGAACGTCGGAGTTGGAGAAACCACCGCAGAATACGATGAAATTTACATCTTCCAACGTTTCGCGTCCTGAAGCAAGGTCGGTCATGTGAACGTCTTTCACATCGAAACCAGCCAGATACAGCGCGTAAGCAGTTTCACGTTCGCACTGTGTACCCTTTTCACGGATCACGGCTGCTTTGATTCCACTCGGCCCCTTGCGGTCGGCAGACAAGCCATAAGAAGAAAGCTTTCCGGTGAAGCTCTTATTGTACTTCACTTCCAGCGGCTGCATCTTATAGTTTTCGAAACGGTTGCCTGCGCATACGCTTCCCGACTGTTTTACATCCAGCTTGTAAGAAGATTCGTACCATACATCACGCATATAGTCGATACCGAAGTGATATTCCACACCGTCTTTATCGACGAGGATATGACGTTCGTCTGTCGGCTTGGCGATAACGGCGAAACCTACACCGGCTTCTTCCATCAACTTTTCGAATGCTTTCTTGTCTTTCACCTGCACCAAGATACCCGGGTTTTCAGCAAACAGGATCTTCACGATATCTGTTTCCGACAACTTATCCAGATTGACCTGCAAGCCGCCTTCTACATTGGCGAAGCACATTTCCAACAAAGCAGTGATCATACCACCGGCAGAAATATCATGACCGGCCAGGATCAGGTTCTTTTCGATAGCTTCCTGCACTGCGTTGAATGCATCGGCAAAGTATTCGCTATCCTTTACTGTCGGCACTTCGTCACCCAGCTTGTTCAAAGCCTGAGCAAAAGCAGAACCGCCCAGCTTCATCGTATCGAACGAGAAGTCTATATAATATATGTATGAGTTCTTGTCGTTCACTAAAACAGGAGAAACGATCTTGCGGATATCGCTTACTTCGGCACCGGCTGAAATAATCACCGTACCCGGAGCGATCACCTTCTCGTCGCCATACTTCTGAGTCATCGACAAAGAGTCTTTACCTGTCGGGATATTGATACCCAGTGAGCAGGCAAAATCGGAAGCCGCTTCAACAGCTGTATACAAACGGGCATCCTCCCCTTCGTTGCGGCACGGCCACATCCAGTTGGCACTCAGCGACACGCCTTCCAGCTTATCAGCCAACGGAGCGAACACGATATTCGTCAGCGATTCAGCAATAGCCATTACCGAACCGGCAGCCGGATCGATCATAGCCACCTGCGGAGCGTGACCGATAGAAGTAGCGATACCGGCTTTTCCGCGGTAATCCAACGCTACGGCACCCAGGTCACTCAGCGGCAACTGCAATTCACCCTGACACTGCTGGCGGGCTACCTTACCTGTTACGGAACGGTCTACCTTGTTGGTCAACCAGTCTTTACAAGCAACAGCTTCCAGTTGCAGTACGTTTTCCAGATAGTGATGCAATTCAGATTCCTTGTAAACAACCGGAGCATACGTTTCATTCACCGTATGGTCTGTCATGATCGTTCTCGGCGGTTTACCGAACATATATTCGAGCTTGATGTCGATAGGCTTCACACCGTCGGCCTGTTCGAAAACAAACTTCATGTCGTTTGTTGTTTCTCCGACCACATACATCGGAGCACGTTCGCGCTCTGCGATACGTTTTACGCGTGCCACGTCTTCTTCCTTCATCAGCAAGCCCATACGCTCCTGGCTTTCGTTACCTACAATTTCCTTGGCGGAAAGTGTAGCGTCGCCAACAGGCAGTTTGCTCATGTCGATATGTCCGCCGGTAGCTTCCACCAACTCAGACAAACAGTTCAGGTGACCGCCTGCACCGTGGTCGTGGATAGAAACGATCGGGTTCTCGTCAGACTCGGCGATCGCACGGATCACGTTGGCTGCACGTTTCTGCATTTCGGGGTTGGCACGCTGTACGGCGTTCAACTCGATACCGCTAGTGTACTGTCCTGTATTTACAGACGATACAGCACCACCACCCATACCGATACGATAGTTATCACCACCGATCACAACCACCTTCTCACCCGGTTCGGGATTACCCTTCAGTGCGTCGCGCATATTAGCGAAACCGACACCACCGGCAAGCATGATTACTTTATCGTATGCGTATTTCTTCTTGTTTTCTTCGTGTTCGAAAGTCAGTACGGAACCACAGATCAGCGGCTGTCCGAAATGGTTACCGAACGTAGAGGCACCGTTTGAAGCCTTGATCAGGATCTGTTCCGGAGTCTGGTACAACCAGGGACGCGGATCCATGATCTTTTCCCATTCGCGGGCACCTTCGGTACGCGGATAAGAAGTCATATAAACAGCTGTTCCGGCAATAGGCAAAGAAGCCTTACCCCCGCCCAGACGGTCGCGGATCTCACCACCCGAACCGGTAGCGGCACCGTTGAACGGCTCTACGGTTGTCGGGAAGTTATGTGTTTCAGCCTTCAGCGAGATAACCGATTTGATTTCCTTTACGGCATAAAAATCAGGTTTGTCGCCTGTCAGCGGAGCAAACTGTTCCATCATCGGGCCTTCGTTGAAAGCCACATTATCCTTATAAGCAGAAACCAGCTTGTTCGGGTTCACTGCCGAAGTCTTCTTGATCAGGTTAAAAAGAGAACTTTCTTTCTCTTCTCCGTCGATAATGAACGTACCGCCGAAGATCTTATGACGGCAGTGTTCCGAGTTTACCTGTGCAAAACCGTACACTTCGCTGTCGGTCAGCTTACGTTCCAGTTTCTGGCTTACTTCATTGAGGTAAGAAACTTCTTCGTCGCTCAAAGCCAGTCCTTCCTGTTTGTTGTACGCTTCGATATCTTCGATATAAACAATCGGTTCCGGTTGTTTACTGATGGTGAAGATATCCTGGTTCAGTCCGTTATAGATGCGTTGCAACATCGGGTCGTGGTCTGCCTCAGCGGAAGAAACAGGGAAGTATTCTTCGATACGTGAGATACCGCTCAATCCCATGTTCTGGGTGATTTCCACGGCATTAGTACTCCACGGGGTGATCATTTCCCGGCGTGGACCAACATACCAGCCATCCAATGTTTCCGATTGAACGGGAGTTGCTTCACTAAACAACCAAACGAGCTTTTGAACATCTTCAGGAGAGAAAGCATGTGCCGCCTCAACAGCCAGCACCGTCTTTGTTGGAGATTGAAAGAATAGAATCATATCGTCGATTTATTAAGATATTCCAATAACAGACTGCAAAGATAGTAAATATGTAGCAGATAAGAATATCCATCTTTACATTTTAGATTTAAAACCATTTCTTGCAGGATCTTTTTTTTAAAGCAGGAAGATACGACGGATCAGACAACGACCTACAGTTTGTTTCACTATGAAGAAACACTTGTTTCTCCTAGGTGAAACAGTTGTTTCACTAGCATGAAACACTTTCAGGATGCATACTCTTTTACCACTCATACTGCTCAACGTATTCATCGAACACGGGAGCATCCTGTAGACCTCTCTGAAGGAACAACTGACGGACATATTCCTGTTGTTCGGGAGTAAAAAGACGTTCTTTGCGCCAAAGCCGGTAGAAATGCGTTCGTCCGAAGTGGGTTAACATCTGTTGCTTGATAATTAACGCATCGTTATGTGGTATATGGGCCAGTAAGTCTGTCATTCCCAGGGCAAATAGCTGCAACCGGTCAGCTTTAAAGAAAGTGCAATCCCCATTGCCCGGATTCGCATACGCCGGACTGACAAGGGTTATAGTCTTGCGCTCTGCCGGTATATGTTGCATGGCCTTACTACGAAGACACTCATCAGCTCGTTTGCATTGGTTGTTCGCACAGTGAGCGAACTTATACGGCAGCAAATCGTAATTAAAATCTTTATTCATAATGTATATTGTTTTAACAAAACTACATTTTATTATCCAATTGCAAAACAATCGCATCATAAATATACGATAAGCGACCAATCTATTGTCGATAATTACCAGCTTATATTACCGACAGCCATCGACAATAGGTTAGTAAGGCAGAAAAAGATATATACATCAGGATATATTTTTCTCCGCAATCTTCTTATCTACCTCTTTGATTTGCTTATCATAATAGTCAGCCATGCTATTAATCAGACGGCCGGATTGAGATAAAAAAGCAACGCATTCCATAAGCTCGGCAGTAAGCCGATAATTCTTACTCCGAACGTTTTTTCTTTCTTCACATTGCAGATAGCAGGCAAAGCCACGAAACAGAAGCGGGATATATTTATCCCAGGGAAGTTCGAGCCTTGTCAGGAAAGTTTTCATACATTGCAACTGATGCCGGAGATAAAGAAGTTGATCCTCTCCTTGCTTTGTATTGGAAAAGGCCTGCTTGATACGCATAGACTCTTCTTCAAAATAAGCATCTTTTGAAATGTCTTGTTGGAACTGCTGAACGATGTGTTCAGAACCAGAGGTGTCAGCAACGGGGGAATTGTTTTCTGCTTCCATAATATTAATATTAGAGATTAAAGCAGGCGAAAAAAAGAACGGTTCCGCCTTTCCCGTTGCTATACACCTCAAGGGCAGTGGGCACATTAATGCACCACACGGGGGTACGAAACCGTATATGATGGCAGCAGACATAAGATATGCCTGCTGCTTCAATGTCGGAAGGTTCCTTCCCTTGAGTTATGTATAGCGTTGCAAATATACTATTATTTTAATAATACTGCCACGATTTAGTCTTTTAAATAAAGCCCTCATGTTCTCCACGTAAATGAGAGCATATTTATAAATAGGGTTTTCAAAAAAGACAGTAGTTTTATCTATTTTTTCCTTTTTAATAGCAAACGATCTTTATCTTTGCATTCGGATAAGGAGATAATAAATCTATCTATTAATGGATTTTACCACCGAAAAGGGATACATAGAAGCAGTCAGCAGGGGCGATGAACAGGCATTCGAATCATTGTTCCTGCATTATTTTCCACGGATTAAAGGATTCATCAGCGGAATCCTGCAAAACGAGGAAGAGGCCGAAGATATTTCCCAGGATATATTTGTGTCCATGTGGCAGAGCAGGGAACGGCTGACAAATATCGAGAACCTGAATGCTTATCTGTTCCGAGTAGCGAAGAATGCCGTTTACCGCCATATCGAACGTTCTCTTCTGTTCAGGGATTTCCAGGAGCAACAGATCGATCATGCCTTATTCATCTCTACCGACAACGATAGCATCGAAGAAGAACTATATGCCAAAGAACTGGATTTCCTCATATCTGTTGCTGTTGAGAAAATGCCGCCTCAACGAAAACAAATATATAAAATGAGTCGTGTAGAGGGAATATCCAACGATGAAATAGCTGAACGTCTGTCTATCAGCAAACGAACGGTCGAAAACCATCTGACACAGGCCCTGGCCGACATCCGTAAAATAATCGGATTCTTTATTATCGCTTTCCTTTAAGTATCCTACTATTTCAAACGATCAAAAATATTTTTTGAAAAAAGTTCATTTCCGACTGTGTGTACTTTCCGACTCACGTATCTTATATACAAAACAGGAAATATATACACATGTCGAAAGCATATAAGATACTACATAATCTGGTGAACCATACATTCGACCCCGAACTCCGGAGCAAAGTATGGGAATGGATCGTAAACCCATCCAACCAAAAGGAAAAAGAAGAAGCACTGCTTTCTCTTTGGAACGAATATCCGCAAAAAGCAGACATGAGTACTTACCACTCATTGAAGGAAACTCGCAGAAAGATTAAACACAATCGACAGCAAAAGCAACTAAATAAAATAACAAAAAGTCTGGCACGGGCAGCAGCCATTCTGTTCATTCCCCTTCTATCGGTGGTTGGTTCCTATTTATACGTGCAGAAATACACATCCGAAATCGAATTGGTACAATGTTTTGTCCCGGATGGAGAAAAGAAAGAATTTATATTACCGGATGGCTCCAAGGCCAATGTAAATTCCGGAAGTATCCTTATATATCCAAAAAAATTCAAAGGAGATACACGTTCCATCTATTTATCGGGAGAGGCAAACTTCAGTGTTGAAAAAGATAAAAAGCGCCCTTTCATTGTCAAAACAAACCATATAAAGGTGCAGGCGCTTGGAACAAAATTCAATGTACAGGCTTACACAGAAAGTGACAAAATCATTACAACGCTTGAAAACGGGTCTGTAAAAGTAGATAAAACAACAGAAGATGAAAACTCCTTTATCCTATCACCCAACGAACAGTTGGAATACAACTACCGAACGGGGGCTTTTGAGAAAAGAACGATCAATGCCGCTAATTATTGTGGTTGGACCAAGGGAGAACTAAACTTTATGAATCAACCGCTGAAAGAGATACTGGCAACCCTGCAACGGGAATATGCCGTTCAGTTTGTTATCAACTCACGGTTATTCACACCCGATCTGTATACTATTAAATTCTCTCAGCACGAAAGTATCGATAATATCATGAACATATTGACACTGACGGTCGGAGGATTAAAGTATGACATAGAAGACAATATAATAACTATTCAACCACTTAAAAAGAAAGGACTCTAATGAAAAAAAGGGACCGGAGAAAATTGCGACACCTTTTCCGGACCCCCGAAATCAACAATCCGCATTTTAAAATCGTAAGAATCTTAAATTTAGTAATCATTGATTAATGTACAAAAGTATGAAATTAAACTATCAAAAGAGTAAGAAAATACTCCTAAATTTTCGCAAAATATTAATATTGGCATTGTTAACCTTATCGATAAGTACTATTTGCCAGGGACAGAACCAACGGATAACAATTTCCGGGGATAATAAATCACTCTTGAACATCTTTGAAGAGATAGAAAAGCAAACTGGTTTAAGTATTGCATACAATCAAACCAAATTAGATGTGAACAAGAAAATCAGACAGGATTTTAAAGATAAAACCCTGTCATCAGTCATGACTGATGTGCTGAAAAGCACCGGCTTTTCTTATCGCATAGAGGGTAAACATATTATCATCATCCCGGCAAAAGCAGAAATACAGGAAACAACACGACCGGCTAATAATCCGCAAAAAATAACCGGCGTTATTCTGGATGCTACCGGACTTCCGATTATCGGAGCAAATGTTGTAATCAAAGGGACAACCACCGGAGTCATATCCGACCTGGATGGTAAGTTTTCGCTGGAAGTCCCACAAGAAAGCAAGTTGCAGATCTCATACATCGGTTATCTGACTAAAGAATTTACTGTCGACGGAAACAAGACCAACTACAACATACAATTGCTGGAAGACTCTCAGGCTCTGGAAGAAGTTGTAATTGTTGGGTATGGTACGGAAAAGAAGGTAAATGTAATCGGTTCTATCGCCCAAATAGGGGGTGATAAAGTGACTAACCGCCCAACCTCCATGCTGTCGAATGCATTGGCCGGACAAATGGCAGGGGTTACTGTTATTCAACGTTCCGGACGACCCGGAAATAACGGTGCCGAAATTCGTATCCGCGGCGTTGCCTCCTTTGGAGGAGACGACTCCAGCAAAGCCGACGCCCTCGTGTTGATCGATGGAATACCTGGTTCGTTGAACGATATCAATGCCGAAGATGTGGAAAGTATCTCCGTATTAAAAGACGCTTCTACCGCAGCCATTTACGGAGCACGTGCGGCGAACGGGGTTATTCTTGTCACCACCAAAACAGGAAAAGAAGGTAAAATGACCGTTAGTTATAACGGATATGTCGGCTTTAACCAGCCCACCGAACTACCCGAGTTTGTCGACACCTGGCGATATGCAGAATTGCTGAACGAAGCGAAAGGAACGGAATTCTATAGCCAAAGCGAGATACAGAAAATGAAAGACGGCAGTGATCCCGACAAGTACGGCAACCACAGATACCTGGATGAAGTATTCAGCAGAAAAGGCATACAGACCGGACACGACCTGACGCTGAACGGAGGGACAACAAGCAACCGCTATCTCCTGTCGTTCGGATATCTTCACGAAGACGGGATCATCCGGAAAAATAATTACGAACGTTTCAATACTCGTCTGAATCTTATTACAGACATCCTCCCCAATCTGACGGTTACGACACGACTGTCGGGGGTTTATGCCACCAGGAACGAACCGACTCCGGATGGTACAGCCACCATGCCGGATATAGTTGGTGCCGCAATACGGACTCCCGGATTATGGGCAACCCGTCTTTCCAACGGAGAACTGGGATTAGGTAATAAATCGTTCGGAACACCGGCCACTCCGCTTTATACCAATTCGTTCTTTGAAGAACCCGATTTCAAAGTAAACGCAAATATCCGCCTGGACTATAGCCCGATAAAAGATCTCAAACTATCTGCAATCGGAGGGTTTAATTATCAGAATCAGGAGCAGCGCACTTATAAGGCTTCCTGGCTATTGGAAGGTCAAAGCGTAGGGACTTCTTCATTAAAACATGAAATGTTGAAAACAATTTACAAGACATTCCAGGCCACTGCCGAGTATAATAAGAAAATCGGACAACATTCATTCGGAGTACTGGCAGGTTATTCATGGGAAGACCAGTCATACCGGAATTTAAGTGGTTCACGGGATAAATTCCCCGGCAATGATCTTCCCTATCTGAATGCCGGTTCTCCGGACAATCAACAATCAGGAGGAGGAGGATACGATTGGGCGATACAATCTTTATTTGGCCGTATAAGATACAATTATGCAGAACGTTATTTATTTGAATCGACCTTGCGTTATGATGGTTCTTCCCGCTTTCCTACCAATCAGAAATATGGTTTCTTCCCTTCTCTTGCTGCGGGATGGAGAATCTCCGAAGAAAACTTTTTCAAAGAAAATGAAAGCCTGGAATGGATTTCCAACTTAAAACTAAAAGCATCCTGGGGTAAACTAGGGAATCAGAATATAGGTAACTATCCCTGGCAAACCGTATTCAACCTGGGAAGAAATTATCCCTTCGGTGACAACTTCGCTTTGGGAGCCGCGGTGGTTACAGCAACTGATCCGACGATCAAATGGGAAGAGACACAGACGTATGATGCCGGTTTCGAAAGTATTTTCTGGAATGGATTGTTAAGTATAAATGCCAGTTATTTCTACCGGAATACATACGACATACTGTATAAGCCGAGCGGAAGCATTTCGAGTGTACTCGGCCAGAAAATTTCTGTTATGAATACCGGTAAACTAAGAAATACAGGATGGGAATTTGAAGTAGGACACCAGAATAAGATCGGAGATGTTTCCTACAATGTCAATGGTAACTTAAGCATCATCAACAATAAAGTGGTCAGCCTGGGAGTCGGAAACGTCGAACAGTTGAACGGGATGGTCGGTAACGGCAGCGATTTATTTATCGACTATCCGATGGAGATGTATTACGGTTACCTGACAGACGGTGTATTTATCAACGACGAAGAAGTAAAACAATGGGCGGATGTTTCACAACTACTGCCTCAGGCACAAAAAGGAGATATTCGTTATAAAGACATAAGCGGGCCTGACGGCGTTCCCGACGGTCAGGTGGATCCCAATTACGACCGGGTATATCTGGGATCACGCATACCTAAATTCACATTCGGGCTGAGTCTGGGTGCTGAATATAAAGGATTTGATCTAGCCTTGCAGATACAGGGTGTAGCCGGCGTAAAAGGTCTGCTTTCCGGTTATGCAGGATGGGCTCTTTGCGGAGAGGGAAATGTACAGACCTGGCAGGATGAAGGACGTTTCGATCCGGCCAATCCTCAACGCTACCCAAGTTACCCGAGAATGCAGGAAGTGAGCGGAGCGGAAGGGTTCAATACTTTAACGTCTGATTTCTGGATACTGGATGCTTCTTATATACGTCTGAAAAACATTCAGGTCGGATATACACTGCCGTCGCCGATCATGAAAAAAGCCGGAATATCCCGCCTGCGTTTCTATGTGGCTGCCGAGAACCCGTGCAGCTGGAATAAATACAGAAAAGGATGGGATCCTGAGATCAACGGGAACGGTGTTTATTATCCGATCCTCTCGACTTATACATTTGGTGTAAATCTTAAATTTTAACAAACATGAAACATTGTAAATATTATATGGTATGTTGTGTGCTGATTTCCTTATTATTCAGCACATCATGCAGTCTCGACCGTAACCCGCTGGATAATTTTGCAGAAAACGAATTCTGGACAAGCGAAGAAAATGCATTGATCGCTTTGACCGGGATCTACCGTGGAAATATCACATTCGATGCAGAAGAATACAATCCTTCGGATTTCTGGTCATATAGCGGCGTCATCTTTCTTGAATTTGCCAGTGATAACGCATACGACCGCCGAGGAAACAATTCCGGCTTTTTCCAGATGGTAAACGGCAATTTAACGGCAAACACCAATTTCATCAAAGATTATTGGGCGAATGCTTATTCTAAAATTGCCAGTTGCAACCGTTTCCTGTCAGGGGTCGATCAGGTTCCTGCTTCTCCGGAAGTAGTCAACAGGCTCAAATCGGAAGCCCGTTTTATCCGGGCGGTTCAATATTTCTATCTGTCGCAGTTTTTTCACGACGTACCTTTAGTGACCACTGTATTAACGAAGGATGAAGCGAATGCTGTCGAAAAAAGCACGAAAGAAGCGATCACTACATTTATTATAAAAGAATTCAATGAAGCGGCAGAAGGACTACCCCGTTGGAAAGAGCTGACATCATCCGAAATAGGCCGGGCCTCTAAGCAGGCTGCCTATGCTTTTCTGGGAAGAACCTGCCTGGCTGAAAAGAAGTATAAAGAGGCCACTGAAGCCTATAACCGGATCATTTCCTTAGGGGACAACAGTATAGAAGAAAATTATAACGAAGTGTTCTATCCGTCTAAAAAAGGAAGCCCGGAAATAATTATCGGAGCACAATATCTGACAGACCTGGCCGGCTGCGGACTTCCCCAACATGCTTATCCGGTAAAAGACCGGGGATGGAGTATTATAAACCCGCTAGGCAGCCTGTTTGAAGCCTATCAATTTACAGACGGATCGGATTTCAGTTTCGACAGTCCGTTATATGATAAGGATAATTTAGGGAAAAACAGAGATCCGCGTCTGGACTATACCATTTATTATAATGGGGCAACCTTCAAAAACACGGTCTATAATTCACATCCGGACGGTGGTAGCGTCGATGCCACCCAAAGCGGTCAAACGACCCAAACAGGTTTCATGATGCGTAAATACTTCGACGAATCATACAATGGCGACCTCCGGAAATATGGAGTCAATATCCCGATCATCCGGTATCCGGAAGTTTTATTAAGTTATCTCGAAGCCAAGCTGGAAGGCGGCGAAGCAATTACACGTTCACTACTGGATCAAACGATTAATGCAGTGCGGAGCCGGACATCGGTACACATGCCTCCCATTACAGAAACGAATCCGGATAAACTACGTACTATCCTACGCAATGAACGCCGTGTAGAACTGGCTATGGAAGGGATCCGTTACTGGGATCTGCGTCGTTGGGGAATCGCTCATGAAGTATTGCAAGGCAAAATATACGGAGCACCTTTCCCCGGGCGTGAAAAAGTCGACGGCGATAATAACCAGGACCCGTATGGCCGCTGGTACGTCAACAAATGGAACTTCCGTCAACAGGATTATGTATGGCCGATACCGCAATCGGAACAAAACATCAATCCGAATCTGAGATAATAAACCTTTAAACGAAGAACTGGAGAAAGATAATCTAAAAAAACAATATCTTTCTCCAGTCTCATTTTAATAATGCAAGATCATGAGACATTTATTCATTTTCATCATAATATTACTTAGTGCCTGCTCATCCGGACAGTCCGACAATTGCCCTGAAGGGAAATCAATAACCGTACCGGCAAATGTATCCCGGGAAGAGATCATCAAACTGGCAACCGAAGTTCGCCCCTCTTACCGCCAACTGGATTACCAGCAACGGGAAATGTTAGGTTTCATCCATATCGGAATGAACACTTTCACCGGAGCAGAATGGGGAACCGGGAAAGAAGATCCATCTATATTTAATCCGGATCAGCTGGATGCCGAAGAATGGGTTAAAACATTCAAGGAAGCCGAAATCACAGGCGTAATCCTGGTCACTAAACATCATGACGGTTTTTGTGTATGGCCAAGTAAATACACCGACCATACCATCGCGCATTCTCCCTGGCGAAACGGACAAGGAGATCTGGTAAAAGAAGTAGCCGACGCCTGTAAAAAATACGATATGAAGCTTTGTCTTTACCTTTCCCCCTGGGACATGCACGAAGAAACCTATGGAACAGAGGCATACAACGATTATTACATCCACCAACTGGAAGAATTATTAACGAACTATGGTCCGGTCTACCTTCTTTGGTTCGACGGAGCCGGTGTAAACAGTAAAACCAGTGGTAAAGAAATGAATTTTGCCTGGGAGCGCATCTTCAAAAGAGCACGCGAACTTCAGCCGGATGTACTGTTATCCGGTGCTGCACCGGACATACGCTGGGTAGGTAACGAAGCAGGACAGGGACGTGAAACAGAATGGAGCGTCCAAGGTATCGATGATGAGAATATTCTGTTCGGCGGAGAAATAAAAGGGCATACTGCCACAGCTAAAGACCTGGGAAACACAAAGGAATTAATGACTAAAAAACGACTGGTATGGTATCCTTCGAGAGGAGGTTTGCCCTTACGTAAAGGTTGGTTTTATAATCCGAATGACGATCAAACGACCAAATCATTGGAGTATCTCGTAAACAGTTACTTCTCTACCATTGGACAAAACTCAAACCTCCTGCCTAATTTATCGCCTGACAAAACAGGTCGTATCCCCCGGAAAGATGCAGAGAGATTGATCGACTTCGGTAAAATAATTGCCAACATGAAAAAGACAGACTATGCGTTGGGAGCCAAAACCACCCCTGTCTCAGGCTGGGACAACTCTTCTGCAAAAGATGTTCTGACTGACAACGATCCTTTCACTTCCTGGCAAACACCGGATGGAGTAACATCAAGTGAAGTAGAGATAGAACTGAAGGCTCCGGCTCTGATCAATGTCATCAAACTACAAGAAAACATTCGTGATTACGGACAAAGAGTAGAGGCATTCGCCATAGATGCCTTCATCAATAGCGAATGGAAAGAAATAGCCACCAGTACAACCATCGGATTCCGCAAAATGATTCGCCTGAACGAACCGGTTGAGACCGGCCGGTTCCGGATTCGTATTCAAGATAGCCGGAGATCCATTTCTTTAAGTAATATATCGATGTATTATCTGGCTCCTATTCCCCAAGAAACAGGAATAAAAGATAATCGGATAGCATTAAAAGACAATAAATGGATTATCAGTTCCTCCGGTATATATGTACAAGATACCCCGTTGCAATGTTTAGTTGACGACAACGAATTAAACAATTTCAAAGGGATTATACAAAAACTTCCGGCCAGGTTTATTTTTAATTTCAATAATCAGGAACATATACTGAAAGGCTTCTCATACATTCCGGATAAAACGAAAGAGGCAGGACACATCGAAGAATATGCTCTCTACTTCAGTAATGACGGGCAAAACTGGGGAACTCCCGTCATACAGGGACGTTTCGGAAACATAGTTAACAATCCGGTAGAACAGTTTATCCCTTTTAATGAATGCAAAACGAAATTTGTAAAAATGGAAATACTAAAAGCGACCTCTGATACGATCTCGATTCCTGAACTAATATTTTATCAATAAAAACGTTCTACTTCAACGTTATCAAGCGGTAAATTGTTTTTATCAGATAAAAAACTGATATTTGTAATCAGAATTTATAATTATTCACCTGAGATATTCAATATCATGAAATCAAACTTATTGATCGGGCTTGGGTTAGGCACTCTATTCGTTCCTAACCTGTCGAAAGCCCAACAGGGGCAGACTACTCCGCAAACACCGAATGTAATCTTTATCTACGCCGACGACCTCGGTTACGGCGACCTGGAATGCTACGGAGCTACCCGCGTGCAAACTCCTAACGTAAATAAACTGGCAAACAGCGGTATCCGTTTTACGAATACACATGCAACAGCAGCAACCAGTACCCCTTCCCGTTATTCCCTGCTTACCGGAGAATATGCATGGCGTCGCCCGGGTACGGACATCGCCGCCGGTAACGCCGGAATGATCATCCGTCCGGAACGGTATACTATCGCCGATATGTTCAAGAACGCAGGTTATACAACAGCAGCTTTAGGTAAATGGCATCTGGGATTGGGTGACAAAGGAGGAGAACAGGATTGGAACGCCCCATTGCCAACCGCTTTAGGTGATCTGGGATTCGACTATTCCTATATCATGGCTGCTACAGCCGACCGCGTTCCCTGTGTCTTTATCGAAAACGGCAAAGTGGCCAATTACGACCCGTCTGCACCGATCGAAGTCAGCTACGAGAAACCGTTCGAAGGAGAGCCGTTGGGGAAAGACCATCCGGAACTGCTATATAACCTGAAACACAGCCACGGCCATGACATGGCTATCGTAAACGGTATCGGACGTATCGGCTACATGAAAGGCGGCGGTAAAGCATTATGGAAAGACGAGAATCTGGCTGACTCCATCACTACACACGCTCTCGATTTCATCAAAGCGAACAAGGATAAACCTTTCTTCATGTATTTCGCCACAAACGACGTACATGTTCCCCGTTTCCCGCACGACCGTTTCAGAGGTAAAAATCCGATGGGACTGAGAGGAGACGCCATCGTGCAGTTCGACTGGAGCGTCGGACAGATCCTGGATGAACTGGACAGACTGGGGTTAAGAGAAAATACGCTGATCATCCTTTCCAGCGACAACGGTCCTGTTGTGGATGACGGTTATGCAGATCAGGCAGAAGAGTTGCTGGGCGATCATAAGCCGGGTGGCCCGTTACGTGGCGGGAAGTATAGTGCATTCGAGGCCGGAACCCGTATTCCTGCTATTATCAGCTGGCCGAAAGAAATAAAAAAGGGCAAAGTATCCGATGCTCTAATGTCGCAGGTCGACTGGTTTGCTTCACTGGCAGCATTGACAGGCTCGGTTCTTCCTAAAGGAGCAGCCCCCGACAGTTACAATTATCTGGGCACTTTATTGGGAACAGACAACTCCGAACGTCCCTGGGTGATCGAACAGGCATCAGACCATACATTATCGGTACGCACAAAGGACTGGAAATATATTGAAACCAGCGACGGACCTAATATGGTTCCCTGGGGCCCGAAAATCGAAACCGGTTACTCCAAGACACCTCAACTCTATGATATGACAAAAGTAGGCGAACAGGAAAACCTGGCATTAAAACATCCGGAAATTGTCTATCAGTTACAATCTATACTGAAAGGTGTACGACAGAATACCGTAAAGCCGCAATAAGTTAAAACTGTGTATTTCAATTAAAATTCAATGGTCTGGGACAAAAGTTCCGGACCATTTTTATGTTTTTACCTTTTTTTATCAGGGAATAGGCATTATCTTTGCAAACTATTGGGCAGAAAATAAAAGGACAATGCTGGGACTTATTAGTAAAGGAATTGTGATAGGCATACTCGTATCGGCTCCGATGGGACCGATAGGTATGTTGTGTATACAAAGAACATTGAACAAAGGACGTTGGCACGGTTTCGTTACCGGTCTGGGAGCAGCCTTATCGGATGTTATATATGCAGTTCTCACTTGTCTGGGAATGGGGGTCGTCGTTAATTTCGTAGAAGCCAACCAAGCTCCGCTTCAATTAATGGGCAGTATTGTCTTAGGTCTTTTCGGTTACTATATATACCAAACCAATCCTGTAAAAAACTTAAAAAAGCAACGTGAAAAAAAGTTATCGTTCACACAGGATTTTATTACAGCTTTTCTTCTTACCTTTAGCAACGTTTTGATCGTGCTTCTGTATATAGGGCTATTCGCACGCTTTGGTTTTGTTTTGCCGGACCATTCCGTCTGGATGTTGTTAGGAGGAATCGCATGTATTGGTTTAGGTGCCGTTCTGTGGTGGTTCGGTATCACATATATAGTTGCTAAATTAAAAAAGTGGTTTAATGTACGAGGAATATGGTTGTTAAATCGGATTGTAGGGACAGTCATTATTATATTGGCTATTGTAGGAGTCTTGTCAGTTCTCCTCACCTCATATTTCCATTTGCCGTTACTCCAAATCTATAATTAACATGAAGAAGCTAAAAGTTCCGTATTTAGTAACATTGGATGTGTTGGACTTATCATCCGTAGGATATTTGCTGGAAAGCAAAGCACACAGAGAGTATATCGATGTCATCAACTGGAAGGAATACCCTTACAAACCGATTGTAGCATTTGATATTGCACGATCAGATATCAATTTATACATTCGCTATTTTGTAAAAGGTAATTCATTAAAGGCGCTCCATAATGTGGATGGCTCACCTGTTTACACGGATAGTTGTGTGGAGTTTTTTATGAAAACAATGGAAGATCACAACTACATGAATTTCGAATTCAACTGTATCGGCACCTGCGATGCCGCCCGCCGGCAGTCACGGGAAATCAAACGATCGCTGACCACCGACGAATACACTTCTATCCGCAGGTATTCATCACTGGAAAATAAACCATTCACCGAAAAGTTGGGAGTACACTCCTGGGAGTTAGTTGTAGCCATTCCGTTCCAGCTGATGGGACTCAATCCGGAGAATCTGCCGGAAAAGATACTTGGCAATTTTTACAAATGTGCCGATGATACAGAGTTTCCCCATTACGTGAGTTGGAATCCTATCGATGTTCCGGCACCGGACTTCCATCGTCCCGAGTTCTTTGGAGAGATCTATTTATAAAACAAACTCTGATTAAAAAGTAAAAAATACCGGAGAACGGCAGCTAATTGCCCTTCTCCGGTATTTTTTACTTTTTCTTATTGTTTACAATACTTCCTTCAAAATCTTAGTTACCTCCTCGGCTGTAGGATGGATAGCTAGAATCACCCCTTCTCTATCCACCAGATATGTACAACCACCGCTGTTTCCAGCACCATACATCTCCCAGATATTCCCTTTATCATTCAGCTCGACCAGATTCAGCCAAGGATATTTATCCTGCTCAATCGCCTTCTTCATAGCGTCTGTATTATTGTTTTCACGGGCAATACCGACAACTGTAAATCCCTTATTCTTAAACATTTCATAAACCGGTATCATGCTAGATGATAACCGACGGCAGGGTCCACACCAAGAAGCCCACAGATCAATCAAAGCCACTTTCCCTTTTATTTGATCGGAAAGCTTTATCATATTTCCATTCAAATCCGGAGCTGTAAAATCAATATAGGAACCACCCACTTTTACATTCATGCTGGCGATGAGCCGTTCTATATCTTTCACATAAGGGTGAGAAGCAAATTTTTGCTTATAATTGCTTTCAAATATTTCAGGATAATCCGGAAGCTCTTCTTTACCAGGATAATAACGAGCCATCATCACTGCATGATCAAGCATTTGCTTCAGAAGGCATAAACCATTCACAGTCGATTCCTTTTTTATATAGTCAAGCTTCCATTTCTGTATACCATCAAAATATTGTTCGAATTTTTTATTCAACACAATACCTTCTTCAGAATATTCTTTTCCAGCATTACACAACCGTTCGTATTCTAAGTATAATTTTTGCCTGTCTTCATCAGTCTTTGCATCCGACATCAGTTTTTTTAAATCATACATTTCTTTCGAAAAGTAATGTTCCTCTTTTTCCAGTTCATCCCTTTCCTCTTCTAGCCGGGTTACAGGGTAAAGTTTTTCTATCTCCTCCTGTATACGAATTTCTTCCTTATTCAAAGCACCGTCTGCCCGCATAACACTATGTGGACGATGTTCCATTGGATAAAGAGTGAAATGCAAAGTTCCTTTTTCCGAAATAAAATAAGTCGGACGCCAGGCTCCATTCAGGTGTTCATCCCAAAATACCAATTCATACATCTCATTTTCATTGGCAGTCAGCACATATTTGAACTTACCATTCCTGACAGGTATAGATATAAACGGGGTGGTACGTATATCTTTTCCGGTACGTATCAGTGTAAGGCGGGAACTAAGCGGACGGTCTATCACCTCGCCTTCCAATATACATTCAAATGTACCGGGTTTAGCCGGTTCTTTCTTCAGGTGTATTCCTTCAATACGAAAATCTCCTTTCTCCGGTCCTTCGATAAAACTGATCGCATCTTCATTCGGATCAACAGGTTCGAAGAATAAGGTAACCGAACTATTACCTGATTCGGGCATATAAACTTTTTTATCCAACTCCATATCGGCTGATTTCAATAATTTATATTTCTTTCCTGAAGTTAGGCCTTCCAAATAGGCACCAGAAGAAAGGCGTACCCAATAATTCGGATGGTTATACATTTCTGCATAGAGGACAGTTGCGGTATCCATCAGCTCCACTCTGTAGAGTTCCATCGTTGTCGTATTTTTCTTATCTATCACCGGATAATCAATGACACGATTTTGCTTCATGCAGGAAAAACAAAGGCAAATCATAAAAAAAAGGAATAGTTTCGTTCTCATAATCAGCTAGATAAAAGGATTAATAATTCATCAAAAGTAAGCAATTGATGACAATAGACAAAAAATAAGGGTGAAGATATACCCTCACCCTTATTTAATATACGACTCACCGGATTATTTATTTTTGTCTTTTGAAAGTTTCATTTCTAAAACAAAAGCGACGATCAACCCAAGTCCACCGAATAATAGAACGGAAGCTCCATATACAGCACTTTGCATTTCGTAATTATCACACGCTTCTGTAGATATTGACAAAAAGAATCCGAACAATATACCCAAACCGACTCCTACCAATAGACAGCCCGCTTTCAATGAGCTAAAAGAGAAATTTGTACTCAAGCGGGGTAAACCGATTTTAGCGTCAAAAGCAGAAGGATCCAGTTTATCTCCGATCTTCTCAATAATAGCCAATCTCTCTTTTTTCCGTACAAACAATTCGAACAAGCCGTAAATACCGGCGCAAATTATTCCGATAATAAGCGGAACCATAATAAAATTCATCATAGCAGTAAATATTAAATGTTTTATTAATTCGTTTATTAGTTTGACGCAACCTGGCAGAAAAGGTTACAGTTAGAGATGATAAAATACATAAATGATTTATTTCGTATTTTTATCATTGCAAGTTGTAACCAAATTACCGAACTTGCGTCCATAAGGTAGGATGGAGTTGTATAGCGACGCATATTATATAGAAAGAGTAGCCGCGGGAGATACAGGTTGTTTCGCCTGCCTTCTGGATAGATACAGCCGTCCGGTTCATTCGTTAATCCTTAAAATGGTACGTAATAAGGAAGATGCGGAAGAGCTGGCGCAAGATGTATTTATGAAAGTTTTTCGTAACTTGCCATCGTTCAAAGCCGATTGCAGCTTCTCTACCTGGACTTATCGTATTGCCTACAACACGGCTATATCGGAACTACGTAAAAAGAAACAGGAATTCGTTGCTATCGAGGAATCGCAGATCAGCAATGTATCGGAAGAAGAGGTAAGTGAGTTGTTGGGAAATACAACGGTAACAGACCAACTCGATAAACTGGAGACAGCTCTTACACTGCTTCCTCCGGATGAAAGAGCATTAATCCTGCTTTTTTATATGAAGGAAAAAACAGTGGACGAACTGACGGTTATTACCGGTCTCAGTACATCCAACATCAAAGTGAAACTACACCGCATACGAAAAAAGTTATTTGTATTAATCAAAGGAATGGAGGATAAATAAATATGGACGATAATAAAAAGAACACGGATATACTGGAAAGTCTATTCAAGCAAATGCCGGAAGAGGAATTGCCGGTATCCTTCCGACCGAACGTTATGCAGCTGATTGCGCTTGAAACGGTCAGGATCAAAAAACGTAACGAACGGTTGGGACTGATAGCCGTTATTGTCGCTTCACTAGGGATAGTGGGGATGGCTATCGCTTCCATTTTTTATTATATGGGACTTTCTGAAATTACATGGCCACAAATTACATGGCCGAAGATCGACTTCCCAACCTTTAGTTTCTATTTCTATATCGGCATACTGACTCTGATACTCCTGTTTCTCGACTACAAACTCAGGAAAGTATTTCATAAGGATGAGTAAAGATAAAACGTGCCCCATTCTCATAATCGGGATCGATCGAAAGAGTCCCTCCCAAACGGTCTGCGATCAATGTACAGATAGATAATCCCAAGCCGGCACCCGACTTGTAATCATCGAGTTTCTCAAAACGACGGAACACGGCGGCTTGTTTCTCTTTCGGGATACCGCAACCGGTATCGGTAACGGAAATATAGACCTGTCTTTCAGTTTCATCCACTTTATACGCCAGATTGATTTCACCTTCACTCGTAAATTTAGCCGAGTTTGTCAGCAAGTTTGTCAGTATCTGCTGTAAACGTAATATATCAGTATGCAACACAACCGAAACGACATCCGGAGTAAAAGTGAGTTTTACCCCCTCCGGAATCCTATGGCGAATACTATCCAGCGCTTTGCGGCAACAGTCCAGTAGCGAATAATCACCGAATTTAAAATTCAGATCACCCGTTTCCATACGCGACAAATCCAGTACATCATTAACAAGATTTAGTAGCTGCTCGGTGTTATTGTGGATAACCGCAGCATACTCTCCCCGTTCTTCCGGATCTGCCGATTCATCGACCAACAGACCGGAGAAACCGACTATGGCATTCAGAGGTGTCCGTATCTCATGGCTCATATTGGCAACAAAAGCACTTTTCATGCGACTAGCCTCCTCTGCTTTCACTTTTTCAGACTTCAGATTATTTTGGGATGTCAGCAAGTACTGCTTTTCCTGCAGTAACTCATTTTTTAACCGGCGGGCACGCTGATAATAATAGAATAGTATATACACAAGACAGAGCAAGAGTAAAAGCACCCCCATAGAGAAAAAGAGCAAATGTTGTTTTTCGTTCATACGTTCTTTGTTCACTTGCATTTCATGTGCTTGTTCTTCACGACTATTCAGGTCGTGCAACGTACGGAGTTGGTTGATCTGGCGGAAGAATGTTTCCTTATTCCGCTTCGATTCCAGTTCATATAATTTATCATACAACACCAGTGCCTCCTCCAATTTTCCCTGTTCCTGCAGAATATCCCCTTTGAATTGCAGATCAGCCGGTATACATTCTGTTTCAAAGACCTCGTCAATCAGTTTTATCGCCATAGGCAGATTTCCGATCTCTTTATAATAATGGGCCTGAGATGCCAGATAAGTATTTATGACATAATCATTTTCCGTCACAATATTTCCTACATACTTTGCCGCATCATTCAATGCTCCTCTTGCTTTCTCCGGCATGTGCACCCTGACATAAAAGTCCGTATAAAAACAATAAAGCAGCCAATAATCTCTCCCGACCTTATATACACCACCGGTTCGCTTATTTAACTCATCCATTTCATCGATCGCTTTCTTATAATGCTCCAGTATCTCTACTGTTTGCTCATAGGGGCAAATACGAATTGCAGACTCAGACTGATACGAACAAAGACGAACTTTTATCTCAATCGCCACATTTTCCGGGCAATCTATTTTTTCGATTAAGTTGAGACCTTCCTGAAAAGCGACCACAGCATCACTGTCCCGACGAATCGTCTGATAAATAAGCCCCAAGCTTTCTGTACACCGAAGCAAGCCAAAAGGATGTTTGAGATCGCTTGCCAGACGATATTCACTCAAAGCTTCATTCAATGCCATTTCATAGTCGCGCGACCACAACAGATTCTGACATGAATAACTTTTGAAATCAAACAGCTCATTGGGATATTCATTGCGGCTTTTACCGATCGAGTCGATTTTATTCCCCCAATAAAGCAAACGGTCCCGGTTATTGTCATTATAATAATACTGGCATAATCTTGTCAACGCCACATATATGATCGGTAACGAATCTATCCGGGTCGCTTCTCTGTAAACGCATTCGAGCCATTCCACCTCTTCAGGTACCTGCTCATTCAGATCTGAAAGACGAAGTGCTATAGGAATAATATCACGTGCATCAGTAGTCTCCAACAAAAGGGATTTGAGACTATCCGTTTCCTGTACCATCCGATTTCCTGAAGCACCTGCATACAAAGTAAACAAGAACAGGCCACACAATAGCCAGATAAACAGCACGCTCTTATCCCGATATATTTTGCTTCCCTTCATATTCTATTCTATTAGGATATAACTTCTTTTGATAGTGGAACATTGCAAGGATGAATAAATATAAAACGAGCCCCTTCCGTATAAAAAGAGTCAAGGTATAATGAACCGCCAAACCGGGTAGCTACAAGCTGGCAAATAGCCAATCCTAACCCTGTTCCCTGTTTAAACTCATCCAGTTTCTCGAAACGTTCGAATATTTTCATTTGCATGTCAGCCGGAATGCCACAACCGGTATCGGTCACTATAAAACGGATCAGATCATTTTCAGGATCGGCCTCTATAGTAAGGTTCACCTCTCCTTTTTGGGTAAACTTAACGGCATTGGACAACAAATGCTTCAGCAACTGGTGCAAACGAAAACGGTCGGTATTCAGAGGCAAAGATTCAACAGAAGGATTAAAAGTGAGTTTCACCCCCGGGAAAAGCCTGGATCCTACCTCCGGCAACATCTCACGACAGAGCGATATGGCATCCCATTCCCTTATTGTGAAATTATTATTTCCCGACTCTAAGCGGGAAAGTTCTAGTACATCGTTTATCAGGTTCATCAATAACTCAGAACTATGGTTGATCGTAGAAGCAAAAACAAGCTTCTCCTTTTCCTGAAAAGAATTATCCACTAACAATTCGGAAAAACCGACGATTGCATTCAGAGGAGTACGTATTTCATGGCTGATATTTGCCAAAAAAACAGTTTTCAACCGATTTGCTTCTACCGCTTTCTCCTTGATGACGCGTAATTGTTTTTCGGATTCCAGCAGCGAATCTTTCTCACATAACAATTCATTTTTCAAACGGCGTGTCCGGCAATACAAACGATATAATATCAAAACCAATATCAATAATATAGAGATCGTCACCAGAATATGGAACAACTGGAGTTGTTTGGAAGCTATTTGTGCATTTTGATGTTCCAACTCACGCATCTGTTTCTCACTATCATTCAAATCGTTCAGGGCACGTAACTGGGTTATCTGGCGGTTGAAGGCCTCATTATTGATGGAAGCATTCATTTTCAGCATTTTTTTATAGACAAGAATAGCTTCCTGTAATTGTCCGCTTTGGCGTAGGACTTTCATTTTCAGGTTCATCATACCCAGGTCATTTTCTAAAGCCAACGCATTATCGATCGCAGACAAAGCTTTCCGGTCATTTTTGACCTTCATATAATAAAGAGCTTCCGACTGATAATAAGCATATTTTACAAAACCGCTCAATGTATCGCTGATAAAAGCGGATGCCTTTTCCAGATAATCATAGGCTTTCCCAGGTTGTTCGCTACGGGTATAGAATTCAGAAAATTTAGCATTTAGCATGCATTTATGAAAAAAGACCGGAAAAAGATATCCTTTTGTTTCATAATCCTGTTCCATTTTATCCAGTAGCTTTTCATAACGTATCAACAACTTTTCCGATTCATCCAGCAAATTCAAGCGAAGAGTCGAAACAACCATATCCGATAGGAATTGCAACTCCAACATCGGTCTATCCAAATTTTTATCCAGCCAAACCAACCCTTTGCGGAAAGCAACCACGGCATTACTATCCTGACCGATGACCTGATAGATCAAAGCCAGATTATAATTACCACTTGCTTGTCCATATTCCTGGTGCTCCTTATCTGCAAGATTAATCTGCCGGATAGCTTCACTCATCGACAGTTCATAATCTTCCCCCCACAAGTAATCCTGGCAGACCAGGCTTCCGGCTGTAAACAAGGCATCAGGACATTCTCTACGCTGCCGGGAAATCGTATCGATCATAGCATACCAATACAACATACTGTCACGCATATCCTGATTATAATAATAACGGCTCAACTCCGCCATCGTATTATAAACAGTCTGAAAAGAATCGGACTGCATCGCTATATTCATAATTTCTTTACCCAAAGAAACTTCCACTTTTTGCTGCCGGTTTATTGCCACCAGTTCTTTCAAAACAGTTAGTTTCTCTTCAGGCGTTTTTGCTTTTTGCAGCACACTTTGCAGACTATCCGTCCGGAGCCTTCCCCTCTCATTCTGGGAAAATGCGGATATAGTGCAAAGCAAAAGAACCACAATACAAACAAGTTTTGTGCTCCTATATATAAACAGACTTTTCGTCTTCATGCATACTTTACTTATAGCGACCGACAAACATACGAATAAATATTTATCCGGAATGGAATATTTCAATATATTTCCCGGCAAACACAATTGAATTTCATACACTTCCCAGATCATAACACTTACTATTCCCTAAGTTTGCCACATCAACGAGGATGAGTAAAAATAAACCTGGCCCCTTGTGTATAGTTCAAATCCACGCGGATCGAGCCACCCAAAGCCTTCGCTATGGCCTGACAAATCGATAATCCCAGACCAGTACCTTGTTTATACTCGTCTATTTTTTCAAACCTTTTGAATATTAAGGCTGCCTTATCAGCTGGTATTCCACATCCGGTATCGGTGACAACCAGATCAACCACATTCTTCTCGCGATCACAATGGAAAGAGAGATTTATCTCTCCCGCTTCCGTGAACTTGACGGCATTGATCAACAGATTCACCAGTAACTGTTGTAAACGTAAAGGATCGGTATTCAATTGTAAGGAAGGATCTTCAGGAGTAAAAGTCAAAGAGACACCCTCAGTAACCCGATGACGGATGGTTTCAATCGAATTCCGGCAACAATCAACCAGACAGACAGGAGAAACAGAAAAACTCAGATTTCCAGCTTCAATCTGTGAAAGACATAAGACGTCATTCACCAGATTCAACAACAGTTCTGTATTATTACTGATAATGGACGAGAACTCCCCTTTTTCATCCTCCGTACAAGAGGAATCGGACAATAGGCTGGCAAAACCGACAATCGCATTCAGAGGTGTCCGTACCTCATGACTGATATTGGCTATAAAGGTCGTTTTGGCTTGACTCGCCTCTTCCGGTTCTTGTCGGTACAGGTCGGCTAATTCTTTTAACGTTTTAATAGTGACATCCGGTGCCAGTTCTGAAGACAGGACTGTTTTCAGGCTATCCAGACGGATAGTACGGTTTACTGCTGTAGCCTTTATACATATAATAAATATACAAAGTATACAAAAAACACAGAGAAAACTCTGTTTTAGTTCGAGGCGAAAACGACCTTTATACATAATATAGTGTAATAAACCGCAAAGATAATGTATTTTACCAGAACCAATTAATAATCAAAGTATCCTATTCAATAAAAAACAAAAAAACAGTCTGAAGAGCAGTTATGTGAAGACGTATTGTCCCGGCAAAAGAAAACAAGAGGTATAGAAACGTATTTTCCAGAGCAAAACTATTGTCTATCAGAAAAAAAGAGTTACCTTTGCCCCGATTTTTGAGAGATGACAACATAATGTCTAACTTACTAATTAAAACAAACTTAAGTATTAACAATTAGAGAATGGAAAATTTAAAGAACATTCAGCCGGTTGACGATTTCAACTGGGACGCCTATGAAATGGGCGAATCTTACGGTGACGTAAGCAAGGACGACCTTGTAAAAACGTATGACGAAACCCTGAACACTGTAAAGGATAAGGAAGTCGTTATGGGAACCGTTACTGCAATGAACAAACGTGAAGTTGTAGTTAACATCGGTTTCAAATCAGACGGTGTTGTATCAATGGCGGAATTCCGTTACAATCCGGATCTGAAAATTGGTGACGAAGTAGAAGTATACATCGAAAACCAGGAAGACAAAAAAGGACAGCTGATCCTTTCTCACAAGAAAGCTCGCGCTACACGCTCTTGGGATCGTGTTAACGAAGCTCTTGAAAAAGACGAAATTATCAAAGGTTACATCAAATGTCGTACTAAGGGCGGTATGATCGTTGACGTATTCGGTATCGAAGCATTCTTACCGGGTTCTCAGATCGACGTTAAACCTATCCGCGACTATGACGTATTCGTAGGTAAGACAATGGAATTCAAGATCGTAAAGATCAACCAGGAATTCAAGAACGTTGTTGTATCTCACAAAGCTCTTATCGAAGCAGAGCTTGAAGCACAGAAGAAAGACATTATCTCTAGACTGGAAAAAGGACAGGTTCTGGAAGGAACTGTTAAAAACATCACTTCTTACGGTGTATTCATCGACCTGGGTGGCGTAGACGGTTTGATCCACATTACAGACCTTTCTTGGGGCCGTGTTTCTCATCCGGAAGAAATCGTTCAGCTTGATCAGAAGATCAATGTTGTTATCCTTGACTTCGATGATGAAAAGAAACGTATCGCTCTTGGTTTGAAACAACTGACTCCGCATCCTTGGGATGCTTTGGATACTAACCTGAAAGTTGGTGACAAAGTAAAAGGTAAAGTGGTTGTTATGGCTGACTACGGTGCATTCATCGAAATCGCTCCGGGCGTAGAAGGTTTGATCCACGTATCAGAAATGAGCTGGACTCAGCACCTGCGTTCTGCTCAGGACTTCATGAAGGTTGGTGACGAAATCGAAGCAGTTATCCTGACTTTAGATCGTGACGAACGTAAGATGTCTCTGGGTATCAAACAACTGAAAGCTGACCCATGGGAAGATATCGAATCTCGCTTCCCGGTTGGTTCACGCCATACTGCAAAAGTACGTAACTTCACTAACTTCG
>NZ_CAJJWO010000056.1 GCF_905196875.1 uncultured Parabacteroides sp. | reverse complement strand
CGGGATGGTTTGATTAATTATTAATTCGTCCCGATTTTAACGGGACACTAATGAAAAAACATCATTTATCGAAACAGTGGTTAACACTTTTGTTTCGATAAATGATGTTTTTAGCAGTAGCAGCAGATTATATACTTAAGACTAATACCTGTGCCATGCCTATGGCACAAAAGTGCAGCTATAGTGACACAGTTGTGCCACAGGTATGGCACAACTGCTGCATAGGGCTAAGTAAGCGCTTACCAGGAAAGCTTTATAAACTTATTTTCCCAGGGAGCGAATATCGCTTCGGGAGTACCTTTCACCGGATCTCCTACTACATCGCAAACGGTAACTGCGGTAAACTTCACCTTATCGGAAGTGACGGCAAACGTTGCCGGCTTGCCTGCTATTTCACGAAGCTGAAGCATGACAGCATTCTCACCTTCCACGGGTTTCATATTTACCAATAGAACATTATCGGGAACAATATTGAATACGGAGGCCGGAGAAATCGCTTTGTTTCCTTTCGCACCTGCCGGTAATACACGGGTCAGGAACGGGATACGGTTCTCCCAGGCAAAACGGGTGGCATAGCCTACCGAGTTGTCTTTGCTCGAATTGATAAAGTAGCTCCATTGCAATTCACCCATCTGGTCGGCATTGAAATTGGTCACCCAGTAGTTGTTCATCGGCCAGGAATACATATTCGTGGACTGAGGAACGGCACCGGCTTTATAGCGTCCGGTGTTGATGGCGCCGAACTGCATCAAAGGTATCTCCGGGCTTCCCATAACGACCTGCGACTCACTGTTGCGTGCCGTTGCAAAGTTCTGAACAGTATACCAATCGTTCGATGATCCGGGGATCTGGTCGACACCCGCTTCAATGGTACCACCGGGTACATCGAGCATGATCTTACCCTGGCTCACCTCAAACGGGAACGAGATATAGACCGCTTCGGGATCGGTGATAGCCTTCTTACGCAGACGGTAGACTATCTCGATCTTCTTATCTACATTAAACACACGGAACTCCACCATCAGGTTATTCGGTTCGCGTCCGGCAACAGTCTCTCCGCGGAAACGATAGGTATCCCAGATAGCCCCCTTCTCGTAACGTTCGAAACGGATACGTTCGGGACGACGACGAAGGAACTGAGGTTCACGGTATTGTTCCATCGGATGACGGCTGTCGATAATCTCATAGATAAACTCACCCATCTCCCACTCTGCATTCGGGGTAGTCAGCTCTTTATTCAGCTCCTTGTCGAACAATTTACCGATCGTTCCTTTACGCGGATTGAAGTCAATGGCATACCAGGCATTTTCAACATGCGTCTTTTCCAATGAGGTGGAAGATACAACTTCCGGACGAGGCTCGTCTTTTACCTTTATATAATACTGTGCATACCCCAATGCCGGAACATCTTTCACGAACAAAGACCAGTAAGTTCCGTCGGAACGACTCTCTGCCGGTTGGGCCGGGATGATATTACCGGCTGCATCCGTAATTTCGAACGCTTTTTCACGGGGTAATATCTGATGGTCGATATACACTTTGGCAATGCCACTATATGTCCAGTTCAAGGTATTGAAAACAGCAACGGAGGGATACTCGGCCTTTGGCACGAAAGACTGTAACAATCCCATCGTCACCTCTCCCAGCAGACCGGAATGACGGTAAGCCTCCCAGGCATACGACTGTTTCAGTGAACGTTGCTCCCAGGTTTCCTTACAATAGGCGTCACGCACGCTTTCACTATAACCGAAGGTATGTTCGTCATAAAAGAGCAGGGCTTTATTGATATCGTAGATTTGGTTGTCTATTTGAGTAGGCAATTTCGCTCCCATCATGCCGGCAAACGACAAGCCGGCTTGGTTGGCGATAATATCCGAATGGGTGATACGGGAAATAGCCGCTTCGCGGGCTCCGGAACCGAAACCGTCCGTCCACCAGTCGGGCCATGCTCCACGGATCGTTTGGATCTTATCGGCATAGTTCGTCTCCACCTCTTTGATAAATTCGCTGGCTACGGCCGTACGTAGTTTAGGCCATTCGTATTTCTCGTTCCATTTCATCAGCATTTCGCAACTCTTTGTCGATGGAGGCGAGTTATCTGTGAAATAACCGGAATGCTGGGCGGCAACAATATCATACGGATAGTTCTTGGCTTCCATCTCACCCAGGTAGTTGAGAACACGTTCCTCAAACTGCTCGAAGTTATCGGTATGGACACCGAAGAAGTTACCCTGATTATAATGCTCGGCACGATAAGTCAATACCTTCTTTCCCGAAGGCGACTGCCACCAGAATACCGTAGGAATATCAAAACAGATCAGAGCACGGTGGCCGTGTGTTCCCATATTTACATACTTCACACCGGCATCGGCAAAGAACTCGCTGAAACACCAACCGATACCGTTCACGTCATTCTGCATGGCGACTTCGGCTTTCAGTCCGGCTTCACGGAATTGTTTCAGAGGATAAAGGGAAGCGGCCAGCGTCTGCTCGTCAGGTAGTTCGTCGAAGTTCAGGTACATAGCGGCCAGTTCGATGCGACCTTCCTTTACACGTTGTTTCAGGCGGGCGATCTGTTCGGCAGGACGGCATTTCAAGTATTCGCTGACAGCCCAGGCTATTTCGCAAGTCCAACGGAACTTGGCGAAGTCGGGGTAATTATCGGTTGCATCGCAGTAGTCGAGTGCATAGTCGATATAACGAAGATGCTCGGCCAGAATCTCCGTCTGAGAACGGGTGTAGCCGATATCAGTATGCGTATGCTGCACCATATTCATCTGCCAGTGACGGACGGGATTCACTTCCACCTCTGTCGATTGCTTCTCCTTCCCTTTTGTCAGGACGAGCGGCAAGCGTTGCGTAGATTGGACTTCCGGCACTTCAAAGAAGAACTGGTTCGCTCCCTCTTTCAGCTTCCCTTTCTGCGTTTGCCCGGCAAGGGTGAGCGTTACATTCTCCGGCTCTCCGGTATGTGTAAGAGAGACGCGTACTTTTTGTACCAGTCCCTGTTTCGATTTATACAAAGCGGGATAGACATGCGTGTCGATACCCGGAGGAGCTGTTGCGCCCCAAACGGCGAAAGACAAGGCAAATAGCGCTATGCCTATCAGAAAGAATACTTTCGGTGTTTTCATAAGCGTTCTTATTTAGTTAATCTAAAGGATATAAGACAAATATAAAGCATACAGAGCAGCAGGACAGCCAACCCGGCCACCTGTCCGAACCCATCTGAAATAATCCCCATCAGCGGAGTGATCAGGGCACCACCCGATACCCCCATAATCATCAGGGCGGATATTTCATTCGCCCGCTCCGGCTTATGCTGGAAGGCGTATGAAAAAATGATCGAAAAGACATTGGCACAGGCCAGCCCTACAATAACGATCATAGCGAACATGCTCCACGTACCCGGAACCAGCAGCAGCAAGACAAAAGCCGTTATCGCTACGAACATGCTATATTTCAGGAAACGGGCACCGGAGAATTTCGCCAGCAGTAAAGCTCCGGCAAAGGAGCCGATCGTACGGGCGGCAAAGTACAGGCTCGTACCCAACCCCGCTTCGGTGAGTGCCATATCGGTACGCTCCATAAGCAGCTTCGGGATAGAGGTATTCAAACCCACATCGATACCGACAATGAAAAGGATTCCCAGGAAGAGGGAAACGATGTATTTATCTTTAAAAAGGGATAGTGTAGTTCCAAATGTTGCTTTAGCTGCTTCCAGGTTTTCTTTTCCGGGGATGGTAGAGATCAGCCAGATCGTGGAGATCAGAGTCGTCGCTGCATAAACGGCAAAGATCAGTTTCCAGTCGCCCCAGAAAGAAGAGGCGGCCCCGGCAATGATCGGCCCGAGAAAGGAAGAGATCGCCTTGATGAACTGGCCCAACGTCAGAACACTGGTGATACGGTCGGGGTTGACTACGTTGGCCACCATCGGATTCAACGAGACCTGCAGGATCGTATTGCCGATACCCAACAGGGCAAAAGCGATCAGTATGCTTGCGAAGTCGTAAAAGAACAGAGGTAGCAACATCGCCAACGTAGTGATGGCAAGGGCGATCACCACGGTATTACGCCGACCGGCTTTTCCCATAAGGATGCCCGTAGGGACAGAGAACAGGGCAAACCAAAGGAATACGATCATCGGCAGCAAATTAGCCAGCGTATCGGACAGACCGAAGTCGACCTTCACATAGTTCGTAGCAATACCTACGACATCTGCAAAGCCCATCACAAAGAACCCGAAGAGGATGGGGTAAATGGCTTTTGAGTTTTGTTTATTGTTCATATATATAATGTATGTTTCAATTATTGTCAATAATGAGCCAATTTGCTAATGTGCCAATATGCCAATGGAGATAGCAATAGGTTCAAAACTTTCCAAATTGGCACATTGGCATATTGCCACATTGACTCATATTTTCTATTTATAACTATCCACCGGCTGATTACCCATATCCAACTCCAGGCGACCCCCGCCTACAATCGTTTCGAATGGGATGCGGATGTCGGAATAGGGCTTGCCATCCAGGCGGTATTGCTGCACATAGACGTTATCCTTGCTGTTGTTCTTTGCTTCGATCACAAACTCTTTACCTTTATAATAAGTATTATTCAGTTGGATCGTAATCTTATCGAACACAGGGCTACCCAAAGCGAACGAAGGTTCCGGGTCTGTCAGTCCCTTCACGTCGAACAATCCCAAGGAAGCGATCACATACCAGGCACCTAACTGTCCCTGATCTTCATCCTGCCCGTAACCATATCCGTGGATACCGTCCGTACCATAGAACTCGTCGAGGATGGCACGCACCCATTTCTGCGTCAGCGAAGGCCGGCCTGCCTCATTGAATAACCAGGAGATATGCAGACAAGGTTGGTTACCATGATTATACAGGGTCTGCAACCCGGCAAAAGCGCCTACTTCCGTACCACCGCTGAATATCAGCTTTTGGGAAACGGTAAAGATACTGTCGAGACGTTGATTGAATACATCGGCACCGACTTTACCAACCAGCCCTTCCGGATCATGCGGCACATAGAAGGTGTACTGCCACGCGTTGCCTTCCTGGAATCCACGCCACACCTGCATCGGGTTGAAGTCTGCGAGAAACTGTCCGTCCGCCTTCTTGGGGCGTACGAAGTTGGTAGAAGGATCGTAGATACGTTCCCAACCTTTGGACAACCACATCAATTTATCGTAATCGTCCGTCTTACCCAGTTTCTTAGCCCATTGAGCAACCGCCCAGGCACTGTACGAGTATTCCAACGTATGCGAAGCCGAGAACATGAAGGCTTCATCCGGGCCATCCCCTTTATCGAGGTGGGGAACATAACCGTATTCGAGGAACTTATCCGTATCGACCTTACCGGCTCCCAGCGGACGATTTTCACCATCCAGTTCATTCTTCCGCGCAGCTTCATAAGCCAGATCCACATCATAGTTGCGAATACCACACTGATAAGCTCCGGCAAAAACAGCACCGAGCAAATTAGTACCTACACCAGAAACATAACGGCTGCAGGCAATACCGTCGCCCAGCCATCCGGCATCCTTAAACACCAGTAAGTGACTGCTGATATAATCGGCATAATATTCAGGGGCAATCAAAGCCCACACCTGTGCCAGATTCCATTGTCCGCCCCAGATACCGTCGGTATTATAGAAGTTATGTATAGGTTTTCCGTTCTCTTGCGGAATCTGACCTACACTCCCGTCGTTACGGGGATAAGCGCCGTTAACGTCGCTGGCTAACCCGCGCCCCAACAGGGCATGATACAGGCCGGTATAGAATTTCACCTTATCTTCTTTTACCGGTGTCTCCACGCGGATACGTCCGAGGTAATTCTCCCATTCCCGGCTGGATGCATCACGTGCCTGGTCGAATGTCAGCGTGCCGGCTTCCGTCTCCCGGTTCAGGCGGGCATTTTCGACAGAGGTGTACGACAGGCCGATCCTGGCGGTGACTGCTTCCCCTTCTGCCGTCTTAAAGTTCAGATAAAGACCTGCACCCGGACCCGATACCTGTTTCGATCCTTCCTGCACAGCCTCTTCGATAAAGGTTCCGCAAGAAGAGGGTTGCTTATCCAGTTGTGCGGAGAAGAACATGGAAACCGTAGCCCCCGGCTGGTATTTCTTCACATATTCGGGTAAGGTGACCACCCAACCTTCCACGGTACCGTCGTCGTTAAGCGTAACGGATGCATCTTTCACAGGCCCGCTTTCCCCGAATCGATGGCCTATATCGAAAAGGATACGGCTCTCGTCGCTTGCAGGGAAAGTGAAACGTTGAAAGGCGACACGCGGGGTAGCCGTCACCTCTGCTTTAATATTATAATCTTTCAGGAGAACCGAGTAGTAACCGGCCGTCACTACCTCATCCGAATGGTCGTAGCGTGAGCGGTAACCGATACCGGTCGAGTCGTCGACAGGCCCGGCAATCGTCTTCAGCGGTCCGTTGGCAGGCATTAGAGCGATACCGCCCACCTGAAACTCATGCAGACAGGGAAAACCTTCGATGGAAGTATCGCGGTAGTCGTAGCCCGTAGCCTCCCAGCCGGAGTTGTTACCCAGATGTCCGTTGGTGGAAGGGCCCGGCTTAGCCATACCGAAAGGCATTGCACCAGGTGCGAAATGAAACCAGCGGCAGTGTGCCGTCCCGATGCGCGGCTCAACATATTGGGATAAGTTCTCTTGTGTCGCCTCCTCTTTCACAGGCGAACAACCGATAGCCAGCAAGCCGGCCAGCAGACCGAAAACCGGAGTAAACAGATTGTGTTTATTCATGGCGTAGTTTATATTTATAAATGATTTAATGCATACACATAAGCCCCCAGGGCCACCGAACGGCTTGCTCCCTGTTTGCTGATAATTACACCGATCCGCTTGAACGGGTCGTAATCGACCATGCGGCCGGAACCGGGAACGGCGATCTTCACGGCCTCTCCCCTGGCGAACTGTTCGAACTCCGCCGTATCGTCCAGATTGAACGCTTTACTCTGCAGGCGGCTGAAGCGGCTACCGTTCATCATCCCCGTTTCGCCGTTCATCTCTTTCAGAAGAGACGGCATGAAATATTTCGCAGCACCGGTCAGCCCGCCGCCTATAACGATCAGGCCGTCGATCAGCGTAATAGCTTGCGCCAGGGCGTCACCCGCCATTTCTCCCAGCTCGGCAAAGGCGGAACGGGCAGCTTCCTGATTGCCCGGACAAGTACCTTCGGCTATATCGTAAATATCTTTGGGAGTGAAGGGAGAAGCATCGCCCGACAGCAACCGGTAGATATGTTGCACGGCACGGATACTGACACTTTCTTCTACGATATAAGATTGATACTTCTTATTACGGAAGCACCAGATATCGCCACCCGCCGCATTGTCGCCGACCAGCAGGTTGCCGTTCAGCACCACA
This sequence comes from uncultured Parabacteroides sp., assembly GCF_905196875.1. Classification (GTDB taxonomy): domain Bacteria; phylum Bacteroidota; class Bacteroidia; order Bacteroidales; family Tannerellaceae; genus Parabacteroides. The sequence goes on along the minus strand of NZ_CAJJWO010000056.1, from coordinate 26,150 downwards.
CCGGCACCGAAACCGGTACCCAGTGTCACGCCGAGCAGGTTCTTATAGCGTTTGATACTTCCGGCCTCTTCCAGACGGCGGTTGATCTCCGGCAAGGCACCGGTCAGCGCTTCGCCATAAGCAAACAAGTCTCCATCGTTGTTGATGAAGACAGGAATGCCGAACTTCTCTTCGAGGTACGGGCCCAGGGCCACGCCTCCACGGAAAGAGGGGAAGTTAGGAAGGTCGCCGATGATCCCCGCAGGGTAGTCGGCCGGGCCGGGGAAAGCGAAACTGATGGCTACCGGTGCTTCCGGCAGCTGTTCGCGGACATGGGTAAAGCCGGTCAGGAGTTGTTCCAGGCATTGATCCTGATGGCAGGCACAGGAGGGCAACGTGATAGGTGTCACTATCTCCTCACCGCCCCGGATGGCGGAGAAGACCAGGTTGGTTCCTCCCGCATCGAGGGTCATTACTATTCGGTTATCGTTGGTATACATGGTATATTGTTATATATCGGTTATTATCCTTTCGTGCGTACATACGCTTTGATCGTGCCGCAATTCTTGCCTTCGGAGAGGCCGTAGGGGCGGATCGTGTAATCGCCTACGATAGCGGGGACGATGAATGTTTCGGCATAATGAACGATGAAAGGCTCGAAGGCATTCGTCGGACTTTCGACGATCAACTCATCCCCTTCCACTACATTCAGAACGTTGACACCCCCGCCCGTATTGTGCGGCACCTTTCCGGTAAACCAGTGGCGGCGTGTTTCGATAAACTCATTCTCATGCAGCCCGGTACGTTCCTCCACCCAGCCGTCGCCTTCGGCACGCGGTTCGAAATGGTTGACCAACTGGTCGCGAACGAAATCCGTCTGCCGTTCCCACTGGATGACATGCGAGCCGTGGGCGATGTTGATCGGGCGCGGCCGTCCGTCCAGTCCCAGGCGATCCCAATCCCAGAGTTTGAAGGTAAAGATACTAGGCGTTGCGCTAATCTCCAACACCATCGCTTCCGAACCCGAACAGTGGATCGTGCCCGCCGGTATCAGGTAATGGTCGTGCTTCTTCGCAGGCCATTTGTTCACATATTTCTCGGTGTCGAAAGTGGAGCCCGACTCCTGCGCCTCGTTCAGCGCAGCGATCATGGCCTCCGGGTCTACTCCGTCTTTCAGGCCGAGATAGACGGTAGCGCCTTCGCCGGCGTCGAGCAGGTAGTAGCTTTCGTCCTGCGTATAATAAATACCGAACGTATCGCGGATATATTGCGTCGTGGGATGCACCTGCAAGCTCAGGTTGCCCCCTCCCATCGTGTCGAGGAAGTCGAAGCGGATCGGGAAGTCCTGCCCGAAACGTGCCTCCACCGGTGCACCCAGCAGGTTGCGGGTCTGATAGAATACAAGGTTGTTGGAAGCCATTTCAAACAACTCCCCTTCTACTTTCAGATAGAGACTGTTCTCTTCGGGTACACAGTCGAAGCACCAGCCGAAGTTATCCTGTGTCTTATCCAGGTCGCATACTTCCTTCATCCACTGTCCGCCCCAGGGAGCCGGATCGAAGAAGGGAACCACGCGGAAAGGACGGTGGGCAGTCTTTTCCAACCCGGTGCGCATAGTTTCGCCGGTAATCATCTTCGGTGTTCCTGCGATATGCGTATCCAGCCAGAAGTCCACCTTCGGAAGTAACCGTTTCTTCAGTTCGTCGCATACATTCCAGTCGATGAAGTAACCACGCTTGTAATGCAGCGAAGGCGCCTCTTCGCGGTTCTTCACGCCCAGCCCGTCTATTTCTTTGCGACGGAAACGTTGTTGTATCTCCCAGCGCGCCATATCGGCATAGACCAGCACGTCCGGCTCGGCCACCAGTTCTGCGGCGCCGGGTCCCCAGACGATAACGAGTCCACTCGTTGCCTGTATCTCCTTCCGACAGGCTTCCATACGGCTTTCATCCAGGAAATCGGGATAGCGGAAAGAGGCGCGGCGACCGAAAAGGCGGTCGTCCGTCAGATAAGGATACGTCATCGCTTCAATCTCTTCAACGCCTTTAAAGAATCTCTCCGAATGAATGATCAATGAAGGTTGCAACGCTGCCAGGTGTTTAGCTAGCTCTTCCGGATGCACACCCTGATAGCATTCGACGACAACAACTTTGTTCGCCAACTCAAAGCCATTGCAGACTTCCTTCAACTTATCCAAAACAGACTCCCAGCCTTTCCAGAGCCTGCCCCCGACTTCCGTCGAGGGAGTTTTATCGTAATTACTCTTTCTCATCAGTTATTCTATTTCGTTGTTTCTGTTTTTCAGATTACTTATTCTCTTCCGCCCATTCGTTAAACATTTCGATCGCTTTTGCCAGCACACCTGCCGATCCTTTGAAATGGCCGGAGCCGCTGGGCACTCCACCCATGCCGTACCATTCATAGAATCCCTTGTTTTTGATTACCCTGTCGATCATCGGACGCACCTCTTCATAGGCTTCTTTTGTCATACCGTGGGCAATAAGCTGCTGTATCATGCGGCCACCGAACCAGGTCCAGTCTCCGCCATTCTGATAGATATAGGGCTTTGCCATTCCTCCGCGGAAAAAGTTGTCAGGATAGGTAGGATACAAAGTCAAACCGATACTCGGCATTCCCGACAGACGTACATTCTCGACCATCTGTGCATTGACAGTCGCTATTTCCTCCGGAGACAAAAGTCCGGCTTCGATGGCAATAGCCGTTCCTCCGTGATAATGTACATCCAGTTCGTTGAAGCCTTCGGGTACCGGAGAATTCTCTATATAAATGTGGGGGATGAATTTCTGACGCTCCGTATCCCAAAGATGCTTGCGTACATTTCCGGCGATATGCTGGCGCAGTTCTTTCCAGCGGATCTTATCGGCTTCGTTGGTCGTCATCTCGTCCATATAATTGAGGGCGATGATAAACATAGCATTATCGTACACGTCGATGGCCGGATCCGACAGTTCGTTCATATCACAACCGAAGTCATCGTTTGGCTGCACGTCCCCCCAATCGGCGGTCATAGCGCCGTAGAGGAGGCCGTATTGTTCGTTATAACGCTCTCTCATCAGGTAATCGATCATTCCGACCATACGCTGATAGACGGTGCGGCCGGCAACCGTTTCATTCAGGATAGAGGAATCGCCCGTCTTGCGGATATACTTTCCTACGATATGGATCAATGACGATTCCTGGTCGGTTTCGACGGTATTTTTGAAAGCGACATGGTCGGGTGCCGCATCCGAATAATAAGGATGATCGTCGCCCCAGTTGAAATCGGTCTTCAACACGTAGCCGTCGATCATTTCATCGTTGGGCTGCTGAAGGGCAAAGAAAAGAAGGATCGCACCGCGCAACTCCGCCGGATTGCTTTCCTCACAGGCCACTTCGATAAAGGTATTCATATCGCGCGCCCAGATCTGCGAGTAACCGCTTCCGGCATTGAAGCCGCTGCGGATCGTGGCACGTGCCATACTGTCGACTATATGCAGGGTATGGTCGTTTTGAATATCTTTCGCTAACTGTTGAGTTGCTGTAGGCCCCGTACAGGCGATAAAGCCGCTGCACAGGAGAGTAAATAGCAGATGTTTTTTCTTCATATCACTTGTTTCATGTTTTGGTGCAAAGATACCCCATTGCGAAGGAATGATAAGGAGCATTTGTTTCGAAAATGTTATACTATCTTACGATTCAGCCCCATTCAGGTTGTATATTATACAATATACCACTCTCTTCTCCAATACAGGAGCAGTGACACTACATACGCTTACCTGTTAGCACTATCTAACCACTACTATACTCTATTATTATCTTTCTTCAGATAAAAATATATCTTTCTATGGATAATAATTTATCTAATGAAAGATAATAATTTATTCATAGAAAGATAGTAACTTAGCACAGTACTAATCGAATAGTGCGACTAAGACTGCTCGCATAGTACATGACATTAAACAATACTAGTATGGATAAGAAAAGAGTGGAATGGTCGGTCAGTCTCTATCGCTGTAACATTGGCGAGACAAAAGGTAAATTGTATCCGAAGGTCAATCTGCGCGGAACGCTTAGCGTGGAAGATCTGATTGACGAGATCGTGGAAGACCGGAGTGAACTGAGATGGGATACGCTACGGAGTGCGGCCTATCAACTGTTTTCGAAAGCGGAAGAGATGATAATCGAAGGATATGCTGTCTCTACTCCGTTAGGGACACTGACACCGTCAGTGAATGGCATGTGGAACTTCAACCGGCTCGATCCGGATTGCCGTGCCGAGAATAAAGCGACTTTGAACTATACGATGAGTAAGGAATTAAAGAAAGCGTTTGCTAATCCGCTGTTCCGCAAGACGGACACCCGGTCGTCGGGCCCGCGTATCGATAGCGTCCGTATCATGGCCGAAAGCAATGCCGAAGGATGGGCACGGCCAGGGGATGCACTGCTGATAAAAGGGAGATTGCTACTGATGAGCGGGGAACTGCCTACGCGCGGGCTTTACCTGATCGAAGCGGAGACAGGGAAACAGGCGGCATTCATTCCGGCGGCGGATATGTTGCTGGATACGCGTTCTAGCCTTTGTTGCAGGATACCGGCGGATCTGCCTCCGGGAGAATATAAGTTGCGGGTGATGTCACAATGTACAACCAACCCGAAACCGATGCAGCAGATTGCTGTCGGGGACTGGTCGGGACGGATTACCATTAAGGAGTGAGTAAAAAGGGGATGCGGTAGAAACCGCATCCCCTTTTTATCAGAAGACAATCTCTACCCGCCCATAGCAAGGAGTAGCTTCGAGTGTCTTGCAATAGTTGCCCCAGGCTATCTCGGGATAGTCCCAACGGTTGTTGACATAGAGGATCAGCTGATCGTCGGCACGCTTGTTGGAGCGGCAGGCAACGGATGCATCGGAGGAAATGACCGACAGGCCGTCTCCCACGGCGGGCGAAAGGGTGTAGAAGTAGATGTTTTCCTTCATGCCTTTGGCCTTTTGGGTAAGCGGACGGGCACAGTTGGCTCCGGCGTCGGCCCAGTAATAGTAGTTGTGGGTGTCGTCATACCAGGGTTGGTCGGGACGGGCACCGTAGGCTACCTTACCGGGGTTGTAAAGAGAGGTGCTGCCTTCGTTACCGGCAAATTCTCCGGCCGGATAATAGCTCCAATGGCCTTTGCGTTTCCACGACAGCCGGTCGAGTGATGCGGGCAGGTAGAACGAGAGGCCTGTTTCACGCAGGAAACCGTTGGGCTGACCGTCTGTCAGGTAATCGATCTCCATTTTCCCCTCTGCCGAGATCAGGATGCGGATGTCGGTACGGACATTCAGGTAACTGCCGGCCAGGGAGACAAGGATGTTGCCGCCACGCTTTTCGTAGGTGAGGCTTTCCTTCTTCCAATCGGTATCCGAGATAAGGAACTTGGTGGCGCTCTTACGCACTTCGGCTCCGGTGAGGTGGTTCAGATTGATGTCGAGATTCAGGAAAGGGCCTTTTTCGATGATGACCTTGCCGTCGGCTGTGGCGTTGCAGATCAGGCCGGTTTCCTTACAGAAAGGAATCTCGAAACCATTGCCTTTGACGAGGATACGGTCGGCAGTCTCTTCCACCTCGAGGGCACCTTTGCGGTCGGGCTGCGGAAGAGCGATTACCGGCTGTCCGAGTGTAACGAGGGAAGCATCTATCAGTTCGCCACTGGCATCGAGGAAACTCACCAGCAGTTCGCTGCCGGCAGCCCAGTCTTCCGAAGGGATAACCAGGAGGCCTTTCTGATGCGGCATAACGGCTGGGGCAGCGGCTTCCTTCTCTGTGCCGTTATAGGTGTAGCGCACCTTTATCTCATTCAGGTTCGTGTGGTCGAAGCGGTTGTAGACCGGGAGGATCAGACGTTCGCCGGTAGTGAAGTCGACGACCTGTTCCGTTAGCAAACGGACGGGCGAATAGGCTTTCTTCGTCGACCAGAACTCGGGTTTCTCGCGGCGCCATACGTCTACGATACCCCATTCGCCGTAACCGACACAGTTGCCCTGATAATCTTCGGGCTTGGCAGTACGGGCAAATTCTTTCCAGAAGGAGGTACCTTTCTTTGGTTCGGGTAGCATAAAGGTTTCGTCGATATATCCCCAGATGGCACCGCCCAGACCACCGGGAGCGTCGAACAGGCCGCTCCACATCTTATCGAGGGAGACACCCCAGAATTCGCGGATATTCGGGTCGTCCTGAAGGGTCTTATAGGTATAGCAGGCCGGATGCGCCCATTCGTCGAACAGAGCGGGAATGCCATGCCCCTGGAAGTTGCGGGTGGCACGTCCCCATTGGTTCAGATTGCCGTCTACATCCTGGTAATGCATACTGAGAATGTCGTAGATAGGCTTCTTCTCTCCTACCGAACCGGGGTAACTGAAAATAACAGGACGCGTGGTGTCGGTTGCCTTCACCCAGTCCCAGGAGGCCTGGAAGTTCTTGCCGTAGACGCTTTCGTTGCCGATCGACCAGAACAGGATGGAGGGGTGCGAACGGAAAGACTTCACCATCTCGCGGCATTGGGAGAGATAACGCGGAGCGAATTCGGCACTGTCTTGCGTCTTGCCCGGGGCATAATTCTTCTGGCGGTAGGTATCGACGAAACAGACCGCAGTCTCACACTCCACATAGATACCGAACCGGTCGCAATACTCGAGGAACTTCTCGGAAGGCGGATAGTGGGAAGTGCGCACGAAGTTCATGTTCGATTGCTTGAAACGGAGGGCGTCGAGGCTGTCGAGTTCCGCCGTCGTGGTGCGTCCCAGCGTGGGGTGGATATCGTGACGGCAGGCTCCACGCAGTTTGACGGGCTGCCCGTTGACGAGCATGCGGTCTTTTTCGATCCTCACGTCACGGAAACCGATGCGTTTGCTGAAGCGAGTCAGTTCCTTGCCTCCTTCCCGGACGGAAACGGTCAGGGTATAGAGGTTCGGGTGTTCGGCATCCCATTTCAAAGGGTTGCGCACGGGGAGTTCGTTGCTGTTCTCTTTCTCTTTCAAGGGGAAGATACTTTGAGAAAGAGGAACGTTGCGGCCGGAAGGGTCGGTCAGCGTGTAAGCGATTTCCGCATCGCCGGTTGTCTTGCCCTGATAGGCGACTTTCAGTACTGCATCCCGGTAGAGGGTATCGAGGTGCGTCTCTGCTGCAAAGTCGTAGAGACTGGTCTCCGGCAGTGCAAATATCGTAACATCGCGCAAAATACCGCCTATCGGATGATGGCCGTAGCCGGAAGCATAGGAGATATCGTCGATACGGTCGGTGATCTCCACCTGTATCTCATTTTTCTTTCCGGGATGTACAAACCCGGTCACATCGGTTTCCCAACGGGTGAAACCTCCATGATGTTCGCGAACTTCCTTGCCGTTTACCGACAGGCGGGCATGGCTGTATACGCCGTCGAAACGGAGTATTGTACGCTTGCCTTTATAATCGGCCGGAAGGATAAATGTCTTCCGATAAAGATACGGGGTATCGTGTCGGATAGCGTAACCTTGCATGGCGAGTTCGCCGGGTACCTGCACGTTATTCCACTTGCCTTTGGGCTCGTAGCGGAACTGCCAGGTGCCGCTCAGGATCAGGGTCGGGTTGTCTATCCCGCTCACCACGCAGGGAATGAGGTAGGCGGATTCTTCGGGGGCGGTTTGCGTAGGGGCGGTTCGCGAACCGCCCGCACCGGAGCTTGCTGCATAGGAAAAGGCAGGTGCCATAAGAAGGCAGGTGCCGATAAGTAAGAATTTCTTTTTCATATTGTGTTGTTTTATTATTATCACCACCAGAACCAATAGAATGCTATTAATATGGCTATCACTACCAGCGACAGGATATTGAACATACGACTGGTATGAAACAGGCCCGGCCGATGTGTTGTATAAACATTCTCCACCGGCTTACGGCTACCCAGCAGGACGATCAATCCGCAACAGAGGAAGAATACGATCATCATACGGTCCATCCACGGCAGACCGGGGTAGAGGAACTTCATCAAGGTGGAGAATACGAACGAACCGAGTGCCGCCGTCAGCGCACCGTTTGCGGTAGCTCGTTTATAGAAGAATCCGGCCAGGAAGATCGACAAGGCACCCGGACTGATAAAGCCGGTGAATTCCTGAATGTACTGGAAAGCCTGATCGAGTCCCGAGAGCATCGGGGCTATCGATACGGCCACCAGCAACGACCCGAAACTGGCCCATCTTCCGGTCCTCACCAGTTCATGCTGTCCTGCCTCTTTCCGGAAATAGGACTTATAAATGTCCATCGTAAAGATCGTGGATATACTGTTCATCATCGAAGCCAGCGAACTGACGATAGCAGCCGTCAGCGCCGCAAAAGCAACCCCTTTCACCCCTACCGGCAGCAGGTTGCCGAGCAGCCAGGGATAGGCTTCGTCCGACTTTTCGAGCGGCGCGTTCAACGCAAAAGCGGCAATCCCGGGGATAACCACCAACAGCGGAACCAGCAGTTTGATAAATCCGGCGAACAACATCCCGTTCTGTGCCTCACTTACCGATTTAGCAGCCAAAGCACGTTGGATAATATACTGGTTACATCCCCAGTAATACAGGTTTGCCACCCACAGTCCCCCGAGAATAACGGAGATGCCGGGGAGGTCCTTGTAGCCCGGATGCGATTTATCGAGGATCAGATGAAATTTATCTTCTGCCTGTGCGTACAGGTTGGTAACGCCTTGCCATACACCTTCACCGGCTCCCAGCAGGTCCAACGCGATATAGGTCGTTATCAGTCCGCCTCCGATGAGGAAGACTACCTGGATCACATCGGTCAGCGCAACTGCCTTCAGGCCGCCATAGATAGAATATATTCCGGCAAAGGCAGCCAGCCCGATCACTCCCCACAACAGGGGGATACCCATCACCTTTTCGATGGTAAGGGCTCCGAGATAGAGGATGGAAGTCAGGTTGATAAAGATAAAGACGGCCAGCCAGAAGATGGCCATCACCGTTTTCACCCGCTTATCGAAACGTTCTTCCAGAAATTGCGGCATGGTGAATATCTTCTTCTCCAGAAAGATCGGGATAAAGTATTTGGCTACGATAATCAGTCCCAGGGCAGCGATCCACTCGTAGGTAGCCATAGCCAGCCCGATCGCATACCCCGAACCGGACATGCCGACAAACTGCTCCGCCGAGATATTCGATGCAATGATAGAGGCACCGATCGCCCACCAGGCCAGTCCGCGGCCGGCGAGGAAGTAATCGCCGGCATTGCGTTCTTCTCCCTTTTTCTTTCGCGAGACAAACAGTCCGACAAAAAGGATCAGGGTGCAGTAGGTTATAAAGATGAGTAAGTCTGTTGTGTTCATGGTATTCACTTCATTCATGGTCTATTCGTCCTGCATAAGAGCCGACCGACCGCCGTCCATCAGGATCGTTGTCCCGCTAATGAAACGTGCCATCGGCGACGCCAGGTAAACGCAGAGGTCGCCTACTTCCTCTACCGTCCCGATCCGTTTGACCGGATGCAGATTGATCGTTCTTTCCCGCTCCTGCCGGGCATCCTGAAAAGAATCGAACCAGGTATCGTTGCCCGCCGTATCGATGAAGCCCGGAGCGACACCGACCGTACGGATGGCAGGCCCCCACTCGATCGCCAGGTTACGCACCAGACCGGTGATAGCCGTTTTCGTCACGCTATACGGGAAGCAGCCGGGAATCGTTCCGAACGCATGGTTGGAGGTCATCAGCAGGATAACACCCTCCCCGCTCTGTTCCAGATAGGGCTTGCATAATTTCGACAACCGCCAGTGGGAGGCGAGGTTCAGATCCAGGTTATACTGCCAGCGATCTTCGGTGCATCCGGCCGCCCCTTCAAAAACATTCATCCCGGCACTGGATACCAGAACATCCAGTCGTCCGAAAGCACGGATCGTTTCCTCTACCAACCGTTCCAGTTGTTCGGGACAAGTGACGTCGGTCTGCACATACAAGGACCGGACTCCCTGCGACTCGACAGCCTCCCGGAATGCAACTGCCGACGGGTCGTCCGCCGCTTTCCGTGCACATCCGGCGACATGGGCACCCGCCCGGGCAAACTCACGGGCAGTACCCAGACCGATACCGGACGATACGCCGGTGACAAGCACTACTTTATCTTTGTAATCTATTGTAAAACTCATACATTTAAATATAGAAGTTATCAGGCGCGTTCGTTGTAATACCCGGATGTTTTTCCATCTCTTCCTCCACCAGGTCTACCCCCAGTCCGGGACGGTCGGACAGGTGCAGATGACCGTCGTACACCATTTCCGCTATCGGATGGTCGATCACCGTATCCCTCCAGGGAACATCATTGAACATAAATTCCTGACGGAAGAAATTAGGGATCGCCGCGCACACATGCGAAGAGGCAAGGGTCGACAAAGGGCCGTTCGGGTTATGGGGAGCGATCAGGACGTTGTAGGCTTCTGCCATCGTCGCCATCCGTTTCATTTCAGACGGGCCGCCGCAACGGGTGATATCCGGCATGATGACATCGCATACATGTTTCTCCAACAGCGAACGGATACCGAAGCGGGTGTAATGGCGTTCGCCTACGCAGATAGCGACATCCGAAGGGATACGTTCGCGCATGGCACGCAAAGTCTGTGAGCTTTCCGGGCCGGCCGGTTCTTCATACCAGGTGATATCCAGCTTCGCCAGACGTTCGGCCATCTTCACCGCCACCCGGTAATTCAGCATGGCATGTGTCTCGATCATAATATCGAACTCAGGGCCTACCGCATCACGTACCGCCTTCGATACATCGAAAGCGAGGTCTTGCTGTTCTGCCGTCAGGGTCAGATTGGAAGCCAGGTCTTCCCCGTAGAAATAGTTCGTATGTGCAAACGGGTCGAACTTCAGACCGGTAAAGCCGGCTTCTTTTACTTTCAACGCCTGTTCCGTGTAGTCCTTTGCATTATGTCCGCCACCGGTAAACCAGTAGTTGGCATATAACAAAATGTTCTTACGATAAGCACCGCCCAGCAATTCATAGCAGGGAACACCCAGTACTTTTGCCTTCAGGTCCAGCAAAGCCATATCGATACCGCTGATGGCACAAAGGCTGGCACCGTAGGGACCGATCCAGTTCAGGTCGCGGTAGAGCTTTGTCCAGATAAAGTCCGTCTTCATCGGGTCGAGGCCGATAATGCGTTGCCCGACATGTTTGGCTGCTTCGAAAACGATCGGGCTCCCCGGCCAGTTCGTAGCCTCTCCTACGCCGGTATAGCCTTCGTCCGTATATATTTTAAGTAGTGTCCAGTTGTATTTGATACCTTGTACCAACCATACCTTTACATCTGTGATCTTCATTGTCTGTTTCTATTTAATTACATGATTCCAAATTGATCGAAAGCATCGCGGGCTTTCATTCCTTCCTGTATCTTCTTCAACACCATCCGTTCGCCACGGGCTTTCTCAAGGGCACGGGTAAAGACTTCCTCCTCTATGCTGCGGGGAACGACGCATACACCGTCGATATCTCCTATCAGGATATCTCCATCGTCGATACGCACGCCGTCCATTTCAATGGGGACACGATAGTCGATCACCTTTCCCCGCGGTGCCTGATCCTGTGCGTATGGTCCGTAAGAGAAACAAGGGAAGTCGAGTGCCAGAATCCCTTTCGTATCGCGCGAATAGCCATTCACCACGGCACCGGCTGCTTTGCACTGCATGGCACGGGCACTCATCAACTCACCCCACAAGGCATAACAGGGAGACGAACCGGAACAAACATAGACTTCATCTTCTTTCAGATCGTCCAGCGCTTCGAGCATCAATCCGAAAGAACGTTTCAATAACGGATTCTCCCCGCATTCTTTTCCATGTTCCAACACATCGGCTTCCAGCACAGTCATAGCCCGCCCTGCAACCAGCATATCGTCACGGAGAGGACGTATCTGCGGGGGAAGAAACTGACGGGTATATCCCATCTTATCCATAATGTCACCGATCACTGCGGTATAAAGCTCTTCCTTTATTAAAGAGAACAGGGCTTTATCATCATTCCATTCTTTCATTTTACTATAGTTTATCAGTATTTATATATTCCGTATTACTGATCACAAAGTTAGCCGGAGTGTACAAAAAATAAGGTTCAAAACCACACTGCAACGTATGCAGGTAGGACCTTTTAAGGGGAAAAAGTGTACAAAACGGAAACTATTTGGTAACCTCCCTCGGAGTAATCCCCATCTGTTGTTTGAACACTCTTGAAAAGTATTGCGGCGACTTGAACCCGCAGATGAAACAGACCTCTTTTATAGACATTTCCGTATTCCTCAATAGCTCGATCGCCTTATTGATGCGTATCTGGTTCAGATAATCCAGCGGGGATAAATTCAGATGCTGGGCGAACAGTTTGCGGAGGTAGCGTTCCCCTATACCGGTCTGTCCGGCTACGTCGGTGATGGATATATCCGTCTGATAGTTCATGCGGATATAAGAAATTGCCTTTTTCAGCGATTCATTTGTACATATCGGCAGGTAGGATTCATCCATATAGCGATAGATCAGAATAAGCAGTTCCGCATAGTACATCACGACCAGGTACTGATAGTATTTATTTTTCAGGTTCATCTCGTTGACGATGCGCTGGACAGCCCGCATGATACGGACATTATTAACGATCTTGATCAGGCGGTTTTCTTCCGAGAAGATAGTGACGGGCGTCAATTCGCCTGCTTCGTCCTGTGTATGCGGGTTGAAGCGGGAGAAGATCTCCGGCAGGAATTCCAGTTGCATCAGCGTTGTCCCTTCCGAACCGGCTTCGAAGGTATGTTCCACATTCGAGCAGATAATCATCATCTCGTTCTCATTAAAACTGATACTCTCGTTCTCCAGGTGCAGAATACAATTCCCTTTCTTCACATAGTTGATCTCGATACGCAGATGTTGATGTGGCCCGAATGTTTCAAACGGCTGAAAGGAGACAAAACGAAAGACATCCGCCAGACGTTTATGTTTCAGATTTTCCGTTATCCCTTCCAAAAGTCCCCAGAGGGACTGTTCTGTTGTGTTGTTATCCATGGTATTTCCTTTCCCTTATTCAGAAGCAAAGATAGGGAAAAGGCAGTACCGGATTTTACACTTTCAGAAAAAAAGAAGGGCCGAAATGGTATCATTCGGCCCTTTAACTTATACAAAACGGAACTACACTGTTCGTCTCTTTATTTTTCCAGTAAGATGATCATACCGCCCCGTCCCATGATCTCGCATTGATTCAGGGAAGACAGCTTTCCTTCCCATTGTGTGTTTCTGATTTCCGGCAACAGATAGGAAGACGGCTTGAAACCAAGTAACTGCTCATCCAGGGTTATCTTTGCCGTTTGAGGAAGATCCGTCCAGTTTGCCAGTACGACAAGCGCTTTATCTCCGTTGATATAAAGGGTAGCCGGGATATTCGTATTATCCGTTTTTACCGGACAACGTTCATCCCAATAGCCTCTCATCACGGCATTTTTCATACCGAAGTTATCCCAGAGGTGCCAAAGCGGAACAGGGTTTCCACTCCACGGCAGGCGGGGAAGCATACCGTAAACCATTCCACGGAATACATTCCGGGCATCCAGCGTTTCACTCATCAATCCGAAAGGAATACCAGACATTTCCACCAGCCAGAAATCCAATGTATTGTTTGCAGGGAAACCTTCACCGATCCAGGTACGGTCTACATAAGGCAGTAATTCCAGATAAAGATGCAGCGAATTGGCATAACCCGCCCACTGGTTCATATGGTTCCAGGAGTGGATATCGATCAGGCGGCGTTTACCGTCGGCATCCATCACACGGCGGGCACGTTGCAAGGTCTGATGATCCAGAGCACTGTCGTCGATATAGACACCATCCAGTCCCAGGTTTTTGATCATCCAGTCCAGGCCTTCCAGGTAATAATTGTTCCAACGGGAATCGGGAGCGGTAATGACCGAGAGATCCATATCGCCGGCATATTTACCTTCCTTGAAAGCGTTGTACCAGGCGGGAATGAAATGGGTCGTCAGGTTCTTGTTCAACCATTCGTGAGGACCGTTGCGATGGATCAGAGTACGGGCATCCTTTCCGGGACCGTCATGAATCACTTCGCTACCCAGACTGCGCAACGCCCACAACTCCGGTATCTTCACCGTCAACTCACGAGTCGTATAATAAAGCCGGACATCCAGATCCTTGCTGTGTGCATCCGAGATGAAGCGTTTCAGATCGGGAACGGCCTCATCATAATAAGGATAGTTTATAAACGGGTAAATATCTTTCTTATGGTGCACATTGATCATGTTGGCCCCTGCTTCCAGGGCGGCAGGGATATAACCGGCACTCACATCGCTGTTGGAATGGTAGAAACGTTTTTCCGCCAGTTCCGGCAGGTTAAGCGGTTTCACCGGAGTAACCAACATATTGAAATTATAATGGAGGATATCGCCTTTCTGCATCGAACGTTCACCGCTGTAAGCTTTCATCAGGACTACGCCGTCTTTATCGGGCAGAATGTCGATACCACCCTTATTGGCATTTCCCCACGAAGCAGGCAGGTTCAGTTTACCTAAACCATAATAGATATTCACCAGTGGACGCACATAGTTTTCATCTTTGAAGCAGAAGTTCAGACCGGCATTTATATTTCCCATCCAGATCTTATCCTGGTGCTTGTCGACATTCCATCGCCAGTCGATCACTGAATCCGGACGCAGACCGCCTTTATGTCCCAAGCCCATCATATATTTGGCTGCATAGGCGGTATAAGGTACTTCCAGGCGGATATCCTTTACCTTCACGTCTCCAAGGGATTTCACCTGTATCCGGTAATCGACCAAACCGTCGAAACCGAAGCTACCCGAACACAGCACTTCAAAATTACGGTTCTTCCGGGTAGCCGTCCAGTTTACCGATGCATTATTCCGTCCGGTGATCCGCAGCGAACCGGGTTTCAGCACTTCTTCGCCATTCTCCGTTTCTATCACGAACCGCATACCATCTGCCAGAACAGAGTTGTCGCTTTGATCGTTCAGTTGGTTACTCCGGTCATAACGGGTAGAAAGAGACTGAGGCAGACCGTCCTTCGACAGTTCCATCTTACCTCCCAGCCAGGAGATCGTTTGCTTCTGTAACTGAACCGGAATATACGGAGCCGTCGGTTCCTCAGCATTTCCGATGGAAGAATCCAACCAGCGCAAACGGGTTTTCCGCCATCCTTCGTTATCCCCGTGGTTTACGACAGGAGAACCTTGCACGGTCAATTCACAGGCGATCTCCACCGGTTTGACACCGGTAGCGTTGATCGTAACTATCCCTTTGTAAACACCATTTGCCGTTACAGGCAGATCGGAGCCGATCCATAATGCCTGCACATTTCCTTTGGGAACATTTACCGTCTTTTTGAAGGGTTTACCATTCGTATCGGTTCCTCCCAGATTAAAGCAACGGAAAGCAGAAGCCGGGATCTTATTACCCTTTTCATTCTTCCAGTCTGAGAAGGTAAGAGATACATCCGAGACAGTTTCATACGGAGCAAAGATTCCTATCTGCCAGGTGTAAAACTCACCCGGAAGACATTCGCCCCGGAACTTTGTCCGTGAATCGGCCGGCCGTTCCACCCAGCGCACAGGTATTGCATCTATCATACGGATATCGTGTTCCCGGTCTTCCGTAAAACAGAAGTAACCGACTTCCGGGTTTTCCTGCATCAGCTTCTTCACCGCATCCGACGAGGCCACACGGCGCATTTCCGAATCCTGCTCGTTCACCGTGCCCTGTCTTTTCAAGTCATTGAAGGCATTCGTTACATCATCCTGCGCTTGCATAACACAAGGCAGGGTCAATAGCGAATACACCATCAGGTACTTAATTTGTTTTCTCAACATCATAGTATTCTTTTGATAATTGTTTGTACTTGTCCAGCATTTGGCGGGCAACAGCCACTTCGTCTCCTTCTGTTATGGGAGTGCGGGCCTTACCCGGACGATCGACGAAAGCCAGCTCCCAGTCTGCCAACGAGTCATAAAACTCATTCGCACGGAAAGCCTGACGACCTAAATCCATTGTTGCCTCTTCCTCTTTATAAACGGTACCGTTATCCAAATGACCTTGCAACATATCATAAAACTTCGTCCAGCGTTGCAGATAATACCCTTCGATCAAACCGGTCCATTCGCGCCATGAATAATCGAACTGACGAACATCGACCTGTCCGCCCCAGATAGTCACCAGCGAGGAGGCATTCTTTTCGAATAAATCACGTTCTTCGTCGGTCGTTCCCCAGGCACGGGCATCCGTCAACCACTGGTCAAAGTTAAACTCTGTACGGGTACGAAGCAAGATATCTACATCTTTTAATAACTCGAGGAAACGGCCGGAGTGCAAAGCAAATGCAGCTTTATCCTTTTTCTTAAATGCTTCCGCTGCTTTTTTATGTATTTCCTGTCCCAGGTTAGACATGATCTGACGCTGTACATCTACAATATCGAAACGATAAGGTTTGGAGCCTTTCAATTGTTCCGCATCCTGCAATAAACAGACTTCGGCTTCTATCAACGATTGAGGGTCGTAAGGGATATTAAAACCGGCATTCGGTCCCGACTTCTTTACATCTACAGCCGGTCGGGCACAGATAATGGAGCTTGACTCAACCCCGTTCGTTCCTTGGCGATAAGGACCGGCCAACAATAACTCCCAGGCTTTACCGGCAGCTTCGGAAGGTGCGCTGTAACGACGCTGCGCATATTTATCCAACCACTCTTTCAGCTTCACTGAATCTTGGTGAACAGGCATCTCAAAAGCCAACTCATAGAATACCGGATTTTGTCCGATCGACTCCATGAATAAACCGGAGCCTACCACATTCGGTGTTTCCTGTTTCGCTTTCATAAACTGATTGGACGATACCAGCGGTAAATCTCCGTGAAGATTGACACGTCCGCCGAAATTATGCAGATTACCTACCACAAAATCATGGTTGCAGAAATGATCTTCTCCGCCTAATGCACCGTTCAGGCTCAATACGAGCAGGTCATGTTTCGGCACGACAGATGCAATATCTTTCCGGAAGCTCCAGGCCTGCATCACCCACAATGCATTCGGATCGAACGTTTTCATCAATTTGTGGATAGAAGAACCTACTGCATTCAGATATTCAGGCGTATCCACAGGCGGCTTACTTTCATGGAAAGGGTCGGCAGCATAGAGTCCGTAAGTTCCATACAATTTCTGCTCCTCTTCCAGAAAGGCTTTTCCCAGTTCCGTAAACAGGGGGTCCAATGGATCTAACTGGCAGATACCTTCAAATCCGTACCAATCCGGTTGCTTCTGTATCTTTGCCTCCGGGAACTTTTCCATCATCTTACGAGGTACCGCACCGGAAAAGCCTTGTTGTATCGGCGTCATTCCCAGCTCCAACTGACGGTTTACCACTTGTTTACCCAATGCTATATGCGAATCGATCCATGATTTCGGCAGCGGTCCGCCGAAGCTCTCGATATTAGGCATCCACTGCCAGGCAAAATGGGCAGGATCGACCAGATAGGAACGAGCTTCCTCATCCGTAAAACCGAAACGAAGCAATGTATTATACCAAACACCTTCCAGGCCGACAACCGACAAAGGCGTATTGATCGAGTTCATAGCCATATAGTCGATCTCACGTTGCCAGCGTTCCCAATCCCACCAGGCACCGGTATAACTCAACGTACAATAATTAAAGTAGACGCGATACTTGCCGTTAATGATCCGGTGTGTCGTCTCAGCCGGAACAGGCAGTGTCTCCGGTAAGTTCAACTGATCGCCAAACCAGGATACATGGGCATTACAATGATATTTCAGGTACTGGTTATAAGCGGTTGCCAAGGATACCGTATTGTTACCACGCAACACCACTTTGCCATTCTCTCCGGCCACTTCATAGACATCGTTTCCATTCTCCGGCTCTATCAGTTCGAGACAAAACTGTTTGCCATATCCCGGAGTAATACGTTCGATCAGGTCATAAGCCGCCTGTATCTGCGGGTCTTTCTGACAGGATATCAAAGATAAAAAACAAAAAAGCAAGAATACTCTACTTACAATTTTCATGGTATAAAACTTTAAATTATTTCTTACTAGACGTAATAAAAGCGGTTTACCCTATGAAATTATACAAATAAACAAAATATACTCCTCTGATTACTTCTTTATCAATCCTTCACGGTATGATTTTCTCCTAAAAAATAAAGGACCTTTGAAATCAAAAGTCCCTTATCTGAAATATCCTACCTTCAATTTATCGGATCTATCCCGCCATACAGTTTTTCCGCCTCTCCAAAGATATCGAAACCGACATTCTGTTGCCCTTTCTTCTTCTTGGAAGATTCTTTTATTTCCGGAGCAGCAATCAGACTTATATATCCATGTACTTTGATTAAACTTCCTCCTTGTATTTTGGTAACAGAAATATTGTAAAGATATAAAACACATTACAAATACGACGTTATTATGATTATTTCTTCTGTATTCTTTGTATTTTCTATAAAAGCGTTATATTTGCAGTACTCAACATATATCTAAGATGCGGGATAACCTGCTTCTGATCAGTTGCAGGCATTTTTTTTGCCTGCAACTCTTTCCATAGGCGGTTCCGTACCCCCGTGGAGAGCATTAATGTGCCTCCAGCATCTTAGATGTGTTGAGTAACGGGAAAGGCGGAACCGTTTTTTTCCACCTGTACTTTAAAGAAAATACTGCCATGAATGAAGCAGAAAACACATTGACACTCCCGAAAGAAATCTCCAGTGAAGTCTTTTTCAAAGAAGAAGCTCGCCGTATACGGGAAGCATTCAACAACAAAAGTAATGAGTTGGACCTCGAGTATCTCCGTCACCAGTTGAAATGTATGAAAAGTCTGGCAACAAGCCTTGAACTTCCGTGGGATCGCTTTATTCCCATCCTGTTTCGTAGTCTTACCCTCTACATGCAACAACCGGACATAAATATAAACAAACGAAAAATGGCCCGGTTGACTGAACAATTGATTGATTGTATCACTTATCTGTCACAAAACGGACGGGAGATTAATGCTCTGGCTGTTTATTTCGACCACCAGATCGACGATCTTGACAACCTTTTGGCAAAAAACAAAGGATAACAGGTTAATTATTTGATAGTTGAGTCATAATAAAACAGGACATAATTATCTCCGAAAAAAATAAGGGACTTTTGAATTCAAAAGTCCCTTATTTTGTAATTAAAAGTCCTGTCTTAACATTTCAAAAGACCGGAGCTTTAAAACAGGTTGTATTCCTCCTGATTATTGTAGTTCACAAATTGCCATCAAAGCTTGTTCTGCTTTTTCTTCAGGTACAAAAATATGGTTGTGATAGATATGTAGTTATAGATCAAAAAGAAACTCTTATTTTTCCTTGAATCTTATCTCCTCTTCGCAACGGGCGGTATTCCTTTTCGGCATGCGATATCAGGAAGTTTTCATTACCGGCGTTATTATATCCGGCTACTAAAAAACGGACAACATCCTGATCCAACCAGGCACGTACATGTTGGGTTCCGTCGGAAACAACAGACAGCTTATCTCCGGCTGTGTTACTTAACTTCGCCGAATAGATGTTCTCTTTTGTTGAACGGAATATATTTGATCCGGCAGCCGTCTGATCCATCGACCAGGATACAGAGGGTTGTCTGGATGGACCGGCAACACCTGATACAGGAAGCTCGTCATTAAACGCTTTTGCAGAACCTTTCAGTCCTCCGATATGGTCTTTCGGGTAGACACTCCAATAACCTTTCCGTTCCCAACTCAGATCGGTAAATGAAGCAGGTAGTGTAAATACCAGCCCGGTCTGCCGCGGGGAAACTTCCTGAAGCATCGTAAAATCGTATGTGACAACCAGCTCTCCATCATTATGAAAACAATATTCCAGCACACCTTCAGCTTCTTTATATGAACCTTTGACTAATATTGTTACCTGATCGTCTGTAGAAATACAAGAGACTGAATGCGCCACCCAGTTCTTACAAACCGGGTTGAATGGCGTAAAGTTCTGATCTTTTCCGGTCATCTGGATACCTTCGCCATGCGGATTCAAAGGAAGGACCATCAAAGAAGGCGATTGCCGGATGATCTTTTTCCTTTCCCGTTCAGCAGACAACAGGCCATTTCTTTTATCGATGGTAAATTCTCCCCCCACAGACCGGATAAGGATCGAACCGGCATTCTCTTCACATACAAGGCGACCGGTTTTCGACTCTCTCTTACTTTCAGCTTTTACAGGCAACAGATCGAAATGATATTCATCAACCACAAAACCCCGTACACCAGTGACTGTCAGCTCCATTTGTCCCGATCCGTACAAAGATTCCGGTAACTGTATTTCAAACTCACCTTCCGAACGGGGAGCGACATCTACGGTTACCTTTCCCTTCTGCCCTCCAACACTCCATTCTATGCGGCATTCGGATAAATTACTAAAATTGTGACGGTTCTCTACATGGAAACAAACTCTACCGTCGGCCGACATATTTCCTTTCTGCTCGATCTTAACCGGACTGAAAGCCTTCTTCATTCCCCAATACTCCGGTTTTTCACGACGCCAACCGTCGATCGGTCCCCAGGTCCCATAACCCACAGCCTTTTCTCCCGGCAAGAAAAAAGTATCGTTGATGCCTGCCCAGATAGCACCCCCCAATACACCTTCACTACGATACATATCCGTCCACATACGATCCAACAGAACACCCCACATACTGCGAAGCCCCGGATCGGCAGCCAGCTCCAAACGGTTGTAGGCGTTCAGATGGCAGAATTCATCGAAGGTTACGGGGCGTTTGCTGTCACGATATTTATCAGGCCCGGTCGGTCCGGGATAATGATGATTGGTCACTTCCAGTTCGCCGTTATCTGCATCCGGTCCCCATTGGCTGAAGATACGGGGACGGGTCGGGTCTATTTGCTTAACCACTTCCGACGCTTTCTTGAAATATTCGGTAAACAGATTTGACTCGTTTCCCATCGACCACATGATAATGGATGGATGGCTACGGTTCAGGTTCACCATTTCGATATGTTGGTTGACTAGAACGGCATAATGCATATCCTCAGGAACTTTCGTGTTATGTGCCCAGCAAAACGGAGCTTCCAGTTCTATCAGCATGCCCAATTCGTCGCAAACCTCCAATAGAGCTTCATCAGGCGGATAATGAGAGGTACGGATATAGTTCACATTTCCGCGACGGAACAATTCAACATCCTGACGCCAGATATCGCCATTCACCGAACGGCCGCGCAACGGCATTACCTCATGACGACAAACACCACGGAGTTTGACCGGCATATTGTTTATATACATCTGGTTACCGCGTACTTCCACTTGGCGAAAACCGATACGGCGGGTTGTTTCATGTAGTACTTTTTGTTTATCTTTCAATTGGCAGGTTAAAGTATAGAGATAAGGGTGCTCGGAGTCCCATTTATGAGGATTGGCAACATCAAAAGAAACTTCCATTTTCCCTGTCGCACCAGCTGCCAGTTTACGAACCGGCTGTGAGTTTTTCTTCAATGGTATTTCCTTTCCCGATGCATCTTTCAATACAAATTGTAAAGTCAGCTGTCCGGCTTCCGTCGTTGATTCATTAACGACCTCTATTTCCGTTTTCAAGGTTGCATCCGTATAAGTTGAATCAAATGATGTACTGGCATGGAACATTCCCAGGTTGACATCCGGCAAAGCATACAAATAAATGTCACGCGAAATGCCCCCCAACGGATGGACGGCATATTGAGATGCGCTGGAGGTCGAGTCAGCCAGGCTTTCCGACCTGACGGAAACAGCTATCTTGTTTTCTTTTCCGGTTTCCACCCAATCCGTTATATCCAGTTCAAACGGAGTAAAACCACCTAAATGAGAACCTGCCTCTTTCCCGTTTATATAAATCCGGCTATCGCTGTATATACCGTTACAGCGCAGTTTGACCCGCTGTCCATTCCAAGAGGATGGAACAGTGAAAGTACGATAATATCCGGCTGCCTTGCCCTTTTCAACTTCAAAGCCTTGCATTACCCATTCACCGGGAACTTCAATGTTTTTCCAGTTGCTTAAACCTCCTTTCTTCCAGAATTCTTTTTCCGGAGAAGGGTTGAACTGCCACTTGCCGGCCAGAGGGACTTTCCGGTTCTCCACTTTTATGGGTAAAGGGGAAATGCGGGGGATGACAAAATCTTCTGCCCGACCCTGATTAAAGAATAAGGTCAATGACAAAAGAAATAATAGCTTCTTAACACTCATAGTCGTTCATTTATTTAGTACTGAAGAAAAGTGTCAGCAAGTTATGCCTGCTGTCACTTTTCCTGATTAATTCAAATATATTACTTTTCTGCCGTATAATTAGCTTTCACCGGCCAATACGGATTCTGATAGATGGGCGAATCTGTATAATTATCTGTTTCTTCAGATGTAATCATAAAGTGCTGCATTGCTATCGGTTCCAGATAATGAGCCATAAACCAGCCATAACCAGCATAAGCTCTGTTGGACTTCAATATCTCGAACGGACGAAGATAATCACTTAATACCGGAGATGAAACATTTGATTCAGGATCCTGATCATAGATTAACTTATAACCGGCATCCGCATATTTCTGAACCAGCTCTGTATTCCATAATTTGAAACCTTCGACATGATATTTCTTTGTTATCATCTGATCCATCGCTCTCCATCTTTTCAAATCGTTCCAACGCAAACCTTCACTCAGGAACTCATTTCTTCTTTCGCGACGGATATTAAACAAGGTTGCATCCGCCAATATATTTCCTCCCGAATAAGCAGCCCAGTCTAATTCTGCTTCTTTCTGCATATTGGTAGCAGCTATCGTCTTCATATAATCCTCTTCGATATTAGCCCTGTTACGCAATTTTCTCCAGTAATTGGCCGCTTTGCTATCCAGGTTTCCATGACATTCGTAATAGGCTTCGATATAATTCAGATAAGCTTCGGCAGCACGGAAGATAGGAACTCCGGTTTCACCTTGCCAGTTATTACATAGTGCATGATCCCAGTGCCAGTATTTGCGGGATAAGTAACCGGTATTGTTACGCAAGGTGTAAACGCCATTGGTGATGTCCGGTAAATTCGGTTCTGTAATAACGCCGTGGGTACCTTGTCCGATATTCAACCATATATTGGTCATGCCGGGCTGTTTCATAAACACACGGATTCTGTCGTCTCTGTCTGTTACGATCTTCTGCGATGTTTCATCTCCCTGATAAAGCGGAGAAGAGTAATAAGGCAGACCATCTTTCATCAGATAACTCTGCACCAGGCCACGTGTCAATCCGATAGCCGTACAAGTGGTACCGGCATCTACCGCACGGTTATTTACTACACCCAACCCATAATCGAAATCTCTCCACAACAGGACTTCTCCGTACTTGGACATATCCAGATCACTAAACATTTCGACATAAGGATTAGAGTCGCCGGGACCTTGCATGATAATACCGGTATTTGTAGTTAACTCATAGCGTGAAGCGATCTGGTCTGCTGCTTCAACAGCTTGTTGCAGGAACCATTTGCTTTCCTCATCGATACCTCCGGCCTGGAACTGGTATCCTTTATTATATTCACGTGTAGCACCCGGCCAATCTTGTCCGTTGGGAACAAAAGCCGTACCTTTAAAATACTTCAACCAGGTTCCTTCATACAAAGCGACTCTCGACTTAAACAGATAAGCTATATCTTTATACATTCTATTCTTCTTTCCATCCGGAGAAGTGCTTTTCATCAGCATGGCAGCCGAGTCCAGGTCGGATATAATAAAACGGGCTACTTCCGTACGTGGCATTCTTTTCGAATGATCCAGCAGTATCTCATAATTATCAGATAAAGCATTCCGAACGATCGGACAATCGCCAATAGCAACCAGTTTATTGAAATATTGCATTCCTCTAAAGAAGTAAGCTTCACCGATAAAGTGTTCAATGTTTTCTTTATTACCGGCAATTTTACCTTCTTTATATAAAGGCAGAACCCGGTCGAGGAAGTAATTGATCTGATATATTTCAGTAAAATCCCAACTTCCGCCTGTTTCCGGAACCTTCTTATCTCCTTCTGTAAAGTTGGGTGAATAATTCATTCCTGCCTCATTATCGGTATTATTATCCAGACCGACACCGCCGCTTGCATTGGGCAGCGTACCATATCGAGCTATCATATATGAATCCAGTTGGGATTCTTCTGTCAGGTATTCTTCAGGAATAATAGATGATGGAGGGGTTATATCCAACATGTCGTTACATGCCGTAACAGTATATCCCAACAATATAGCCCCAACGATATTTCTTATATATGTATATTTCATGACTATTTCTTATTTATGATTTAATGATTAAAATGTTGCACTCAGTCCGAAGGAATAAACTCTGGATAACGGATATTTAATAGTGCCTTCCGTTTCACTCATCAATGTTTCCGGGTCATACAGATCGGTCAAAGCAGTACCTGTCCATAAGTTCTCACCAGTGACAAAGAAGCGTAGATTCTGTAGTTTTATCTTATTGGAGATGGAAGCCGGAAGTGTGTAACCTATATTCAGATTCTTCAAACGGATATAAGCGGCATTCATCAGGTAACGAGTCTGTGCATGTTTGTTCTTATCTGAGTCAAATAAAGGACGCGGATAATAACTATCCAGATTCTGACCTAAATGATGGTCTTCGCTACTACGGAAATAATCCATGTGTTGTTTGTAGAATGAAGATGACCACAAAGATGTAGCTCCCCAGAAATCACTCTGCTTCGTGAAATAATCACGTTTCATTACTCCCTGAAAGAAAAGGCTGATATCGAAACCTTTATAATTAGCTCCCAGATTGATACCAAAAGAATAACGTGGAGTGTTGTTACCGATTACTTTCATATCACCCAAATCTTCGTAAGTTGAATTTCCCCAGTCTATTTTACCATCGCCATTGAGATCTTTATACATAATATCACCGGCTGCCCAGTTATTACCCATTGTGTTCTGACCTCCGTTTGGCAGGGTTGCCAGGTGCTGCTGCATTTCTTCATCAGTTTTAGCAATACCAATTGTTTCGAAGCCCCAGATCTCTCCCATTTCTTTTCCTGAATAATATTGGGTTACGGTTCCGGTGCGATTCGGATAATCCTTGATAATTGTTTTCGAATCAGCAATATTCAATCCCACATTATATCCCAATCCATTAGCCAGACGATCTCTCCATGTCAGATTCAATTCCCAGCCTTTTGTTTCCAGGTTCGTATTGTTTGTTTTAGGAACATCTGTTCCTAAAATAACCGGCAGATCCGGAGCCGGGCCGATCATGTCTTCCGTCCGGCGGCTAAACCAATCTACCGAAGCAGCCAACCGATTGCTCAATACGTTCACATCGACACCCACATTCAGAGTCTTGACCATTTCCCATCCCATCGTAGTACTAATTAATCCCGGACCGGATGATGTATTCGTCTTGTTCCCGTTGATCAGCCAGGTACCATCAGATGTACCGATCGGCATAGTCAGATAGGTAGGATACCATAGTTTAGTATTCTGGTTACCTAATACCCCGTAAGAACCTCTCAACTTCAATACGCTGAACATATCAGATAATGGTTCGAAGAAGGCTTCGCGTGCCACATTCCATCCTATTGATACGGAAGGGAATAGTTTCCAACGCTGATCGGCACGGAAACGGGAAGTTCCGTCATAACGTAAGTTTGCTTCAATCAGGTAACGTTCCTTATAGTTATAATTCAAACGACCGAAAAAGCCGGCTGTCGCCCAGTCGTCGTATACTCCGGATACAACCGGAGGCACAGCCTTTCCTGAAGAATCATTCCCGGAAGTCGTATTGATCGTATTAATGCCGGCCAAGATAATGCCCAGTCGCTGTGCACTCATTTCATCCTGCCAAAGCTGTTCGGTCTGAAATCCGGCCATGATCTTAAAACTATGACCTTTAAACTCCCTTCCATATTCGGTATAGGCATTTATATTGAGATACTTATTTCCTTTATAGGCTTCTTTAACCTCGGTATTCGAACCAGACAGAGTACTTTGATAAGGTTCTTTGTTTACATCATGGTTATACACTTTCTGTATGTCTGAATGAACCCGTTCGTGATATACTTTATAATTCAGATCACCTATGATTCGCCAGCCTTTTAC
>NZ_CAJJWO010000055.1 GCF_905196875.1 uncultured Parabacteroides sp. | reverse complement strand
TAGTTCGTGTGAGACTATGTCAAAATAAGCATCTCCCTGAAGACTATTATTTACACATTCAAGTATCAGATAATGGGGCTGGTATATCTCCTGAAGAAATCGAAAAAGTCTTTCAGCCTTTCTACCGGAGTTCGTCAGATCTACACCATCAGATAGCAGGCTCTGGTATCGGTTTAAGCCTGGCACGCTTTATAGTAGAACAACATAACGGAGTGATTTGGGCTGAAAACAAGCAGAAATCAGGAACCCGGATGCATGTTTTAGCCCCTACAGGAAAAGCCGGTCAGCCTTGCAGTCAAACCACAGGAAGGATCGACACTCATTAAAGTGCAAGAATTGATATCCTCCGAAGAGGCTGACAAAACAACAACATCTACAGTTACCCAAACCTTACTCATTGTAGAAGATAATAAAGATGTAGCCGACTATCTGGAAAAACAGTTCAGAAACGAATTCAATATAATGAAGGCAGAAAACGGAAAAGAGGCCCTTATTCAAATAGAAAATAAAATACCAGATCTAATAGTGAGCGATATAATGATGCCGGAAATGGATGGTTTGGAACTTTGCCGGCAAATTAAACAAAATCAAAAATGTGCCTATATTCCAATTATCTTATTAACAGCCAAAACAATGCCTTCACAGATAACTGAAGGATATAATGCCGGGGCTGATGAGTATATTATCAAACCTTTCGATATCTCATTATTGCGTACCCGTATCCGGAACTTACTGACTTCAAGAAAACAGATACGTAAGAAATACGAAAACAAAATAGATCTCTACTCATTAGGTATCAAAACGTCTTCACTGGATGAAGAGTTTCTGAAACAATACACTGCCATTATAAAAGCTAATTTTTCTAATCCGGAACTGGATGTTGATATGATCTGTAAAGAAATCGGAATGAGCCGCGCTAAGTTTTACAGGAAAGCCAAAGCACTAACTACACTTTCACCAGCTGAAATGATTAAGAATCTACGTCTGGAAGCTGCTGCGCAGATGTTACGCGATACAGATTTAAGTGTAAGTGAAATTTTAGAAAAAGTAGCATTCAGTAGTAGCGGATATTTTGCATCCTGCTTTAAACAAGTCTATGGAATGCCACCAAAAGAGTATCGAAAAGCTAATTCGATAGGAAAACCTGAACGGTGACACAAATCTAACCATCATTGATATGAAATTAACCATTCATATAGGATAATACGAACAATTTTGTCCCGAGTTAATCAATTATAGTTAACCATTTATTAATATTATTCTATATGAAGAACAATGTTTTAATCATGTTGATGGGTTTTTTCCTTTTTGCTCATCAATTATTTGCTCAGGACACAAGTGTGTCCGGTAACGTTAAAGATGAAAAGGGAGAAGCTCTGATCGGGGTTTCTATTCAAGTGAAAGGAACTCCTACAGGCAACATTACCGATATAGACGGTAATTACATGCTATCCGGTGTGCCCGCAAACGGAGAACTGGTATTCTCTTATATGGGATATCAATCTCAAACTATTCCGGTAAAAGGAAAATCCGTTATTAATGTCGTACTAAAAGAAGACTCACAGGCGCTCGATGAAGTAGTGATTGTAGGTTTCGGTACACAAAAAAAAGTGAATTTAACGGGAGCTGTAGCTTCAATCGGATCAGAAGTTCTGGAAAACAAGCCGGTTGCCAATGTCGGTCAGGCATTGCAGGGGGTTGTTCCGAACTTGAATGTATCAGCAACCAATGCATCCCCAAACGCATCTCCGACATTCAATGTACGTGGTGGTACATCCATCGGTTTGAAAAAAGACAAGACAGATGAATGGGAAGTAAAAAATGGTAGCCCGCTGATTATCGTTGATGGTATTCAAGTCGATACGGATTATCTGAACATGATGAACCCAAGCGATATCGAAAACATCTCCGTTCTGAAAGATGCCTCCGCTTCTGCTATTTATGGTGCACGTGCGACTTACGGTGTGATGTTGATCACTACAAAATCCGGTAAGAACGATACAAAAGCCACCGTTACTTATAACATGAATATCCAATGGAACACCCCTTCCCGCACGCCGGATATTCTGGATTCTTATACACACCAGTTAGCATCCAATATGCAAACACAGATGACAGGCGGTACTGTTACACCATGGATGGAAGCATTGCTGGCAGCAAAGAAAAAATACATGGAAAATCCGACACCGGAAAATGCATGGATCTATAATGAAGGCAGTACATCAAACATGACATGGGTTGCTAATATGAATCCGTATGAAGTAGGAGTAAAAGACTGGACACCGCTTCAACGTCATAACCTCTCTATCAGTGGTGGTTCTGCAAAAACCCGCTACTATATATCTTTAGGATATCAGCGCCAGGAAGGTATGTATAAGATCAATACCGATATCCAGAACCGTTATAATGTCAATATGAGCTTGAACTCAAAGATCACAGAGTGGTTTGATGTCGCTTCTAAAATATCATATAATACCAGCAACTATAACGAACCATATATGAATCCGCAGAAAGGATCCGTATGGGCAGCAATGAAAAATGAACCGGGACGTAACCTGAATATGCCGATTATGACAGGTCCGAATGATCCCATACCTAACACATATACAGACAATATTCTGGGATGGCTGGCCTATGGCGCAACACAGCAAACCAAAAATACCAGTACAGTATTCAATATCACACCGACTATTACCATTCTCCCGGAATTAAATGTAAAGGCTGAATTGTCCTATCGTCCGACAGAGTATTTCCAGAAACAGTTTATTCCGGTTCGCGACTATGTAGTAGACTCCTGGCAAGGGACTGTCAACACACATACATCTCCTTCAAGCGTGAGAGAAGAAACCAAACATTCCGACTTTTACACAATCAATGCTTACGCCAATTTCAATAAAGCCTTCGGCAAGCATAATGTTTCTGCCGTGGCAGGTTACAATCAGGAATGGTTTCAATATCGCACCACCTGGGGAAAGGCTGAAGATGTTATTACGAATGACTTGCCTACTCTAGGGATGACCAGCGGTGCACAATACACTGGTGACGGTTTTGAGCACTGGGCTATTCGTGGTGCTTTTGTCCGTGCCAACTACGACTATGCAGGACGCTATTTATTTGAATTCAGCGGACGCTATGACGGAACTTCACGCTTTGCAAAAGAATCTCGTTTTCAATTTTTCCCTTCTTTCTCTGCCGGATGGAGACTTTCGGAAGAAAAATTCATGGAAAACACTCGTAGCTGGTTAGATAACCTGAAAGTTCGCGGTTCATGGGGTTCGCTAGGTAATCAAGAGGTTGCCAATTATGCTTATATTGCCAGCTATGGTGCAGCCGATTATATTTCATGGGTAATGAATGGTGAACAACTTAAAGGCATGAATCCGACGGGGCTTATTGCCAGCGACTTAACATGGGAGACTGCCAAAACATTGGACTTCGGAGTTGACGTAACAGCTTTAAATGGCCGCTTGGACGCTTCTTTCGACTGGTATACCCGACGCACAACCGACATTTTAATGAACGGAACCAAATTGCCGGCAGTATTAGGTGCAACAGTACCGAAACGTAACACTGGTGAATTAAAAACCAATGGCTGGGAGTTAAGTCTGAAGTGGAAAGACCAGTTAAGTAATGGCATCCGTTACGATGTAGGTTTAGTATTATCCGACTACCAATCTGAAATTCTCAAGTTCTCCGGAAACCAGAATGGATTACTTTCAACGCTCTATGACGGAATGAAGATGGGTGAAATATGGGGATATGAAACTATTGGCATCCTGCAGGAAAACGATTTTACGATTGATGAAAATGGTAAATATGTATTAATCGGCCCCAGCCAGACTAAAGTCCATTCAACTTTATATCCGGGAGATGTTCGTTATGCCGACTTAAATGGTGATGGTGAGATTTCAAACGGAGATAATACACTGGAAAATCCGGGTGACCGCAAGATCATCGGTAACTCTACCCCTCGTTTCCAATATGGTATCACCGGTAATATTTCATGGAAAAACATTGACTTAAACATCTTTTTCCAGGGTATCGGAAAGAGAGATGTCTGGATCAGTGATAACGTATTCTGGGGCGGTTCGGGCACAGCAGGGAACTGGGAAATGTATAATAACTCCTGGACACCGGAACGAACAAATGCCAAGTACCCGATGTATGCAGGACGCATTGCCAACACACAACAAAGCGGTTACCTTTTTAATGCTGCCTACCTTCGTCTGAAAACACTGGCAATAGGTTATACACTACCAAGAGAATGGACCAGTAAAGCAAAATTGTCTACCGTACGTTTCAGCTTATCAGGTTATAACCTGTTTGAGATTACTCAGGTCCCTGATTTGTATGACCCGGATCAGATCTCGTCTGCTTATCCGATGATGCGCTCCGTAGCATTCGGCCTGCAAGTTGGTTTTTAAATGACATAATTTCCAAACATATATAAATAATCAATTATGAATTTCAATTTTAAAAAATATATATTCGCACTTGGCCTGGCTTCAATGTTACTGCCTGGCTGTAACGATGATTTCATGGAACGTTACCCACTGGATGAAATCACAGACGAGAGTTTCTGGAAAACGGAAACCGATATGAAACTGATGCTGAACAGTCTTTATCCTCTTTACATCATCGGACACGGAAGCGATTGGTCTGATAGTAAAACGCCTGTACTGAACATTGTTGGCAGCCCGTTAATGTATGGCGATGTCTATTCCGACAACTGTGTAAAGACCGGTAATGAATTCAGAAGCATGGCCGGCGAACTGGTTGTTCCTACAGGTGCCAGTAAAGACAATGGTTGGAACTGGGATAATTTACGCAAAGTAAACTTCTTCCTTGCCCGTTATGAACGAGCAGACCTCAGTCAGGAAAAAAAGAATGCTTACGGAGGTGAGGCCTATTTCTTCAAAGCATGGGAATATTATCAGAAAGTTCTTTATTTCGGTGATGTACCCTGGTTGACACACGACCTGACAGAAGCATCCGAAGAGTTATACGGAGCACGTACACCACGTGCAGAAGTTATGGATTCGATATTAATGTGCATCAATAAAGCGATAGAATGGTTACCGGAGAAGGCTAATCAGGAGTCAGACCGCCTGAATAAGGATCAGGCCAACTTCCTCAAAGCTCGTATTTGCCTGTTCGAAGGAACATTCCGCAAATATCATACGGAACTCGGTATGCAAAACACAGCAAATAAATATCTGGAAGAAGCAGTAAAGGCCAGTGAAGCTTTAATCGGCAAATATTCACTTCAAAAAGAAGGAAAAGACACTTACTGGAAAATGTTTGCAGTAACCGACCTGTCCGGCAATCCGGAAGTTATCCTTGCACGAAATTATCTTGAAAATAAGGTAGGCCATGCAGCACAGCGTTACTATCAACAGAACAACTCTAACCGTCAGTCCATGGGGGCAACGCGCGGTTTGATTGACGAATATCTCTGTATCGACGGCCGCCCGATCTACATAGGAGGAAATGAAGGTAGCTACGAAAAGAACCCGAACTTCCTTGGCTACGGCAAATGGACTGAATTAGAAAACCGTGATCCACGTCTGACACAAACAGTATGTCGTCCGGGTGAACACGTGACGATTTATCAGGGAGGTATTGTTGATAAAGAAAAGAATGGTATCACTTATCCTGGTTTAAACTATACAAGCAGTGGTTCAACCGTTACCGGTTATCGGGTAATCAAACATTGGATGGGTGATAAAGAAGAAGAAGACCGTACAACGAAAGGTATTCAGGCTGCAATTGAATTCCGTTATGCAGAATTGTTGCTGATGTATGCTGAAGCTAAATATGAACTGAACGGAACATTGTCTCAATCCGATGTAGATCAGACGATCAATGCGTTGCGCGAACGTGCCGGATTTGACTTTGACAAATACCCTTCATCACGTTTAGTTGTTGGTAACGAACCTGCCGATCCCCGTCTGGACAAAATCTATGCCAACAAACTCGACTACACCGTATCTCCGCTATTACGTGAAATTCGTCGCGAACGTCGTATCGAGTTAGCTATAGAAAACCGTCGTTACGAAGATCTTATGCGCTGGAAAGCAGGCAAACTGCTTACAGTTCCTATGCGCGGCATGAACTTCCTGTCCGTACAAGACCTGTATGACGGATCGCACACGGAAAAACCGGAAACTGCTGTAAAAGTAGAATTAGACAAAACTGTATTTGCTGACGAGGAAGGCTTCGTTATATGTTATCCGAAGAGTCCGTATACAAATACAATCAAAGGGACTTTACCTTGGGAAGATTATCGTTACTACTTCCCTATTCCAAAAGAAGAATTAGTTATGAATCCTAACTTGGAACAAAATAAAGGTTGGGAAGATAAGTAATCAAATACCTGCTTATTAAAATAGGGATCATCTTCTATACAGGGATGATCCCTTTACTTTTGTATAGTATTCAACTATAATTAGAGATAATAATGATCGCTTTTGATACAATTTTAAATGTCTTCAAATACATAAACGAATACATTTGTATCTACATACAATCGATAGAATTACTTAAATCAGTATTATGGACATGAAATATAAGGTTTATCTTTTTTGTTTTCTATTTGTTTTTTCATTTTCCGGCAAAGCGATAACCGAAACAGACTCATTGTATCAACTCCAGAGAGACAGACTACAAGAGCAAATAAACTGGGTGAACCCCGAAGCTATTCGCGCTTACCTGGACGATATAAGATCTACCTTAGGCGGCAAAGCACCTTCTCTCTATGAAAAGCTATCCGAACTGGAAACCCTTTTACCGCAGGTTAACCAAAGTCTATCAAAAGATATATCAGATCAGACTATAGCCAATGCACAATACCTGCTTACCCTCAAACGAGATATCATGCTGGCAAATCCGTTGCTGGATGTAGATAATATATTGGTTGCCCGTTATCGTCTGGGGGATAAGGCACGCAAAGCGATGGGGCCTTCACTGGGTACTTCTATTGCTAATTACAATTCGCTATTTTCGAGCCGCCGCGATGGATATGATGCGGAGATAAGCAGATTGTCTAATCTTCGCGGAGAGATTGAAAGCCGGACGGTCTATAAGCCGAACGCAGATGTCCCCATCTCGGATATCCAGCTACATTGGGACGCCGACCGCCTGCTTTTCTCCTCCCTCGATGAGAACCGCCACTGGCAGATCTACGAAATAAACACCGACGGAACCGGCCTTCACCAGAAAGTTGTTGTCGACGAACCGGATCTGGAATTCTGCGATGCTAACTACCTGCCCGATGGGAAAGTTGTGGCAACCTGCAATATCGGTTATAACGGCGTACCTTGCGTGCATGGAGATGATGTGGTGGCTAATCTTGTTTCATACGATCCGGAGACGAAGAATATCCATCGTCTGACATTCGATCAGGATGGTAACTGGTCGCCGATCGTGATCCCTAATGGCCGCCTGATGTATACCCGTTGGGAATATACCGACCTGACACATTATTTTTCCCGTATCGTGATGCATATGAATCCGGATGGGACTGAGAATAAAGCCCTTTATGGTAGCGGTTCTTATTTCCCGAACAGTACGTTCGATATGAAACCGCTGTCGAAGCATAACAGCCGTTTTATCGGAATTATCTCCGGCCATCATGGGACAGCCCGTTCCGGTCGGTTGGTTATTTTCGATCCGGCGAAGAGCCGCAAAGAGGAAAAAGGGATGATACAGGAACTACCGTTCAGTAAACGCCCCATTGTCCCGATCATCAAAGACGAACTGGTGGACGGGGTATGGCCGCAGTTTATGAAACCTTATCCGCTGAATGAAAAATATTTCCTGGTTGCCTGTAAGCCGGGGCCGGATGCGCTTTGGGGTATTTACCTGGTGGATGTATTCGATAACCTCACCCTGATTTCCGAACAGGAGGGTGAAGGCCTCACCGCCCCTATCCCGCTGAAGAAAACAGAAACGCCGCCTGTCATCCCGTCCAAGATCAAACCGGGAGAGAAAGAAGCGACCGTATTTATACAAGATATTTATGAGGGTGAAGGAACACAGGGCGTTCCCCGTGGGACGATCAAGGCGCTCCGTATCTTTGCCTATGAATATGCTTATATCCTTGCTCCTTCCAATCATGATGCACAGGGCATTCAGAGCGGATGGGATATCAAGCGCATCCTCGGAACTGTTCCGGTAGAAGAAGATGGTTCGGCCATGTTTAAAGTACCGGCTAATACCCCGATCTCCATCCAACCATTGGATAAGCATGGCGCGGCTATCCAGTGGATGCGTAGCTGGTTGACCGGTATGCCAGGCGAGATCGTGTCTTGCACGGGTTGCCATGAAGATCAGAATACGATTGCTATACCAAAACGTACAATAGCCTCCACCATCACTCCCCGCAAACTGGAAGTACCCGAAGGAGGTATCCGCCCATTCACCTTCCGCCTGGAGGTACAACCGGTACTCGACCGTAACTGTGTATCCTGCCACAACGGCACGATCGCATCGCCTGATTTCCGCAAAGATCAGATGGTTACGTATAAACGGGGTGTCCTGACCAAACTGGAACGTCATTACGACCAGAGCTATCTGAATCTGCATCCTTACGTCTATCGCCAGGGGCCGGAAGCGGATATGTATGTCCTCAAGCCATACGAATATTATGCGAACAATAGCGAGCTGATCCGTATCCTGCAAGCAGGCCACCACGGAGTTAATGTCCCTGAGACAGATATGCAGACTTTATACACATGGATTGACCTGAATGCTCCTTACTTCAGTGCTTTCACCCAACTGGATCTGAAGAAGGAAGCCCCTCAAAACCAGCTGCAACGCCGGATGGAGTTAGCTGAAAAATATAGCGGTGTACGTGTCGACTGGCAGCAGGAGATCAAAGATTATGCAGCCTGGCTAAAGAATAAGGAAGATAATAAAACAGATGGAACAACAGGCGCGACCTCTTCCTCTGATGAAAAAAAAGACAGTAAGAAAAAGGCTAAGACTATCAAAGTTAAAGGTTTCCCCTTCAACCGCGAACAAGCGGCACAGAAGCAGACCGAAGCAAACAAAGATCGCCGGCAACTGACTATAGCCCCTGGCATCACCCTCGATATGGTTTGGATACCGGCCGGCACTTTTGCAATGGGCGACAATAATGATCCTTCTGCCACACCGTCTTTCAAAGCGCAGGTTAAGAAAGGTTTCTGGATGAGCACCACCGAGATCACCAACGAACAATACGGTGCTTTGATCCCCGAACACGACAGCCGTTATATCGGCCAGACCTGGAAAGATCATACTACACCGGGCTATGCAGCCAACCAGCCGAAACAACCGGTTATCCGTGTCAGTTGGGATGATGCGAACGCTTTCTGTAAGAAGCTCGGGGAACTGAACCAATGCACCGTTAACCTTCCTTCCGAAACACAGTGGGAATGGGCTGCCCGCGCCGGATCAGACAATGCTTTCTGGTTTGGCGATTGCACCTCCGACTTCGGTATATACGAAAACCTGGCAGACAGTACCACCGTCGACCTGGCCGTTACCGGCGTGAACCCCAGACCGATGCGTCCCAATGATCCGATGCGTAAGTTCTGGGACTTCCTGCCGAAAGAATTAAACGTGAATGATCATCATCTAATATCGGCAAACGTAGCCTCTATGCAATCGAATCCCTGGGGACTATATGACATGAATGGCAATGTGGCCGAGTGGACTCGTTCGGACTATGTATCCTATCCTTTAAAAGAGAAGGCCGAAAAGGTTGGAAAGATTGCGGATGAAAAGAAGGTAGTACGTGGAGGCTCCTGGCGCGAACGTCCGAAATATTCTACGTCAGCCATCCGTAAGGCTTACTATCCGTGGCAACGTCCGTTTAATGTAGGATTCCGTATCATCATGGAGGAATAGTAAAAACAGAACAGTACATAGATCGACATAATAGCAGAAAGAATATTAATCTTAAAAATAGAATACTTATTCTTTAATATAGATATTGTCTGGTAAGGAGTAATACAGTTAATTTGTACTGGTTTTAAAAGGTTTAAACTTATTATTAATTAAACGATTTTATTATGAGCAAAAAATTACTGTATCTACTTGCACTGATTTGTTCTATCAGTCTATTTACAGCATGTGGCGATGATGATGAAAAAAAGGAAGAAGTAGACAACAGCTGGGAACAGGTAGCTGGTACTTATGAAGGGGAAAAACTGGTATTCTCATACGGTGAAACTCCTCTGACAGGCAAAAAAGTAACGTTCTCCGCATCGAGCGGCAGCAATGGTACGCTTGCACTGACAAATGTAATCCCCGGTGAAGATGCAACAACAATCTCTGATATCAAAGTGGCAAACAGCGAATTCTCCGGAACAGCTACCACCACTAATGCAAGCGTAGAGTATGCAGGTTCCGTAAAAGATGAAGTCATGACACTGAAACTAACAGTTGTTATGAATGATCCGAATGGTTGGGCTAAAACCTACAGTCTGGCGGATTATACAACAGGAACAGTAGGAGAACAAGTAATAGTATTAACAGGAGGTTTATACTGTAACTGGGTATCAGAAGGTAATGGAGGAGCTGTAGCCCCAATGCTTAGAACTATTGGTAGTCTGCTTATGCCTCAAGTACTGAAAACCGTAACACTTGAAACCGATGGTAATATTACTGCCAGCTATCATAAAGGTCCTATCGTTTTCGATCAAAGCGTTATTATGGGATTAATGATGGGAACTCCCCCGCCAACAGCAGAAGATGTACAGGCAATGATACCTTCAGATGGTTGGTTGGATGCTCCGAAAAATCGGGCTCATTGGTTCGTTAAGGATAACAAATTATATGTCAAGCTGAATATTACAGCTATAATATCACAGGTAATGGGTTCTGACGCCAGTGGTATGTCAGAAATTATTAACAGCGTATTGCAAGGAGATCCTGCTACCATCAAAGCCATGTTAAGCAATTTTGTTCCGGGTCTTGATCTTAGCTCTATCAGTGATGATACATTTGAAATGTTATTAAACTGGACCAAAAACGGCATACCGATGAATGTCGTAACAGAAAACGGAAGAACTCATATGTATCTTGATAAAGAGGCATTGACACCTCTTATGGTTGATAAAACTTTGGCTGAAACACAAGGAATGAACGCAGATATTATCAAATTATGGAATTTACTGGTTGCTGCAAAAATCATTCCGCAAGAAGCTAGTGCCGCATTTATGATTTTATTGAACTTCCCGCAGAATTGGCCAACAACAACTGAATTCGGTTTAGGTTTAGACTTCAAATAATCGAATATCTAAATCACTAATTATACTTTAGGAGGGTGTATCAAAAGTCTGCATTTCTTAATTCGGACTTCTGACACATCCTTCTCTTTTTTTATCAGTTTACACTACCTCCAGGTAGCTTCTCCCATTCCCCGCCCGACTTACACGAATCTGCACCGGAATACGTTCCGTCATTTCCTGTACATGCGAGATCACTCCGATCTTGCGTCCTTGTGTGCGCAGGCTTTCCAAAGCATCCATAGCTATACGCAGGGTATCGGCGTCCAACGAACCGAACCCTTCATCGATGAAAAGGCTCTCCACCTTCATCCGGTTGGAAGAAAGGGACGACAAGCCGAGTGCCAACGCCAGCGAAACCAGGAAAGACTCACCGCCCGACAAGCTATGCACCGTACGGATCTCGTCGCACATGTCCCGGTCGATCACCTGCAAAGCCAGTGTTTCCGGTACCCGTTCGAGGCGGTAACGTCGGCTCAGGTCGCGCAACTGCACATTTGCATAGCTGAGTAATACGTCCAACGTATATCCCTGGGCGATCCGGCGGAACTTGGCACCATCGGCCGAGCCCGCCAACTCATTCAGCTTCGCCCAGCGTTCACTTTCCAGACGGCAGGCATTCAGTTCCTCTTGGTGGCTGGCGATCTTCTGTTTATTCTCGGCCTGAGTACGCAGGCGGAAGGCATATTCGTTCTTTTCCTGGGTAACGCGCGGTAGCAGGAGTTCCAGCGGCTGGTTGTCGTGAGTGACATTCCAGGCTTCGATCCAATCAGCCAACGCTTTTTGCCGGACGACCAGATCGTCGGAAGCCTTTTGCAGATCCTGCGCTATCTGTCCGGCAATACCCCGTAGCTGGTCGGCAATACCGGACTGTTCAGTCTGGACAGTCTGCAAACGCTTCATCCGTTCTTTCAACTCCTCTTTCCGGCGGGTATACGCCGATTCCACCTGATCGGCCGGCTTGCCTCCGAGTAGCCGGGCACGTTCCGACTGCAAAGCCAGCAAAGCCGAACGGTTCTGCTCGTGAAGCAACGTCACCTCTTCCACCTGTTTGGTAAGCGAAGGCAGGAAAGAGGCGTATGATTCGTATTCCGCTTTTTGGGCGCTTTGCTCCCGTTGCAGCTGCTGAAGTTTTTCCGTATTGTCGTGCCACTGGCGGGCAAATGTCGTCAACGTGTCGCGGAAAGAGTCCGGGTCTTGCTGCCAGCCTCTTTGCCAGTCGTCGTTACCGAAAAGACGGTTGGCGGCCGACAATGATTTGGCAAGGGTTTCCTGGCTTTCGGCACGGATCGCCTCTTCCCGGGCAATCTGGGTTTCCGCCAGCTTCTGACGTCCCTGCAGATCGGTACGGGTATGATCGGCTTCGGTCAGTTCCTTATGTAGTTGCAGGAGTTGCTGACGCAATTGGTTCAGTTGCTTTTCACTTCCGGCATAGGCCGTTTTACGGGCATTCAGTTGTTCTAGTTGTAAGGTCAGTGCTGCGATCACTTTCGGTACTTCAGTCACTGCCGGATGCGTAACCACCGGATGGTGCGTACTACCACATACCGGACAAGGAGTACCTTCCTGCAACTTCTTCCGCAGTTCGAGCACATCACCGCTGGCCGCCTGCCGTGCCTGTTCGATCAACAGGTTTTCACGTTCCATGCGGACAGACTCTATCTGCTTATCGAGTGCTACAATATCCAGCGCCTTCAACTCTTCTTCCGAGCGGGCAATTGCCTCCTCTGTTTTTTGAAGCTGTGCACGTTTCGTCTCCGCAGCCTGCCGGATAGTAGCCAGCTGGGCTACCAGGCGTTCGGCTGTTTGCTTTGTCGTCGCAATCGTTTTACCGGCCTTTTCGATGGCCTGACGGGAAGCGGAAGCAGCATCGAGATGCAACAGCAAAGCCGTTAACTGCTCGGCGATGCTCTCCTTACTGCGATAACGTTCACGCCACTCGCTTAACCGCGTGATCTCCGCCGTACTTTGTTGCTGGCGGATTTGGGCGGCTTTCAACTTATCTTCCCCCTCCTTTTTCCGTGCCAGTGCCTCCCGCAGACGTGTTTCGGTATCGGCCACGGAACGGGTGGCAGCGTCCAGACGAACATCCAGTCCGCGAGCCTGCTGTAACTCCTGTTGCAAAGTCCTGAACTCCGATTCGGAACGTTGTTCCTCGACCAACCCCTGTTCATAATCTTTCCGGGCGGCATTCAACAGCTCGGTCGCCCTTTCCAGTTTAGCGGCAGCATCTTTCTGCTGAGTCTGCCGGGTAGCGATCTGCTGCCCGGTCGATTTAACGGCCTCTTGCAATGCCTGTTGTTCGGCTTTCGCCTTTTCCAACGCCAGCAGAGATGTTTCAGACTCCTTCAGTCGGGCCTCCAACTCCTGTTCCGCCTCTTCCGTCAGCAGTTCGATTCCCTGGATACGGGCTTGTATCTTATCGTAGGCCTCTTTGGCTACGGCATTCTTTTCAAAGATCGTTCGCGAGATAGCAGAATAGAGCTCTGTCCCCGTCAGCTTCTCCAACAGGGAAGCTTTCTCTCCCTGTTCTGCTTTCAGGAAGGTGGAGAAATCATTCTGCGCCAGTAAGACCGAGCGCGTAAACTGCTCGAAGGTCAGGCCGATCAGTTCGACGACACGGGCCTGTAGTTCGGAACGCGTTCCCTGCTCCTCTTCCTCCTTATCTATATTATATAAGGTAATGCGAGGACTCTGTAAGCGTCCGTTCTCCTTATCGCGGGCACGTCCAACCGACCAACGCGAACGATACCTATGTCCGTTCAACGCCAGGAAATCCACCTCGGCATATCCCGAAGCCGTCCCCCTGCGCAGCAGAAAGCGGGGGTCGCTCTGGGGGAGCACCTCTTCATTCACATCCCGCAGTTTCACATTGTTCTCTTTCGCCTGGTCTGTACGCGGCGTACGGGCAAACAAAGCCAGGCACATCGCATCCAGTATCGTGGATTTACCGGCACCGGTAGGGCCCGAGATCGCAAAGATCCCGGCAGACAATAACGGCTCAGCTGTAAAATCAGCTTCAAACTCTCCTTCCAGCGACGCCAGGTTACGCCCCCGTATAGCTAATATCTTCATAAGGAAACCTCCCGCATTACTTCTTTAAACAATGATTCGATATCTTCCGGCAACTCGCCGCCATACTTATTGGTAAAGGCATGCTTCAGCATATCCAGCGGATCGATACGTTGCAAGTCGCCGTAGGTAAGCGGACGTACCGTATCGTCGTCGTCCCGTTCCGGATAAGACGGGACAATCGAAGTCAGGCGGACAGCCTTATCGGCGAGCACCTCTTCCACCCGGTGGCGAAAGCCCGGATCAGGTTCGGTCATCAGGACACGCACTTCCACATAAGGCCAGCGGTTCGGGTCTTCGTTGCCTTCCGTCCCGGCAAGAGGCAGTTCCGCCAAACGTGCGATCACTTCCTCCGACAGTGCAGGCTGTTGTGGTATCCGATGTAAGTCCGCCAGTAAAGGGACAGGCACCGGAGTGATCTCCGACAGGTACCCGTTCTCCACCGTAACGGCTACGACCTGATGACGGTAGTTTTTCTCCGAAAAAGACATCGGCAGCGGACTGCCAGAGTACCGGAGGCTCTCCCTTCCCCCGATCCGCTGCGCCTTATGGATATGCCCCAATGCGATATAAGCCAGTCCGGTATCGAACG
Organism: uncultured Parabacteroides sp.; assembly: GCF_905196875.1. Classification (GTDB taxonomy): domain Bacteria; phylum Bacteroidota; class Bacteroidia; order Bacteroidales; family Tannerellaceae; genus Parabacteroides. Next base: position 20,268 of record NZ_CAJJWO010000055.1, on the reverse strand, counting down.
TATCGGCTGAAACGGATTCGAGTCCTCCCATAATGATCCGCTCGCTCCGGTCATCATCCGACAGTTCGGCTCCGGTGGCATGCAGATGCCCCATAGCGACCAACGCTTCACCCGGTTTCCGTTTTGCATCGGCATAGTCGTATAGCTGCCGGTACATACGGTTGATCCCGGCGATATATGTATCATGCCCCTCTTCCAGAGCCGGATAATCCCCCTGCCGGAGATACGGGACTGCCAAACACCAGGCTTCCCGCCCGCCCTCCTTATTATATAGAGGTATAAGAAGCGAATTAAAATCGATCTCTCCTGTTTCCGTCCGCCGGATGATCCCGACGATAGATGTATTCAACTCTTCCAATAAAGGGACAGGAGACTCCAACCGGGCTGCCGAATCATGATTTCCGGCAATGACAACAATTTGCAGGTGCGGATTACGACGGTTCACCTCCTTCAGGAAATGAAAGAAACGCCGCTGGGCCGCAGCAGATGGGTTAGCCACGTCGAATACATCCCCGGCAATCAATAGGACATCCGTCTGCTGCGCAGCCAACGTATCGACTAGCCAGTTAAGAAAAGCATCGTGTTCCTCCTCCCGGTCGTAGCCGAAGAAGGTCTGCCCCAGATGCCAGTCGGCAGTATGTATGATCTTTAAAGACATCGTTCGTTTATCTTGTTTTCATTAAATGAGTATTCAAAGATAAAAGATAATTCATATATATCCGGCCTCTCGAAGGCTTTAAATAAGATCTTTCTTTGTAACAGAGAAGAGACAGAATTGTCTCAGCAATGAAAAATGACCGCAACATTTCCGTAATTCCACGCCTTTACCTTTGTGGCAACAAAAAGAAACAAATTTATGACAAATTTTACTTCTGACTCGCGTGTAAGGCGTGTGCTCTTAGTACCGGCCGGAATATTGGCCTGCAGCTTGTTTACCCCTTTTTGCGCTGCTGCCGGAAACGACATCCCGGTAGCCATCTCCCATCAAGTGCGAACGAAAATACAAGTGAGCGGTACCATTGTAGATGCTACCAGCCTGCCACTGATCGGAGCGACCGTATTAGAAAAAGCCAGTGGTAACGGAACGATTACCGATGTCGACGGAAACTTTAGCCTGGCTGTCCCCTCCGACGCTGTCCTGTCGGTAAGTTATATCGGTTATAAACCGCAGGATATCGTAGTCAACGGAAAAACAAACTTCCATATCATACTCCAAGATGATGCAGAGAAACTGGAAGAAGTGGTCGTTGTCGGCTACGGAGTACAACGGAAGGTAAACCTCTCCGGTTCGGTAGACCAGATCAATGCCAAGCAACTGGAAGCCCGTCCGATCACCAACATTTCCAAAGGGTTACAGGGAATGGTACCCAACCTCAACATCGACTTTACAAGCGGTGAACCGGGACAGGCCGCCAAGATCAATATCCGTGGAGAAGCCTCCATCAATGGCGGTAGCCCACTGATTTTAATCGACGGAGTCGCTTCGGATGCAGAAGAACTGAACCGCCTGCTGCCGGAAGATATCGAAACCCTTTCCGTACTGAAAGATGCATCTTCGGCTGCCATCTATGGTGCACGTGCTGCCTTCGGTGTGATCCTGATCACGACCAAACAGGGTAACACCGACCGCATCCAGGTGAGCTATAATAATAACTTTGCCTGGAAACGCCCTTCTATCCTCCCTAACAAGACTTCCGACCCTTATATCTACCTAAAACTGAAAAACATCGCCGTATTGAACACTCCCTGGAGCTCCGGACACGTCGCCAGCGACGAACGCCTCGAATGGGCCCGCCAGCGTTCCGACAACCCGGACGGCACCGATCCGGTACGCCTCAACCCGTTGGACGAAACACAGTGGGAATATATGGGGAACCGCGACTGGACACGTTATTTCCTGGATAAGAATACATTCAGCAATACCCACCAACTGTCGGTATCCGGAGCGACGGAGAAAACAAAATTCTATCTTTCCGGAGGTGTCGACGATGAGAACGGTATTCTGGCAGGGATCGTAAAGAACGATAGCTACCGCCGTTACAGCATGCGTGCCAAGGTGAGTTACAAAGTTTGGGACTGGCTGACGTTATCGAACAATACGTCGTTCGTGGCGACTAACCGCATCAAGCCCAGTTATCTTTCCAGCCGTGGCGAACCATATATCGACAGTAACGGCATCCGACAGAAAGGAAACGGCGATTCGAATATGAGTATCTTCTACGACCTCGCCCCTACCGACTGGGATAAAAACCCGGACGGTACCTGGGCTAATAACTCTGCCGGTATCGCCATGGCCCAACTGGTAGACGGTGGAGAAGAAACGACTAAATATAACCGTTTACAGAGCACTTTCTCCGCAGAAATGTCCTTCCTGGAAAAGATGTTATTGGTAAATGCCAACTTCACCTTTATGAAAGGAAATGAAGATTACAACTGGTTCAAGAACAAATATACCATCGGGTACGGCCCGGATGACATCCGCGAACTGGGCGACAGCAAGGCGTACAAAAGCACAACCAACGATTATTACAGTGTGTTGGAACTCTTCGCTACCTTCAATAAAGCGTTCGGCAAACATTATGTAACCGGTATCCTCGGATTCAACCAGGAATATAACCGCTGGAATTGGTATAAGGCCGAACGGGAAGGTATCATCTCGAACTCGCTTCCGTCCATCGGGCTCTCATCGGGCGACCAGTTCGTCAGCGAACAGTATGCCGACTGGGCAATACGAGGACTCTTCTTCCGTGCCAATTATACCTACGATAACCGGTATATCTTTGAAATAAACGGACGTTACGACGGAACTTCCCGTTTCCCGAAAGAGAAACGTTTCGGATTCTTCCCTTCCGCTTCCGCCGCCTGGCGTGTGGATGCAGAGCCGTTCTTCGAATCGCTGCGGGAGACAGTCAGTCAATTGAAGGTTCGTGCTTCCTACGGTTCCCTGGGTAATCAGTTGGTCGGGGAATACGGATATATCCCGGCGATGAGCTCGCAGCTGGGAAGTTATATCATTAACGGCAAGTTGCAACAGGTAGTCACTCCCCCTTCATTGGTTTCTCCGGATTATACCTGGGAAGAGGTACGTACCCTGAACGGCGGTCTCGACCTGGCTTTCCTCGATAATAAACTGACAGCCACCGTAGATGTATACCGTCGCGATACCAAAGGAATGCTTACCCTGGGAAAAGAACTCCCCGGTGTACTGGGAGCCAGCGAACCTAAAGAGAACGCGGCCGATATGAAAACAACCGGTTGGGAATTAACCGTGGGCTACCGCGACCAGTTCCAACTGGACGGCAAGCCTTTCAATTGGGGAGCTAAGTTCATGTTATCCGACAACCGCTCCTGGATCACCCGTTTCGACAATCCGACCCGGAACCTGACCCAATATTACGAAGGACAGGAACTAGGCGAGATCTGGGGGTTACAAAGCGACGGCTTCTTCCAGAGTGAAGAGGAGATCAATAACCTCGACCAGTCGTCCATCATTCCTTGGGGTGCTCTGGAAATCGTCAACGGATGGCCGAAATACAAAGACCTGAACGGTGACAAAAAGATCACCAAAGGAAACACGACCGTAGACGATCCGGGGGATCTGAGCATCATCGGCAACTCTTCACCCCGCTTCCGTTTCGGGGTCAACCTGAATGCCGAATGGAACGGTTTCGACCTGTCTGCTTTCTTCCAGGGGATTGCCAAACGCGACTATTACCCGATCAGTTACTTATACTGGGGCTTCTACCAGCAACCCTATGCCGGCGGTCCCGAACACCTGTTCGACTTTTACCGCCCGACAACCGACAGCGATGTGGATATGGCCAAACACTCACAGTCGTATATCGCAGCCGGACTGGCTAACCAAAATCTCAATGCTCGTTATCCGGTGCTTCAGTCATGGCTGGCCGACAAGAATCTGGGAACCGGTATCGATCAGTCGATGGGACTGGCTATTCCTCAAACCAACTATCTATTGAACGGCGCTTACCTGCGTATCAAGAACATCACGCTGGGGTATACCTTGCCGAGTGAATGGACTAAAAAGGCACATCTGAGCCGGGTACGTGTGTTCGTCAGCGGTGACAACATCTTCGAATGGAGTGCCCTGAAGAAATATTTCGATCCCGAGGCTGTAACCGACGAATCCAACTACGGGTATGTCTATCCATTCAACCGCCAATATTCATTTGGCGTCAATGTGACATTCTAACTATTAAAAAGAGAAACAATGAAAAAAGAATTATATTCCTTGGCAACGATCCTTGCCTGCCTCGCAGCGACCTCCTGCAACGACAGTTTTATGGACCGTCAACCACAGACGGAAATCGGCGTGGACAGTTACTTCAATACGGAACAAGACCTGAAAATGTATTGTTATAACCTCTACGATTTCCCCAACTTCAATAACTATACGGCAGATGCCGGCACAGATAACCAGGCTACAACGGACGTGGTGGAAGTAAAGAACATCATGATCTCAACCAACCCCAATTCGACAACCGTCAGTGCAGGCTGGGAATGGGATAAACTACGCACGATCAACCTTTTCCTCGAAAACTGCGAAAAGGCACAGGTAGCCGACGATGTACTGGCACATTACCAGGGAGTAGCCCGCTTCTTCCGCGCCCGCTTCTATATGGACAAGGTGAAACGCTTTTCCGATGTTCCCTGGTACGACAAGACATTGACTACCGCAGATGTAGATTTATACAAGCCACGCGACTCAAGGGATTTCGTCGTTCAGAAGATATTCGAGGATTTCCAGTTTGCCGCCGAGCATGTAAAGACCGGCCAGGAGACCGGTGCCGTAGATAAATGGGTTGTCCTCACTTATATGGCGCGTCATGCCTTATATGAGGGTACTTACCGTAAGTATCACGACGAGCTGAACCTGCAAAGTTCTGCCAGCACTTACCTGAAAATGGCTACCGATGTTGCGCTTCAGATCATGAACGAAGGAGGCTTCAGCATCTACACGACGGGGGATGTAGACAACGATTATCACACCTTGTTCGAAAGTTCCGACTTGAGCACCAACCCTGAAATCATTCTGGCAACCTACTTCGACAGGAAAATACAGGGAAACGGTTTCTGGGCCTTTATGTTCGGTAATTATATCCCCTGCCCGACCAAAGACCTGGTACAGTCGTACCTGATGAAAGACGGCTCTTACTATTCCGCCCAACCGGGTTACGAGACCAAACAGTTCGTCGAAGAGTTCCAAAACCGTGACCCGCGTATGTGGCAGACTCTTGCCTGGCCGGGATGGGAACTGATCAACACGATGACTTATGCGCCGGGGGCAGGTATTTATGTGCAGAACCTGAATAAGAATTTTTCTGGTTACCACCAGATCAAAGGTTTTATCAACAATAAGGACGAAGACTATTACCTGGGTATCGACTATCCGGTACTCCGCTATGCCGAAGTGTTGCTGACCTATGCCGAAGCCCGTGTCGAATTAGGTGAACTGACGCAGGATGACCTGAACAAAACAATCAACCTGCTCCGTTCACGTGCCGGTCTCCCTGCCATGCAGCTGAATCCGACAGTCGATCCGGTCATGCAGAAAGCCTTCCCGAATATCTCTTCCACCCTGCAGGAAATACGCCGCGAACGCCGTGTCGAACTTGCCCTCGAAGGTTTCCGCTACGACGACCTGATGCGCTGGAAAGCCGGAAAGCTATTGGAAAAAGAACCTGAAGGTCTCTACTTCCCCTCTCTAGGCAAGTTCGACCTGACCGGAGACGGTATCGAAGATATTTACCTGATACCTTCTTCACAGGACATCCCTGCCGAAGCAGACAAAGAAAGCAACTCGCTGGGTAAAAAACTGGTCTACTACAGAACCGGAACAATCAACGACACGAATGCGAGCGTCTACCTGACAGAAGGAACGAAAGGAAACATCCTGACCATCAAAGAGATCGGCACATTCCAGGAGCCTAAGTTCTACTACCGCCCGATCCCCAAACACGAAATGGAACTGAATCCGGCACTGGCTCCGCAGTTGTTCGGATGGGAATAGAGGCTATTGATAATTGAAAATGGAGAACTGAGAATTATTTAATAAGGCAATATAAAAATGTAATATGAAGACAACAAACGTATTGATCGCACTATCATTATTGGCGGCTGGTGTATGTGTAAATGCGCAGGAAGCACTGCCCAAACAGATAAAAGTAGGAAAAGAACGGGTAAAGGCCCGTAAGGAGATTCGCCTGCCGCAGATCGACAGGTACAACCTGTTGAAATGTGACTTCCATATCCACACCATCTTCTCCGACGGTATCGTCTGGCCGACCCTGCGGGTGCAGGAAGCCTGGGAAGAAGGCCTGGATGCAATCGCCATCACCGACCATATCGAAGGACAACCGGCACGCCCGGCCATCGAAAAGGGTAATCATAACTACTCTTTCAACCTCGCCCAAGAGGAAGCGGCACGCCGAGAGATTATTCTTATCAAAGGGGGTGAAATCACCCGTTCGATGCCTCCCGGTCATTTGAATGCTCTGTTCGTAAAAGATGTGAATGCCCTCGACCAGAAGGATTATATGAAAGCAATTGAAGAAGCTCACAATCAGGGAGCTTTTATCCAGTGGAACCATCCTGGATGGGGTGTCGACTCTATCCAATGGCATGACGTGCACGAGACACTCTACCAAAAAGGTTGGCTGAACGGTATCGAGGTTTTCAACGAATTCGAATGGTATCCGGTTGCTTTGAACTGGGTAAACGAAAAGAACCTGACCCTGCTTTGTAACACCGATGTACACGACGTAATCGAACGTTTATATGACTTCCGTACCACCAGCCACCGCCCGATGACTCTTGTCTTGTCAAAAGACCGCACAGCAGAAGGAATCCGAGAAGCGCTCTTCGACCGCCGCACCCTGATCTGGTTTTACGACACCCTGATGGGAAAAGAGGACTTGCTACGGAAGTTCTTCCAGGCCTCCATCGAAGTGAAAGCGACCCATCACACCACTCCCGAACGTTCTTACCGAAGCATCGTCAACCACACAGATGTCCCTTTCCTGTTAAAGAAAATCGACAAAAACACCAATGGCTACCCGGAAACGATCGAAGTACCGGCTGGAGAAACGGTCTTGGTTATTCTGCCTAAAAATGAAAGCAGTCAGTCGGTCAGCTATCAGGTAGACAATATGATTGTCAGCCCGGAAAAGAAATTACAAGTACAATTATTCGGCAAGTAAATATATACCAACCTTATAAGGGCAGGTTCTGGACCTGCCCTTATACATTTTTCTGTTCCCACCCCATTCCTCTATTCCCACATTACTCCATTATTTCATCTGTTATCAAAATAAAGCCCTATCTTTGTATCCTCAACAAATAACACGGATATGGATTGGTTGCAGGAAGCTTTTTTTGAGCCGACGATGTTGCAGGCTGTTATCGTGATCTCACTGGTTTCAGCAGTAGGACTGTTTCTGGGAAGACAGAAGATATTCGGTATATCACTAGGTATTACCTTTGTATTCTTTGCCGGAATCATGGCCGGACACTTCGGGATTGTGGTCAATAAGGATATGCTGAACTTTGCACAGAGTTTCGGTCTGATCCTGTTTGTCTATTCCCTGGGGTTACAGGTCGGTCCGGGTTTCTTCTCTTCGCTGAAGAAAGGCGGTGTTGCCATGAATATGATGGGGCTGGGCGTAATCCTGCTCGGATTGATCATGACGCTTGTCCTACACTGGACCACAGGTGTTTCGCTTCCGAATACGGTCGGGCTGCTCTGTGGCGCAGTCACTAATACACCGGCACTGGGAGCTGCCCAACAAGCATTATTACAGGTGAATCCTGCCGATTATAAAGAAGTGACCGACATGGCACTGGCTTGTGCCGTAACTTATCCCTTGGGCGTTGTAGGTGTGATCATAGCTATCATCCTGCTACGGAAAGTATTCGGTAACAAGAACCTGCCCAACGAAAAGGAAAAACACAACTCTAAACCCAGTGTTACCGAATTCCATATCAGCAACCCTGCTATCTACGACAAAAGTATCAAGGATATCATGAAGCTGACGGAGAAACATTTCGTTATCTCACGGGTATGGCGTAACGGAAAAGTCAGTATTCCTACTTCCGATATGATACTTCACGAAGACGACCATCTATTGATTATCTCCCAAAAATCAGACACTGAAACAATCAAGGTCCTCTTCGGAGAAGAAGAAAACGTAGACTGGAACAAAGAAGATATCGATTGGAACGCAATTGACTCACAACTGGTTTCCCGCCGTATTGTCGTCACCCGCAACCGCGTGAACGGTGTAAAGCTCGGATCACTCCGTCTGCGTAACCTTTACGGTATCAATATCACCCGTGTCAATCGTGCTGGCATCGACCTGATAGCCGATACAAACCTACGCTTGCAGATCGGTGACCGTCTGACAATCGTCGGTGAAAAGAATGCGGTTAATAATGTAGGAAAGATACTGGGTGATGAGATCAAACGCCTGGATAACCCAAACTTGCTCGCCGTATTTATCGGTATCTCGCTGGGGGTCCTGCTTGGTTCCTTACCTATTATGCTGCCAGGCATGACTACATCTATCAAATTAGGTATTGCCGGTGGTCCTATCATCGTAGGTATCTTGATGGGAGCCTTCGGTCCGCGTTTCCACCTGACCACTTATACAACAATGAGTGCCAACCTGATGTTGCGTCAATTGGGTATCGTAATCTATCTGGCAGGACTGGGTATCGATTCGGGAGCCCACTTCTTCGAGACGGTATTCCGGGCGGAAGGCCTATTATGGATTGGCCTCGGCTTCCTATTGACTATCGTTCCTATACTGATTGTCGGCTTCATCGCCTCCCAATTCCTCAAACTCGACTATGCTCATAACGTCGGAATGCTCTGCGGCAGCATGGCAAACCCCATGGCGTTGACCTATGCCAACACCACGGTGGAAGGTGACGAACCTTCCGTTGCCTACGCTACGGTCTATCCCCTTTCGATGTTTATTCGGGTGATATCGGCACAGTTGATTATTATGCTGTTTATGTAGATAAGTATCTCTGTCATCATCCTCTTACGATCTCTTCTTTCTCTTTATCCCAATACATCGTGCGTCCCTCCAGATAAGCATGTGTTCCCATGTGGGCGGTCATGGCCTCCTGAAATGCGGCATCGATATTACAACTGGGTTGCTTGTTCTGACGAATACATTCCAGCCATTCGCGGATATGGAGGTGAGTCGTGTCGTAACGTTTACCGCTTACATAGGTGTAAAGCAGACCGCGTTGAGCAAAATACAACTCCGTAGGCGACGTGATGGCATCCACCGAATTTTGTCCCGGTACATAGGTATAGAACGGTTCGTTCGGTTTAATGATTCCCTTGTCGATCTTCTCCTTATAGATCTCGGAAGCCGGATCGGCCTTCAAGGTGATCGTATTGGAAAGTTCCATCTGGGCATCGTGTCCCATAATGACTTTGCCACGCGGACGGTTGCTTGCCAGTGTGGCACTATACAACATTGTCATATCCCTATCCGGAAATTCAAAGGTAGTCTGCAATACATCCGGCACGGTACGGCCATCTTTGAAGTAATAGACGCCACCGGAAGAGGTTGCCGAGTGAGGAATACCGACATCGAATATCTGGTTGATCGCATCATATTCGTGTGTCAATAGGTCACCGCTCAAACCTGTACTGTAATCCCACCAGCAACGCCAGCGGAAGAAACGTTCCAGGCTGAACTTATCGCGAGGGTCAGGACCTATATACCGTTGCAGGTTATTGGAAATCATATAGTCGGTATATTCCTTGATACGTTCTTCCGGTCCTTCGAACTGTTTCCAGTCGATCGTCTCGGGGGAAGCACCGTCGATCAGCGGATATACCCAGGCTCCGTTCGGGTCATTACGGTTGGTACATACTTCGATCAGGGAAACTTTACCGATCAGGCCTTTATCGATAATCTCCTTGGCACGGATATAACTGTCGGTCTGACGTCCCTGATGACCTAACTGAAATACAATACCGGTTTCTTTCACCACTTCCCGTACCTTATAAGTTTCGGGGACCGTCCACGAAAGAGGTTTCTCTACATACACATGTTTACCAGCCTTGGCAGCTTCCATCGCCATCGTACTGTGCCAATGGTCGGGAGTCGCAATGATAACGGCGTCGATATCATCGGCCGCCAACAATTCCTGATAGGTTCTGTAACGCTTCGGAGCCTTACCGAAAGTACCGTTCGACCCTTCGCGGTGGATGTTGGAGGCAGCCAGTACAGCCGCTTCGCCATATACATCGAAGATATCGCATACGCCGGTTACTTCGATATTCAGATCGTCCTGTTGCAGGAACTGTTCGTAACGCTTGTCCTTACTGTCATTCTTTGCCCCTTCAATCAGTCCGTCGATCCAGGATGGCTCGGCGAAACCGGCAGCGCGCATCAGCTGCTTACCGCGGATACCGAAACCGATCATCCCGATACGTATCTTCTTTCCGTCCGGTTGGGCAGGGATCATATAATGTTCCTTATCGAAACGGAAAGAACTGCCCAGACTTTTCGTTTTTTTATCGTATTGTTGTTTCCTGTAAACACCAAAGCCCAGTGCACCCAATACAGGAATAGTGGCAAGTGCCTTCAGGGCATTGCGTCGGCCTTCCGATTCGGGGCCTTTATTTTCTTTCGGAGTATTGTTGTTATTTTCTGCTACCATGATATTACATTAATTTGAGTTTAGACAATAAGGGGATTGCTTTTTTCAGATAACGGTCCAGCCCGATAATATGTGAGGTGGGAAAAACCAGCAACACAGCCAGTGCAGCCATCTCAACCAGATTCTTGTCTATCCACAGATAAGATCCTTCAAACGGCATCATATATTGTGCACCGATAAATGAAGGATGGGAAAGGTAATAAAACGCAAGCAATATCATTGCCCCGATAGAAGAGAGTTTGCTGAAAGCACCTGTGATCAGTCCAAGACCAATCAACAGCAATGCCCACTCGTTCAGCGCATTGACCATGTTCATCATCGCCGGATCACTAGCCAATCCGGAGAAAAAGTCTGACATAAAACCTTTGGAATCCATCAGATAAGGTAACGAAGTCCATTTGGGATTCAGGATCTTCACCAACCCTTCATAGGCAAAATGCCAACCAATAAATAATCGCAGTACAACCATCGCGGTCAACTGCGCAGAAGTGTAAGAATCTTTCTGTATCATTTCATGTATTTGATTTAACCACGCAAATATAGGGATAAAATCCAGACAACAATATTGATTCAGAAGCTATAACCGTTAAAATTACAAATCTTTAGGTTACGGGGACTAGTAACCAGCCGCTCAACCTTTCCTTTTTCGAATGCACATTCAACCACGCTTCCGGCATTCTACCAATATTTTTTCAGATCCTATCTGAGTCGCAAAGATATATATATCGCCCCCATCTGCGATCTTTGTACGTTTACGTAATTCGTCTACGGAAAGAGGAAAATTCCGTACAGAAATGTTCGCCTGTGGAATAAGTCGCGATAAAGTTCTACATAGTTTTCCTGTAAAAGGGTGTATATTTTCTACACGAAAACTTCTTCCGGGAAAATTCTCCAACCGAGTATCCGATGTATAAAGGTGGCTATTGACATCTAACTTACCAAGCCCGAAACGGGAAGCCACACTTTTAAAAGCTCCGGCTTTCAACAAAGAAGCATTCGGTTCATACAGAAAGTCCTTTACACGATCTGACAAATGCAAGCCTTCCCGCCGTTCATCCTCCCAGACAAAGGAGAAAGATTCTTCCTGGCCATTGCTGGTATAATTAATACAATGGATAAGCGGTGATTCCGTAACGGCATCACGTTCTACTACAAAGAGCAATTCTTTACATTCATTCTTCACTGACAAAACGTGAATCCCGGTAGTTCCCGGCAATAAATCCAATGTCATCCGAATATCAGCCATCGGAGATAGTTTGGCTATTACTTTAGGTGCATGACGGAACAATTCAGGTAAAATAGCAGGCAGATCCGGCTCACAGTCCCGTAAGGCATAAACACGCTTATTACCCTCACCACGGCGGGCGGGATCAATATAAAAAGCACTGATTTCAGGTAATCCGGAAATCAATTCTGTACTATCCCCTTCCATTATAGTGATATTATCAGTTCCTAGTACGGAAAAGTTATTGCGTGCCGCTTCACAATAAGCAGGGAAACGTTCTATATAGGTGACATGACGGGCTTTACGGGAAAGATAATAACTGTCGATCCCCAGACCTCCGGTTAGATCACATAGGGTATCACTTTCCTCTACCAACCGCTGTTTATACAAAGCTGTCTGCTCGGACGAGCATTGCTCCGCCGATATTTTAGAGGGAAACAACAAGGCGTCGTTTGCATACCATACAGGTAGTTTGTCTTTGATCTGATGCCTGGAAGCAATCTGTTCGACTGCAAAGGAAACATCCACCGATGGATAACGGGAAGCACTCAGCAACAACCGTGTCAAATCGTCGCCAGCATGTTCTTTTACAAATTGCCTGAATTCGTCTGTCTGTTTCATGCGACAAAGATAAGAAGAAATTGTCAGGGATTCGTGATAAAAAAAAGTGCCAAATCATTTGCTGTTTGTCAGAGAATATCTATATTTGCTGCCGTAATAACAAAAAAGTGATGAGAACATTTATAGTAAATACATTTTGGTGGTGGCGCTCTTTACTCCTACAACGGTCGTAAGGAACGCAGTCCTGTGTATATACTAGAGAAAGATATCATAGAAGGCCTGTCGCACTTGCGACAGGCCTTTTTTCTTTTTTAATAAGATGGAATACAACTAAAATAATATAACAAAAGATGAAAACGTATCAAGTTGACAAGAATGGTTACTATGGTGAGTTCGGTGGGGCATATATCCCAGAGATACTTCACCGGTGTGTGGAAGATTTACAAAAGACTTATCTGGAAGTACTCGAAAGCGAGAGTTTCAAGCAGGAATTCAACCAATTGCTGCGCGACTATGTAGGCCGCCCCTCTCCTCTTTACCTGGCTAAACGGTTAAGCGAAAAGTATGGCTGTAAGATCTATTTGAAACGGGAAGACCTGAATCACACCGGTGCCCATAAGATCAACAACACGATCGGGCAGATCCTACTGGCACGCCGCATGGGTAAAACACGGATCATTGCCGAAACAGGTGCCGGCCAACATGGCGTTGCCTCCGCAACCGTCTGTGCTCTGATGAATATGGAATGTATCGTTTATATGGGTAAAACCGACGTGGAACGCCAACATGCCAATGTACAGAAAATGGAAATGCTCGGTGCAACGGTTGTCCCCGTTACTTCCGGTAATATGACATTGAAAGATGCAACAAACGAAGCGATCCGCGACTGGTGTTGTCATCCTTCCGATACTTATTATATCATTGGTTCTACTGTAGGACCTCATCCCTACCCTGATATGGTAGCTCGCCTGCAATCGGTGATCAGTGAAGAGATAAAAAAACAACTTCTTGAACAGGAAGGACGCGAAAATCCGGACTATCTGATTGCTTGTGTTGGAGGTGGCAGTAATGCTGCCGGAACGATCTACCATTTTATTGACGACGAACGGGTAAAACTCGTATTGGCTGAAGCCGGAGGTAAAGGCATCTGTTCAGGAATGAGTGCCGCCACTATCCAACTAGGGAAAAAGGGTATTATCCACGGAGCTCGTACTTTGGTGATGCAAAGTGAAGACGGACAGATCGAAGAGCCTTATTCAATATCTGCCGGATTGGACTATCCGGGTATCGGACCGATCCATGCAAACCTGTCTGTTTCCCACCGGGCTTCCATCCTAGCAGTCGATGATGACGAAGCTTTGGAAGCTGCATTCGAACTGACCCGTCTGGAAGGAATTATCCCGGCACTGGAAAGTGCACATGCTTTAGGAGCACTTGCCAAGGTGGATTTTAAACCGGAGGATGTAGTCGTACTGACTGTTTCCGGACGTGGAGATAAAGATATGGATACATATATTGAATATAAAAACAGAAAGTAACCGATGAAAAATTATCATTTCAAAACTATAAGCAAACAGGTTTTAGGCGACCTGCACACTCCTGTCAGCATTTATTTGAAAGTACGGGATATTTATCCGGAATCAGCTTTATTGGAAAGTTCGGATTTCCATGGAAATGAAAACAGCCTTTCATTTATCGCCCTTTGTCCGCTGGCAAGTATCGGTATCAACAATGGTGAATGCACCGCAACCTTCCCCAACGGAAGCCGGGAAATAACCCCACTCACCGAAAGTTACAACGTTGCTGATGCGATGAATGCCTTCCTCGGCCGTTATAGCATTGAAGGAGCTGATAAGAAAGTGTGCGGCCTGTTCGGTTACACAGCCTTTGATGCTGTCCGCTACTTCGAAAACATCCCGGTAATGGAAGCTCACCATGAAGAAAACGATGCTCCTGATATGCTATACATATTATATAAGTATATCCTCGTGTTCAACCACTTCAAAAATGAACTGACATTAGTCGAGTTATTACAGGAAAATGAAAAAAGTAACTTACAGGAAATAGAGACACTGATCGAAAACCGCAACTATGCCTCCTATAATTTCCAGACGACAGGTCCGGAAACATCTCCCATCACCGGCGAAGAATACAAAGCGATGGTGCGCGAAGGTATCAAACACTGTATGCGCGGCGATGTTTTCCAGATCGTATTGAGCCGCCGCTTCGAACAACCTTTCAAAGGAGATGACTTTAAAGTATATCGTGCATTACGAAGCGTCAACCCTTCTCCTTATCTGTTCTATTTCGATTTCGGTGGTTTTCGCATCTTCGGTTCTTCTCCTGAGACACATTGCAAGGTGACGGAAGGACACGCAAGCATTGACCCGATTGCCGGAACCGCTTTCCGCACGGGAAATGTGGCTTTAGATAAACAACGTACAGAAGCGTTGCTGGCCGACCCAAAAGAAAATGCCGAACATGTGATGCTCGTAGATCTTGCCCGCAATGACCTGAGCCGCAATGCCCACAACGTACAAGTCGATTTCTACAAAGAAGTACAATATTACAGCCACGTTATCCACCTCGTATCCCGCGTAAGTGGAGAAGTCGACAGTGAAAGCAATCCCGTTAAGACTTATATAGATACCTTCCCGGCCGGAACCCTGAGTGGTGCACCGAAAGTACGCGCCATGCAACTGATTACCGACCTGGAAAAGCATAACCGCGGTGCTTATGGCGGTTGTATCGGATTTATCGGCCTGGACGGCGATCTGAATCAGGCTATCACCATCCGTACATTCGTAAGCCGTGGCAACGTGTTATATTATCAGGCTGGTGCCGGTATCGTTGCCAAGAGCAACGACGAACGCGAACTTCAGGAAGTAAACAACAAGCTGGGAGCTTTGAAAAAAGCAATCGACCTGGCCGCAAAACTAAAGAACTAATTTCTCCCGTACGGGCGATTCGCGAACCGCCCCACAAACAAGCAATATTATGAGCAAAATATTATTATTCGACAATTACGATTCCTTCACTTACAATTTATTACATATATTGAAGGAGCTGGGTGCAGAAGTGGAAGTGCACCGCAACGACAAAATATCACTGGACGAAGTAGAGCGTTTCGACAAGATACTTCTCTCGCCCGGCCCCGGTATCCCTGAAGAAGCAGGTATACTGCTCCCATTGATCCGCCGGTATGCTCCGACAAAAAGTATCCTGGGAGTTTGTTTGGGCGAACAGGCTATCGGCGAAGCCTTCGGGGCAACCCTGATCAACCTGACAGACGTGCATCACGGCGTTTGTTCCGATATCCGGGTAACAGCCAAAGAACCGTTGTTTGCCGGCCTCGAACCCGGATTCCGTGCCGGACGTTATCATTCGTGGGCTGTATCTCGCGACAACTTCCCGGAATGCCTGGAAATAACAGCGGAGGATATGGAAGAGAAACAAATCATGGCTTTACGTCACCGCACATACGATGTTCGTGGTATCCAGTTCCATCCGGAATCGGTACTGACTCCAAAAGGAAAGATTATTATTGAAAACTGGTTAAAAGCGTAATACAATGAAAGATATATTATACAGATTATTCGAACATCAGTATCTGGGACGTGACGAAGCCCGTCAGATACTACAAAAGATGGCAGCCGGAGAATATAACGATTCACAGATAGCCAGCCTGATCACGGTATTCCTGATGCGTAACATTTCCGTAGAAGAGCTATCCGGTTTCCGAGAAGCACTGCTTGAAATGCGTGTACCGGTCGACCTGACCGACTACAAACCTATCGATATTGTAGGAACCGGAGGCGATGGTAAAAATACATTCAATATCAGTACCGCTTCCTGTTTCGTAGTAGCAGGAGCCGGTTACAATGTGGTGAAACATGGTAACTACGGAGCGACTTCCGTAAGTGGAGCCAGCAACGTGATGGAACAACACGGTGTCAAGTTTACGAACAATATCGACAAACTTCGCGAATCGATGGAAGCCTGCCACATTGCCTACCTGCATGCTCCTTTGTTCAACGCAGCCTTGAAGGCTGTCGCTCCGGTACGTAAAAGCCTGGGAGTACGTAGCTTCTTCAATATGCTCGGCCCGCTGGTTAATCCAGTGATGCCAGCCTATCAATTACTAGGGGTATATAACCTGCCATTACTCCGTCTGTACAGTTATACATACCAGGAAAGCGGAACACGTTTTGCCGTTGTTCACAGTCTGGACGGGTTCGACGAAATATCCCTGACAACCGAGTTTAAAGTAGCTATGCCGGAAAAAGAGAAATTGTATACTCCGGAGATGTTAGGTTTCTCCCGTTGTACCGAGGCCGATCTCGACGGCGGACAAACCGTAGAAGATGCCGCCCGTATTTTCGATAGCGTGATGAAGAATACGGCAACCCCGGCACAGAAAAACTGTGTGATTGCCAACTCCGCCTTCGCCATTCAGGTGATCTGTCCCGAAAAGAAGATAGAGACCTGTATCGCCGAAGCCCGTGAATCACTGGAAAGCGGTAATGCACTGGCAACATTGAAGAAGTTCATTTCACTAAACAACTAATTATGAAAGATATTTTACAAGACATCATAGCCAATAAACGTATTGAAGTAGAGCGGCAGAAACAGGCCGTTCGCCTTCAAACGTTACTGGCATTAGGTGGCGAACGGCTGGAACGTACCACCTATTCGATGCGTGCGTCTCTGGCTGCTTCCTCTTCGGGAATCATCGCCGAGTTTAAACGTAAAAGCCCGTCCAAAGGTTGGTTACATCCTGATGCCGCTATTGCAAAGATAGTTCCTGCTTATAAAGAAGCCGGGGCTTCTGCTTGCTCAATCCTTACCGACCCGCAATTCTTCGGCGGCTCACTGGGTGACCTGTGCCTGGCACGCAAATTAGTCGATATTCCATTGCTACGGAAAGATTTTATCATAGACGAGTACCAGCTTTACCAGGCCCGTATCATGGGAGCCGATGCCGTATTACTAATAGCCGCCTGCCTCACTCCGGACCAATGTCTTGAATTGGCGGAACTGGCACATACGTTGCAATTGGAAACACTACTGGAGGTCCACAACGAAAAAGAACTGGAATATCTGAATCCGCATATCGACATGCTGGGTGTGAACAACCGTAATCTCGGAACCTTCCACACCGATGTGGTTAATTCCTTCCATCTGGCTGAAAAAATGCAGGAAATAGTTAAAGAAAAAGACCTTTCTCCCCTATTGGTTTCCGAAAGCGGTATTTCCGATACAGAAACAGTAGGTCGTCTTAGAGAAGCCGGTTTCCGTGGTTTCCTGATCGGTGAAACATTTATGAAAACAGAAGAGCCGGGTGAAACCTTATCCGGTTTTATAAAAGGTTTGTCATGTTGATCAAGGTTTGCGGTATGCGTGATCCGGAGAATATCCGCCGGGTGGCAACGGTGGGGATCGATTGGATGGGGTTTATCTTTTATGCCCGTTCGCCTCGCTTTGTGGGGGATGTTTCTTTGGAGAGGATGATTGGAGAAAAAGAGGCTGAAGAGAGGGCGGTTCGCGAACCGCCCGTACGGGTCGGTGTTTTTGTGGATGCTTCCCTAGAATATATGATGGAGATGGGGAATAGCTATGGGCTGGGGTATTTGCAGTTGCATGGGAATGAATCGCCGGATACCTGTTATGCGTTGCAGAAACGGGGGTATGCTGTCATTAAAGCTTTTTCCATTGCGAATGAAGAGGATTTAAAGTTGACAGCCGATTACGAAGGACGTGCCGATTATTTCCTGTTCGATACAAAATGCAACGGATATGGAGGGTCGGGCAAGCAGTTCGACTGGTCGGTACTCGCTGCCTACAAAGGGCAAACGCCGTTCCTGCTCAGCGGTGGGATCAATCCGGACAGCGTGGAAGACATCCGCCGTTTCCATCATCCGAAACTTGCCGGTCTCGACCTCAACAGCGGCTTCGAAACAGCTCCGGGCATGAAAGATGCAGAGAAACTAAAAGCATTTATTGATAAGATTAAGAAATAATAAAAAGACAAGGATATGAATCGTATTACAAATCTATTCGAAACAAAAAAGAACGGCATCCTGTCCGTTTACTTTACAGCCGGTTATCCGCAATTGAACGATACGGTAACCATTCTGAAAGAGTTGGAAAAAAAAGGTATCAACTCGGTTGAAGTAGGCATTCCTTTTTCCGATCCGATGGCCGACGGTCCTGTCATCCAGGAAGCCGCTACGCAGGCATTACGCAACGGTATGTCGCTCCACATTCTCTTCGACCAGTTGAAAGACGTACGAAAAGAAGTACAGATCCCGATCATCCTGATGGGATATCTCAACCCGATCATGCAATTCGGTTTCGAGGCATTCTGCAAGAAGTGTGCAGAGGTTGGCATAGACGGCGTGATCATCCCCGATCTGCCTTTTGCCGATTATATGGCCGACTACAAAGAGACAGCCGACCGCTATGATCTGAAAATGATCATGCTAATCACTCCGGAAACTTCCGAAGAGCGTATCCGCCTGATCGACGAGCATACTTCCGGCTTTATCTATATGGTATCGAGTGCCGCCACTACCGGAGCACAACAAAGCTTCGACGATCAGAAGCAGGCCTACTTCCGCCGTATTAACGGAATGAATCTACAGAATCCGCGTTTGGTTGGTTTCGGCATCTCCAACAAAGCGACTTTTGAGGCGGCATCCTCTAATTCTTCAGGTGCCATTATCGGCAGTAAGTTCGTGCAGCTATTGAAAAGCGAGCCGACAGCAGCCGAGACAATCGATAAGTTACTGGAAGCACTGAAGAAGTAAACAAACCCGGAACGGATAAGCACCGGACAAAAAACCGATAGGCACCGCTTTGGTAACGGATGCCTACCGGTTCAACTATACATATAATCAGGAAAAGGAATCTCAGCTTTTACTCTTTCTTCATCAAACGACAGTTGTACAGGTTGCTAACCCTGTTCTTTCCTACTCCGCGGAACATGGCTTTTATCTTATCTTTACCTTCGGTCAGTTCCTTCGGAAGATCGATTACCATCTCTGCAAACTCTTCCGGATTGCCTTTGACTGTTACCGGTTGTACCCATGTGTCATTGATAACCAGTTCGAAAGTATATTTGCCACTGTCACCACCCCAGTAAGTCATCAGGAACTGGGTCGGTTCATTATAACTACACTTCATGTTGAATGAGAACCAGCCTTCTTCATAAGCAAAGCGATATTTGTGGATACCGAATTCGCCGACACGGGTGTTTTCGCCTTCCAGGTTATGATCGCGTTCAGGCTGCATTTCGCCCAGGGTGATGTAATCGAGCGTCTTGGCATCCAGGCGGGCGATGCGCTCCAGTTCGGCGGTACGTTTGGCTTCCACCTGTTTCCATTCTTCGGGAGAGAACACATCCCAGTAAACGGTATAGTATTGATCGTACGTCTTGAAGAACGGGATCATAGAAACATTGTCGGGACCACCAGGGGCTACTGTATGGAAAGTCAGCGGTTGCCCTTTAACTGGCTCGATCTGTTTTACCATATCTTTCTCCTCATTGATGAAAACAGGGACATCACCGATCTTCCGCTCCTGAGGTCCGAAAACTCCTGCAAGCAAAGAAGGACCATAGAAGACAGCACGGCGGTCGGCATTATCCGGCATCGATACGGTGTAGAGCGACATCGGGAAATTAACTTCGATACGGTCGCCCTTTTTCCATTTACGGGAAACGGTAATAAAAGAACCGGGCTGAACAGATACGGCCTGCTTCGTTCCGTTCACTTTCA
>NZ_CAJJWO010000054.1 GCF_905196875.1 uncultured Parabacteroides sp. | reverse complement strand
CAGTTGTGGATCGACAGGAGCACCTTCCGGCAGGTTTCCGGCAAAGCGGGCAATGCTTTCGGCAAAGTCGCCCAGACGTTCCAGGTTCGTATTGATCTTGTACATGGCAAGAACGAAACGCAGGTCGACGGCGACAGGAGCATAAAGGGCGATGATATCTTCGCAATCGCTGTCTATCTTCAACTCGAAAGCGTTCACACGACGTTCGCGACTAATCACTTTATAAGCCAGTTCCTTATCCCCGGTAAGCATTGCTTCGCCGGCATTGTATAATTGTTGGTGGACCAGAGCCCACATTTCGCTGATACTGTTTTTTAAGGAGGCAATCTCCTGATCTATAACTTTCATATATATAATCTTTTAATTTTCAATATTCAATTACCCGAACCTTCCCGTAATATAGTTCTGAGTCGACTCCTTTTCCGGATTGGTAAATATCTTCCGTGTATTATCGAACTCGATCAGTTCGCCCAGATAAAAATATCCCGTTTTGTCGCTCACACGAGCTGCTTGCTGCATATTATGAGTAACGATCACGATTGTATATTCGCTTTTGAGCTCGTGTATCAGATCTTCGATCTTGCTGGTGGAAATCGGATCGAGGGCAGAAGTCGGTTCATCCATCAAAAGAATTGAGGGGGAGATCGCCAATGCACGGGCAATACACAGGCGTTGCTGCTGACCGCCGGATAATGCGAAAGCCGACTCTTTCAGTTTGTCTTTTACCTCATCCCAGAGAACTACCTGTTTAAGAGTTTTGACAACTGTCTCTTCGATATATTCGTTGTCGTTTATTCCGTTTACACGTAGTCCGTAGGCAACGTTTTCGAAGATCGTTTTAGGGAAAGGGTTCGGTTTCTGGAATACCATACCTACGTTCTTACGAAGCTGGTCCACTTTCTCTCCCTTATCATAAATATTACGGTTGTCGATCAGGATATTGCCGGTCATACGGGTATCGGGGATCAGGTCGTTCATACGGTTGAACAATCGTAGGAAGGTGGACTTACCGCAGCCCGACGGCCCAATAAAGGCAACGGAGGTGTTTGCTTCAATTTGCATCGAGATATTCTTTAAGGCATGGAAGTCGCCATAATAGAAATCTACGTTACGGGCATCAATCTTTATCATAATATAAATAATTTATCAATTTGCTAATATGTCGATATGCCAATGGAAGGTGTGCCGATTTATTGCCTTTTATTGGCATATTACCCCATTGGCACATTATTTAATTCATCTTTACTTTCTTTGCGAAATACTTTCTCAGTGCATTGGCTAGTAAGTTGACTACTAACACGATTGCGATCAGGACCAATGCTGTTCCGTAGGCCATTCCACGGGATGCTTCGATATCCGTACCACTGGTTGAGATTACATACAAATGGTAAGGCAATGCCATACACTGGTCGAAGATACTTTCCGGCAGCTGAGGCAGGAAGTAGGCGGCTACGGTGAACAAGATAGGAGCTGTCTCTCCCGATACACGTCCCACCGACAGGATCAGCCCGGTAATGATATTCGGAAAAGCCATCGGGAGTACCACTCGCCAGATAGTCTGTAACTTGGTGGCCCCCAGTGCCAGACTCCCGTGACGGAACGAGTCGTCGATACTTTTCAGGGCTTCCTCCGTGGTACGGATAATCAGCGGCAACGACATTAGTGCCAGTGTGAATGAACCGGCAATGATCGAGTCCCCCCATCCGAGCGTGACAACGAACAGAGACATACCGAACAAGCCGAACACCACTGAAGGGACACCGCTCAGATTGTTTGTCATGATACGTATGAAACGCGTCAGTTTCCCGTTTGTCGCATATTCGTTCATGTAAATACCGCTCATGATCCCGATTGGAAAGCTGATTAGACTACTACCCAGTACCAGGTAAAGCGTACCGACAATGGCGGGATAAATTCCTCCGGCAGTCATTCCTTCTGCGGGAGCTTCCGTAAGGAAATCCCAACTGATTACTTTACCTCCTTTTATAATGATAAATCCGAGGATGAGGAAAAGAATAACGACAACCAGATAGCTGAGAAGTGTAAATATACCGAACGCCAGTTTTTGTGAGGTCCGTTTCTTTATATCGATATTGCCTGTTTTCAGAATAGGTGCCATAACTTATTTAGATTTTTCTTTTGGATGAAATATATTCTACCGTGATACTTAATATTAATGTGATAATGAACAGAACGGCTCCCAGCAGAAACAAAGCCTGATAATGAGCGCCTCCGGCTGGAGCTTCTCCCAGTTCGGCTGCGATTGTGGCAGGGATGGTTCGTACCGGTTCAAAGAACGAGGTCGGTATGACTGCGGCATTCCCTGTTACCATCAGTACGGCCATTGTTTCGCCGATAGCCCGACCGATACCGAGAACAACTGCTGAAGTGATACCCGAAATGGAGTAGGGAATGATTACCTTATAAATTGTTTGCCATTGGGTGGCTCCTAATGCGAGGCTAGCCTCTTTCATAGCTCGTGGTGTGGTGCGCATAGCATCTTCTGCAACGGTTATAATGGTCGGCAATGCCATGATAGCCAGAACGACACTACCCGCAAAAGCTGTTTCTCCGACCGGGAGATTCAGTCCTTTTTGTATCAATGGGACAATTACCACTAGTCCGAAAAAACCGTATACAACGGAAGGAATACCTGCCAGAAGTTCGATAACCGGTTTGAGTATTTCCCGGGTGCGTTTGTTGGCTATTTCTGCCAGGTAGATGGCAACTGCTATACCGAAAGGTAAAGAAAGAACGATTGCCCCGATGCTGACCAACAAGGTTCCCAATAATAAGGGAATCAATCCGAAGATGGGGGCGGGTGCTGAGGTCGGGTACCATTTTGTTCCGGCAAAGAAATCGGAGAGTGAGATATTTTCTTCCGGGAGGACTGTCCCGTCAAAAGGCTCAGCCAGATATTGTTGAGGGAAGAAAGCAATTATTCCCGGTTCTTTGCCGACCAGTTCACTGATCTTTTCGGGGACATACTGGAATTCGTCGCCCAACTCTTCTTCACTGTAATACTGTGTCAGATCGGAAAAACGAAAAACAAGGATCTCTTCGTCTTTGCCGTTCACCTCTTTCCAGTTGGTTATCTTGGCATCGAAAATATCCATGATCGTTTCCGGTGACAGGTCACTCACATCGTTGCTCTTATTTACCGCAAGTACATATCCTTCTTCGACAACCGGACTGCTGAAAAGGCCGGAGGCTTCTTTAAAAAGGAAAAAGACGATCAACAGGATCGTAAAGCTGGTCACGCTTCCACTGATCAATAGTCCCCCTTCTACAATTTTTTCAAAAAACTTTCTCACGTCATTTATCTGTTTGTTCTGAGTGCAAAGTAAGGTAACATGTATTAAGAATGAGTTAAGGCGGTTTGAAGTAAATGTTACATTGATATTGCAAATGTATTACATGAAATGTCGCATGCTTTTGTAATTAAAAAGATAAGATTTTACAATTATATGTGTTATTTATTCAATGATACAATATCTGTAAAAACTACTTTTGTTCCTAAAACAGGGATAGTTTGTTATAAATAATGTGTAACCTTAAAATAATGCCTATGATTTAGAAAAAAGAAGTCTTTTCAATAAAATAGCAGGCAAATGCTGGTACATCTGTCTGCTATATATCTAAAACTCTTACTTAAAAAAGTATTAAACATTTAATTTTACAAAGGTATGGGAAAATATACTTTGTCAATCTTTTTATATCAAAAAAAACACTTTAAGAAGTTTTTTAATGTTATGAGAACTTCAATATTATTATTGTCTGTCTGTAGTTTTATCTCTTATGCATCAAACACAGATAGTAATTTTGTTAATCCTGAATTGGAGAATAACGAATTGAAACAGCCCTCTGTTGTATTGCAGCAGTCTGGAAAACTTATAAAAGGGACTGTTTCCGATCAAAATGGTTTATCTGTAATTGGAGCTAATGTCTTTATTAAAGGAACGACGTTAGGTACAGTCACCGATGTGAATGGAAATTTTACTTTAGAGATTTCTTCAGAAAATGATGTTCTGGTAATTTCTTATATCGGATATATAGAACAACAGATTCCGGTAAAAAATAGAAGAAACTGGTCGGTTGTATTAAAAGAAGATGCGCAGAATCTGGATGAGGTCGTTGTTGTTGGATACGGTACACAGAAAAAAGCGAATTTAACAGGAGCTGTCTCTAGCGTTGCTTTGGATGATACGCCCGTCTTGGCTTATAATAATTCTAGTTCTATGCTTGCAGGAAAAGTGCCTGGAGTTTTTGTTACTCAAAATTCAGGACAACCAGGTAAGAATACAGCTACAGTTCGTATTAGAGGAGTAGGTACTATGAATAATAGTGATCCTTTGGTTTTGATTGATGGAATGGAAGGTGATATAAATGCAGTAGATCCAAAGGACATTGAGAATATTTCAGTATTGAAAGATGCTTCCTCTGCTGCAATTTATGGAAACCGTGCTGCAAATGGTGTGATACTTGTTACAACTAAAAGAGGTAAGAAGAATGAAAAAATCATTTTGAGTTATAATGGATCTGTTGGATTTCAGAAAGCGACTCGTATTCCTGAAACATTTGATACGTATGAGCATGTTCTTCTTTATAATGAGGCATTGGAAAACTGTGGATTAGCTAAAATGTTTACAGATGAAGATGTACAAAAGTTTAAAGAAGGAACAGAAGATGGTTATAAGAATACTAATTGGGGTGATTTGTTTTATGGTGGTACAAAACCTGTTACTACTCATAATTTATCCATGAAAGGAGGTGGTGATAGAATTACTTCATTCTTATCTTTAGGCTATATGTATCAGGAAGGCGTTCGTTATAAACAATCATTCGATCGAATAAATATACGATCAAATACTCAGGCATATTTCTTGGAAGATGATAAATTACAAGTTCAGTTCTTATTGGATTTTACCCGTGGTAAAAGAGATGACGGACTGAACAAGTATAGTTCCGGAAGTGCCTTGGATGATGCTGCTCCGTATATGCAACTGAAATATGACGATCCGGCAGACCCTTCAAAACAAGTATATGGTTCCTATTCGGGTTTATACTTTGCTGCAATCGATCAAGGTGCATATTATAAGGAAACAAACTATGATATGAACGGAAAAGCACTACTAAGTTATGAGGTGATTAAAAATTTGAATCTGAAATTTGAATTCGGCGCAAAGTATAAACTTGTAGATTTTGATTCTTTTTTACCCTCTGTAAAAGGATACTATTATTGGTCGAATGTTTTTCATTCTTGGGGGGCCTCTTCTGTGGAACGGAGTTATGCAAATAATTTGCACACAACGATTAATGCCTTTGCTGATTATGAATTTAATATAGCCGATTCTCACCATTTTAAGATACTCGCGGGGTATTCACAAGAAGAAAGTGTATATAAAAAATTCAATGCCAAACGGAGTAACTTGATAAGTAATAGTTTTCCTGAATTAGTAATGGGGGATGTGGAAACATCGACAAATGGTAGTGATGCCTGGGAATACGCACTACGTTCCGGTTTTGCCCGATTGAACTACGATTACAAAAATAAATATCTGTTGGAAGCCAATGTCCGTTATGACGGGTCCAGTCGTTTTGCTAAAGGAAATCAATGGGGGCTTTTCCCTTCTTTTTCGGCAGCATGGAGAATCACTGAAGAAGGTTTTATGGAAGACGTGAATAAATTAGATAATTTGAAGTTAAGGGCTTCTTGGGGTAAGTTAGGAAATCAGAATGTCTCAAACTATGCCGCTGCTGATCTAATAAGTATGGGGTCTAACGCTATTCTAAATAATACCTTGATTCAAGGAGCTTCTCTGACGTATTTGGCCGATAAAAATATATCTTGGGAAACGATTACACAGGCAAATGTCGGTGTAGACGTAGGATTCCTTGATAAATTCAATGCTCAATTGGACGTATATACCAAAACAGCCTCTGATATATTGAGGGAATTACCGGTTCCAGCTACAACTGGAGTGTCTAAACCTGCTTGGCGGAATGTTGCAAAAGTCAGAAATGCAGGTTTTGACTTTAATATTCAGTATGCTACAAATATAGGAAAGGACTGGTCTCTTTCGGCTAATTTGGGTTTATCCCACTTTAAAAATGAAGTACTGGATATGGGTGAAATCGGTACACAATATTCTGGAGTAAGCATTATTACGGAAGGTGAGCCTTTCATGGCCTATTATGGTTTGGAAGTAGGAGGAATTGTTCGTAGCGAGGATGAACTAAAGAAGATTCCGCAACAAGTTATTAAAACGGAAGTAGGAGATTTGTGGTATAAAGACCAAGATGGAGATGGTAGGGTGACTACAATGGATGACAGGGTGGTTATTGGTAATCCTTATCCGGATTTAAGTTATTCTTTACATTTGGATTTGAGATGGAGAGATTTTTCGTTATCTACATTACTTCAAGGAGAACAAGGTGTTGATGCTTATTGTAGTGGGGCTGTTTTTGAACCGTTTACTTGGGGATATACGACTGGTACTTGGTGGAGAGATCGGTGGACACCCGAAAATCCGAATGCATCAATGCCTAAATTATGGGCGAATAGGTTAAAGATGCAGACCTCGGATTTTTTTGTTCAAAATGCATCCTATCTTCGGATGAAAAGTTTGTCACTCTCATATAATGTTCCTAAGCATATAATATCTCGTATCGGTATACATAATTTGATGTTATATGGTTCTGCACATAACTTATTGACGATCACTAAATTTAAAGGATATGATCCGGAAAGGCCTATAGCCGGAAGCGGATTTAATACCTATCCACAAGTTAAATCGTATACTATTGGAGTTCAAATAGATTTTTAAAATAATTGAATTATGAAAAGAGCAATTGTTTTTTTGTTTTTGATAAATATGTTGTTTTCATGTGATGATTTCTTGTCACGTAGTCCATTGGTCTCATTGTCACCTGATAATTTCTTTAATAATGAAGAGGAGTGTAAACTGTTGGTGACATCATTGTATAATCCGATTTCTTATCAAGATTATACATTTTTAGATGAATATACGGATGATGTCTATAGTGCGGCCCAAGTGGGAGGAAGTGGACAAAAGTATATTCAGGGAGATATTCAGGCATTTGATAGTTATTCTCAAAAACGTTGGGTAAAAAATTATAAAGCTATAGGGAATGCGAATTTGGCTGTAAATGGAATAAGTGCATCAGCAATAGAAGAGAAGGTGCGTAATAGGTTAGTTGCAGAAGCCAAATTCTTTCGGGCTTATTATTATTATGATTTGATTGCTTTATTTGGTGATGTTCCTCTTGTATTAACTGATCCGTCTGTATCTGAAAATTTGTATCCGGCACGTGATACGAAGGAGAAAGTATTTCAACAAGTAATAGAAGATTTGAATTATGCAGTTCAATATTTACCTGTTTCATATACAGGAAACGATATAGGACGTGTGACAAAGGGAGCGGCTCTCGCTTTCAAGGCTAGAGTTTTATTATTCTTTTCGAAATATGAAGAAGCTGCCAAAGCTGCCGAAGCATGTATGGAATTAGGTGTCTATAAGTTATTCCCGGATTTCAGAGGTTTATTTTTGGAAGAAAATGAATATAATGAAGAGGTTATTTTCGATAAAGGATATTTGAAGGATATAATGGGATCCGGAAGGAATATGAATATTATAACACAGGATATGTATTTACCTACTTTGTCATTGGCTAATGAGTTTGAAATGAACACAGGTAAGATGGTTACAGAAGATGGTAGTAATTTTGATCCTCAAAATCCATTTAAGGATAGAGACTCCCGTCTTTCGTCAACTATATTATTACCAGGTGCAATAAAGGAAGGTCTTTTAAATCCGGATGGAAGCCCAGTTGTTTTTATTCCTGCAAATGATTTGTCTGTCACAGGGATGCGACTAAAAAAATCTGCTGATTATACAGATAATACTAATGGTAATTCAGGGACTAATTTTATTATTATCAGATATGCAGATGTATTATTGATGTATGCAGAGGCTTTAAATGAAATAGAAGGACCAACAAGCAGTGTTTATGATGTAATAAACCAAGTGAGACAGAGAGCGCATCAACCTGTATTGACAAATGCTCTGACCAAGGAAGCAATGCGTGAAAAGATTAGACATGAAAGACGTGTGGAGTTTGCTGGTGAAGGTCTTCGGTATTTTGATATAGTTCGATGGAAAATTGCAGATGTTGTTTTTGCCAATAACTTGGAAGGATATAATAAACAAAATCTAAAAAATCTATCCAATCCGGCAGAGTGGAAGTTTACATCTACTAATGTATTGAAAACCAGTTGGAATGCTTCTAAAGGCTATTTGTGGCCTATTCCAGGAGAGGAAAGACTTCTTAATTCAAATTTGACACAAAATGAAGGATATTAATGATAAAAAGGAGCAAGGAAAATTTTCCTTGCTCTCAAAAAGGTAAGTATATGAAGAAAAACATTTATTGTACAATTCTTTTATTATGGGTAAGTATCTGGCATTCTTCCGCTCAAACAAAACTTTATGTATCTCCTGACGGAAGTGATGCAAATAAAGGGACAATTGAAAGTCCTCTTAAAACATTGGAACAAGCGAGAGATCAGATACGGCAGTTACGGTCAAAAGGAGAGAAACAGAGCTTTTCTGTTTTTCTTCGTGGGGGTGTTTATCGTTTTGAGGAACCGTTTGTACTATATCCGGAAGATTCCGGTAGTAAAGAATATCCGATTATTTATCAGGCTTATCCGGATGAGCAAGTCGTGTTTTCGGGAAGTCTGCCTCTTCAGGTTGAATGGAAAACGTATAATGATTCCATTTGGGTTGCAGATGCAAAACTGAAGAATGAAAAAGGCTTTACTCCCCGTACGATGTGGGTAAATGGAGAGACTATGCCTTTGGCTAGATACCCGAATTTTATTCCTCGAAAACGACCGTTTGGTGGTGTGGCTTCCGATTGTATCTCATCCGAACGGGTTGCCCGATGGAAATCTCCGGAAGGTGCTTATGTACACGGCATGCAGCATGGTAAATGGGGAAGCATGCATTACCAGTTGGTGGATGTAAAGAATAATATACCCCATTTGCGATTGGTTTCCACCAATACGACAACGATGTATAATGAGGCACAATTGCATAAACAGGATCGTTTCGTTGAGAATGTCTTTGAAGAATTGGATTCTCCCGGTGAATGGTTTTATGATCAATTGAACCGGAAGCTGTATTATTATCCGTTGAAAGATGTATCGGATATCCGGTCTTTACAATTTGAAGTTCCGGTAAATTCAACAATTATACGAATGGAAGGTTCTCTCTCGAATCCTGTTAAGCATATCACATTTAAGAATATTCAGTTTGAGAAAACACGTTCGACATGGTATTTGACATTGGAACATCTCCCTATCGGTGATTATGCGATCTATCGTAATGCAGTTGTTTCATTAGAAGGAACGGAAAATTGTAAAATAAAAGACTGCCGGTTTGAACAGTTGGGAGGAAATGGCGTTATATTGAGCAACTATAACCGTTATTCATCAGTAGAAGGCTGTCGTTTTGAAGATTTACAAGCAAATGGCATTGTTCTTGTCGGTAGTCGGGATGCCATGCGCGATTCTCCCTGGTGTGATGTTACGGATGAAATCGATGTGAAAGATTTGAGTCAAAAGTGGGGATATATATTATCATATCTGGTATGGAAAGAACCTTATCGTGAATTTGAGCAAAGTACGGATCTCACTCCGGGACCGAAAACGGATAATTATCCTCGTTATTGCAAGGTAGACAATAATTTGATTACACGTATTGGCGAATTGGAAAAGCAGGCAGCCGGTATCCTCTTGTCTATGTGTGCGGAGAATACGGTCAGCCATAATACCATTTATGATTTGCCTCGTGCCGGAATCTGTATTAATGACGGTTCGTGGGGAGGAAATGTAATTGAATATAATGATGTTTTTCATACGGTTCTATCTACTGCTGATCATGGACCGTTTAATTCCTGGGGGCGTGACCGTCACTGGACGATGAAAATGCATGGTATACAGAAGTCCGGCCATGAACATGCCAAAGAACGTTCCCGCCTGGATAGCTATAAAACAACAATCATTCGTCATAATCGTTTCGGACATACGGTAGATACACATTCATGGGGTATTGATTTGGATGATGGCTCTTCTAACTTTCATATTTATAACAACCTGACTTTAGGATGTAGTTTTAAATTGCGGGAAGGGTTTTATAGGACTGTCGAGAATAATATTTGTATAGGGAATTTTCCTCCGGGAAAACATGTCTGTTTTGATTCGCCCGAAGATGTTGTAAGGAGTAATATTTATGTGAATACGGAATCGGATGTTGTCTTTGAGGGAATTCATTGTAAACCGACCCAGGTGAAAGAATATGATTATAATTTATATTATTCATTGGTGTCGAAAAAGGCCGTGGCATTTGCGTTGAGAGGTTCGGTAGCTGGAGGTTTTTCACCAAAGATGACTTTGAAAGAATGGAAAGGTAAGGGTTTGGATGTCCATTCAGTCGCTGCGGATCCTTTGTTCGAGGATATGGAGCAGCAGAACTTCAAGCTCAAGAAAAATTCTCCGGCATTTAAAGTTGGATTCAAAGAATTTTCATTGGATGATTTCGGGTCAACGGTTCCTGAGTATAGGGAAGAAGCGATAGAGGCTCATCGGAAATATGACAAACCTCTCTTTCCAAAGAAGACCATCTGTGTCGCTAACGATCAAATTCAGACATGGCTGGGTGCGAAAATCAAAAACATGACAACTGACACAGAAAAATCTGCTGCCGGTATTGATGATATCAAAGGTGTTATTTTGATCGATGTTCCAACGGTATCAGCCTTGTATAAGGCTGGAGGACGTGCGGGCGATGTTATTTTGCAGGTAAACGGGGTTAGTATTAAAACAATCAATGATTTACATAAAGAAGTAAATCGCCGGAAAAAGAATATCAAACTTTGGGTAGACGGAAATCCGCCGGCACACGAAATAATACTTGATCTTTGAATATGAGAGAAGATTATACAAGGATATATGAATTTTATTCAATTGGATAATATGCTTAAAAACTACTTTTACGAAAAATAAAAGTAGTTTTTCTGGGGAAAAAGTTATTTTGAATCAGCATCGGCTGGATGTTTTTTTCATTGATGTATGCATCAATGGGAGTAATCTTATAAATTGTACTTTGTTTTGATAATTTAAACAGGGACTTAATAGACATTATATAGAATAAGGTTTTAGGGTACTGATAAACAAGCATTCTGTTACTTGTTCTAATATATTTATTGAATATGAAAAACAAATGGTTATGTCTGTTTTGTGGATTTTTCTTTGCTCTGCAAGGAATTTCGGGCCAGGAAAAGACATTGAAAATGTGGTATGATAAACCAGCTGATGATTGGATGAAATCATTGCCTATCGGAAATGGAAGATTGGGAGGAATGGTGTTCGGCGGAGTAGCTGAGGAAAGAATTGCATTTAACGAGATTACTCTTTGGTCTGGACAGAAAGATCCAAATCAAGAAACTTTTTTAGGGAAGGAGGCTCTGAGAGAAATACAGCAGCTTTTTTTGAATGGGAAGGTGGATGAAGGAAACGCGTTGGCCTCTAAAAAAATGGTGGGAAAGCGGAACTCTTTTGGTTCTCATGTACCGTTTGGGGATATAGAGTTGGTCTTTGGAAAATCAGACGAACCAATACATAATTATGTCCGTATGCTTGATTTGGCCAAAGGAGTAGTAACCGTTATTTATGAGCAAAATGGGATTACATATGATCGGGAATATTTTTGTTCTAATCCGGCCGGAGTGTTGGTGATCCGTCTAACAGCATCGGAAAAAGGAAAGCAAAACTTTGAAGTACGCTTGAACCCCTTGAGAGAATCTGTGGTAACGACAGAAAATAATACGATCTGCTTTACAGGACAAGCCACTTTCCCTTATTTTGGTCCCGGCGGTGTTCGATTTTATGGAGGTATAAAGGTTCTTTCAACAGGAGGAAAGGTTAAACAGTGTAAAGAAAGTTTGTTGGTCGAAAAGTCCGATGAGGTAATTTTGATCGCAGACCTTCGTACGGATTTTGTTCAGGGAGATATGAAAGAAGCTGCTTTATCAACTTTAAATAGTGCAGCAGGAAAAAATTATGAAACACTCAAACAAGAACATATGACTGATTTCGGCTGTTTGTTCAATCGTGTAAATCTCTCTTTAGGTAAAGGAGAAGAGGATATGGCGACAGATAAACGCTTGATGCGGATGAAAGAGGGTCATGATGATCCAGATTTAGTAGCCCTTTTTTTTCATTACGGTCGTTATTTGTTGATTTCTTCTTCACGTGAAAATTCTCCGTTACCGGCTAATCTTCAGGGATTATGGAACGATAATCTGGCATGCAATATGCAATGGAGTTGTGATTATCACTTGGATATTAATACACAACAAAACTATTGGGCTGCAAATATTTGTAATTTGCGTGAATGTAACATTCCTCTGTTTAATTATGTAGAAACTTTGGTGGAGTCTGGAAGTAAAACAGCAGAAAAAGTGTATGGTTGTGATGGCTGGGTGGCTCATACAATCGCAAATGTATGGGGGTTTACTGCTCCGGGATGGAATGCCGGATGGGGGCTTCATCCTACCGGAGGGGCTTGGTTGGCATCTCATTTGTGGGATTATTATAACTTTACGAATGATCGGCAATTCTTGCGACGTGCCTATCCGGTTTTGAAACAGGCATCTTTGTTTTTGTTGGATTATATGATTGAAGATCCGTCTACGGGCTATTTATTGACCGGCCCTTCCGCTTCCCCTGAGAATTATTTCATGTGGCATGGAAAACGATTGGCACTTTCTATGATGCCTACTTGTGACAGGGTAATTGTCTATGAAATATTGAATGCCTGTTTGAATGCATCTGAATTATTACAAGTGGATAAAAAACTTAGAGAACGTATTATAAGCGGTATTCAAAAGTTACCTCCTTTTAAAATTGGAAAATATGGTCAACTTCAGGAATGGTTGGACGACTATGAAGAGGCAGTGCCTAATCACCGGCATACCAGTCATTTATTGGCATTGTATCCCTATTCTCAGATATCTTTGGATAAGACTCCCGAGTTGGCTAATGCAGCAACCGTTTCTATTAGCAGGCGGTTAGCTGCGAAAAACTGGGAAGATGTGGAATGGAGTAGAGCCAATATGGTTAATTTTTTTGCACGTTTGAAAGACAGTCAAAAAGCTTATGAAAGTATTCTTTGTCTGATAAATGACTTAAGTCGGGAAAATATGTTAACGATATCCCCGAAAGGTATTGCCGGTGCGCCGACTGATATTTTTATTTTTGATGGAAATGAAGCCGGAGCTGCAGGTATAGCTGAAATGTTACTCCAAAGTCATGAGGAATATGTGGAACTTCTTCCATGTCTGCCGGATCAATGGACTTCCGGTAACTATAAGGGGTTATGTGCCCGTGGAGGTTTTGAGGTAAATTTGTCTTGGAGTAATAAGATTGTTAAGCATGTGTCCGTTTCCGCAACGGTAAGTAATACATTGAAACTGAAGTTACCCGAAAGGAGTGGACATGAGAAATATTATAAAAATAAGAGAATAATAGCTCCAATTATCCGGTCTAATAATGTTGTTCATATCGATATGCAAAAAGGAGATGTTTTTGAAGTTAAATACAATTGACGAATACGAGAAAAATAGATCCTCATCTTCTGAAATAGGATAAGATTATACAAGAATTTATGAATTTGCTACAATAGGATAATATGCGTAAGAGCTACTTTTGCGCATGAAAAAAAGTATTAATTTTAAATACCATGGAAACAAACAAAAAAATCTGGAAAGTATGGCTAAGACCGAATCTTTTGACTAAAGATGTAGACAATGACTATACGGCCGAGGTGTCTACTGTTGGAAAAACATTACGCAATGAGGATCTTGCACAGCGTATTATTAATGAAGGTTCTGAAATAAAATACGATACATTGTTATCTATTATGAATCAACGCGACCGTATTATTCGTGAGGCATTACAGGAAGGTACAAGTGTATTAACTCAGGTTTGCCAATTTACCCCGCGTGTGACAGGTCCCTGGATCGGCAGTACAGCCAAATTTGATCCGGAAAAACATAAAATCACTGTTAGTATGGCTCCTTCTTCAGAATTGAGAAAAGATTTATTGAATGTGGGAGTAGAGGTGTTGGTGGTAAAAGATACCAATGCTCGCATCGGATTGGTTACGGATACTGTTACTAATCTGGCCGACGGATCTATTACTCCGGGTGATGATATCCTGATTAATGGTGAACGTATCCGTGTAGCCGGTGAGGCAGAAGGAGTCGGTGTCTTTTTTGTTAATGCCGAAGGTGTAGCAACCCCTGTTACTCGTCGTTTGACACAAAATGATCCGAAGACGGTAATTGCGCGTGTACCTGCAGATCTGGCAGACGGAAACTATACGCTTCGTATCGTGACACAATATTCAAATAGTGCTGTTATGCTAAAAGAACCGCGTTCGATCGAGTATGGAATACCATTGATCGTAGGTAATAATGACCGTCCGGTAATCGAATAAAATGCAGAGGTAAATTTAGGATAATAATAAGAGATTGGTAGTAAGGCAATAATTTGATTAGTTATGGGGCAGTAACCAGATGCGTTATAAGGCAGTTATTCGATGAGTTACTGTCTTGTAACAAATCTGGTTATTTGTTGGGAGAAATGCATCACTTGATAGTTAATATATACACAAATAGAATTATGAAAAATTTAAAGAAAATCCCACGATTTATGGGACTGTTGGCTGTTGCGATGGTCAGTCCTGTGGGATTACTGCAGGCTGTGAATGGCGATAGTCGAAGTGTCACGATAGAAACTGTCTTACAGCAACAAAACAGGAAGATTGTAACAGGTACGGTTATCGACCAAAGTGGTATACCTGTTATCGGAGCGAATATCGTGGAAAAAGGGACGACAAATGGAGTCATTACAGACATTGATGGTAATTTTTCGTTGGAAATGCCGGAAAATGGTGTACTTCAGGTTTCTTATATCGGTTATAACACCCTGGAATTGTCGGTGGCCGGTAAAAAAGTTTTAAACATAACATTGGTTGAGGATACGCAGGCGTTGGACGAAGTCGTTGTTGTCGGCTTCGGTACGCAAAAGAAAGCGAATCTGACTGGGGCGGTGAGTACCGTGAAGATGGAAGAAGTGATGGGTGACCGTCCGGTTGTTTCTGTCGAACAGGCTTTGCAGGGTACTATGCCCGGTTTGCAGATCACCTCTTCCAGTGGTAAGCCGGGAGAAAGCATGAATATGAATATCCGTGGTATAAATCGCATCAATATCGACAAATATGGTGAAGGCCAGCCGTTAGTATTGGTTGACAATGTACCGATGGATATCAATATGATTTCACCGTCGGATATTGAAACGGTAACTGTATTGAAGGATGCTGCGTCTGCTGCCATCTATGGGGCGCGTTCCGCTTTTGGTGTGATTTTGATTACGACCAAGCAGTCGGCTAAGGATCAAAAAATGCGTATTAACTATAGCAATAACTTTGCCTTTTCTACTCCGCAGGGGCTTATCCAAAAGGCAAGCCCGATGGAAACCGTTCGTTTCTATAAAGATATGAATTATAAGACTGGACGTTATGCTATGGGTAACCAGCATATAGATACCTGGTTGGGATACTTGGAGGATTATGAGGTTAACCCGTCGAAATATCCGTCGGGATACATTATAGATGAGACTGGGCAACGTTACGATTTGAGGGAAGTCAACCATTTGGATAGGATGTTGGACGGTTCAGGTTTCCAACAGACCCATAATGCTTCTATCGACGGTGGAACAGCGAAGACCGCTTACCGCCTGTCATTCGGTTACCTGGATGAAGATGGTATATTGGTGACGGACAAAGATAGTTACAAGCGATATAACGTATCTTCATTCGTGAATACGGAAGTTACGCCATGGCTTTCGTTTCAGGCGGATATAAAATATGCTAATTCCAGGGCTGACGAACCTAATATGAACTCTTTGAGGGATTGGAACCCATACCGTCTGGCTCAGTTATTACCTTCTTATTATCCGGAAGGAAATGTGGAATTGGGCGGAGAAACTTTACCGATCGGTACTCCTCGTTGGAATATTGAAAACTCTCCGTTGAAGACGCAGAAGAAAGAGGATATACGTTTGTTCGGAAAAGCAATCTTTAAACCTTTAGAAGGATTGGTTATCAATGCAGAATATACATTTAACCGTACGAATACCAGCAAAGAGGAGTATAAAAAGAAGATGGCGTATGTGAATGCTGAAAAAGCATTTCAGAAAGGGTATACGCATAGTGGAAATACCTCTTATCGCCTTGACGAGATACATGTAAACTATAACGCCATCAATATATATGGAAACTACGACAAAACATGGGGCGACCATAATATGTCCGTAATGGGTGGTTTCAACCAGGAGTACAGTTATCGCCAGGAATTGTGGGGGCAAAAATTGAATGTGATAAACCCCGACCATCCTTCTTTGGCAGGCTCCAGCGGAACCCAGACAACGGGAGACGTTTACGATGAGTATGCTCTGCGCGGGCTTTATTACAGGTTGGCCTACAATTATAAGGGGAAATATTTGATTGAAACGAACGGCCGTTATGATGGTTCATCCAAATTCCCGGAAGATAATCGTTTCGGATTCTTCCCGTCTGTTTCTTTGGGATGGAGACTTTCCGAAGAATCGTTTATGGACTGGTCGAAAGAATATTTGACAAACTTCAAGCTGAGAGGTTCTTACGGGCAGGTAGGAAACCAGGCGATTGCCAACTATGCGTATCTGGGTACGATGGAGACAACCGATGCTTGGTTGTATGACGGCGATTGGATGATTGGTCGTACTTCTCCGGCTTTGTTCAGTTCTTCGTTTACCTGGGAGAAAGTGGAAACATTGGATATCGGTTTTGACATGGGATTGTTCAATAACCGCCTGGATGTAGTATTCGACTGGTACCGCAGAGATACGAAAGGCATGTTGGCTCCGGGTAAGGAATTGCCGTCTATATTAGGGACTACTGCTCCGTTGGAAAACTCAGCAGATCTCCGTACGAAGGGTTGGGAGTTGGCTATCAACTGGCGTGACAATATAGGTAAAGACTGGCGTTACAACATAGGTTTTAATTTATACGATTCCCGTTCGAAAATAACGAGATTTGACAATCCGACTGAATCTTTAACCGCAATGATAGACGGGAAAAAGCAGTCAACATTCCGTGTAGGACAGGAAATCGGTGAAATCTGGGGATTTGTAACGGATCGTTATTATACGGAAGATGATTTTTCGTTTATAGATGAAGAAAAAGGTATCTATACCTTGAAAAAAGGGGTACCCACAATTGACCCTTATGTCCGTGACCCTCGTCCGGGAGACATCTTGTTCAAGGATTTGAATGGTAATGGAAAGATTGATGCATCGGGAGATGATACGGCAAAAAATCCCGGTGACCGTAAGATTATCGGTAATAATAGCCGTCGTTTCCCATACTCTATAACTGCCGGGTTAGGTTGGAAAGGGTTCGATGTATCCCTGTTCTTCCAGGGAGTAGGCAAACGTGACCTGATTGTCGGAGGTTCTTCACCTGCAATGTTCCTGGCATGGCCGCACACCAATACCGATAATCCGGATGCTGCTGCAACTGTATTGGCTCATCATTTGGATTACTGGACACCGGAAAACCGAGATGCTTATTATCCGCGTTTGGGTAATCAGTCGGGGATCAACCAGGGAACTGATGGCTTTAACCGCCGTACGCAGACTAAGTATATGATGAACGGTGCTTATATTAAATTGAAAAACATAACCGTAAGTTATACATTCCCGTCCGAGTGGTTGGAAAAAACGAAAGTGATCCGCTCATTCAAAGTATTCTTCAGTGGAGAAGATCTGTGGACAAACCATCATTTGTATGAAGGTATGGATCCTGAACAGACGATGAGTATCAACGAACTCTATCCTTTCATGAAGAAATGTTCTTTTGGTATTAACATGACTCTATAATAATTGACTATATGAAAATGAAATATATATTGGCAGGTGGTTTGTTACTGAGCGTAGGGTTGGTATCCTGCCTGGACGATGCTTTTCTGGATCGTACTCCTATCGATAAGGAGGTTGAAAGTACCGTGTTTACGAATTATGATAATTTTAAAATGTATGCTTGGGGGTTGTATAAAACACAAATTTCCGGATACAATTCCCGTCCTCATACTGGTGATGAATCAGATATGTTGTATTGGGCACAAAGCCCGAATGGGATTAGCTTGGTGAACAATCGCCTGGATGCTTCGAATATATCCTCTGACATGTGGAGTTTCAAATTTATCCGTGATGTGAATATCATGCTGGATAATATTGATGGCTCTTCTATGACGGATAAGGAAAAGGAGCATTGGAGAAGTGTCGGTTATTTTTTCCGTGCATGGGCTTATTTCGATTTGATGAAAAATTTCGGTGAACTTCCCTGGGTAGAACATGTCGTAAAAACGGAGGATACAGACCTGTTGTACGGGAAAAAAGATTCACGCGAACTAGTGGCCAATAATATTTTGACTAATCTTTTATATGCGGAAGAACATATAAATCCCGATGGAGACGGAAAGAATACGATCAACCGAAATGTAGTTAGAGCATTAATTTCGCGCTTTGGACTTTTTGAAGGAACCTGGCGAAAATATCATGGCGAGGTAGATAGCGTGGATGGCACGAAATATCTGGAGGCGAGTGTGAAAGCTTCTCAAAGCTTGATTGATCAGAATTTGGGATTAGTGGCTGATTACGATGCGGTGTTCAATTCTCTTTCATTGAAAAATGAGAGTAGCATATTGCTTTACAAAGAGTATGTGGAATATGATTCGAAGAAGTCTCATAATCTGACAAACGATACCCGTGAGTATCAGTATTTAATGGAAGGAACCAAGCGTTTAGTGGAACATTATCTGTGTTCTGACGGAAAGCCGGTCTCCACGTCGAAAGCATATAAAGGTGATAATACGGTTTACGATGAGTTTGAAAACCGTGATTACCGTTTGTACTATACGATTTGCCCACCTTATGAGGTGAAATTATCTTCAGACAGGACTTCTTGGGAATATACGGATAATCCGGAGGATCGTAAATACATGGATATGATGAACGAAATCGTGGGCGGTTCCAAAGAGAAGAAACATTTCCCTCTGTTCAACGGCCCGACAACTTATACTGGAAAGGTCCCGAATCTGGAAGCAGTGAAAGTTGGTGGATTGCCGACTCGTGCCGGTTATTATTTCTATCGCTATTATAATAATTATCCGGGTGCGGAATATCGTGAGAATCAGGGAACGGATGCTCCGGTATTCCGTATGGGAGAGGTACTGGTAAACCATGCGGAGGCGATGTCCGAACTTGGACGATTCGACCAGTCCGTGGCTGATAAGACTATTAATCAGTTACGTGTTCGTGCTCATATTCCTTCCATGCGAATAAATGAGATTGGAAGTGATTTTGATGCTTACCGCGATTCGGATGTTGATCCGGTCTTGTGGGAGATCAGACGCGAAAGATGTGTGGAGTTGATGGGATCCGGTTTTCGTATGGATGATATAAAACGCTGGAAAAAAGGCGCTTATCTGAATTCTCAACCAGTAGGTGTCAAGATCAACAATATAGAAGATTATGATAATGAGGCTTTGGCGAACAGCCTTTATAATGGCTCTGAACAGCCGCGGTATAAGAATTGCGTAACTTACATTGAAAAACCTAATCCGGGTTGGACGGATAAATGTTACTTGTATCCTATACCATTAAAACAGACAGTGTTGAATCCTAATCTGGATCAGAATCCGGGCTGGAAGGATTAAAAATTGTTTGAAGTAATCTAAATAGTTCTATGCACAGAGATATAAAGCTGCAAGGTTGATGGTTTGCCTACAGTTTGATATCTCTGTGCTTTGTTTTTCTTTACTATAATATCATGAGGAAAAATATATTGACAATAGGTAGTCTTCTCCTTTCTTTTTGGGTATCTAATGCGCAACAAACAGTTAAGCTACCTAATATAATCTTGGTTATGGCCGACGATATGGGATGGGCAGATGTCGGCTTTAATGGTAACCGGATGATTAAAACACCTTGCTTGGACCGGCTAGCAGCTGAAGGAGTGAGAATGGATAGATTCTATTCGGCAGGACCTTTGTCTTCGCCAACCAGAGCTAGTGTGCTCACCGGACGTAATCCTTTCCGTACAGGTGTTTTTTCGGCAAATGAAGGGATTTTGCGACCGGAGGAAATTACATTGCCCGAGCTTCTGAAACAGGCCGGTTATACAACAGGTCACTTTGGTAAATGGCATTTGGGTACATTGACTTGTAAAGAGATCGATGCGAACAGGGGGCGTCCTGAAAACGAGCATTTATATAATCCTCCCGCATGGCATGGTTATGATGTGGCGTTTGTGACAGAATCTAAAGTTCCGACTTTTGATCCGATGCTTAAACCACAGACAAACAATGGTCGTTTTTGGGATTATATACAAGATAAGGATACAGCTTTGACTTATGGTACGTTTTATTGGGATATAGAAGGCAATAAAGTTACCGAAGGTTTAGCTGGTGATGATAGCCGGGTTATTATGGATCGTGTTCTGCCCTTTATCGATCGCTCGGTTGCTGAAGAGAAGCCTTTTTTCAGTGTCGTATGGTTTCATGCTCCTCACCTGCCTTGTGTTGCAGGTTCTGAACATGTTGCCTTATATGAAAACTATTCTTTGGAAGAAAAAAATTATTATGGTTGTATTACGGCTTTGGATGAACAGGTGGATCGCATGGTTTCTTTTCTGAAAAACAAGCAGGTATATGAAAATACGATTATATTGTTTTGTAGCGACAACGGGCCTGAACTGAATACGCCGGGTACGGCGGGTAGTTATATGGGAAAGAAGCGTTCTTTACACGAAGGCGGGATAAGGGTTCCGGCATTTATGGTTTGGCCTGATCGGATAAAGACACCCGGGGTTTTGAAGGAACCGTGTTCCACATCCGATTATTTGCCTTCTTTGCTGAATATGATAGGTGTAGCCTATCCTGCTGGACGTGAGTTGGATGGTGAGTCCTTCTGGCCGTTGATAACAGGGGAGGCATCGACAAAGAAGAAAGAATTGGTATTTTGTTCGGGACGCCAGGGGGCTGTGATACAGGGAAAATATAAGTTATATTATTCGGAAAGTCAGTATGAATTGTACGATATAGAGGATGATCCCTGTGAAAAGCATAACTTGGTGGAACTGTTGCCTGATGTTACCAAACGATTACGCAAAATTTTGTCGGCGCAGTTGAAAAGTTATGAAAGCTCGTTTTCCGGAAAAGAATATGGTCGTAAATCGTATGATAAGGTTGGGCAGAATTGGTGGAATATAACACAGTGACAATTTTAGAATAATAATGAGTTAAATATAATATAGCATAATGAAATATACACTTTCTTTATTGGTGGCCGGTACTGTTGTCCCTGTATGGGCGCAAGCAGCCGATCCCACGAATTTTATAGTAATCAATCTTGATGATGTTGGTTATGGCGATTTTTCTTTTAATGGAGCCATCGGCTATGAAACACCAAATATCGACCGGATGGCAGCCGAGGGAATGCGTTTTACTCATTTTCTGGTAGGACAGCCTATAAGTGGTGCTTCTCGCGCCGGGTTACTCACAGGGTGTTATCCGAATCGTATTGGTTTTGCAGGTGCACCGGGCCCCGATTGTCCGTATGGTATTCATGAGAATGAGATGACTTTAGGGGAACTGGTAAAGCAAAAAGGTTACCGGACTGCTATATTCGGAAAATGGCATCTGGGCGATGCTCATCAGTTCCTCCCTTTGCAGAACGGTTTCGATGAATACTATGGATTGCCTTACTCGAACGATATGTGGCCCTATCATCCTCAACAGGGAGAAGTTTTTAATTTTCCCGATCTGCCGACCACCGATGGTAATAAAGTGATAGGCTATAACACTGACCAGACAAAGTTCACGACAGACTATACTGCCCGTACCGTCGACTTTATCCGCAAGAACAAGGATAAGCCTTTCCTCGTTTATCTGGCACATTCCATGCCGCATGTGCCACTAGCCGTTTCTGACAAATTCAAGGGGAAGAGCGAGCAGGGGCTTTACGGGGATGTGATGATGGAGATCGATTGGAGCGTAGGGGAGGTACTTAAAACTCTCCGTGAGGAAGGATTGGAAGAAAACACATTAGTTATATTGACTTCAGATAATGGCCCTTGGGCTAATTACGGTAACCATGCCGGGTCGACCGGTGGATTGCGAGAAGCCAAAGCTGCCACTTTCGACGGCGGTAATCGTGTACCTTGCGTGATGTATT
The DNA here is from genome assembly GCF_905196875.1 of uncultured Parabacteroides sp. GTDB lineage: Bacteria > Bacteroidota > Bacteroidia > Bacteroidales > Tannerellaceae > Parabacteroides. The sequence continues at coordinate 12,891 of NZ_CAJJWO010000054.1, read as the reverse complement.
GGAAAGGGCAAATCGAACCGGGTACAAGCTGTAATAAGTTGGCCTCCAACATCGACCTTTTCCCTACGATAGCCGAGGTCAGCCAGTCTCCGCTTCCTGCGCATCGAATTGATGGAGTCAGTTTATTGCCTTTGATTAAAGGTGAAAAAAATGCTAATCCGCGTACTTCTTTTGTCTATTATTTCAATCAGAATGATCTTGAAGCTGTGACCGATGGAACTTTTAAACTTATCTTTCCGCATAAACATGCTACTTACGAAGAATATGTCCCTGGTAATGATGGGCAACCGGGTAAATTGACTATGAAAGAAATACGTAAGGCTGTTCTTTATGATTTGCGGCGTGATCCGGGTGAACGTTATGATGTGATTTCGCAATATCCTGAGGTGGTACAGCGGTTGATGAAAATAGCGGACGATATGCGTGATGACTTGGGCGACAACTTGACTCGTCGTAAACCGACCGGACAACGTCAACATGGTTTAATTGATAAGAAGTAATTTATTATGGATTATAAAAAACAGATTTTATTGCTGAAGGCTGGTTTGCTGGTTTCTATGATGCCTATGCAGGGCTTTGCCGGAAATGATAAAGAGGCTGGGAAAAAGAAACGTCCGAATATTATCCATATCCTAATGGATGATGTCGGCTATGATGATCTGAGCTGTTTCGGTAGCCAGGATATTAAAACTCCGAATATCGATGCGTTGGCGGAGAAGGGGATGAAGTTTACCGACTTCTACGCTCCTCATGGTACCAGTACGCCTTCCCGTGCCGCATTGTTGACAGGAAGGTATGCTCCTCGTGTAAATAACGGAACTGGTTTGTCTGTTCTGTTTCCTCATACTCCGAATGGTTTGGAAGATGAAGAGGAAGTTTGTATTGCCGAACTATTGAAAAAGCAGGGATATACGACCGGTTTGGTCGGGAAATGGCATCTGGGACATTTGCCTCAGTACCTTCCTGTTGTACATGGTTTTGATGAATTTGTAGGGATACCCTATCCTAACGACCATGGACCGGAACGGTTGGGAGGGACAGGAGTACGTCCCAGCGGTATCAGCGACCCGGCTATACCATTGATTCGGCAGGCACAAGTCATAAAGGAATGCGACAATAACGATTTGGCGGAATTGCCCGCTTTGTTCCAGCGTGAAGCTTGTAAATTCATCTTTAATTCAGTAAAAAGGGAGAAACCGTTTTATTTGCAGTATTCCAATATAGAAACGCATACGCCTTATTTTATACCACGCGGATTCGAGGGTAGAAGCCAAGCGGGAGCTTTCGGGGATGCAGTGGAGTATCTGGATAATACGGTCGGGGTTATCATGGATATGGTGAAACGGATGAAAATTGAAGATAATACATGGATAATCATCACTTCCGACAATGGTCCGCTAATCCATAAGGATAAGGAACTTGAGAATTGTTATGGTCGCTTCGGGGAAACCGATCCTAATCGTAAGCATGTGTTACGTGGCGGCAAATATCAGGAGAAGTATGACGGGGGCATTCGTGTATCTTGCATTTTGACTTGGCCGGGGGTAATACCGGCAGGAAAAGAATGTAACGAATTGACAACCGGTATGGATTTATTTACAACAATAGCAGTTGTGGCCGGTGCGGAGATTCCGACAGATCGCCCGATCGATGGGAAAAACATATTACCTTTGATGAAAGGAGAGAAAAATGCGAAATCTCCTCATAAAGCGGTATTTGGGTTTCGCCCTCGCGGAGGTATAGAAAGTGTCCGTTATCAGCATTGGAAACTGATTATGCCAAAGACTGACCGTCAGGGGAAGCAACTTCCAGTTGAATTATATGATCTGGAAAAAGATTTGGGGGAAACGATCAATATGGCATCCAAATATCCCGATCTTGTAAAGGTTATGATCCGGATGGGAGAAGATGCAAATAGGGCGATAAAAGAGAATAAGGAAATAAATATATAAAAGAATAAATAATGAAGTATTTTAGTTTTTGTGTTGTATTAGTTTATTGTTTGCTGTTTTGTCCTGTAAAGGGCATTGCCGATGAAGTAAAACAGTTGAGAGAACTGGTGGTCCCAGTTTCACCAGACAAATGGAAGCGTCCGGCTCCCCAAGGAGCTTTTTCGGACGAAATGAGATATATGTTGAGGTTAAACAACCGGTATACCTTGAATAAATGGTATAAAGAGATAAAGCGTTTTCAGGATCAGACTGGAGAATATTTCGATTTCGGGGGAAAGACGGAGCATTTCATACGCCCGGCGGCCCACCATGCTCTTACGTTGGGAGTTTGCTTGAGAACGGGAGTTTACGACCCGTCGGTTTCATACGTGTCCGAACGGGAGGCTATGAAAATGACAGTTCAGCTGATCCGTTCGATCGCTTACCGACATAAAGCGAATATCGGTAAGGAAGGTTGGGGAGACCAATGGCAAAGTGCTTTATGGGCAGCACGAGCTGCACATGCGGCTTGGATTCTATGGGATGAATTGTCTGCTTCGGATCAAGAGTTAGTTTGCCGGATGACAGTACATGAGGCGGACCGCTTCCTCGATTACAAGGTGCCTTATTATCGGGATCTGGCAGGGAACATACTCTCGGAAGGGGATACCAAAGCCGAAGAAAACGGATGGAACTCAAATATTCTGGCTGTTGCTACGGTGATGATGCCCGGTCACAACCATTACGGGGGGTGGATGCGGAAGCTGGTCGAATTACAGCTTTCTGCTTATGCCATGCCCGAAGATACCCGGAAAGCAATCGCGGTGGATGGTATGGTGCTGAACAAGGTGTTGAACGGCAGTAATATGAACTCTGACGGAACAGTAGTCAACCATAAGATAATGCATCCGGATTATATGTCGGCATTTATGTTGAATGCGATCAACGCATGGACGTATGAATTGGCTGGAAAAGAATGGCTACAGTCTTCTTTGTATAATGGTGATGTGGTTTATTATGCTCTTTCTGAGCGCTTGTTCAATGGAAAAACGATGTATCAGAAAACAGATGACGGGAAGGCTTCTTCCCTTATTTATTTTCCGGAGGGGAATGATTGGGGAGGAAAAAGGCAGGCTAACTATTGGCTGATGGATGTTATGGCTCATCTGTTCGGCTGGGATCGTGAGGCTTCGGTTAAAGGATTGGACTGGGCTTTTGCTCGTAATAAAGAAATGATATTTATGCTCGACCGGGATGTTACCGGGCAATATTACCAGGATAAAAAAGAAGATACTTTTCCTTCTCGTGAGGAATGGTTCGGGGCACATATTGCTTGGGGGTATTTGGGTTGGTGGCTGAATAGTTGTACGGAGGCGCAGTAGGCACGTTCTCAGATGATGGGCTGGAACAGTTGGAGGAAGTTGACAATGTGATCCGGTTGAGTAATCCGAAAGAAACAGGACCGGATGTGGACAAGATAGAGGTGGTCATGAAAGTTCGTTGAATAGAAAAATAAGATTATACAAAGATTGGCATTGTTTATTCAATGATTGGGTACAGATAAAACCTACTTTTGTAGCATTCAAAAGTAGGTTTTTTATTGCTTTAAATACTATATTAAGATCATGAGGACATTTTTGATGAACTATTTTTTATTAGGGTTGGCTTTCTGTTCTTTTTTCTCTTGTGATAGCAGACAGAAGGAAAAATATATTACTTCCTGTTCGTTCCCGGAAGGAGCAACTGATCGTTTGTTATTACAGGAAAATATAACGGAAGGCCAACGGGTAGAAGATTTCGCATTGGAGTGTTGGATGGATAATCAGTGGAAGGTTGTAGCGGAAGGGACGACCATCGGTTATAAACGTATTCTTCGTTTCGATCCGGTGGAAACGGAGAAAGCTCGTATTGTTATTAGGCAATCCCGCGATTTACTGCAAATTGCAGAAATAGGAATTTATAAAGCATCGGAAGAAGAAGTTGATTAATTAAATATGTAAGCCATGAAATTGAAAGTTATTATTCTGTGTGTTTGTTTTTTACATTCATTATCTGTTGTCCCTCAGAAAAAAAGTATGATCATTCAAGAGAAAATACCGGATGAGGTCAGGGCAAAACAAATTTCGGATATGAAATTTGGAATGTTTATCTGCTGGTCATTTAGTACATTTTCCGGTATAGAGTGGACCGGACAGGAGTTGCCGCCTGAATTTTTCCGTGCGACAAAGTGTGATACAGATCAATGGGCAAGAGTGGCTAAAGAAGCCGGAATGAATTACATTTATGTATTGACTAAACATCATGATGGTTTTTGTTTATGGGATACGAAGACTACGGATTTAAAAGTGATCAATGCTCCTTTAAAAAAGGATGTATTGAAAATGTTACGTAAATCCTGTGACAAGTATGGTATTAAGTTAGGTTTGTATTATTCGGAAGCTGATTGGAACTGGCCGGGAGCGAAGCGCGGGAAAGGTGGTCGCGGAAATTATGATGCCGGAGGAATTAATCCGGAGGTAAAAAAAGCTCAGTTAAAAGAATTATTGACACAATATGGGCCAATTGAACTGATTTGGTTTGATCATGCTGTTGGTGATGGCGGTTTGTCGCATGAAGAAACAACCCGTTGGGTTCATCAATTTCAACCGAATTGCTTTGTCGGATATAATACAGGTGAACCATCAGGGCGTCTTTGCCTTCGTGAGAGAGGTAAGGCCGGTAAATTAGGTGATACAGATGCCAGTCATAACAATAAGGAAAATGAAGGAAGTTATAAAGGATATTTGGTAGCAGAATTTACTTATCCGATACTTCCAAAACATAAGGGAGGGGCTGATTGGTTTTATTCGTTGCCTAAACATGATAATTTATGTCATTCTGCTGATAAAATATTTAATGATTATAAAGAAGCTGTCAAATATGGGAATATATTTTCAATTAATGTCGGACCGGATTATAACGGTAAAATAAGAGATATTGATGTGAAGACATTGAAAGAGGTAGGGGAAATGATAGAGAATTATCAGAAAAACAATTAGTAAAATGAAAAAATATATAGCAATATTTTATCTGTTGCTTGTGACAGAATCATTATTCGCGCAATGGACAATCAAGGAAAGTTTATTACCGGGAAGTAATCTGGAAGAAATCATAAAAACGAAACCATATTTGGTCCAGGTTGTTCCAGATGCTGAATGGGATGGTAGTAACTATGCTTCCCAAGAGGATTTACAGTGGTTTAAGGATGCTAAATATGGCATGTTTATTTCGTTTGGATTAAGCACTTTTGTGAATAAAGAATTGAGTTGGGGGATCATTGGAGATCGTGTCTTACCGGACGGATTGAGTAAAACTTCTTTGTATCCTCGGGAAGAATGGACATCATGGGCGGATTCCTTGAGGTTGGAAAACTTTAGTAAAGAAGAGTTGGTGAAAATCATCAAAGCTTCGGGTGTCAAATATATGGTCGTGATAGCCAAACATCACGATGGATTCCATTTGTGGGATACGCAATATTCGGATTTTAAGTCGACAAATTCACCTTATAAGAAGGATTTTATCCGTGAAGTTGTAGATGCTTGTCATTTGGCTGGCATTAAAGTTGGAATCTATTATTCTCAACGAGATTGGTATCATCCCGATTATCAGCCTGTTGATCCGGAGATAGCCGAACGTATAACGGTTCCTCCTTATTTTCAGGCAAAAAAAGGAAAAACTATTAAACCTGGTAAGAATCATCAGAAGTATATCGATTATCAATTTAATGTTGTTCGTGAGTTATGCACAAACTATGGGAAGATTGATATCTTTTGGTTTGATGCAAACTATTGGGGAGGAATGTTTACTGCAGATATGTGGGATGGAGAACGGTTGACACGAATGATTCGTGAATTGCAACCTGGTATTCTGATCAATAACAGGGCAAGTTTGCCAGGTGATTTTGATACACCGGAACAACGGATAGGGATGTTTCAGAATCGGCGACCTTGGGAAACTTGTATGACACTTTGTGGTGGTTGGTCTTATACTCCCACTCCAGTCAAATCGCCATTGACAATTTTCCAAAAGCTCCAATCTACAGCCATCGGGGATGGAAATTTACTCCTTAGCTGGGGAATGAAATGGGATGGCTCTTGGGACGAAGAACAAAAAAATACATTTGTAAAAGTGGGAGGTTATTTGAAAAAGTATGGATCTTCTATTTATAATACTCAAGGGGGACCGTGGTTACCGGATGAGTGGGGAGGAACGACTTTTAAAAATAATAAAGTGTATGTTCATATAATTAAGAGTCCGGAGTCCGGAAATATATTTTTACCGAAGTTATCAGGTTTTAGGGTTGTTAAGTCTGAAGATATAAGCGGACATGCTCTTTCGTTGAAGCAAGTAGATGATGGTTATAGGATCGATATGAGAACTTTGGCAAAAATAGAATCACCTGTAGTTTTGGAGTTGACAGTGGATAAAAACTTAACAACAGAAGATGTGGAATCTTCTAAGGATTTGTCCGGATATACTGTTGGAAAGGTTTTAAGTACTGGTAAAGTTACATCAGGAAAGTTTTCAGAAATAAAACTTGATGGAATTAGAACCATAAAGAGTCTGAAATTCGATTCATCGCATAGCATGCAGGGAAATATTATACTTTCTTTTTCAAAAGATGGAAAGACATGGGAACAACAAGCCCCTGTCACAATTTCGGAAAAAACGATTTTCATGCCTGTGACATCCTATGTGGCCGGAGCTTTGTTGGATGGAAAGAATGCCAAATATGTAAAGGTCGAATTTTCAGAAAATGTGACAAATGCAATCTCTTACACTGTTTATGGTGAATAAAGATTTTAAATAAGGATATCCTTTCGTCTCTTTTGGTATTCTCCGGGAGGAATTCCGTAGTATTTCTTAAACGATCGACAAAAATGAGCATCGTCTGTGAATCCCAATTCATAGGCGATGTTTTTTATTGTCTGTTGTTCATCAGTTAATAATTGTAATGCAGCATTCATACGTAGGAGCGTAAGATAATTCGCCGGTGTCATATTTAGGGTATTTCTGAATATTTTATGAAAGTAGTTAGGTGACATACAGCATTGATTAGCCAATTGTTCTAATTTGATAGGTTCTTTATAGTATTGATTCATGTATATCATGGCTGGTTCTATTCGTTGGGTTTCAATGGATATTGATAATTGGTCTATAGGATATAGTGTAAACAATTCCAAAGTGATTGTTTGCAGCAATGTTTGAATATGGAGAATGTTTAAAGAGTATTCCCAACTTGAAGAAGTTGTGGTGGTAAGTAATTTTTCCAATAGAGGCATTAAATCCGGAAAGTTTATTTTTTGTGTAGGGAGTTTAATGACCGTAGGTAACGATAGCAATCCTTGATAAATTGTTAAATTTTTAGGAATAAAATGTAACCAATGTGTTGAAAATGAATAGCTGCAATATTGACTGCTAAGTTTATTCCCGTTTATGAAGTATAAATTATTTTTCTGTAAATTGAAAGTTTGATCTTTATCGCAAACAAACACTTCTCCTTCTGTTAATTGGTATATTTTGAAACAATTGTCAATTTCTGTGTGTTTTTTGTTCCATGATGAGTTCCCTAAATAATACCCACCTGTTAATAGCTCGTATGTCTGATTTAGATATAGCATATTTTCATGTTTAGAATAAGATTATGCAATGATATGTTTTTTTTGTATAATATCAAAATTTAATCTACTGTCACACTATCACGGACTGTTGTGAATCTAATGTTTTTCAATTCATGTAGGTAGTGATAGATACTATTTTTTTTCTATCACTTATCTATCACTGTCTCGTCCTGATTTTGGTTGACTGTGTTTATCCATTCCGAGGACAAAGATACAGTTTTTTTACTTTTTGGAGGATAAGGGGGGAGTAGTTGCACCTAAGTTCTGGAAGAACTTAGGTGTATTTTAGTGATTTTCTTTTTTATTCATGAATTTATTAGCTTTGTGGAGATTGGAATGCGAATAAAAGTTCCTATTTAATGGTATTTCATCAAAATATTAACCAGTTTTAAGCTATAAAATGTTATCTTTGTGTTTTATACACATTAGTTCTTCCAGAATTATGTTAATGTTGTTTGCTTTGTATTATTGTAGTGATGGATCTAATAGATAAATGCAGCAATTATAAAATTTTATATGAGAAATATCTAAATCAGATGTATTCGTATGGAATGGCATTTGGTCTGGAGGAAGATATTCTATACGACTTTATCCATGATGTATTTCTTCATCTTTTTGAACACCAAAATGAATTAGGAGATCAGAAATATGCGAAATATTATCTTTTCAAGTGCTTGAAAAATAGAATTCTTTTGTATAAAAGACAAGAAGTAAACATGGAATTTGTCGAAGATATTAATGATATCCCTTTTGCTGTTGTAACTTCCGGGTTAGATATTATTGAAGAAAAGGAAGAACAAAAAGAACTCACCAGACAAATAGATGGTATGATGAGATGTTTGACCAATCGTCAGCGTGAAGCTGTTTATTTACGTTTCATGCAAGAGTTGGAGTATGATGAAATTGCTATTATTCTTCAACTTACACCCAAAGGAACCCGTAAATTAGTCTATCGTGCTATCGACCGCATTCGGGAACAATATGGAATAACTTTCACTTATTTATTTTTATACCATCATTTTTTTTTATTTTAATGGGGGCATTTTTGTTTTTTTGTCATTTATACATAAAATGAGATGTAAAAAGAAGTAAGATGGTCACTAATAAAATCTCACAAACAGTAAAAAAATTACTCCATGATCCTGATTTTATCATGTGGTGTTTAATGCCTACCGAAGAGCTGGACAAGAAGTGGGAGCTGTGGCAAGAACTGCATCCTGAATTGTCATTGGAGGTTAAGCAAGCACGGGTAATTTTAAAGTCTACGCGTTTAAACGAACATAAAGTTTCTAAAAGTACATCGCAAGAATTGTGGTTACGCTTGGAACATAGTTTGAAGAAGAAAAGTAGCAAACGGAATCTGTTTTTTGTTCGGTATGCAGCAGCTTGTATAGTTTTATTGCTATTAAGTGTTTCTGCTCTTTATGTATTGAATCGTGATCTACCTGTGGATAATTCGGATGTTTTGACACAAGCACAAACAGATACGACTCATACGGAGGTGACTTTGATAATAGGAGGACAAGATGTTGTACAGGTGGAAGATAATGCATTAATTGCCTATGATTCGGATATTACGGTACAAAGCAAGGGAAATGTTATAAAAAAAGATATTAGTGATTGTGATTCTTCAAAAGTTACGATGAATACGTTGGTGGTCCCTCGTGGACGGCGTTCATCTTTGTTATTGGCTGACGGATCACGAGTGTGGGTAAATTCCGGGAGTGTGTTGCATTTCCCCTCAAAGTTCGATGCTGACAAACGTTTGATAGATGTGGAAGGTGAAATATACATTGAAGTTGTAAAAAATGAGATTCCTTTTCAAGTTAGGACTGATGATTTTACTGTCAATGTGTTAGGCACTAAATTTAATATATCCTCCTATGCAGATGAGCAGGAAAGCTCTGTAGTCTTGGTAGAAGGTTGTGTTTTCGTTAATTCGAAAATAAATGAACAGATACGATTAGTCCCAAATCAAAAGTTATCGTTTATGAGCGGTAAAAATAAAATTGAAACGGTTGATGTGCGCGATTACATTTCTTGGAAAGACGGTATGCTTCAGTTTAAAAAAGAAAATATGTCTAATATTTTAATGCGCTTAAGTCGATATTATAATATTCCCATTAAATGTACTTCGGCTATTTCTAAACGTCGAAGTTCAGGGAAATTAGTCTTGTTTGATGATATAGAACAGGTTATGAAAACGCTTTCGATGCTTTACGATATACACTATCGTTTTGAATCAGATACTTTATTAATAGAATAAATAATTAAAAACAGTGAGTGCCTATGAAACATAAATCGTGAGAGTGATACTAAAAAAAGAGAAAAAGTCCGAACGATGGGCAAGATCGTCCGGACTGTGAGAATTAAATTTTCCAATTAATAATGAAAAACTTAAAGAGATACAAATGTATGAAAAAAATCAGACATATAATTGTATTACTGCTAAGTATGAGTATATCTTATACCTATGCAAATAATAATTTATCTATATCAATAGAACAAGTACTGGAACAAAAACAATCTACCATACGGGATGTTTTTAAGCAGATTGAAACAGAAACCGGATATGTTTTTTTCTATTCGGATGAGATAGAGAATGAGCTGAATACTCAAGTGATCCCTAAAATAGTAAAAGGTTCTATTCAGGATATACTGAATCCTTTACTGGAGAAAACATCGTTGACTTATCAGGTAAACGGTACTCAGGTTGTTGTAAAAAAGAAAGTTGCTCCCATGCCACCGGCTTTTGTTGCGCAACAAAAAGGAGAAAATATATCAGGTATAGTCGTTGATTCTTCCGGCGAACCGTTGATAGGGGTGTCTGTCGCTGTAAAAGGAACGACTCAGGGAGCCGTGACTGATATTGACGGTAGGTTTGTAATAGAAAATTTGCCGAATAAAGTAAAACTTGTTATTTCTTATATTGGTTATAAAACCATTCATTTGGATGTTAAAAAAGGACAAACGGACCTCAAAGTTCGAATGGAAGAAGATTCACAATTGGTGGATGAAGTGGTTATAACCGGGTATGGTGGAGCACAAAAGACGAAAACTCTAACAGCTTCTGCTGCGACCGTTCAGGTGAAAGAACTGGCAAAACTTCCGGTGATGACAATGTCGCAAGGCTTGGGTGGCCGTGTAACTGGGGTTTTCACTCAAGAAAGCAGCGGTGCTCCGGGCGAGATTACCAAGATTTGGATTCGTGGTGGAGATAAGGTGTTGTATGTGATTGATGACGTAGTTTTAGAAACTGCGCAGGGAGAAATCTTTTTCAACCGTTTACGTCCGGACGACATAGCATCGATGACCATTCTGAAAGATGCCAGTGCTACAGCTATTTATGGTCCGCGTGCAAATGACGGTGTGGTAGTGGTTACTACCAAAAAAGGGGTGGAAGGTCGTGTTGATGTCACCTTTAATCAGAAGATTTCTGTGATGACCCCTTCTTATCGTCCTCGTACCATGGAAGCATACGATTATGCTGAGTGGCGTAATAATATGTATTCTGCTAACTTTATGGAAACCAAATGGAAGGACGATGCTGAAATGTCGAAACTTTATATGGGGTATCTGAACAAACAAGGGAAAAACCATAACGATATCATGTCAATGGTGAATGATAAGTATGGAATGAATTACACTTTGACGGATATTCAGGATTTATTTAATCCGTTTAAAACGCAAAAGAATATTCTGGATTATTATACTTCCTATGATCCTTGGGATTTCTTCGATCACACACAGCCGATGTATCAGACAAATCTGAGTGTTCGTGGCGGTGGTGATAGAGTTCGTTATTATTCAAGTTTGGGATATATGAATCAGAAAGGTGTCAGTCCTACATTCGGCTATGAACAATATAATGTGATGCTGAATACGGATGCGTATCTTTTGAAAGATAAAAGCCTTAAGTTTGTATTGAACCTGAACGGGAATATGTCGAAAAAGAAGAGACCGGCGGCTGGTAATGGTGTTTTCAACGAAATATATGATCGTCCGATGCCGGATCTACCAGGTGTTTGGAGCACAGGGCTTGACAGACAAAACTCACCGGCTGCCAAGATGCGTACGGGATTTGATAATGCGGATGATAATCGTCTGCAGGTCAGTATGGGGCTGAAATGGCAATTGCCATGGGTCGAAGGACTATCTCTGTCGGGAACAGTCAATTATAACACGAGCTATAATATGAATAAAAAGTTCGAGCATACACCTGAAAATACCTACGCTACTCCTACATCAAAGGATCCGGTCGTTTTTAATCCGAATAATGCTAAGGTGACGCATTCGTGGAGTAATTATAAATTGACTACCGGTATTTTTCAAGTGGATTATAACCGTACATTCGGTAAGCATACGATTTATGGTATGTTGAACTATCAATCGCAGATCCGCCATACAAATGCAACTTCCGTAGCTGCCAAAGGATATCCGACAACATTTGTACCTCAGATAACACAAGGGGCAGAATATGTCAGTAAAAGCGGAGGTGAATCAAAATGGGGATCGGCCTCCTATATCGGACGTATCAGCTATGATTATGCTGGTAAATATTTATTGCAGTATAACGCGAATTATAATGGTTCTTTGAGTTATAGTCCGGATAAACGTTGGGGATTTTTTCAGTCTGTATCTGCTGGTTGGGTGGTATCTGAAGAGTCTTTCTTCAAGGAGAATATAAATCCCGATGTGATGGATTTTCTGAAAATAAGGGGAGCTTTTGGTATTGTAGGAGGAGAAATCGGTGCCCCTTTCAGTTATATGAATCAATATGCTCAAGAGGGAACTACTGCATTATTTGGTCAGGGAATGACACAGACCGTTGTTTGGAAAGAGTCTCAGGTGGCTAGCGATTTGACTTGGTCGAAGAGCCGTCAGATCAGTGGTGGTATCGATTTCGCTCTTCTGGACAAGCGTTTGCAAGGGACGGTAGAGGCTTACTTGTATATGAATTACGGGGATGAGATGGATATGAATCAGGATGAGATTCGGACAGATATTTTAGGTATGCCGAATACGCCTCAGATCAATGCTCCCTTTGAAACCAACCGTAAAGGTGGGTATGAAGTTTCTCTGAAATGGAACGATAAAATTGGTGAGATTGGGTATAATCTCGGTTTCAACTGGTCGCATTGGGATGAACGCGTAACACGCCATACAGGTAAGAGTAACAATTATTTTTATAGTCGTCGCCAGAATCTGGGTTTACGCTCTTTGCATCAGACCTATGGCTCAACTTATGTGACCAACGGGTTGTATGGCTCTTTCGACCAGATGTACAATTCAATGTTGCA
>NZ_CAJJWO010000053.1 GCF_905196875.1 uncultured Parabacteroides sp. | reverse complement strand
CTACACCAATTATTAAATGGGGCTTTTACCTTTTATTCCTAATGCGTTTGCCCTGAACATATAGATTACAAATACGAAATGCATAGAATACAAATATGCAATGCTGGCCTTACTTTTAAGTAAAGTTTGTATTTCATTTTTAATATGAAGGAGAAAAAGAATTAATTCTCACAGGTTACGATCTTAATTACAGTATGATTAAGAACTAACAGTAACGGGATAGTAATCTTAACCAGGTATTGTATATTCAAATAACAAACCTCAACGATAACCTAACAGATAAATCTGCTCGTAAAAAACACTAAACAATTGTTTCTGTAAAGTAAATATTCCACACTTTTCTTATCTCAAAAAAGTCGTCTTTAACGACAAAATACAATCATTTGTATAGCCGAATTATCAGGCGTTGACAATCATCACTTACTTTCCATACCTCTTCAAAAGTGTTGAATTTCAGCGTTAAAATAGAGTAATAACCTTTTAAGTGATGAACGTTTTCAGAAGCATTCTGTTTATATACACAGCTAAACAAAAGACACATACCTTCCAAGGGAAACGCCCCCTCAATCAGAAATCCAGGTATGTTTGTTATGAGCAAAATTATTCCCCGACAGTCCCATTTACTGTGACTGACGAACATTGTCGTATAACTTAACTTACAACGCAAATGATATATCTCTTGATTTTATTAGCTTTTATAATATCAATAGTCTTTTCTATGCTGATAATACCACGTATCCTGATCGTGGCATTAACGAAAAGACTCTTCGATATGCCTAATGAGCGGAAAATACATACAGGAGCCATTCCCCGTCTTGGAGGAATATCATTTGCCCCGACTATTTTATTCTCATTGGCATTTGTTTCTGCCATCTCTTACATGGGGTATCTATATGGTTTTAAAATACCTAAAGATATTACCCCCCATATCACTCCCGACCTCTATCTACTGACTTGCGGGTTGATCGTTCTTTACCTGGCCGGTATCAAAGACGATTTAATAGGCTTGCGGTACCATACCAAGTTTATCGTACAAATACTTGCCGCCACCCTACTCCCCCTTTCCGGATTATGGATCAACAATTTTTACGGATTATTCGGTATTCATGAACTGGCACCGTGGATAGGAATGCCGCTCACAATCTTCGCTATTGTATTTATTACCAATGCAATAAACCTAATAGACGGTATCGACGGACTTGCATCCGGATTAAGCGGGGCTGCCCTGCTTATATTGGGATCTTTGTTTCTGCACAATCATATGTGGGCGTATGCCATGCTATCTTTCTCGACCTTGGGTGTACTAATCCCTTTTTTCTACTATAATGTATTCGGACAGGCAGAACATGGACGAAAGATATTTATGGGAGACACGGGAAGCCTGACTTTAGGATACATCCTGGCATTTCTCTGCATCCGCTTCGCTGTATATAATCCGGATGTGGCGCCCTATTCGACCAGTGCCATTTTGATATCTTTCTCTACACTGATCGTTCCGATGTTTGATGTGATCCGGGTTATGTTGATCCGGTTCCGCAGAAGGAAAAGCCTGTTCTCACCAGACAGAAACCATATTCATCACAAATTTCTGGAGATGGGCTTTTCACCGCACAAAGCATTACTTTATATTCTGGGGATCTCATGGATATTCAGTAGCCTGAATATCATACTTGTTCCCTTTGTTAATATCAATATCCTCTTTATAGGCGATATAGTAGTCTGGACGGTATTGAACATCTGCCTGGATAAAATGCATCGCAGAAAAAAAGTCATCAATGAAAAGAAAATTATTTAAAAGACTGAACTAAAAGTATGAAAGCATGTTTTATGGGGCTTGGCTACATAGGCCTGCCCACAGCAATAATAGCAGCCGGCAACGGCATCGATGTAGTTGGTGTAGACATCAACCCGCAGGTTGTAGATATGACCAATAAAGGACAGATACATATCGTAGAGCTTGGATTGCAGGAGTTATGCCAGCAGGTAGTAGCAGCCGGTCATCTGAAAGCCTCGGTTAAACCGGAGGTCAGCGACGTATACCTGATTGTTGTACCGACACCTTTCAAAGGAAATCATGAACCGGATATCTCTTATGTCGAGACCGCAACACGTTCCGTTATTCCTCTTCTGAAAGAGAACGATCTGTTTATTATAGAATCGACCTCTCCGGTAGGGACGACGAATAAAATGACAGAACTGATTTTTACCATTCGTCCAGAGCTGAAGGACAAGATATACATCGCCTACTGTCCGGAACGTGTATTACCGGGTAATGTAATCTATGAGTTAGTACATAACGACCGGGTGATCGGTGGTATCGATCCTGCATCAACGGAAAAAGCAATAGAGTTCTACAGTCGTTTTGTAAAAGGGACATTACATAAGACGAATGCTAAAACAGCTGAGATGTGTAAGTTAACGGAGAACTCTTCCCGTGACGTACAGATCGCTTTTGCCAATGAGTTGTCGCTGATATGCGACAAAGCAGGGATCAATGTATGGGAACTGGTAGAACTGGCCAACAAACATCCGCGGGTAAAGATTCTTCAACCGGGTGCCGGTGTTGGTGGACATTGTATCGCTGTCGACCCTTATTTCATCACGGCAGAATTCCCTTATGAATCACAGCTGATAGCCAAAGCACGTGAGATTAACAACTACAAAGCTTTCTGGTGTGCAGAAAAGATAGAAAACGCCATGCTCAAATTTGAATTGCAACATCATCGTAAACCGATTGTCGCCATGATGGGCTTGGCCTTCAAACCGAATATCGACGATTTACGGGAATCACCGGCCAAATATATTACCACGAAAGTGATACAAGGCCATAACAATGCCGACATTCTGGTTGTGGAGCCAAACGTCGAAGTACACAAGGTATTTAAACTTACCGATTACAAAGAAGCATACGAAAAAGCGGATATCGTAGCATTGATGGTGGCACATAAGGAGTTTAAAGAGTTGCCTTACAGGGAAGATAAGGTGATATTGGATTTTTGTGGGATATTCAAAAAGGCATAATTTATTGAAGGTATGCAACATAAGAAGAAAATACTGTTAATAATGAAGCATGATATTACTCTTTATCCACCGGTAATATCATTATGTAATATTTTGGTCACGCTGGGATACGAAGTTTTGTACATCGGAGCTTGTTCCAGTATGCACGTCAAGCAGTCATTACAATCACTGGGCGTTAAATTATACATACAAGATCAATATCATGGCAATGCTTTAAAGCGGTTTACCCAACAACTCACATTCAGAAAAAGAGTAAAAAAGATTATCGAAAAGGAATATTCAGAGAATACCTATCTATGGTTTATCCATTTTGAAACAGCCCTCCTGTTCATAAAATCATTTGATACTCATAGATGTATAGCTCATTTACTTGAATTCAGGGATGCAGACTTAAATTTCGGATATAAACTTCTTACCGGATTTTGCGATTACAAAGCCAAACTGGCAAAAGCCCGGAAGATTATTTGCTGTGAATATAATCGTGCACATATTACACAAGCATTATTCTGTCTGAAAGAGTTACCGGTAGTGTTGCCAAACAAACCCTTTCAAATACAAAGCGGCAATGAATCGGAGGAAGTCCCGGCAATAGTAACGACTTTAAAAAAGCAGTACAAAAATAAGAAAATCATTCTGTACCAGGGTGCATTTCAACCGGAAAGACAGTTAGATAAATTCTTTGAGGCAATAGGCAAACTTCCGGATGAATATGTATTCTTTTTAATGGGTTCAAGTAATGATTATCAAAAAAACCTTAAAGAGAAGTACGAAAATCAAAGAAATATATTCGTTCCGTTTCTCCCTCCTCCTCTTCATCTCTATATAACAGAAATGGCCCATATAGGAATATTGGCATATAATTCATTAGGCAAAAATATCGGACAAATGATCAATGTGTTATACTGCGCCCCCAATAAAATATATGAGTATTCCAAATTCGGGATACCTATGATAGCCAATGATCTTCCGGCCTTAAAATTTGCTTTTACAGAAAACAAAGCAGGGATCGCCCTCCCCGACCCACTTACAGCACAGAGCATTATATCAACAATAAAAACAATAGATTCCGACTATTCAAAGTATAAGGAAGAATCTAAAAGACTATACAATAACATTGATATGGTACAAATTGTAGAAAATATCATCGAATCATGAGACTTGTCATTTTTGATACAATATTCCCTGTTGGACATAAAGACCTAAATTCAAAATTAATCGACCTTTTATCCCGTTTTGCAGATTTGACTGTACTAAACAAAGCTGGATACTACACGAATAAATACCCCTCAAACGTAAAGATTTGCACCAACAAACTATTGCTACCATTAAGCTGTAATATCTTTTTGAATCAATGCTATCAGGTATGGAATTTTCTTATGGGGTTTCTTAGTGTATTATTTGTTAAGTACGATAAGATATTATTTTTCACATTCGATACTGTTGGTTTTGCAATTGGCCGTTTTCTCTTTTTCAGAAAAGATATGTATCTATTTCATCACAGGAATACAGCTGAACTCGAGAATCGTTATAAAAAAAAGATATTCCTTTCTTATGCCAACTCTGTAAATCATATTGTTTTTACAGACTTTATAAAAGACTATTTGGTAAATGAACTGCACATATCACCACATAGAGTTTTCGTATTACCGCATCCGCTGATTTTACCGGAACGGGAGGATACACAAATAAACAGTTGCAGCAATACATTTGTCGGGTTAGGTTATGCTAATGACGAGCAATTAATAAAAAGAATTGTCGAAAAAGAATCCAAAGAACATCTTTTAGAAAAGAATGGAATCAAACTGATCCTGAGATCAAAAGAATGGAACTATGACAGTAATACCATCAAAATATTAAAAGGACATTTACAAAGAGAAGAATACGACCGTTATTTTTATTCAGCCAAAGCGATCCTGGCCCTATATCCCGAATCTTATAAAAACAGGATGTCCGGAGCAATCATGGATGCTTTCAATCATAAAAAGACAGTCATAGGCACAAAGGTTCCCATCGTGAGTTATTTTTCTGATAATTATCCGACATCATGCAAACTCATCGCATCTGCTGATGAACTGTTCGATATATTGATCGGATTCCAGACACCGGAAAAAGAACAAATGAAGAAAGAACTTGATTTATTTACTGAACGACATTCGGATAAGGTTGTTATGCACAAATTGGAAGAAATATTCGATGACAAAAACAAATAAAAATAGTTTTGATTTGAAGTTAATACTATTTATTATTGTATTATATACAATCCACATCGTAATCATAAATATACCCTTACTATCAGGCTCTTTCGGATTATTGGAGTTTCTAGCTGCCATATATCTTTTCATCAGAAAGAAAATAGCCTATCTACTGATATATTTACTGATCGTTATATCAGGAACTTTCGATGTTCCGGCTTTTGTTACCGGGACTGTAGGATCGGTAGTATATACTTTTTTATTTTTACCTGTCGTAAAAGGATACCTATTCTATCTCTTGATATGTCTGCCAGGGATCTATATTTTTCCCAAATTAAGACGCCTAAAACACCTGAAGATTGAATATAAACAGACTTATACCCTACTAAAATGGGCTTGCTGGATTCCTGTTATTGGATTTATGATGGGGCTTACCGGTATCCTGATTAATGACAATAACATAACACATATCGATTGGTCCTCTTATTTTGTTAAAGACCTGATTACAATCACTTCTTTATCCCTATTTGTCATTTATTTCTGCTACCAGTTATTGACTGATGACAAATTTTATTTATTGCTAAGGAAAGCTATGATTGCTATTCTTATCAGCCTCCCGATCTGCGCAATAGTAAGCATACTGTTGAAATTAAACGGTTGGTATGGTACCGAAGAAATATTACTTGTTCCTCTAACTCTGTTTTTTGCTCCTTTAATCATCTGCTTCGCCTTTTACAAAGAATACGACATGAAGTGGACCGCCATATTTATTTTCCTGATTTGTATAGTATTACAATTTAAGTTTTCTAATGCATTAGGAGGTAAATCCTGGTTGTCTATCCTGTATTTACTTCTTGCTATTTTTATTATTACATACCAACGAGGGAAAAAGAAGATTCTGTTATTCACAATGTTTTGTATCCTAGGAGTATCTGGGATAACAATGAATTATATACAAAATAAAGCCAGTTCAGGAGATAGCCTATCTTCGGGAAAACTAACGCAAGCAGTTCTGCTCCTATCTGTTGTAGACCCAGAATGGTATATAAATATCCCTTCCTCCCCGAAACAAAGAATAGAAGAGTTTCTCAATATCATAGAAGAATATAAACTCAAACCCTTATATCTTATCGAAGGAAAAGGATTTGCAGGAAGTATCAAAGATCACAGAAACAGCTTCGGGAGTTATCTGATCGACTCTTTTTCAGAAGATCAGTATTCTAACAACTCCTTTATCATTCTTCACGAAACAGTCAATACAATTTTCTTAAAATTCGGATTATTGGGGTTGATATGTTTAATTATAATACTGAAGCGCGGCGTACAAACATTCCGCTATTCCCCCTGGGGGATTATAGGGTGCCTATGGCTACTTTTCTTTTTCGGATATTCTATCTCTCTGGGAATATTCGGAGTATCCGCATTGACATTATCATGCTATGATGCAGATAAAAACAAACTAAACAGCAAAAAGAAAATATGAATAAACAAATAAAGATATCGAACAAAGATCTTATATGGAATTATCTGGGATACGGATGGTCGTTGGGTATCAATATTATCTTATTACCCATCGTTTTACATTTCCTACAACCTCAAGAACTTGGGCTTTGGTATGTATTTCTTAGTATAGGAACTTTTGTCTCTTTGTTTGATTTCGGTTTTGCACCCCAAATGGCCCGGCAGATCACATATAGTTTTTCTGGTGCATCCTCATTACAAAAAACAGGCTTATCCACAGCCCCGGTTGTAGAAGAGATTAATTATTCATTATTTTCAAATCTTATAAAGACAGCACAGTTAATCTATCTTCTGATTGCCAGCCTTGTACTTATCATTTTACTAATCGGAGGAACCTATTATGTTATATATATATCAGGAGAATTGTTTAGCTGGAAAATATTATTGGCATGGTTCTGTTATTCCGTCGCATGTTTTATCAATCTCTATTTTTCATACTATAATGCAATTTTCAGAGGACTGGGAAACTTTGTTGCACTTAGTAAAGCGACAGTTTTTTCTAAAATGGCCCAACTTTGTGTTGCAGGTATCGGGCTGTATTACGGACAAGGACTTTTGTCTGTTTCAGCAGCCTATCTTATCAGCGGAGTTATTTTCCGACTATTGTTGATCCGTAGTTTTAATATATATCGCCAGTTGATCGCGACAGAAAAAAGAACAGACAAACAAAATGTAATTAAGAATTTTAAAATTATATGGCATAATGCCT
Organism: uncultured Parabacteroides sp.; assembly: GCF_905196875.1. Lineage (GTDB taxonomy): Bacteria > Bacteroidota > Bacteroidia > Bacteroidales > Tannerellaceae > Parabacteroides. The sequence goes on along the minus strand of NZ_CAJJWO010000053.1, from coordinate 28,015 downwards.
GGCGTGACGGAATAGTCATGCTTTCCAGATACTTCACTTCTCAATCAAATACAATTATCTGTTCCTTATATCTTGGATTAGCTGAAACGGCCAGTTATGCTTTATCCATCCAGATAATAACCATAGTATCATCTTTTTCAACAATTTATTATTCAACAAATCAACCGGCATTGACAGAGGCGAATTTACATAGAGATTTAAAAAGGAAAAGATTCATCTTTGCAAGATCATGGGTCGTTTTTATTTTTGCATTCCTCTTTTTATCAATAGGCGTCATTGCTGCCGGATTCCCTCTACTAAAAATATTGGGAGCGAAAACCCAGATAAATTTATGGATTTACCTGGCACTTTCCATCTATTTGTTTCTTGAAGCCAACCAATCGCTTTTTGCATCTTACATCTCGACAGGGAATATATTGCCTTATACCTTCCCATATCTTATTTCATCTGTTCTCTCTCTGCTCTTATCTGTCATTATCATAAAAACGACTTCATGGGGTATCTGGGGATTGATAGTCTCTCCGTTCATCGTGCAATTGGCTTATAATAACTGGAGGTGGCCCCAATACGTTTTAAGGGATCTGCATATCTCACTTAAAAACTTATTTACAATCGGAGTAAGAGGATTATATAAATCATTAAAACAACAATATAATAATATATAGAAATGAAGATATGTTTCTTTTGCAAAATAAAAGATCGAAAACTCCTTGAAACAGTCGAGTTTTACAAACAGGATATTGATATTCTGAAAAAGATCGACCCCAACTTAACAATAGCAACCAACTATTCAGAAATAGACTGGAATGCCGATATTATCTTTATCTGGTGGTGGACATATGCATTCTTCCCCACTCTTATGGCAAAAATAAAAAGAAAAAAAACATACATAACAGGAACCTATAACTACAAATGCCCGGAAGCAGACAGAGACTATTTCAGACGTCCATACTGGCAACGGTTATTACTGAAACTGGCAACTCGGCTTACAAATAAAAATATCTTCGTTTCCAAACATGAATACGAACAAATACGGAAGGATTGGAAATTAACTAACACAATATACAGTCCTCATGGTATAGATACAAAAAAATATAGTCCGTTACCTCATCGCTCCAATGATTTTCTATTTACTATTTGCTGGATGGAAAAAGAAAATATTAAACGGAAATGTATCCTGGAAATAATAGATGCTATCCATCTGTTAATAGACAAACATCCTGAGATCAAATTATATATTGCCGGACATAAAGGGAATGCATCCAGCTATGTCGAAAATTATATCAGCAAACTGGATTTACAAAAGAATATATTCCTGATCGGCGAGATATCGGCCGAAGAAAAAATCAATTATCTCCGAAACTGCAGGATATATTTGCAACCCTCCAGATACGAAGGTTTCGGTCTTGCCATAGCAGAAGCGATGAGTTGCGGTGCACCTGTCATAACAAGCGCGGTCGGTGAAGTGCCGGTTGTTGTGAAAGATGCAGCCATATTGGTCGTTCCGGAACCGGAAAATATAGCGAAAGCTATAGAAGAGCTACTGAATCAAGATACAAGCCGGTTAAGCCGATATGCTTGGGAACGTATCGAAAAGAACTTTCCGCTTTGCAGGAGAGAAAATGAAATTATATACAATATAAATCATTAAACAATGAAACAAATAATTCAAGATCTAAAAACAGGAGCAACTATCCTTGAAGAAGTCCCGGTTCCACAAGTCAAGCCTGGCTATATTCTGATCAAAACAACACATACACTGGTTTCTTTGGGAACCGAACGTATGTTGGTCGAATTTGGGAAAGCAAACCTGATCGATAAGGCACGCCAACAACCGGACAAAGTAAAACAGGTATTGGATAAAATAAAAACGGACGGTTTGCAACCAACCCTTGAGGCTGTATTTAATAAACTCGGGCAACCATTACCTCTGGGGTATTGTAATGTTGGAAAAGTTATTGCCGTAGGAAAAGGAGTAACCGAATTTATGATAGGTGACCGGGTTGCTTCCAACGGACATCATGCTGAATTTGTATGTGTCCCTAAAAATCTGGTAGCCCGGATACCGGATAACGTCTCAGATGAAGAGGCTGTTTTTACCGTAATAGGTTCCATCGGCCTGCAAGGAATACGTTTATTAAATCCTCAACTAGGAGAAACAATCGTTGTTATTGGCTTGGGACTGATCGGGCTGGTTACGGCACAACTGTTAAAAGCAAACGGATGCAAAGTAATCGGCATTGACTATGACCGACAAAAAGTAAACTTGGCTAACGAGCTGGGGATACAAGCAATCAGTCCTGAAGAAGGAACAAATCCTGTCAAGTTTGTACTGGAACAAACAGAGTATATCGGTGCTGACGGGATATTAATAACAGCCTCCAGCAAGAGCAATGATGTCATTCACGAAGCTTGCGAAATGTCCAGAAAACGGGGCCGGATCATTCTCGTTGGCGTCATCGGGTTAAATATGCGCAGAGATGATTTCTATAAGAAAGAATTATCATTCCAGGTTTCCTGTTCGTATGGCCCCGGTCGATACGATGAAAATTACGAAAATAAAGGTCAGGATTATCCATTACCTTACGTCAGATGGACAGAAAAACGAAACTTTAAAACCATCCTTCAGACTATTTCATCAGGTACATTAAACGTCAGACCGCTGATAACCGAAGAAGTCGACCTGAACCAATACGAAGAAATTTATGGAGATATGCGAAAAAAAGGTTCCATTGCCTCCATTCTTCGTTTCCCTGAAATATCAAAAATAGAGACTACGATATCTGTCGGTAGTCATGGCTTCAGAGCCGGGAAAGGAGTAATTGGTATTATTGGTGCAGGCAACTTTACATCTTCCACAATTATTCCTGCCCTAAACAAAGTAAATGCCAATATCAAATATATAGCCAGTGCCCAGGGTTTATCTGCAAAAATACTCGCAAAAAAGGCTCATGCAGAATATGCAACATCCGATTACAATGTGATACTTGAAGATCCGGAAGTTGATTTGGTGATTGTATCGACACGACATAACCTACATGCACCAATGGTTATTGAAACATTGAAAATAGGGAAAAGTGTATTTGTAGAAAAACCTCTGTGTCTGAACACAGTAGAAATGGATGCCATAATAGAAGCTATTAAAGAAAACCCTGAACAAGTAACACTGACCGTTGGTTTCAATCGTCGCTTTTCCCCTTTTGCAGAAAAGATGAAAGAGCTTGCAGGCAATGGTCCTAAAAATATTATCGCAACAATGAATGCTGGATTCATTCCGGCAGACTCTTGGGTACACGATGTCGATACAGGTGGCGGCCGTATTATAGGGGAAGCTTGTCATTTCATTGATCTTTGTTCTTTTCTGGCCGACAGCGATGTTACCGCCGTATGTATGAATGCTATGGGAGTCAATCCACAGGAAAATACAGACAATGCAAGCATCCTGTTACAGTACGCCAACGGGACTAATGCTGTAATCAACTACTTCGCCAACGGTTCCAAATCGTATGCCAAAGAACGGATCGAAGTGTTCTCACAAGAACACGTACTGATATTGGATAACTGGAGAAAATTAGAAGGTTACGGTATAAAAGGATTTTCCTCTATGAAAGGAAATATGGATAAAGGACATAAGCGACAGTTCGAATTACTGAACGAACGGATAAAAAATGGAGGTAACCCACTAATACCTTTCGATAGCATCATCAACACTACCCGGACATCTTTCGGATGCATCACCAGTATGAAAGAGAACCGTTGGGTTACAATTGAATAAATCTATATGGATTTAAGACTTTATTATTATACGCTTAGGCATCTGAAACTACGGCAGATCTTACATCAGATTCAACATAAGATCAGGCTGTATCCTATCCGGGATAAGAGATTTATTAAGGGGTCTCCTATTCATAAAACCGGTTTTATCCTCGAACTTATGCCTTATATAGAAAAACCTAACAGCTATTCAGGGGAGAAGAGCTTTACATTTCTAAATCTGAAGGCTGATTTTATTGGATGGGAGGATAAGCGACAAGGAGCACTATGGCTCTATAACCTGAATTATATGGATTTTCTTTTACAAAAGAAAATCACTTTCGAAGACGTATCTTACTGGATAAATTTGTTCATAGACACACTTCCCCAAAATCGATCAGGAATGGAACCCTATCCAATTTCACTTAGAGGTATAAATTGGATCAAATGTATTTCCCACAACCAAGAACTTATCCCAATAACAGAACAACAAAAATGGGACAGTGCATTATACTCCCAATATCTCAGTTTATATAGTAACCTCGAATTCCATCTTTTGGGTAATCATCTCCTTGAAAATGCTTATTCTCTTTTATGGGGAGGGCTTTATTTCCGGGAAGATAAATTTTATGAGAAAGCAGTCTGGCTGTTGACGAAAGAGCTCAATGAGCAAATTCTTCCGGATGGGGCTCATTATGAACTGAGCCCGATGTATCACGAAATACTTCTGGACCGGTTACTGGATTGCATCAATGCTTTAAAATACAATTATCGTTTTGAAGGACAAGAGAGTGTTATTGCTTTTCTGGAAGAAAAAGCGCGGCTTATGCTTAGCTGGTTACATGCTATTATCTATAAAGACGGAACAATTCCTTTATTGAATGATTCCGCCTACGGGATCGCTCCTTCCGCCAGGGATTTATTCGCCTATGCTAAACGACTGGGAATCGAATGGTCTGCTCATAAATTAAAAGAAAGCGGATATCGGAAATTTGTATCCGATAGATTTGAAATGATTATGGATGTCGGAAATATCGGTCCTGATTATATTCCGGGGCATGCCCATGCCGATACATTTAATTATGAACTTCGCATTGACGGAAAGCCTTTCATCATCGATTCCGGCATTTCTACTTATGAAAAAAATAGCCGCAGACAATACGAACGTGAAACGCATGCCCATAATACCGTCCAAGTAGATGGAAAAAGTTCCAGTAAAGTATGGGGAGGTTTCCGGGTTGCACAACGAGCAAAGATATCTAGCTTAAAAGAAGACAAATTCTGTATTACGGCAAGTCATAATGGTTTCAGAAAAACAGGAATCAGTCATCAACGGATATTTAACACGAATGATGAAGAGATCATGATTTGCGATTCTCTTCTACCTATATCCGGAAAAAACGGGATCACCATGATTCATCTTCATCCCGATATAAGAATCATATCCGTCAATAATGACTCTATAAAAACCAATCTGGCAATCTTCAAGTTTTACGGAACAGATGAAATATGGATAGAAGACTGTGAAGTAGCTTTCGAATATAATAAGCGAGTCGCCGCAAAAAAAATATGTATAGCATTCACGAACCAAATGCAATACACTCTTAACAAATTAAGAATAGAACACGAATGAAAATTTTATTTTTAACAGACAACTTTCCTCCGGAAGTAAATGCACCCGCTACGCGTACTTACGAACATTGCAAAGAATGGGGTCAGCAAGGAGCAGAAGTCACAGTTGTCACCTGCGCCCCCAATTTTCCACAGGGGAAAGTATATAAAGGATACAGTAATAAATTATATCAACATGAGACGATGGATGGCATTCATGTTATTCGTGTATGGAGTTATATCACCGCCAACGAAGGATTTCTGAAACGTACACTTGACTACATAAGCTTTTCTGTATCTGCATTCTTCGCCGGTCTCTTTCAACAGGCTGACATTATCATTGCAACATCCCCTCAATTCTTCACGGCCCTCTCAGGACGCACATTAGCTTTCTGGAAAAGAAAGCCTTGGATCATGGAGGTACGCGATCTTTGGCCGGAATCAATCAAGACAGTCGGGGCGATGAAAGATAATCCAATCATCCGTTATTTCGAGTGGGAAGAAAAAAGATGTTACCGGTCGGCAGATAAAATCGTCGTCGTGACCGACTCCTTCAAAAAAAAACTGGAAGAAAAAGGTATTGAGTCTCCTAAGATAGAAGTAATAAAGAATGGAGTAGATCAGACCAGGTTTACCCCCGTCAAGAAAGATGAAAAGTTGATCGAAGAATTAGACCTGAAAAGGAAAAAGGTGATCGGATATATCGGCACACATGGCATGGCACATAAACTGGATTTTATTCTGCAATGTGCCGCCAACATGGACGGTAAAAATAATTACCATTTCCTTCTGATCGGAACCGGGGCGGAAAAAAAGAATTTACTAAAACTAAAAGAGCAATTAAATATAAAAAATGTAACCATGCTCGATCCGGTTTCCAAACAAGATGTAAAACGTTATATATCCATCCTCGATATCGCCTTGATAAACCTGCGTAAATCCGATTTGTTTACCACTGTGATTCCTTCTAAAATATTCGAAAATGCAGGTATGGAGATTCCGATTCTCATGGGCGTAGATGGAGAAGCCCGCCAGATACTAGAATCTTATCAGGCCGGATTGTTCTTTGAACCGGAGTCAGAAGAAGATTTTAACAGGAAACTTCATTTGCTTCTATCCAACCCTACCTTATACAAGCAATGTAAAGAAGGATGTCGGAAATTGGCTCACGACTTCGACCGTAAAATACTCGCCAAACGAATGTTACATATAATAAAAGAAACAATATGAAAAAGATTATGCTAGTCTTCGGCACTCGTCCCGAAGCGATAAAAATGGCTCCTCTGGTAAAGGAGTTTCAAAAAGACACCGACAATTTTCAAACCATCGTTTGTGTCACCGGACAACATCGTGAAATGCTGGACCAGGTGCTTCATATATTTGACATCCATCCCGACTATGACCTCAACATCATGAAGCAAGGACAGGATCTGTATGACGTAACAGCCCGTGTCCTTACCGGGATGAGAGATGTTCTACAGGAAGTCCAGCCCAATCTGGTACTGGTACATGGTGATACAACCACTTCTACAGCCGCAGCTCTAGCCGCCTTCTATCAACAGATCCCTGTCGGACATATAGAAGCAGGATTGCGGACTCATAATATATACAGTCCCTGGCCGGAAGAAATGAACCGTCAAATGACCGGGAGAATTGCAACTTATCACTTCTCTCCAACTTCTTTAAGCAAAAAAAATTTGCAGGCAGAAGGGATCGCAGAAGAACGGATCACAGTAACAGGCAATACCGTTATAGACGCTTTGTATCACGTAGTCAGTCAAATAAAAAACAAGGACAATTTACGCCAACAACTTACTAATGAACTGGAAAGAGCAGGTTATAAAATAAATCGACTGTCAGAACAAAGTAACCGGAAATTGGTTTTAATAACAGGCCATCGCAGGGAAAACTTCGGAGAAGGTTTTATAGCCATGTGTAAGGCTATTAAAACACTGGCACTGAAATATCCTGAAACAGATTTTGTTTATCCGATGCATCTGAATCCGAACGTTCGGAGACCCATACAGGAAGTATTCGGAGATACGCATCTCCCGAATATGTTCTTTATAGAACCGTTAGAATACCTTCCGTTTGTCTATCTGATGGAACTGTCGACAATCGTCCTAACCGATAGTGGCGGTATCCAGGAAGAGGCCCCCGGATTGGGTAAACCGGTATTGGTTATGCGAGATACAACCGAACGCCCGGAAGCGTTAAACGCCGGAACTGTAAAACTGGTAGGTGCTGATTTCATAAAAATATTGGATGAGACTTCCCGGTTATTGGAAGATCAGAATCAATATGATCAAATGAGTAAAGCCGTTAACCCCTATGGGGATGGACTGGCCTGCCAAAGAATTGTAACACAAATAAGAAAGATTTTATGAAAACTTTGAGCCGATACATTTTCTTTGTTTTATGTCTCTTTATACCAGTCGTCACTTTCGCCCAAATACCGCAAGAGCTATTGGATAAAGCAAAAGCCGCAGGTATGACGGAAGAACAGATTCAACAGGAGATGAGAAAACGCCTGGAACAACAGCATTCTAATCAACCTGTCATTTCTGCTGCCGAACATCCGGTTACGGACAGGATTACAATCGATACAGAGATACCCCCACTGGAGTTACAACGCGAAAACAATACTCCGCAGGATAGTAGCAAGAACCTCGTATTCGGTCGTGAAATATTCTCAAATAAAAATCTGTCTTTCGAGCCGAACCTAAACATGCCTACCCCCAGAAACTACCCGCTATCTGCCGGTGACGAATTACAAATCAACGTATGGGGAGACTCTGAGTTAAATCTGCAACTAACCGTATCACCCGACGGTACAATTATTATACCGAATGTAGGTCCTGTACCTATAAGCGGCCTGACCGTCGAACAGGCGGAAAACCGTATCAGGCAGGAACTGGGAAAGATCATGACAAACCTGGTGGATGGAAGCGAACCGAACACCTTCGTTTCCGTCGGACTAGGGAAGATACGCAGCATTAAGGTTAATATCGTAGGCGAAGCAGTTACCCCCGGAACGTATACCCTTCCTTCACTGGCCAGTTTATTCAACGCCTTATATGCAGCCGGAGGAGTCAATGATATCGGTTCCTTACGCAACATACGGGTATACCGCAATAATAAAGAAATTGCCAACCTGGATGTGTACGACTATCTGCTGAAAGGTAAATACGATACGAATATCCGCCTGGAAGATAATGATATGATTATCATCGAACCTTACGACCAGTTGGTCAACACCAAAGGGAAAGTAAAACGTAACCGTACATTCGAACTTCGTAAAGGCGAAACTTTAAGTGATTTATTAAAGATGGCAGGAGGATTTACCGGAGATGCTTTTACCGAAGACGTCACGATCAAACGAAAGTCTGGTTCACGCTATCAGATCGCTACTATTACGGAAGAAGAGTTCCCAACCTTTATCCTTCATGACGGCGACTCCCTGTTGGTAGACTCCGTTATCCCTTTCTATGACAACCGGCTCACAATAACCGGAGCCGTATGGCGTCCCGGCGAATATGAGTTAAGTCCGCGAGTACATACCGTCAAACAACTGATCAACCAGGCTGCCGGACTAAAAGGAGACGAATTTATCGGAAGAGCCCATATCACCCGGTTGAACCCGGATTTTACCAGTACAGTAATAGCCATCGACGTTCAGGATATCCTGAACGAAAAAGCCCCTGATATTGAATTACAGAAAGAGGACAAACTACATATCCCTTCTCTCTTCGAGCTACGGGAACCTTATACCATCAAAGTAGGCGGAGCAGTTAATTATCCCGACACAGTCCTTCCTTTCAGTAAAAATATGACGGTTGAAGATGCAGTTATACTGGCAGGTGGCTTGCAAGAGTCAGCCTCTACAATCAATGTGGAAGTGGCACGGCGTATAAAAGATCCGACAGCCGACAAAAGCACAAACCAGATATCCAGGATATATACAGTTTCATTGAACAATGATCTGAAATTATCCGGATCGCATACGGATACACTCTTCACGCTGGAACCTTTCGATGATGTATTCGTACGCTTCTCCCCTGGTTATGAAAAACAGCAGGTTGTTAAAGTAAACGGTGAAGTAACTTTCACCGGTGATTATGCATTGCCTACCAAAAACACCCGGCTAAGTAATATCATAGCCCAATCCGGAGGCGTTACCAAAGATGCCTATGTGAAAGGAGCCAGTTTGAAACGCCAGTTAACACGAGATGAAATGCGTCAAGTAGAGACTTTATTGCATCTAAGCAGCAATAATAGGCAAAGTAAAGACTCCATCGCCCTATCGCTTGCTAACATAAAAGATTATTCGGTCGGCATCGACCTGGAGCAGGCATTGGCACATCCTGGAAGTACACACGACCTGGTACTCCGCGACGGAGATGCAATCTATATACCTCAGCTACAAAGTACTGTAAAGGTGAGTGGTTCTGTTACCTATCCTAACAGCATCACTTATACAAAAGGAGCCTCCGTACGTGACTGCCTTTCACAGGCCGGAGGGTATAACGATATTGCCCGCAAATACCCGATCGTTATTTATATGAACGGTAAAGTGGCCACTACACGCAGGGTCGGTATCTTCTTTAAGCGTTATCCTAAAGTCGAACCGGGATGTGAAATCGTCGTACCTTCTAAAACACAACGCGACAGACGGTCGAATCTGGCTGAAATACTAAGTATAGCGAGCTCGACAACCTCTATGGCCGCCATGGTTACTTCAATAATAAATAATTTAAAATAAGTAATAATGGATACAACAGAAAACAAACAACCCGGAACAGAACAGGATATAGACATTATCGCTATCGTCCGGTATCTGTGGTCTAAGCGAAAGCTACTAATAAAAAGTAGTGTTATAGCTATACTGGCCGGGCTTATCATAGCTTTCAGTATCCCCAAAGAATATACAACGACCATCAAACTTATGCCTGAAACCAACAATCCGGCCAATAAGATGGGAAATCTGGGCGGATTAGCTGCCATAGCAGGGATAGATTTGAATAGTACAACCAGCCCGGATGCAATCTCACCGGAATTGTATCCGGACGTAGTTCACAGTACTCCTTTCTTGCTGGAACTGTTTCCGGAACAGATAACCAATAAGAAAAAGACATTGTCAGTCTCCGTATTCGATTATCTGGCCGAACATCAGCGGGATGCGTGGTGGAACTATATCCTGAAAGCACCATTAAAAGGGTTATCATACTTAATAGGACTTTTCGGAGACCAGGAAGAAAAATCAGATAAAGTCGACCCTTTCTTCCTGACCAAAGAGCAGGAGAATATTATCAAGGAATTGCAAAGGAGAATATCTGTCTTTGTCGATAAAAAGACACAGGTGGTAACCGTATCCGTCGAGATGCAGGACCCGGTCATTTCAGCGCAGATAACAGAAAGTGTGGTAAGCAAATTACAAACTTATATCACCAACTACCGGACACAAAAAGCCAAACAGGATCTTGAATTCACCGATAAAGTACTGAAGGAGGCCCAAGCTGCCTATTATAAGGCACAAAAGGCTTATGCGACTTTCGAGGATAGTAATAAGAATATCATCTCAGCCAGTTACCGGACAGAACAGGAAAGATTGCGCAATGAAATGACACTGACATTCAATGTATATAATACGCTGGCCCAGAAGTTGGAGCAGGATAAACTGCGGGTACAGGAACAAACTCCGATCTATACGATCATAGAGCCAGCTACTGTTCCGCTAAAAGCATCAGCACCAAAAAAGGTACTGATACTTATCGGCTTCCTGTTTATTACGCTGACGGGAATGGCCGGCTACCTGTTAATCAGGGACAAACAATTATTCTAACAACTCTGTCTCTCCCTGTCAGGACCGGCTGATCTGCAATCCCTTATCCGAAAGCCCCATTTCTACAAAACGGGCATTCGGGTTACGCGGAGAAGCCGTCAACTGTTTACGTATCAGCAGAGCAGCTTCAGGGTCTTTTGCTACGACATACAAATAACCACCACCTCCTGCTCCAGGTAGTTTATAGCCTAAGGCATAATCTTTTATCTGCGCGATCAGCTCTTCTACTGCAGGAGGATTCGTTCCGGAATCGAGTGCCTTCTTCTGTTCCCAGGTCTTTGCGATAAGTTTACCGTACGTTTCAAAATTACCGCATTGAATAGCATCGAACATATCCAGAGCATGTGTCTTCATTTCTGAAAGCAGACGAAGATGCGTGGTACTGTTCAAGAACATACCTTGTACGATTTCTGCCAGGATATTCTTGGCCGTACGGGTTATACCTGTATAATATAATAAATGGCAAACCTGATATTGGGGGTCGGTAAACAAATATTCCGGTAACCAGCGCACGGAAGGATTCTGATTGAAACCTTCCCCTGTCTGTAATAGTTTCAGACCATGTAATACCCCGCCATACTGATCCTGCCAGCCACCGCCTGTTGTAAGCAGTTGCTCTAAAATCAATGTACGATATCCCATTTTACTTTTATCCCATGCCAGACCACAAAAATCAGATATTGCTCCAAGCACGGTTGCAGCCAGAATGGAGCTGGTCCCGAGTCCCGATCCAGCCGGAATAGCTGCCAGTAAAGTTACTTCCAGTCCACAACCGAAACTTTTCAACTGAGCTTCCAGTGAAGAGTAATGCGTTGCTGAAAATTCCGGGATAAAGCCGGCCAGAGATAAAGCCGCTTTGGGGATAGAGAAAGGAGAACCGATCTTTTTATAATCACGCAATTCATTCCAGGTAGAAACAACTTCCATCGCTCCCAGGTCGATAGAACGCAAAATGATCTTATATTCTTTCGAAGGCTTTACATATACCTGCAAAGGTGGTTGACCGTTCAACTCGATGGCTACATTGACCACATTCCCTCCAGCGTACATGCAATAAGGAGGAGTATCAGTCCATCCACCAGCCAGGTCGATACGGACCGGGCTTCGTCCCCACACAATCTGGTCGCGATATACATTCAGATAAGGAGACTGTTTTTCTCCGGATACAGAGCCAATTAATCCTTCCCGTAATAAAGAAAAGGCTTCCTGTTGCTCTCCCTCATACGGTTTCCCTGCCAATTGTAATACACGAGCCCGGAACATCCGGTTATGTATCTGTTTCATCAATGGCGTTTCAGAAGGAAGTACATCCGGTAAATCTATATTCCCTCCTGCAAACTCGCAAGCAGCATCTGCCAGGTCCAACTGGTAGAATACGCTTTTTTCGTGATTGGCTGCCAACATAGGCCAATTGGCATAACGGAATTTCTCACGCTGGGCAAAGAGTCTACTCAGATTTGCACGATCGGATAATTCATTTGCTGACATTTTCTCCGACGACTTCCATATATCCCTGCCGCTTTGCAGTTCCGGTTCAGAAACCATCCACCGCATAACCAACCCCAATTCTTCGATACTTTTACAAACTGGGAATAATGCTGCATTCTGTAAGTCAGTGAAAGCCTCCAACAGGAAGCCTCTTTCCTCTGCCCACTTAGCGACAGGATATCCCAGAAAAACTGTTTTCTCATCAGTCGATGCTCCTTTAAACGGATCATTGAACCCATACGGACGAGCCACCCAGTTCTGTTCTCCGATAGGTACAACATCAATACAAACACCGGACGGGATATCCAATGCCCAATCATTTTCAGGAACTCCGGTTATAATATGTCGGTTATCCAGCTTCCAGTGCTTACCTATATAGCTGTTCTCAATCCATAACTCCGAGTTCGCGGCAGTCAGGGTGATATTAATTGATGCATTCTGCACAAACATGGCAGGATGAGGTTTAACCTTCCGGTGCATGATAGCTCGCTGGTCACGGACCAGATTCTGCACAGCCAGAGTGGAAGAGATCAGTTCACGACTCGTCCCATAATGATAAAACTCCCCTCCCTCCAAAGGAAGGATAGCCACACTCAACTGGTTCAACTCTTCATCGGGAATATGTGGGTGTTCACCCAAAGCCAGTCCGAATTCGGAATAGAGGTCATACGACTTCATTGTCTTTCCATCGGCTGTATACGAGTGTTTCATCAGCAATTCCATAGCCCGGTCACTTAGTAACCACACGCCTATATCCATCAGAAAAAGATGTGTCTGGGCCAACTGCCCCAGATCGGCAAGAGACGGCTTCTGAAGCATAAAGTCAAGCTTATCGGGAGTCTGCCTGTTCGACACGAACACGCCATGATTGGTTGCCAGGGCCGGATCGACCCACAGCCCGTAACAAACAACATCCACATCCGGAATATCCTGCAACGGTTCACTATTTCGTATATATACATCCCCACTGGCAATCAGTGTATGGAGCGATTCAGGGGCCTTATTCATAATTTCCTCATAAAGGGGAAGCTGTAAAGACAATAGATTTTGCGATAACTTCTGTCCCCTCGCCCACCGGAAAACAGGAATCGGTGTCAATATTTTTCCGGAAGGAGCATATCCCGGTAAACGCCGGCTCTGCCCTCCGGCATGCAATAATATTCTTTTTTCCTTACTCAACCATTCCTTTACCAGTGTTTCCGGAGCTTCATTTTGCCGGCAAGCTTCCACTAGCCAGGTAGTACCTCCCCCAGATCCTAAACGGGCACCAACCGGATCGGATGTGCAAAACCATTCATTCCTGCCGACTTTCGCGATTTCATGAAAACTACTCACCAGATTGGGAGGGAGCGATAACAACTTTTTCATACTTATAATTACATGGAAACGATGAAAATCGCTTCTGTTTAATAATCTATTCTTTAATACAAAAGTAATTTTTCCTACTCAATAGCACAATAAAACGATCCAGATATTATTTTTCGATCCTGTTTTGGATGTGTCGACATTGAAATTTAATTTAATTTCACAATTTAGGATACTATTGATTTAAATTATTATATTCATATTTGCAGGGAAAAACAACTTACATATCCAGTTGACGATAAAAAACGTTGGTTTTTACTAATCACCCCTTACCATTTAGTTTTCTGACGTATCTTTAGTTATTCATTTAATTTTCAGATTGTATGATATACGGTTATGTAAGAGTCAGTACAGACAAGCAAAGTACTGAAAATCAGCGATTCGAGATCGAGAAATTCGCAAAAGTAAAGAACATGCGTATTGATCGTTGGGTAGAAGAAACAATCAGTGGTACAACTGATGTTGCAGAACGGCAACTTGGTAGATTAATTAAGCAAATCCGTAAAGGGGATGTTTTGGTCACAACCGAATTATCCCGGTTGGGTCGTAATCTTATGCAGGTCATGAGCTTTCTCCATCAATGTATGGAAAAAGACATTTTCGTGCTTACGGTAAAAGAACGCTACGAGTTAGGAAACAACATCAACAGTAAAATTTTGGCTTTTGCTTTTAGTTTAAGTGCCGAAATTGAACGTAACCTGATTTCCCAACGAACCAAGGAAGCATTGGCCAGAAAAAAGAAAGAAGGGACCAAGCTTGGTCGTCCTAAAGGTGGTAAATCCGAGTTGTATAAGTTATCCGGTAAAGAAAGCCAGATACGCAAACTTCTGCAGGAAAAGAAAACCAGATTGTATATAAGTAAAAAGTTAGGAGTAAACCGGCAAACACTAAGAGACTTTATGAAAATGAATCCTGAGTTGGATTAAATATAGAAATATTAAGTTATTGTCAACCGGAGAGTTACTGTCTGAATTGTTAAACAATGCAATCCCAGCAAATGAAACCTAAGCTAAATTGTTTATTTAAACTTGTTTGTTCTAAATATGTGGAAGACACTTGTCCCAAAGAATTCAAAATTAAAAATGTTTGTGTTCTGAAGGGATATTTTACACTTTATTTCATGATGATTATAAGCACTTTAGAATTAAAACTTAATCAAGAAAGATTTCAGATTGGATGATTCACATATCAAAGGCAAACATACAGTCAATCTTCGGATAAAAACAGATATTTTTGGGCATAAAACTGTGATTGTAACAAATACACCCAAGGGCGAAAATTCAAAGAATATAAAAATATGGACACAAACTTATAGAAATAAAATACAGAATAATCAGATAGCTGGACAACCAACCTAAAATGGATAAACAGCCCAGTTCCCACTTTAGTATAGAATTATATTTGTAATAGTAAAAACCTGTTATTTTTACCTCGTTTTTACACATTATTATACTATAAATTAATTAATAGTGAATAAATACACTATCTTTGGGATTATTAGTGCTATCAAGAATATTCGTAGAACCTTATAAAAGATAACAGTATGGAAAAGACACTTGTTATATTAAAACCATGTACCATTCAACGAGGTTTGATCGGTGAGATCATTTCTCGTTTTGAGAAGAAAGGATTAATACTCTGTGGCATGAAAATGACCTGGTTGACCGATGAGCTTTTAAGCGAACACTATGCCCACCTCAGAGAAAAATCCTTCTTCCAAAGAGTAAAAGATGCCATGGCTGTATGCCCAGTCATTGTTTGTTGTTGGAAAGGAGTCGATGCGGTACAGGTAGTTCGTACCTTGGCCGGAGCAACAAATGGCAGAAATGCTGCACCCGGAACCATCCGCGGTGATTATAGCATGAGCGTACAGGAAAATATTGTACATGCATCCGACTCTCTCGAAACGGCAGAGATCGAATTAAAGAGATTCTTTAATGAGGATGAACTATTTGACTATAAAATGAATTATTTCCCCAGTCTCTACGCAAACGACGAATTTTAAGGATTCAATGATAAAATAAAAAGCCGGAAAGGAGTTGATAAGTCTTCTCTTTTCCGGCTTTCTTATTTCAGATATTTCATTCTATCCTCTCGGACTGAATGAACAACCTCATTACTAATCTAAAAATCTAATACCATGAAAAACACACTACATCTTATAAACAAGCCCCTAATAGAAAATGTTCCGAAAAAATAAAGAATTTCATTGCAGTTGTATTATTGCCGAATTGGACCTATATTTGTACTGTATTTTAAACACGAGTACAGACAAAATAAAAAGAAAATAATATGCATAGTTGGTTTGAATGTAAAGTCTCCTTCGAAAAAGTACTGGAGAACGGAATGCAAAAGAAAGTAACAGAACCTTACCTGGTTGATGCCTTGTCATTCACTGAAGCGGAAGCCCGTATCATTGAAGAAATCCGGCCGTTCATCTCAGGCGAATTTACTGTTACAGACATCAAACGCGCCCGTCTTTCAGAATTGTTCTTCAACGAGAATGGCGATCGTTTCTATAAAATCAAAGTATACTTTATCACACTCGACGAAAAAAGCGGTGCAGAAAAGAAAACAGCAGCACAAATGCTTGCACAGGCATGCACGCTGAAAGAAGCTATTGCCGTATTGGAAGAAGGCATGAAAGGTACGATGGCCGACTACACAATCGCTTCGGTCACAGAAACCATGCTTATGGATGTATTCCCATTTTCTGCCAGCGACGACAAAACTCCTAAATCCGGCGAAGAACTGATTGCCGAACAAAAGAAACAAGCAGAAGAGAAAGTTCAGGAAGCATGAGTATCGCCCAGAATATAGTACAATTAAAGGCATCGCTACCGGCAAACGTGACGTTGGTAGCCGTGTCTAAGTTTCATCCGGCAGAAGCATTGAAGGAAGCTTACGATGCAGGCCAGCGTGTCTTCGGCGAAAGCAGGGCACAGGAGCTGACGGCTAAACAAAAAGTACTACCGGATGATATCGAATGGCACTTTATCGGACCGTTGCAAAGTAACAAAGTAAAAGATATTGCACCGTTTATCCATACTATCCACAGTATCGACTCACTTAAGTTATTACAGGAAGTAAACAAACAAGCGGCAAAAAACAATCGCGTGATCCGTGTTTTGTTGGAAATACATGTCGCTCAGGAAGACACTAAATACGGAATGACTCCGGACGAATGTCGTCAACTTCTGCAAAGCGAACAACTGGCCGGACTCGATAATATTCAAATATGCGGATTAATGGGAATGGCTACCTATACCGACGATACCATTCTCATCGAACAGGAATTTCACATTTTACATAAACTTTTCATCGAGTTAAAAGCGCTATATTTCAAAGGAAATGATAATTTTGCAGAACTATCTATGGGTATGAGCCACGATTATCCCGTTGCCATTCGCCAGGGTAGTACCATGATACGGGTTGGAACCAGTATTTTCGGCGAACGCGAGTACTAATACATTAAAATTGAATCTGACATGATTGACATTAAAACTCAATACGCAGGACTAACACTTCGTAATCCTATAATCGTTGGAAGCTCCGGATTGACTAATAACCCGGAACGAAACAAAGAATTTGAAAAAGCAGGTGCAGGAGCAATTGTTCTCAAATCCCTTTTTGAAGAACAGATCGAAATGCAAAGCGATTCGCTCATGCAGGACTCCGATTATCCGGAAGCTGCCGATTATATCCGTGGCTACGTAAAAGCCAATCAGGTAAACAATTACCTGGAACTGATTAAAAAGAGTAAAGAATCATGTACTATCCCCATCATCGCCAGTATTAACTGTTATAAGTCGGATGTATGGATAGACTTTGCCCGTCAGATAGAACTGGCCGGTGCAGACGCTCTGGAACTAAATGTCTTTTTTCTGGAAACAAGCCTTGAATACAACCCGGATGAAATACGGGATCTTTATGTCAGCATTATCCGGAAAGTAAAAGAAACGGTTTCAATACCTGTAATCATGAAGATCGGAAAGAATGTCGGAAATATTCCGGCACTGGTCAATACATTGAAGATTAATGGTGCAGATGGCGTGGTAATGTTTAACCGCTTCTATCAGCCGGATATCGATATCAACAGTATGCAGATAGTGTCAGGTAACGTATTCAGTAACCACTCCGACTTAAGTGATACGATTCGCTGGACAGCAATCGTTTCAGGTAAAGTTCCCGGTATCAGTATTGCCTCTTCTACCGGAATACATGATTGGGAAGACGTTATCAAATGTCTGCTGGCAGGCGCTTCTGCTGTGCAAATGTGTAGTGCCGTATACACACACGGAGGCGAGATTATTTCGCAGGTCCTAACCTGTGTCGAAGAATGGATGCACCAGGCACATTACCAGAATTTGTCTCAATTCCAGGGAAAGCTGAATTATGCGAATATTCCAAACCCTGCAATGTACGAACGCTCACAATTCATGAAATATTTCTCGAACAGAGACTAATAAACAATCCGATAATAATGGAAAGGGACGAGATTATCTTGTCCCTTTTTTGATTTTATCCTTTAATGATTGAGAATAACATCTTAAATCTCTGGACAGCACTTAACGCGTGCGGCACAGAGATTGCATATATTTTCCACTAAACACTATTTATATCAGAAATATTATTTATATTTGCACCGTCATTAAATAAAGCAATATGGAAGCAATTTGTGTTATAAAGGATATATATAAAACATTATACCAGTTTGAAAAGGCATTTTCAGAGGTACATGAGATCACGATCAACGAAGCCATGCTGTTATGTTGCCTGAAAGATAACGAAGCCAAGTCGGCTGGAACAATTTGTGACTATATCGGTTTATCCAACTCACGCGTATCAAAAGTAATCACGTCGGTAGAGAATAAAGGCTTTATCCGCCGCAGTATCTGTAAAGAAGATAAACGGCAGATGTTCTTCTCACTTACCCCAAAAGGGAAAGAGAAAGTACAGCAGATGATGAATGCCGAATTACGTTTTGACGGTCTGTTCGGAAAACTACAACAATGTATGGAAAAGGGTTAACTCCCTTTTTTACCTATTTATTTTCCATTAGCAAATATGTATAATAACAATTATAATAATAACGAGATGAAATATTTAGTAATCGGAGGAGTTGCCGGAGGAGCAACTACAGCAGCACGCCTGAGAAGAATGGACGAGAATGCAGACATTATCCTGTTTGAACGTGGCAAATATGTATCATACGCCAACTGCGGACTCCCTTATTATATAGGTGGAACAATTTCAGAACGCGATAAACTATTCGTACAGACAGTCGAAGGTTTCACAGCCCGTTTCAACATCGACATCCGAACTGAACAGGAGGTTACGGCCATCCATCCAAAGGAAAAAACCGTCGAAGTGAAAAATCTTGGAACAGGACAAACGTACACCGAAAGTTATGACAAGCTGGTACTTTCTCCCGGAGCAGAACCGCTTCGCCCCGGCATCGAAGGTATCAACAGTAAAAAAATATTCACCTTACGCAACGTACCTGACACGGATACGATCAAAAAATACATCGACCTGAATAAACCTCGCCATGCAGTTGTTGTAGGCGGCGGATTCATCGGACTTGAAATGGCAGAAAATCTGCATGACCTGGGAGTTCATATCGCTGTGGTTGAAATGGCCAACCAGGTAATGGCTCCACTCGACTACTCGATGGCAGCTATCGTACATCAACAACTGATCGAAAAAAAGGTGGATCTCCGTCTGGAAGATGGCGTTTCACGTTTTGAGGAAACGCCCGAAGGCATCGTCGTACATCTGCGCAGCGGTAAACAGATTACCACCGACCTGGTTATATTAAGTATCGGGGTACGCCCTGAAACTAAACTGGCTAAAGAAGCCGGTCTGTCCATCGGTACACTGGGAGGCATAGCTGTAAATAAATATATGCAGACCTCAGATCCAGCCATTTATGCACTGGGAGACGCCGTTGAAGTACTCAATCCGGTAACAGGTAAACCAGCCCTGATCCCACTTGCCGGGCCGGCCAACAAACAGGGACGCATCGTTGCCGACAATATCGTGTTCGGTAACCGCGAAGCATACAAGGGCACTATCGGTACCTCTATTGCAAAGGTATTCGACCTGACAGTTGCTGCTGCCGGAGCCAATGCCAAGTTGTTAAAACGCGAAGGTATCCCCTATCAGTCGTCGTATACACATTCGGCATCACATGCCGGTTATTATCCGGGAGCAGTCCCGATGTCTATCAAAATATTATTCTCACCTGACAACGGACAGCTACTGGGCGCACAGGTGGTCGGATTCGATGGAGTGGACAAACGGATCGAAATGCTCGAACAGGTTATACAGCGCAAAGGGACAGTCTACGACCTGACCGAACTCGAACAGGCCTATGCTCCCCCCTATTCATCGGCAAAAGATCCGGTAAATATGGCCGGATATGTGGCAGAAAACATCCTTACTAAAAAGGTGGAGGTTATAGATTGGCGTAAAATAAGCCAACTAAGTAGCGACACCATCCTGGTAGACGTACGCACGGCTGACGAATATTCTTTGGGATCTATTCCGGGTGCTATTAATATTCCGGTCGACGAACTCCGCAACCGCTTGTCGGAATTGCCTAAAGATAAACCGATCGTGGTGACCTGTGCTGTCGGTCTGCGTGGGTACCTGGCTTACCGCATTCTGGTTCAGCATGGCTATAAAGATGTAAAGAACCTGTCCGGTGGTTATAAAACATGGAGCATCGCGACCGCTAAACCGGTTTTAAAACAGACCGAAAGTAATCAACAAACAACAAAACCGGAACAAACGTCTGCCGTAGCCGCCGCTAGCCCTGCTTCTCAGAAGACCGTACAGATCGATGCCTGCGGCCTGCAATGTCCCGGTCCGGTTATGCAATTGAAAAAACATTATGCCGAAATAAAGACAGGCGATCGTTTGCTGATCACAGCCACCGATCAGGGTTTCGGCAAAGACGTAGGAGCCTGGTGTAACATGACAGGGGCACAATTGGTGAGTGTCGAGAATAAATCAGGTATCATTCACGCCACAATCGAAAAAGCAGAACCCAAAAGTTCCTGCAAAATGGTAAACGGGGCCGACAATAAAACACTGATCGTATTCAGCGACGACCTGGATAAAGCTCTGGCCTCCTTCGTCATCGCCAACGGAGCAGCCTCTACCGGTAAGAAAGTGACCATGTTCTTTACCTTCTGGGGATTGAACGTAATCAAGAAAAGACAGAAACCGGCCGTATCGAAAGATATCTTCGGAAAAATGTTCGGTTGGATGCTTCCTGCCCACAGCGGTAAGCTGAAATTGTCGAAGATGAATATGGGAGGCGCCGGAAGTTGGATGATGCGTCTGATCATGAAGAAAAAACATATCGACAGTCTGGAAAGCCTGATCGCACAAGCTGCTGAAAATGGCGTCGAAATGATTGCCTGCACCATGAGTATGGATGTGATGGGCGTCAAGGAAGAGGAACTGATGGATAACGTTACACTGGGCGGTGTTGCCACTTACCTGGAACGCGCAGAAGATGCCAATGTAAACCTATTCATCTAAACGAGGTTAACTACAAAAAAAGGATGCACCCTTTTCGAAAAGAGGGTGCATCCTTTTTTTAAAGAGGTCGTATGCTTTTACTTTAAAGGCAACGTCGTTACGTCGACTTCAGGAGCCACTCCATTCGGCTGACGCGTAAAAACAGATTTAAAGCAAAACGGGACGGAAGTAAACCTATTACTCTCCGTCCCGTTTCCTGTTATTTCCTCCGCAGCCAATCTACGAATATTATTTGATCATATCAAATCCTGTGTAAGGTATTAACGCTTTCGGAATGCGGATACCTTCAGGAGTCTGGTTGTTTTCAAGCAAGGCTGCCACTATACGTGGTAAGGCCAAAGCACTACCGTTCAAAGTGTGACACAACTGAGTCTTTTTATTCTCATCACGATAACGACATTTCAAACGGTTTGCCTGATAAGTGTCGAAGTTGGATACAGAACTTACTTCCAACCAACGCTTCTGAGCTTCTGAATAAACTTCAAAGTCAAAGCAAAGAGCAGCCGTAAAACTCATATCCCCACCGCACAGACGAAGAATACGATACGGAAGTTCCAGCTTCTGAAGTAAGCCTTCCACGTGATCCAACATCTCCTGGTGAGACTGTTTTGAATGCTCCGGTTTATCGATACGCACCAGTTCCACCTTAGAGAACTCATGCAGACGGTTCAAACCGCGTACGTCCTTACCATAAGAACCAGCTTCACGACGGAAACATTGTGTATAGGCACAGTTTTTGATCGGCAACTGCTTATCATCCAAAATAACATCGCGATAGATATTTGTTACCGGAACTTCGGCTGTCGGTATCAGATAAAGATCATCCACTTCGCAATGATACATCTGGCCTTCCTTATCGGGAAGCTGGCCTGTACCAAAACCGGAAGCAGCATTTACCACTGTCGGCGGCATAATCTCCATATAACCGGATTTACGTGCTTCATCCAGGAAGAAGTTTATCAGGGCACGCTGCAATTGTGCTCCCTGTCCTTTATAAACCGGGAAACCGGCTCCTGTGATTTTCACACCGAGGTCAAAATCGATTAGGTCATATTTCTTTGTCAATTCCCAGTGAGGCAGTGCATCTTTCGGCAGTTCCGTTTCCATACCGCCCATTTTCTCTACCACATTATCTTCAGCAGCGACACCTTCGGGCACTTCATCATAAGGAACATTCGGAATTGTATAAAGCAAGTTCTGCATTTCTTCCGAAGCCTGATCCATTTCAGCCTGAATACCCTTACTCAGTTCCTTGATGTCGGCAACACGTTTCTTGGCAGCTTCGGCCTCTTCTTTCTTGCCTTCTTTCATCAGGCCACCGATAGCTTTCGACAGCGAATTAACCTCTGCCAGGTTTGTATCTAATTGATTCTGTGTACTACGTCTTTTATCGTTCAGTTCGATCACTTTAGCGATGCTTTCTTTTGCACCCTTAAAGTGTTTCTTCTCCAGACCACGAATCACGCGGTCTGTTTCCTCCGTAATCATTTTAAGCGTCAACATACTTGATCTATGTTTATTTATTTTGCCGACAAAGATACATAAAAAAGCAACTTTCGGCCTGATGTTCACAAAAATATCTTACTTCACCCTTCCGCCTGTTATCCAGCTGCGTGTGAAGTAAGGTTCACTGAGGCTGCTGACCATTACTCCTTTGGAAGTGCTGGTATGGATAAACTTCCCGTTTTTCAGATAGATACCGACATGGTTAGGTACTTTTTTCTTTCCTCCTCCTGTGCGGAAAAACACCAGGTCACCCTCCTGTAACTTAGAACGGCTCACTTTCTTACAGTCATATTTCAACATATCAGCCGACGAACGTGCCAACTGTTTTCTATAAACTTCACGGAACATGATGGCTACGAAACCGGAGCAATCCACTCCCCTTTTAGTACTCCCCCCCATCCGGTGAGGCGTCCCCAACCATTTCGCTCCTTCATTATAAAGGAAGATATTATCTTCCGGCGTAATACGCACACCATATAAACGTGATAATTCTTTAGGTCCCTTAAAGTCGGCAGGCAAAGCCACCCGCTTTCTGCTTCCGCAGGAAGTCAGGGTCAGTATAAACAGGAATATCCAAAGGTTGAATATAAGATTTTTTTTATAACACAATGCCTTCATTTGCAATATTAATATAGAAAAGAGTTTTTAATGGACTGTTTTCCCAGATTTCTTTAATCATGATTATTGAGCTGATATAATTCTTAACAATGCAAATATACTCATTTTTTAAGGGGACAACCATAAAGTTCTTCGTGTTTCAATGATCGATTCAAAATAAATATACATTCCATGTCAAACAAAATACTTACCTTTGTTAGTAGATAAAATAATATGATTATGGATGTAAAATTATTTAATGCCTTGTTTCCGCTGAAAATACAAAGTCTGCTGGAAGAACTAAGAAAGCAACATTCGTTTTCTTTGTCGGATGCATTGCGTCTTCTATATACCTCCCGTACATACGCTTTACTGGAAAAAGAAGAAACCAAACTATGGCACTACAGTCCCCGTATGTTAGTCGAAATGCTGTTTCATGAAAAAGAGACAGGTGAAGTTTATTTTCCCGATTTAGTATAGATACTTATGGAAGATGCGATACAACAATTCATTGTTTTTTGTTTGGAAAGTTACAAGACATCCAAAGGTATCAGTGGCGCTGAAGCCTGGAAAGACTTTGAACAGTTTGATATCATCCCCTATCTGACAGAAGGGTTCGAAGTTCTTCATACCCAGGGGCAAGATTATATCATTGCTGATATAAACGACTATATCCACCACAAACAACACACAAAATGATCATTTATCACGGAAGCACACAAATTATAGATTGTCCCCGATTGATCGAAAGCGATCGGTTCCTTGATTTTGGAAAAGGCTTTTACACAACGACTAATATTGAGCAAGCAACCCGCTGGGCAACAATTAAGCAAAAAAGGACTGCCGCCAAAGTTGCTTATGTCAACCTGTATGAAATAGATAACGATCTATTATCAAACAACGATTTATCGATTCTTTTATTTCCGAATGCTAACCGCGAATGGCTTGAATTCGTAACAGGAAACCGACGAGGAAATCCCTTACATGAATATGATATTGTAAAAGGAGCTGTAGCCAATGATACAATTTATCAAACTCTGGTTCTCTACGAAGCCGGGGCATATACCGTAGAAGAAACTGTTACACGACTAAAAGTACATCGGCTTTTTGACCAGATTTCTTTTCATACAGAAAGAGCTTTAGATAAGATAATATACCTCAAGACTATTTTAGTTTAATCAATAAATAAAGAAATAATATCAGTAACAACACAAACATCCATCTGCCAGAAGATAAATTCGCTATATGTTCTTTTTGCAAAGAGTCGGAACCGGTAGAACGACTTTCGCTTACAAATCCGGACTTGACAGAGGTTTTAGCCTCTACCTTGCTTTGCTCATCGATAGCGATACGGGTGACGGAATATACCGAAGGTAATGTAGCTTTGCGACAACTATCAGAACAGAGCGTATCCGGCCGACTGGTATCGAACACGATATGTTCTATATCGATCGTCCTATTACGGGAAGCCAGAAACAAGTCATGCAACAACAGGCTATCAGTGCGAACCACCTTTGTTTCGGCAATAGTTTCACGCTGTACTCTGCTTTGCCGCCCGGCACTACAACCGGGCAACAAAACGAATAGTAGTACAATCGGAACAATAAAATATCTACCTGATAAACTCATACAATCCCCCTTTCATTTATTAATAATAATCTGATATCGGTTCGCCCCTTTCGCCCTGAGTGAAAGATGTAGGAACTTCTTACGCTTATAAAGGATCGCCTGGTCGAAAGGCAACTTGCAAAAACGCAACACATTCAACAATACCTCCGGATCAGGCACATAACAGTCGGCCGCTTCCCCTTTCACATGCTGGCTCGAAGGTACACCGCCCGCCAATTTATTCACCTCCGGACTGCGGTAACCGCTCGTTATCGCAATCGGCTGTGCATAAGCTATTCGCAACGGTTGCAACAGACGTTTCACTAACTGCTTCATCGCAATCTCGACCTCTATCGGAGGAATGTTGCGCAACCCGTTCTCCACCGCCGTCCGGCTATACGTCATTTCTTCCCAGTTAAAATCCCTACTTATTCTCTCTTTCATTTTGTATCGATTTAATTTTATACGAATAATCCACCCCAAACAAAGCCCCGGCAAAGGTGCAGGTCTCCCCGAAAGCCACCAGCACACTACTATGGATCTCCCCTTTCGGAGCAATCCAGAAACCGGAGAAAAGAAGGACAATCCCGCTCAATACGAGCAGGATTGCCATTACCAGTTGAACTGTCAGTTTCTTTTTCATATCGTTCCCCTCTCTTTTTAAACTGCCAATCCTACAATTACGATATTACTCGATTACCGGACGATCGTCCTCTTCCGCCTTCTTTTCAACGACCTTCACGTCGTCTTCTTCAAACTTCGCGAGTTCGCTGGTCCAGCGCAAGCTGGCACCCGGCGTAAAGATGATACGTGCCTTTTTAATCATAGAAGCATTAAATGCCTCCTTCGTATCCGCTCCCTTCGAACGGACAGAGAAACGAAAACTTCCGAATTCCCCCACCTGTACAATACTTCCCGAGCGAAGCTCCAATCCCATCGCCCAGTTCAACGAATCGAGTATCGCCTTTACATCGGCACTCGACATAGCCGAACGGCTGGAGATCAGTTCACACAATTTGTCCATATCGCAATAGCTCGACGATTTGGCTACTGCATAGGTTTTCACTTTGTCCTTGTCGTCGCCACTCAGCACCCGACGTTGCACTTTTCTAAATTTCAATGCCATAAGTTTAATTTTTAATGGTTCATATTCGTTTCCAGGGAACGATACAAAGGTAGGGATAGACATACAGGCAAAGATCGGCGTAGGCAATCCTATCAAACCTCTAATTAACAACACCTTACAAACAACAAAAATCTTAAAATACCTTTTTTTACGGCTCTCCGCACCGACAGGTTTCGGCCATTATTTAACATGTATTAGATATTATCAAAATATGAATTAAGTTTGTCAATATGAAATTTTAGAATCGGGAGTAACTCCCATACTCACCCAACATGGTTATCCTCCGTAATAATCCAATACCGTCACTTTCCCCGCCAATATCAGCACCTCCTCAGACGTTATTCCACCTTTGCTGATCTTATCGCGCATCGTACTGATCCCCCAAGGAGTTTCGAAACTGATTATGACCGACATAGCCAGTCCGTTCAACGAAACGGAAGCGGTACGCTCCACGGCCTCGGTCAGGTGAAGCATACGGATGAATAAGGCGGGGTGACGGAGCGGATACCGGATGTATCCGATCACCGTTTCCTGTATGACAAAGTCGGCATACGCCTGCCGGTCATGAATGATCACTCCTATTATAAAGATACGGTGTTTTTGAGGCAGGGCGTGCCAGATAAGGAAAGCCAGGCGGTATATCTTCTCACGAAACAGTTTTCTACCCTTGGCAGACATGGCGTCGAGGCTCCGGTTAAATTCGTCAACATCGGGCAGGATACCCTTCGGGAACAAGGCTTCAAGTTTCTTTTGTTGTTTCATAATATATCAGATGGTTATACGGGGAACTTTCAGTAGATTCTAACAGATGTTTTCTTATACTACTATTACATCACTCTCCAATTGTTTCTTCAACGACGACAGGAAGATCATACACTCTATCGGGGTCGCTCCCGCTATGTCATACAAACGCAGCCGTTCCAATACCCGTACACCGGCATCCGACTCCATCCTGACAGGAGAGTTTTTCAGAGGAACTGCCTGTCTCGATACAGGCATTATACTCGAAATACACTGATTTTTTGCCGTCGCAAACTCTTCATCACCGAGCAATACCGAACGAATAGCCAATTGCTTTTCATCTATTTTATCGTACTCGCGATTTTCAAGTATCTTCGGAAGAACCGCATCCGGAAAACCCAGTGAGATCACTTCCATATTAACCACCTTACAGAAACGGGTATTTACCTGATAAGCAGTTATGGTCTGTATAAATTTAATTGCCGAACGCTCATACGCCTTCCAGAAAAGACCTTCGCGATATAAGTATATGTTATTACTCTCGGCTGTCTCCAAAGCCAGTTTCTGTTTCAAATCCATAAATAATTCCTTTTATTTGATTATACTTTTCCGCCACCCCGATATCTGTCGCCCGATATCTTCCATCAACAAGACCAACTTGGCATAACTACCCGTGTCGATGATACGCAGATCGTTACACAGACGGATTTCCAGTTTCAGGAATTCGAACTCATCCACCAATTGCATCAGGTGGGGCGATTTGTCCGGTGACACATTCGCCCGGTAGATACAACGGGTCAGGTTCATCGCGTCCCTGCGGATAT
>NZ_CAJJWO010000052.1 GCF_905196875.1 uncultured Parabacteroides sp. | reverse complement strand
AACCAACTTATAAGAATAATAACCTGAACCGATCTTGATCCAGTCTTTTCCGGAAATAACACTACCGGAACCATCTACATCGGTATCATTATTAGTTGTTCCATCATAAGAACCACCGCCCGGAAGTTTCAATCCGGTAGGTACAGTAGTTGCTTTCAACAACACATGCGTAGTATAAGCCTGGTAATTATCATCTTCTTCCTGTGTATTTTCCAGGCAATACAAAGCAGGGATCTTAGAGGCATTAGGATTCGTAGAAGGACCAGCCGTTACACCAGACCATGTCGGAGCAGAGGCATGAGTGTAATAAGTATAATTGTCCGTGTAAGGAGTAGTAGTTATATCCGTCATGCTCGTTTTCTGACCGTCATAATTCGGGTCTTTTCTGTAAGAACCGAATTCCCAGATATCGAACGGAGAGATAAAAGTGCCACGGGGAGAACCATCATTAGGTCCGGTTGTTCCGCCGCCTTCCATCCATGTTGCTGTTCTTTCAGACATCGGAAAATATTTCTTATTCGTCACATTCAATGCCCACCCTACAGTAGTGACATCGATACTATTTCCTGTATAACTGGCGTTTGCAAACAAACGTACTTTTGCAGCGACACGGTCGACCGTCACTTTCTGAGGTTTTGACTCCGCTTCAGCCGCAGTCGGATAGGTTACCAAATCCGTATCTACTACAGAAACCGGACTAGTCAATGTAACTGTTGTCGGTTCCAGCTGTCCTTTGGCATTCGTCATCATAAAGTAATTCTTACCTGAACCAATAACCGAAGTTACATCGGTAGTAGCTATCGCAGCGTTAAGGGTTGAAAAACTAGTTGCCGTACCCGCTACTAGTTCAAACTCAGGAGACGGATTTAATACAACCATAAAAGCTTTCGCAGTCTTCTTTACCTTAAATGCTTTTGTCGCGGTCCCGTCAGGTTGTCCCGGAGTTGAGATTTCGGGATCGGAAGAATCCCATTCCTTCGTTTCTACCACTCCCGGATTAGCATTATTTGACAAATGATCATCAAAGAAAACGATCATAATCTTTTCAACATTTGATTCATCCGCCGTACCATTTTCCTCATCCGGATTATTCAAGGCCTTTGTCCTTGCTCCTGTCTGGATGTTTAAAGACACCCAGGCTTCTCCGTCCGTATTGGTAGCGCCGTTACCTTCGTCTCCGTCGTCCGGCAGATTTTCACTACACGATGCAAACATCAATGCTGCAAGTGTGCACAAAAAATAATTCTTCTTTTTCATTAAAAAAACACATTTAATTAGTACTATTTACTCATTTATTTATCTCTTTCTATTTTCAATCTCAGCTATATTGGCTTTTTTCTTTTCCAGTTCTTCCAGATTTTCTTTGGCAGCTTGCAGACCTGAACCGGCAGCTGTTTTCAGATAATTCTCTGCAGATTCATATTCACCTTTCAGCAAAGCAACTACGCCCAATGAATTGAGATACTCCGGTTCTTTTGAATTAACTTTAGCAAGATAACGTTCTGTAGCCACCGGATCACTACGCAGCAGGGCTGCAGCTGCCGCGTTCATATTGGCGACTTCGTTTTCCGGATACATCCGCACGGCTATTTCAAAGACATCGACAAACTCCTGAGATCCGACCGGATAACTGTTAGCGACCATAAACATTTCATTCAAGCTCAGGTTTTGAGGGCGTTTTTTTATCACCTCCTTCGCTTCTTCCACATCGAAATTCTTCACATTGAAGTTTACTTTACAAACCGCAACACGCAGACGGGGATATACATTTTGTAACAGATAGCGGAAAGGTGCTCCTCCCTGCAATTGTTTCAACCGGGCTTTTCTTTCCGTATCTGACGGATGATTATCGATAATCGCCAGTATTTCGTTTTTATATTCAATATTGCCGGCATCAAGCACCTTTACCAATCCTTCCCAGTTCTCTCCACCGAAAACGGTATGATACTGATTGCGCGGAAAATCGTAACGTGATAACAGATAATCGCGTAACGCTATGGCACGCCCTTCCGACAAACGTTTGTTGTTTGCCAGCGAGCCTTCGGGAGAAGCATAACCGATAATATCCAGGTCTTTCACTTCGATGCTCGGATCAGATTTCAATTCGTCGATCATCGAACGTATCTTTGCCAACTCCTGCGGATTGTTCATATACTCAGGACGGATATTTGTTTTATTCACCTCGAAATCAAGGAAACTCTCCACCTGGATATCACGCCGTTTGACTGCTTCGACTACCGGCTTCACAAAAGCCAGGTGAGGTCGTACCTGGTAAGGCTCAGGAATATGTTCCAACGTAACTTTATCGGCTACCGGCTCCACCTTCATCAGTAAAGTCTCGCCGCAACCGCATTCATCCCGTTGCATATCCAGATGCGCATCGGCCATCCACGATTCGTACGGCAGGATATAACGGTATCGTATCGTTTTGTCGGTCGCTTTGTTTATCTTCTCAACGGTATACGGCTGTTTGTAAACAGCCCTTTCCCCGGCATTCATCAGCGAAAGCGAGCGTTCGTAGACCTTATATTCGTCTTTGCCCTTCATGGTAACTTCCGGCAAGGTTCGTGTATGTTCTGCGGAAACCAGTTGCGGTATCAATTCCACACCACGTGTCGATTTTACTTTTACTCCGCTCAGCACGATATCCATATCGATATAAAGAGAGTCGCCCAATTGCTCCAACCGTACGGGATTCACGGTAATGTTTCCCTCATAAGAGCGGGACTGCGCTTTCGCCTGAAAGCTATTCAGACCGGCAAAAACCAATACGCATATAATGATTTGTATATTTCTTTTCATCACTCTCCTTCTATTTAATCAGATAAATAATTGACAGGGCTGCTTTGGTCGGACCGAAATAATTCCGTCCGGTATCTTTCAGTTTGGAACCGCATTCGGCACAAGGATATTTTTCATATTCGATACGTGCATATCCCAAACCGATCGAAGCTTCGATGCTCCAACGTTTTTTCAATATCCAGGAATGTCCGACCGAAAAACCAGCACCATACAGATGTCCCTGATAGCGATTTTTCTGCATGTTCTCGCTGAATATACCCGGCAGGCCGCCCACATTGAAATCGGCATAATGGGCATGCAAACCGACAAACGTCCGGTTGAAACTTTCACAGAACCAATAGCGCAATTCCGGTTGTATCCCCCAGTGACGCAAACGCCTGCCGTTATCCGGCTTCCAGGGATTATAATTAACAGGAATATCCAATGTCCACTTACGTGACAAGCCGAACTCCAACCCCAGGTTCATGGTCGTAGTCGCATCATACAAAAGATTGCTTTTCACCGCAATTTTCTGCGCTTTACCCTCGGAGGTCAAACATCCGAGTATGAATAATATGAGTATAAATGCTCTTTTCATCTATATTATTTTTATTCCCGGACAATCCCATCCGAGTGATATCTATCTTAAATACAGTGTATTGCCATTCCTAACAACGATTGATAATAACTTGTACCCTATTAAATTCCAATCCACCGACTCAGGAAGCCATCGAAAGGGCAATGAAATCATACTGGAAACACTTTCTCTATCAATTACAAAGATCGTAGTATTCAAATAAATAATTATCCTATAATTGTTTCTGATATTATATCTCGACTTTCCAGACCACAACCCATGACAAATGAAAGCCTTTGGTTGTTTTCGCTATTCAAAACACAAATCATAAACAAACCGTTTTTTATCTATTATCGAAACGCAAATCCCCGTCTTGCTCATTTTATAAAAACAATTGCTTATTGCATTGAACCCCTTGTTTTCCTATGAAAAGTCTATCGAGCCATCGATAGCTAATTCAAAATCCCCCGGACGAAGGTTTTTAGAAAATAATCATGTACCTTTGCGGACAAAATAAAATCCGAATATTATAGAAGTAAGAATATGGTTATTGAACAGCAGATTACCGGTGCGATCATTGCCGGCATAAAAGAACTGTACGGAGCCGAAGTCCCGGCCAACCAGATACAGTTGCAGAAAACAAAGAAAGAGTTTAAAGGACATCTTACCCTGGTCGTATTCCCTTTTCTTCGCACATCGAAGAAATCACCGGAACAAACGGCACAGGAAATCGGCGAATACCTGCAGAAAAATGAACCGGCTATCGCTGAATTTAATGTGATAAAAGGCTTCCTTAACCTGACCGTAGCCGGCCCTTGCTGGATCGATCTG
Organism: uncultured Parabacteroides sp.; assembly: GCF_905196875.1. Lineage (GTDB taxonomy): Bacteria > Bacteroidota > Bacteroidia > Bacteroidales > Tannerellaceae > Parabacteroides. The sequence continues at coordinate 32,386 of NZ_CAJJWO010000052.1, read as the reverse complement.
CTGAATAGCGTAAATGCACAACCATCTTACGGGATCGTACCGGCGACGGAACAATCGCCGCTCGTTATGATCGAATATTCTTCACCTAACACCAACAAGCCGCTGCACTTAGGCCACGTACGTAATAACCTGCTCGGTTACAGCCTGGCAGAGATCATGAAAGCAAACGGTAACAAGGTTGTAAAGACTAATATCGTAAACGACCGCGGTATCCATATCTGTAAATCCATGCTTGCCTGGCAGAAATGGGGTGAAGGCGTTACTCCCGAATCGTCCGGCAAGAAGGGCGACCATCTGATCGGCGACTTTTATGTCTTATTCGACAAGCACTACAAACAGGAGCTGAAAGAACTGGAGGCCAAAGGTCTTACCAAAGAAGAAGCCGAAGCACAATCCGGTTTAATGGCCGAAGCCCGCGAAATGCTTCGCAAATGGGAAGCTGGAGACGCTGAAGTACGCGCTTTGTGGGAAAAGATGAACAGCTGGGTATACGCCGGTTTCGATGAAACCTACAAAATGATGGGCGTAGACTTCGATAAAATCTATTACGAATCACAAACCTACCTGGAAGGAAAAGGCAAAGTGATGGAAGGACTTGAAAAAGGTATCTTCTACCGCCGCGAAGACGGTTCTGTCTGGGCCGACCTGACCAAAGACGGACTGGACGAGAAACTGCTGCTCCGTGCCGACGGTACTTCCGTATATATGACACAGGATATCGGTACTGCCAAACTGCGTTTCGACGATTACCCGATTAACAAGATGATCTATGTGGTCGGCAACGAACAGAACTACCACTTCCAGGTGTTATCTATCCTGCTCGATAAGCTGGGCTTCGAATTCGGAAAAGGACTGGTACATTTCTCTTACGGAATGGTAGAACTGCCGGAAGGAAAGATGAAAAGCCGTGAAGGAACCGTAGTCGATGCAGACGACCTCATGGACGAGATGATTAACACTGCTCACGAAATATCCCAGGAACTCGGCAAACTGGATGAAATGACGGAGAACGAAGCAGCCGATATCTCCCGCATCGTCGGTCTGGGTTCTTTAAAATATTTCATACTAAAAGTCGATCCGCGTAAGAACATGACCTTCAATCCGAAAGAATCGATCGACTTCAACGGAAATACCGGTCCGTTCATTCAGTACACTTACGCCCGGATCCGTTCCGTTTTACGCAAAGCAGCCGAACAAGGCATCACCTTACCGGAACAATTGCCTGCCGATACTCCTATTTCTGAGAAAGAAGAAGGACTGGTACAAATGATCGCCGACTATGCCGTTACCGTAAGAGAAGCAGGTAAAGAATATAGCCCGGCTTTCATTGCCAATTATATCTACGACCTGGTGAAAGAATACAACCAGTTCTATCACGACTTCTCTATCCTTCGCGAAGAGAATGCGGAGATCAAACAATTCCGTCTGGTATTATCTGCCAACGTGGCTAAGATTGTTAAATCTGGTATGTCGTTACTGGGTATCGAGGTTCCAGAAAGAATGTAAGAACGAGAATATCACTCATAAAAAAGGTTCCTGTTGAATTAATCGACAGGAACCTTTTTTATCTCTTGGTTTTCTATTATGCTTTCTTCTTTGTTGTCCGCTTTTTCGGTGTTGCCGGTTTTTCCGCAGCTTCAGCGATGATCTTCATACACTCTTCAAAAGTGAGCTTTTCCGGTTCCGTGACAGTCTTCGGTATCCGGTAATTAGCCTTTTTATACGTAATGTAAGGACCGTAACGACCGTTCAGGATTTCCAGTTCAGGATCTTCCTCAAACTTCTTCAGAAAACGCTGTTCGTCTTTCTTACGTTTCTCATCGATCAACCCGATCGCTTCCTCTACTGTAATAGATAGAGGATTCAGATCTTTCGGTATAGAGATAAACTTACCGTCATGACGGATAAAAGGCCCGAAACGTCCGACAGCAGCCACCATTTCTTTTCCTTCATATTCGCCGATCGTGCGGGGAAGATCGAACAATTTCAATGCCTCTTCGAGTGTGATAGTCTCGATCGACTGACCTTTCATCAAAGTTGCAAACTGAGGCTTCGGAGCCTCTTTGTCTTCCGTATGCGCCTGGCCGATCTGTACAACGGGACCATAACGACCGATCTTCACAAATACGGGGTTACCGCTTTTCGGATCGATACCTAATTCGCGCTCGCCTACCTTATGTGCAGTCTTTAATGCCGCGGTTTCTTCTACGATCGGATGGAACATCTTATAGAACTTGTCTATCGCCTTTGTCCAAACCATTTCTCCTTCCGCCACGGCATCGAATTCTTTCTCGACGCTGGCCGTAAAGTTATAATCCATTACAGACGGAAAGTATTCCATCAAGAAGTCGTTTACCACTGTACCGATATCGGTAGGCATCAACTTTCCGCGGTCTGCACCTACTATTTCTTTCTTTTCGGCATCTTTAATCTTGCCTTTAGCCAGTGTTACAACACTATAAACGCGTTCCGTACCTTCTTTGTCGCCCTTTACCACATATTCACGATTCTGGATCGTCTGAATAGTCGGCGCATAAGTAGAAGGACGACCGATACCCAGTTCTTCCAGACGGCGGACAAGGCTGGCTTCCGTATAACGCGGCGGACGTTGTGTAAAACGTTCCGTTGCCACGATATCATTCAACGTCAATACCTCGTGCAGTTCGACAGGTGGTAACAAACCGTTTTCCTTATCCTGTTCTTTGTCGTTATCATCGTCGTAGCTTTCGCGATATACCTGAAGGAAACCGTCGAAAGTGATCACCTCACCCACAGCCACGAATTTTTCTTTCTTATTATCGATACAAACGGAGATCGTCGTACGTTCCAGTTCGGCATCAGCCATCTGGGATGCGATCGTCCGCTTACGGATCAGTTCATATAATTTCTTTTCCTGTGCAGAACCGCTTATCTCCACATTACTTATATAGGTAGGACGGATCGCTTCATGCGCTTCCTGTGCACCCTTACTCTTGGTATGGTACTGACGGAACTTATGATATTTTTCCCCGTACGTTTCCAGGATCGCTTCTTTGGCTGTTCCCAGAGCCAGATCACTCAGGTTCACCGAGTCGGTACGCATATAGGTGATCAACCCGGATTCATACAAGCGTTGTGCGATCATCATGGTTTGCGACACGGAATACCCCAGCTTACGGGCCGCTTCCTGCTGCAAAGTGGATGTAGTAAAAGGTGGTGCAGGTGATTTCTTAACCGGTTTCTTAGTGATCTCGTCGATAGTGAAAGAAGCAGCCTTGCAGGACTCAAGGAACTCCATAACTTCTTTCTTATCTTTCAGACGCTTGTTCAGTTCTGCTTTCAGGACTGTTGTTCCGTCGGGAAGAATAAAATTAGCAATTACACGGTAAGCCGCTTCCGAAACGAAATCGTTAATCTCGCGTTCGCGCTCGACAATCAGGCGGACAGCCACCGACTGCACACGTCCGGCAGACAAAGCCGGCTTTACTTTTCTCCATAAAATAGGAGAAAGTTCGAAACCAACGATACGATCCAATACACGGCGCGCCTGCTGTGCATTTACCAGGTCGATATTGATATCGCGCGGCGTTTCAATGGCATGCAAAATAGCATTTTTGGTAATCTCATGGAAGACAATACGTTTCGTATTCTCCGGTTTCAATCCCAGAACCTCATACAGATGCCAGGAAATAGCCTCTCCTTCGCGGTCCTCATCGGATGCGAGCCATACCTGTTCGGCAGACTTTGCTTCGGATTTCAATTCGGACACCAGCTTCTTTTTATCAGTCGGTATCACGTACTGCGGAGCATAGTCGTGTTCTACGTCTATACTGAATTCTTTTGTTTTCAAATCGCGGATGTGCCCGTAACTCGACATTACCTTAAAATCTTTTCCGAGGAACTTTTCAATGGTTTTTGCCTTGGCGGGTGACTCCACTATTACCAGATTCTTTTGCATAATCACTTTTCACTTTTTAGAAATCGAGTGCAAACATACACAAATAATTAACGTAACCGTATATCAGTAACAAAAAAACAGTTTTTTAAACCGTGATTATTATGTATGTAACCTCTTCAGAATTATCTTTGTCCACAAAATATCACATTATTTCAACATGGAAACAATCAGACAACTTATCAACGATAATAAAACAGACGAAGCATTGCATTTGTTGGACGAATACATCAAAAAAAACGCTTCAGACGATGAAGCGTTTTACTTACGTGGAAATGTCTACCGCAAAATGGGGGATATTCGCCAGGCCCTGAACAACTATCTGACAGCCATCGAACTGAATCCGGATAGTCCGGCTCAGACAGCCTATAATGCGCAGATCAAAATATTAGACTTTTATAACAAAGATATGTTCAATCATTGAAAGACTGTTTCCGTCACTATTACCGGATAACCTTACGCAAGTCCTTCAGCAATCGGATATCCATGTCGCGTATCTTACCGTCACGTGCCGGAGGGCAGTTCAGAATAAGGATGTTATCATTTTTCGTACATTGACGGTATAACCGGGCTAATTCATCGACCGGCTTATATTTCTTATCCGTTGTATTATAGAACCAGCGTTCGCTAATACAAATAGTAGACTCCCAGGGCATATAATACTCTTTGCCGTCGTAGGTAAAGACTTTCGGATCGTTATCGGCAGGCAGATACGGGTCACCCAACCGGAAGTCGCTCGGAAAATAACGGATCGGATAGCCTGCTTTCTGATTTTCCGGTAATACAGGATGTGCATCCGGGTTATCCGGCAAACCGATACTCCAGTTTATACCGATCTGGCAATCCGGTTCTCTCGATTTGATCGTCTGATAGATTTCTTTTACCGGCCAACGATCGTTCTCTTTCTCCCATCCTCCATCGAACCAGAACTCTACGATATTGGTATAAGGCTGCACGATATCGATCAACTCATCTAACTGACGCAACATATATTTATTATATTCCGCATCCAGGCTCCTGTCTTTCACATCCGCATTGACTTTCCGATCCCACAAGGAATAATACAATCCCAGGCCAATATCATATTTCTTACATGCCTTGGCTATTTCTTCTATTACATTTGTCTTATTTCCGGAATTTGCCACATCGTATTCCGTATATTGGCTATCCCACAAACAGAACCCTTCATGGTGTTTCGCCGTAAGGATCACATATTTCATACCAGCCTCTTTAGCCACTCTGATCCATTGATCCGCATCGACAGCGGTCGGCTGATAAGAAGATGCCGGTTTCGAACCATCCGTCCATTCCTGATCATGAAAAGTATTGATCCCGAAATGAATGAACATACCGTATTTACGGGCAATCTGTTTTTGCTGTGCCGGACTTGGTTGTGTGGAAGGTACCGGCAAGATCTGTTCCTGTCCCCAAAGGATTTGCAGAGACAAGGTTAAAAGTAGAATAGTTACAATTGTTTCTTTCATGGTAGTAATATTTATACCACAAAAATAAAGATTCTTTTAAAGCCGGATTATCCAGATTTCGCTCTAAAGTTTGCACAATCCGGCTTTAAATAAGTTAGAAACGCCAACCGACGTTAAGCTGAAGTACCCCGTTACGACATGTTTCATCAATTTTTGTTCCCAGAAGAGAGGAAAACTTATCTTTATCGATTGTATTTGTCAAACCGATATTATAATTCAAAGATACAAGGAACCCCATAGGCGACTGGTATCCGGCTCCAAGAACAATTGCGAAATCTACTGTTTTAAATAAATCGCTACCTTCACTGGTAGAAACAGAGGTTCCCGACTGGGATGCTTTTATCTTAGAAGATACTTTAAAGCCCAACTGCGGCCCGGCAAACAGATTAAATCCTTCATATACATATCCTTTAAACAGGATAGGTATGTTCAGGTAATCATTTTTAATCTTCATCGTCGTACCACTTTCCTTATCCTTCGTTCCCTGCATTGAATAAAAGATCCCCGGCTCAATGGCAAAACGCTCAGTCATCATCACCTCACCGGCAACTCCTATATTCAGTCCCGGTTTCATACTACCATCAGAGTTTGTTATATTGGCCATGTTTAAACCAATCTTCGGAATAAAATGAAATTCCTGTGCACTTACCTGAAATGCCACGAACAGAAGTAATAAAAATGCAATCTTTTTCATACTACATAATTGTTTTAGATATTAAACACAAAATACTATCTCAACAAACTTAAACTATTTCATTCCCACAATGTCTGTTTTTACTCATAAACACAGACCAAAGATAAATACTTAAATTAAAACAGTAACAATAGTATTAACGCATTCTTCCTGTTTCTATTACAAACAAGACGAGAATTAACACATACAAAAAACAAAACCGGAAGGGGCTACCTTCCGGTTTTGTTTTTCTTATTAAGAAGCTGAAATGAATCTTACTTCAGCAAACTGCAAGGACAAAGATTATCTTTTTCGATATCTTTGAAGTAGTTGTATGTTCCGACTTTGATGTCAGCGCAAGCAGCTTCGTCGGCTACGATAATACCTTTCGGGTGCATCTGCAAAGCAGTGATTGTCCACATCTGGTTAACAGCACCTTCAACAGCCTGCTGCAAAGCACGAGCTTTGTTATGGCCGTTTACCATGATCAATACTTCTTTTGCATCCAGTACAGTTCCTACACCTACTGTTACAGAAGTCTTCGGAACCTTGTTTACATCGTTGTCGAAGAAACGAGAGTTAGCGATGATCGTGTCTGTTGTCAATGACTTTACACGTGTACGTGAAGACAAGGAAGAACCCGGTTCGTTGAATGCGATATGGCCGTCAGGGCCGATACCACCCAGGAACAAATCTACACCACCTACCGCTTTCATCTTTGCTTCGTAAGCAGCACATTCAGCTTCCAGGTCGGGAGCGTTACCGTTCAGGATATTCACATTCTCCGGCTTAATGTCTACATGGCTGAAGAAGTTGTTCCACATGAACGAATGATAGCTTTCAGGATGATCTTTCGGCAATCCTACATATTCATCCATGTTGAAAGTGATGATATTCTGGAAAGAGATAACCCCTTGTTTGTTCAGTTCGATCAGGTTCTTGTACATACCCAGAGGAGACGATCCCGTAGGCAATCCCAGTACAAAAGGTTTTTCTGCAGTCGGATTAGCTTTTTTAATCTTTGCAGCTACATAATTGGCAGCCCACTTTGAGAGTTGCTCGTAATCAGGTTCAATAATTAGTCTCATAACGTTTGTATTTTAAACAGGTTATTATATGTTTTTTAGTTTAGTAGCCATCGCTTCACCCAGAGCCCAGCACTCTTCGTATTTATCGGATTTCATTCCCTGCTTTTGTTCAACGGGGGCACCAACGGTTTCCCATTTCATCTTTTCACCGAAAGCAGTCAGGCGTTTAACGGCCGCTCCCGCCCAGGTAAAGGAACCGAAATAGCCATACAGACGGTTTTTCACCTCGCGCATTTCGATCTTGCTCAACACGGCTTCCACTTCAGGGAACAGGCTGTTCGAATAAGTCGGGCTACCGATAATAAGACCTTTATATTTGAATACATCCTTCAGGATATACGACGCAGGACTCTTACTGACATTATGTAATACGATATTCTTCACACCATGAGCCGACAAAGACGAAGCGATCGCTTCCGCCATCTGTTCCGTATTGCCATACATGCTGCCATAGATAACGACTACACCGTCTTCCCCTTCATAACGGCTCATACGATCGTAGATATCGATCGCTTTCTTTGCATACTTACGCCACACAGGACCATGAGTCGAACAAATCGTATTGATCCCGAGCGCAGAAAGCTTCTGCAAAGCACGCTGTACCGGATTTCCGTATTTGCCTACGATATTAGAATAATAACGGATCATCTCTTCCCAGAAATGATCGACATTCATTTCCTCATCGATCACACCGCCGTCGAGAGTTCCGTATGTACCGAAAGCATCAGCAGAAAATAACAGCTTATCTGTCGAGTCGTAAGTGACCATCACTTCCGGCCAGTGCACCATCGGAGCCATGTAGAAAGCCAACTGGTGATATCCGATATTCAACGTATCGCCCTCCTTTACTTCATGAAGTCCGGTCGTGATGCCATGATATCCGTCCAACATACCGAATGTCTGCTTGTTACCAACAATCTGCACATCCGGATATTGCTGGCGCAACAGGCGGATGCTACCGGCATGATCGGGCTCCATATGGTTGACGATCAGGTAATCGAGCGTACGGCCGTCGAGCGCATCAGCTATTTTTTTCAAAAATATATCGGAGTAGCAAACATCCACTGTATCTATCAATACAGTCTTCTCATCTACAATCAAATACGAATTATAGGAAACACCGTATGGTAAAGGCCACATATTTTCGAAAAGGGCCTTCTGACGGTCGTTTACTCCTACATAATATACTTTATCTGCTATTTCTTTTAATTTGTACATTCTGCAACAATTCAAAATTGACAATGGACAATTGACAATCTATTTTTTTATTTTTAATTCTTCGTAGTTATTGGGCTTTCTTGTCAAAGCTCTCCAGACAAACCAACAGCCCGCCAAAACAAACGGTATACTGAGCCACTGGCCCATATTCAATACCATATTATCCTCAAAAGCTTCCTGATTATTCTTTAAGAATTCGATGAAAATACGTGAACCGAATACACAAATCATAAAGACTCCGAATATAAGACCTTCACGTTTCCATTCTTTCTTTATAAAGTAAAGCCACATACAGATCGCGAACGTGACTAAATAACACAGTGCTTCATACAATTGGGTCGGATGACAAGGTACCGTAAAGACCGGCTCCGCTCCCATTTTCCAGGCATGTAGGTTCTCGATAAAACGGAATCCCCAGGGAAGATCGGTCGGATGACCGTAAATCTCATGGTTCATCAAATTACCTAAACGGATCATAGCCGCAACCAGACCGGTTGGAACCACCAGTTTATCAAATGTCCAAAGCATACTTTTGTGGGTGATACGTTTGGAATAGAAATAAATGGCTATTACGATACCTAATGTACCGCCGTGACTGGCTAATCCACCTTCCCATACTTTCAGTATTTCGATCGGATTGGCCAGATAATATCCGGGGTCGTAGAACAGGCAATGTCCTAACCGGGCTCCGATCACAGTACCCAACATGGTGTAGATCAACAAAGAGTCGATCCATGCGGGAGGAAGTTTTTCATTTTTCCACATCCGGCTCACGATGGTGTAACCAATCCAGAAACCGATTGCGAAAGCAAGTCCATACCAGCGTATTTCGCGTGAACCTATGGAAAATATGGCGGGGTCAGCCGTCCAGGTAATAAAATCGAGCATATTTATTGTATTAAACAAGTCGTCTGATCAGGTCTTCTCTTTCTCCGCAGATCATATCGATCACCGGCAGTTCGATCATGGTATAAGCACCCGGTTGCTGCTTGAAGCTTGCACGGGCAACGGCTACAAGGATCTGGGCTGTAAGAGCCGGATTGTTGATCTTCATATCGAATTCAACCAACTGGTTCTGCGTCTTACCGGAAACACCTTTGCGAACCAGGTTCACACCATGTCCCATATCCAGCAGGTTGTCTACACATTCCACCTGCATTACATGTGTTTCGTCGTGTGCAAAATAATCATCAGCTTTGATAGCAGCAGCTACCTGCTTGAAATCGTAACCGTCTTTCACTTCGATATATACCATACGGCGGTGAACGCCTGTACCCATCGGAATAGTCATCGACAAAGCGGCTTTCACCCCTTCGATCGCTTTCACGGCAACGGTATGTCCCATACTCATACCCGGGCCGAAGTTTGTATAAGTAATTCCTTTCGGAACCATTGCTTCCAGCAGGGCACGTACAACAGAGTCGCTTCCCGGATCCCATCCGGCAGAAATTACAGCTACTGTATTATGTGCTTTGGCTACGGCATCGAGCGAACGGCGCAGGTCTACGATACCTCCGTGGATATCATAGCTATCCACTGTATTGATACCTAATGCAAGAATTTCTTTTGCGTATGTTTCAACGCTGCGTGTAGGAGTTGCAAGGATGGCAACGTCTACTTTATCTAACTTAGTGATACTGTCAGTCACAGTATAAGCTTTCAGTTCGTCCGGCACGTCATTCGGATTACGACGTACAACACCTGCCACTTCAAAATCAGAAGCAGCCTCCAGGGCCTCTAACACATACTTTCCAATGTTGCCATATCCAACGATGGCGGCTCTAATTTTCTTCATACTTTAGTTTTTACTTTTCAACCAACCGCAAAGTTAATTATAATTGCTGAAAATCCAGCCGTAGCTTATAAAGAAAAGTTATGAGGTCATAAACGAAGTAAAGCCGCCCCAACCAATTAGTTGGAACGGCTTACCTTTTTGTCTGTTTTCGCTCTTCACAGAGGTAGAACAGAAGAACTTTATTTCATTACTTTAGTATTAATATCGACCGCTTGTTCGCCCTCACGGGGTAATTGGTTGATTCTTGTCCGATATCACCGCGCAGTCAAATTTAAATTTATTGATTATAAATAGTTTCTTATTTTACGATTGCTTTTACAGCTGCTTCACCTTCAACGGCTACGATTACTACACCTGCAGGAACAGAGATAGTGGCTTCGTTGGAAGTAATCATGGCTGTTGCAACTACCTGACCCAAAACGTTACTGATAGTAACAGTCTTGCCTTCAGCACCGGTGATCACTACTTCACCTTCGCGGGTTGTTACACCGAATGAAGTTGCGTTGATGTTGTCGTTGGCTGTAGGAGCGCTGTGGTCAGCTTCCAGGTTGAATGTATCGCCGTTGTTGATGTCGTTTACAACTACTACGAAACCGTTCATCCATTTCAAGTAACCTAACTTATCAGCTTTAGCTGCAGGACCATCTGAGTATTTCTTGTAAAGAGTTTCAATCTTGAATGCATTCGTTTCGTGGTCGACGATACGGAAAGCAAACTTAGCTACGTTGAAATCTTTGCTACCCATGTAGATTGAATCTGCTTTGGCAGGGATCAATACACCGTTGCGCTGGATTACCAATGTGTCGTTTGTATGGAAACCTTTTACGAAACCTAATTTTGCGAAACCTTCAGTATTTACATACTTGTTGTCGTGCAGATGAGTTTTCTTATACAATTCTGCTGAGTCTACCAGGTTCACCAGGAAGCGTCCGTAAGTTGTGTCGGCATGGAATTTTTCGTGTGAAGGGTATCCACAGTCGTCGTTAACTACTTTGCGGTCGATTTCTACGCCCAGCAGATACTGCCAACGGTTGTTGGTGCCACGGTTGTAGTAAGCAGTGTCGACATACATAGCCGGAGCCATCTTTGTAAATTCGTGGATGTTTTCAAGACCCAGGAATTCGCCCTTTTCAAACAGGATAGAAGCGTCTGCACCTTCGCGGAAGATACGGATCGTGTCGCCCATGCTACGTTTTACGTATTCAGGAGCAGCTGTCTTTTCGATAACAGCCAGGTCGTTTTCTGACTTGTTATACATGCCTGTTGCGTTTACATTACCCTGAGCTACAGAGAAACCACCATACAATTTGTTACCTGCCAAAGTATAATACTTATCTGCATCTACTGCTGCAGCATTAGCCTTTACAGCTACCACATTATATTTACCGTCTGCCATCTTCTTGATTGCGAAACGCGGTGCACCGTCCACATCTTTGTCTTTATCACAAACGTATGCATTTTCTTCAGTGCTGAACTTAACAGGCTCACCGTTAGAAGCATTGATAAACTTATAAGATACAGTTTTCAATGTATCGGCTACGATATCCCAGTCGGCTCCGCCCTTCTTGTCTTTGTTCCAGAAATACAGGTCGCTGACAACGTAAACTGAGTCAGTCTGAGCATCGTCTGTTCTCTTAGCATCGAATGCTTTTACGTCCCAAGCGGTAGCTTCTTTGATGTCTTTTTCAAGACCGATCAGATGCTTGTTAGAATGATTTTCAGACATATAAGCGGCAGCGCCTAATACGTTAGAATAGAATCCTAATGTATATTGTTCGTCGCGCAGTTGGTTGTTTGTCCATGCTTCGTAACCATCGGTAGCAGCGTGTTTTTCAACAACTTTGATCAGATACAGTTTGTCACCGTTTTTATAAACGTCGTCTTTGTCAGTTCCGTAAAGGATACCTAACTTATCATAAGCTTTCAGACTTTCACGGTTGGTCAGAACCAATTTACCGCTAGCATCTACAGAAGCAGCCCACTGTCCTTCCGGTTGATCCATCTGAACAGCACCCTTATCTAACAATGCAGCTTCGCCAGACAAAGAAGTGCCTAATACTTTTTCAATCTGATAATCTTCATTTACCTGAGCAACTGTGTAGAACTTGCCTTTCTGAAGGAATGTTTTCAGATTTACTAATGTGCTTCCACCTGTTTGAACATAAGCCCATGCTTCGCCTGAAGCCAATGTCTGAGTAACAGTCAGATAATAGTTTTTATCTACTTCAGAGATAAACAGACGACCTTCGGAAGTACCACCTGTAGAAGCAGCATATACATTAACGATCAGTTCTTCATAAGTTTTACCTGTTACCATCGGATAACCGATTTCAAACCAAGAATAGTAATCAGCTTTATCTTTATCAGCAGCAGCTACTTTTACAAACTTCAATCCTCTGTTGGATGTACCATTCAAATCGCTAACGCCCCAAGCTTGTTTCTTAGCTAATACTATATATTTACCATCAGCATCTTTCAGTTGGAAACGAGTTACATTTGCACTAGCTGCAACCGGAGTCAAAGAACCAGCAAAAACATCTGCTCCTTTGATCGTCTTTTTCCCTACATTATCTTTGTCGATAGCGATTGTCATTGAGAATGCGCCATTTTCCAAAGCGGCTAATTCAGTATTTGTATAAGGAGCTGAACCGGCATCGTAAAGACCGAAAAGCTGTTTTGCATCTGTTAAAGCTAAAGTTGCAAGAGTTGCAGCAACATTTCCATTTTGGCTCAAAGCTGTATTTGTTCCAGCAGCCACCAATACAAAACCACCTGTATAACCCTGTTCTTCAATACCTGAATTATAAGTAGTTGAACCTGATGTCAATTTCAAATAAGCTTTCTTTCCTACATTATAGAATGTATAAGAATAGTTGCCGGAAGCATCAACAGTCTGTTTTACTTCCCACATTGCATCTTCGTCAATAGTAGTTGTTGCAGCAAGAGTAACAACACCTGTTCCAGCAGCAACAGCTGTTACCTTCTGGAAGTTTGTTCCATCACTTGACAATAAATACTTGCCACCACTAACAAAGTTTTCTGCAGAAACAAGCGGATTTGTTGAAGAACCATCGGCTGCCTTCAATATGTTTGATGATTCGTATATCTTTACTTCCGGACGTTGATCAGGAGTAGTTACGCCAACCGCTGTTGTTTTACCTTCTTCATTTACATAATTAGCAGCACCGGTAGCAGTGTACATGCTTGCACCTTTCTGACCGATGTAGGTAGTTGAGTTATCAAAGAAAAATTCAGTAGCTGAAGCTGTAGCATCTAATGACAAGCCATTTCCAGCACTAACACCTGCTTTCAAAAAGCTATTTGTCTGATTTGTTGCCGCTACAGCCTGGTACTTAGTAGTACCGGAAACCTTAAATGTAGCTCTGAATTTACCTTCTGTTGTTTTCAATGCATCAGCAGATACCATTTCAACAGTAGAACCATCAGCTGCCACAGAAACAAACTTATCACCAATCTTGATGAATACATATTCATCAGCAGCAACAGAGTTCTTCAGATTGAAGGTCATGCCGCTAATAGTTTCGGCTGCTTCGTCGTAGTTTTCAGCGTAAAAACTGATGTCACTACCAGATGTACTCAAAGCAACTGTTCCAGCATTACCCACACCAGGAGTAAATGTAATTTGGTCAGTACAAGCAACAGTAGTAGTCCCTGCAAAAGCTGCACCAAATTTTTTACTATTTACTTTCCAAGTATCTTTGGCAATATCAGTAGACTCCGTTCCCGCCGTAATCGTCATTGCTGTAGTAGAACTTGCAGCCAAATACTTAGCTGAAGCCTCTAAAGAGACACGATATTCATCAGTAGTAGTAGAATTAAAGAACCACTGTGTAAAACCATCAACTTTTGTAGCATTTTTTAATGCGACAGCTGCTTCTACTCCACCTTTACCTGAATTCGCATTCAAGATTTGTGTATTTGCTGAAAATGCACCGTTCGCTAAACCTGCATCTTCCACTCCAATCACATACTGTCTACCATTAACCGGCGTAGTAACTTTCACCACCCCAGCCTCTACAGTAAACGTAGCACCGGCTGCCAGGAAGACAGCCATAAGTGTAGAAAACTTTTTGTTCATAATTTAAAATTTAATATTAATAATAGTGTTACTTAAAAGCCTGTTCACCCGATCAAAAGTGTTGCCATTTGTTAAATGACGAGCTAAAAGGATCGTTTTTTCTAGTCATTTTGTTTTGATCATGATCTGTTCGTAATTCAAAACGGGTTTTTTGTACAGACTTTCGTATTCTATTGATAAGAAAGAAGATAGGAAGGAAAAGAATTTTATTGATTTCTTTGGCGGTTTAGAAACTATGAGTAACTTTGTTGACGAATTAAAACGATCGTTTTTCCTAGCCACTCCATTTTTCAGCTTCACCTTTTGTTTTATATAACTTCAATGCATTATCATGCACCTTATACCTGTATTTTCTCTAATTTATATACATATATGATGTACGCGCACGTACATCTGTTAAAATAGAGTTAATCTACGGCTTTTTTTGCTATTGCCCTAAATGCTTCATTAATTATTGTTTCTGTTTTAACATCCTTTCCATGTTTCGGGGTCACCTAAGTGATCTCTCAGGATCGCTACCTGACGAGGTGTATACATACGCTGGCCTTTTTTATAACCCGCTTTTTTCAACTCTGCTAATAGATCTTCATCACGATTGATCCACAAAGACAGCTGCGAAGAGGCCGATTTTGCTAATATTCTAGGAAAATACAGTATGGCCAGTTCTGTATGGCCGTATACTCGGTTCATAATTATACTCATATGCTTATTTTTTATTTATTTGTTATGATTAGTAAAACTGTTATGATCTGTAACGCCGCCGGATAAGAAAAGCATACTGCTACTTACCGACGCATATATTCCGAATTTGATTATTCTATACTCCATGAGTCTTTCTTTTTTTAAGTTGTTCTACACTTGAAGCACCGAAGGTTAACAATACGGTGCACAAGCAATGAAGATGTTTCGATTTAAGGTAAACTGATCGATGTAAACAAAAAGGCCCGGCCACCGGATATTAATCCGGCAGTCGAGCCACCTTTTTCTGTTGTTTCACAAAGTTACTATTTGTTTCTTATTTCAGATTTTTGCTTTCCCTTTAGTATGTTAAAAAATATTAGTCGTAATACTAATTTCAATTACCCGCTATATTAATCCCGATTAGTCGCTATACTAGTGTCATTTTGTCAAACCACTTTTTACAACCACAAAAAAAGAGGTGCAGTAAAAACTACACCTCTGATAATAGACGTTTCATGTTGTTTCAGCGGGGAAAAAACAGTATATTACGGAAAGAGTTCTACATGATCAGTCTTTCGGATCAGACTGTTGCAGCAGATAAAGTTCTTTCTGCCGTTCTATTTCACATCGCAACTGTTCTTCCGTAGGTAAGTAAAGCTTATACTTAGTAGCAAATATCTGTTCGTTGCCTTTCAAAATGGAATAGCGTGCAATGTCAGCATCTGTTTCCGAGCAAAGCACAATTCCTATGGTTGGATTATCACCTTCCGTTCGTTTCAATTCATCGTACATACGCACATACATGTCCATCTGCCCTACATCCTGATGGGTTATCTTGCCGACTTTTAAGTCCACAAGTACATAGCATTTCAGCACCACATTGTAGAACACGAGATCTATGAAATAATCTTCTGCATCCGTGCGGATATGTTGTTGTCGGGCAATAAAGGCAAAACCCCGTCCCAATTCCATCAGGAAATCCCGCAAATGAGTGATAATACTTGACTCCAAGTCGCGTTCCGAAAAACTTTTATCGGGTTTAAAGCCAAGGAATTCCGCCATCAACGGATTTTTCAGAATTTCTTCTTTTTGCGGAACAGTCGCTTTCACATTCTCTTCGGACAATGCCGGTTGCTTGAAATGCCGCTCATAATATTGCGTCGAAATATTCCGACTTAATGTGCGTACGCTCCACATTTGTTGCGAAGCGTTTTCCAAATACCAACGTATAGCAACTTCATCGCCCACTCGCAATGTGGTGAGAATATGCGACCATTTCAGATTTTGCAAACGCGTTTGCAAAATTGACATGTCAGGGATAGTAACATAGAATTTGCGGAAATAGGCCAGATAACGCTGGCTGAATCCGCTTCCATACTCATGCGTCAGTTCATGGGCAAGCATTTTGATTAGTTCCTTACCATATTCGGCACGTTCTTTTCCGTGCTGTTCTTCCTCCACAATGCGCCTACCTATATTCCAATAAGTCGTAATCATTGCCGCATTCACAGCCGCGTATGCCGTGTTTTTACCTGCATCAATGATATGCTTTATTTCCCTGATAAAGTCTGATGTATGGGAGACTACTATTTCATTATTACTACCTGCCATGGTTAAACCTTTTTGTATCTTCTTCGCAAAGGTACTTTTTTTATCGGTTTCACCCTGCCTTTCCTCCATTATTCCTTTTTCCGGCTATTTACAATTCTTATTTCTTATCAAAGAAAGCATCGAACGCATACCCCGAAGGCTGGAAATCCACCTGCTTAACGAACTGGCAGGATTCACGTGCACCGTGTTCGCGATCCATCGCGCTATCTTCCCATTCTACTGACAACGGCCCCTGGTAATTGATATCGTTCAGGGCACGGATAATTTCTTCGAAACAAATCCTACCACGTCCCATGCTGCGGAAATTCCAATAGCGGCGGGAGTCTCCAAAGGTTGAGTGACCACCGAATACGCCGATCTGTTTCGGGGTATCGCTCCAGTAAACATCTTTCATGTGAACATGGAAAATACGGTCGGGGAACTGGTTGATAAAATCTACATAATCTACGCCCTGATAGCCCAGATGGCTCGGGTCATAATTGAAACCGAAAGCAGGATGATTATTCAACGCATCCAATGCCTTACGGGCAGAATAGGTATCGAAAGCTATTTCCGTAGGATGTACCTCCAGGCCGTAGCGAATACCCAACTTCTGATATTCATCCATGATCGGGGTAAAACGACGGGCGAAGTCAGCATAACCATCTTCAATCATCTGATTCGTAACAGGGGGGAATGAATAAAGCCATTGCCAAATCGGACTACCGGTAAATCCGGCAACCACATCGATACCCAATGCTTTTGCCGCATGGGCTGTCTGCACCATATATTCGGCTGCACGCTGGCGCACACCTTCCGGTTCGCCGTCTCCCCAAATACAATCGGGAAGCACTGCTTTATGCCGCTGGTCGATATTATCGCAAACCGCCTGACTGATCAGATGGATGGAGATACAGAAAAGCTTCAGGTCATATTTAGCCAACAGTTCTTTTATACCGTCATAATAGGCCTGATCTGTTCGACGAACATCCAGATGGTTGGGTAAACCCAATTCCAATCCGTCGTATCCGAAAGCTTTCGCTTTTTCGCAAACTGTTTCGAGAGGTAAATCACCCCATTGTAGGGTGCATAATGTTACAGGACGTGCCATTCTCTTTTAATTTTAAGGTTATTACATTGAGTCTGTTTTCCACAAAACTAGGAAAGTTCCAACCATAAACAAGGAATTAACCCCTTAATATTTTTTAAATTCCAAAATAAGTATTTTCTTTGTGTAGATTTTATCATTAACAATTCCTTCACTATGAAAAAGAAAGACTTGTATGCATTAGCCTGCATATTCTGGTTTGCAGGTTGTAGTAGTCCGGCTTCGGACGAAATTGAAATTGTACAGAATTTATTTCCGGTGCAATTTAGTGTTCAACTACAAAAGGAGATACTCCCGTTCCCTCTTACACGCAGTATGCCGCCTAACACGGTTCCCGAACCGACTGTTCCCGATGAAGATACTTCCGAAAAGGAACTGAGTGATTTATGTTCCCGCATAGAATATGTTGTGTTCAAACAGGACAATCCGGAAGAACCGATCCGACATCGTACATATAATATAGATTCCGGGGAAGATTTCGGTATTGTTTACGATACCCTGGCGGCAGGAAGCTATCAGGTTTGTTTTTTAGCCCACAGTTCTGAAGATATTATCTTTTCAGAGAATATCCTGTCTTTCGATGAAGTGTCAGACTCTTTCTATCATTCTGAAGATCTTATCGTCGGGCAAAATGAAGCAACCAATGAATACATATCCTTGAAACGGATCATTGGCAAGATAGAATTCCGTGCGTCCGATCCTGTACCGGACGATATCAAGACATTTGAATTAACAGCCGACAACTATCCGGGATGTTTCAATATACAAACCGGAAAAGGAATTATCTCCCCCGCTCCGTATCACTTGATCCACTCATTCACAGAAGAAGAGAAATTGCAATCCGGCACCTCTCATTCATTCCTGTCTTTTATTCCTGGTGGAGATACAAAAATATCGGTAGTTCTTACTTCTACGGATATAAGTAATATGGTTATGCGCACAAGAACAATCTCTGATATCTTCCCTATACTTAATAAAATGATCCGCTACACCGGAGTCTTATATACAAGACCACAAACAGATGATCCAGATAACACATTCCAGTTAACGATCGGAGATAACGGAAAATGGGATGCAACGGAAGACAAGGAGTTGCCTGCGGAATAACTTAATATCTATCCTTTCTCTTCCTTAATTAAATGTTATTGAAGGGGAAGGATGGCATTATTTAGAAAACAACGGTTATATTTGTGCTATTATTAAATATAACCGTTATGAAAAAGACAAATATACTCAGCCTGATATTCCTGTTAACCATACTTTGCGGATTTAATAGCTGTGTAGACAAGCCATTCGATCATATAGACGATCCGGAATATATTCTTTGCAATGGCACCGGATGGTGGGATGACTATTACGATGTTGACGGATATTACTGCGAACAAAGACTTATTTTCCATTCAGACGGCAGAGGACAGGAAAGTATCATACGCTATTTCAGCGATTATCCCGGTGATTTCAAAGAATCTAAATATACTTTCTATTGGGAATGGAATGATGACTACTATGGCTCTATTTATATGGAATATGATAACGGAGACTATATTTACTTTGACGATCTACATATATACTATGATGAATTATCCGGCTATCTGGGTGACGACTATGTTACTTTCGAACCCTTTTAACTTTAAAAACACGTTTTTGGTACCCCCGAGCAGAATCGAACTGCTATCTAATGTTTAGGAAACATCTATTCTATCCGTTGAACTACAGGGGCAACTTTATACAAAGTGGGGGCAAAAGTATAATCTTTTCCTTAAACTGGCAAGTATTCGGACAGTAATCTGATTAATCAAAAAGACTTTGCATCACTGAGAGGGATTTTATTTCCGGAAATTCCGGTAAATGCAAGCGGTAATATTCAACGATACGGTTGATTACTCCTACCCTGTCCTGCCGGGAAAAAGAATAAAGCGACATATTTTCGAAACTGATTTTCAATAGACGAGCAAAGACCTGACTCTCCTCCCGGTTCAAATAATGCCGGTGCATAGGGATACGGTCAATAAAAACACCGTTCTGCATATCGAAATAGCAGCCGGAAGAGAAAGAATCGGCATTCGGATAAATTCCCAGATAATGAAGTAGGCGAAGCAGGAATACCAGATGAAAGTTTGCTACTCCTTTATCGGCGTATTCCAGCAAATGTATCGATTCATACAGATAATTGAAAAGTCGCGGGTCCGGTTCCGTATCCTTCACGACCCGGAATAACACCTCGGAAAGGAACAGTGCTAATACGTTCTTCACCGGATTACAGAACAGTTCGGTCAGAGGATAACATAACTTCGTCTCGCGGATACGATGCAGGTCACGTTTATTCAGATGCTCCACTTCCATCTCCAAGACAGACAGCGGCATGAACAGCGCTTTAGACACAGTCGATTTCTTTCCCCGGTTGCGTGCCACCAGATAAGAGGCCCGTCCGAAAGCCTCCGTATACATATATATAATAGAATATTTATCGTTGTATGGAATAGCATGCAGGACAATCCCGCGCGTTTTACATAACATAATCTCACCTCTTTATGGCAGACAAAGATACAAAACAACAAACTATTTACGATATTTGCAGGTTATAATAGTATAAATACATTATTAATTATGTTGGATCTAACTACCCCATCACTTCTATTTTCAGCCATATCACTCATATTGCTGGCTTATACCAACCGCTTCCTGTCGTATGCCAGTGTTGTGCGGGCATTAAAAGAAAAGCATCAACAATCGCACGATCCGAAAGATTTTGCACAGATAGCCAACCTTCGTAAACGGCTTTATCTGACCCGCTCTATGCAAATACTCGGCATACTCAGCCTGCTGCTTTGTGTAATTTCCATGTTCTTCATCTATATTTCATGGCAAATTATCGCTGCATGGATATTCGGAATCGCCTTATTACTTTTAGCCGCATCGCTATGTGTATGTATCTGGGAAATAAATATTTCCGTTAAGGCACTGGAAATACACCTGCAGGATATAGGTTCTAAATAGAAGTTAAAACGTTGTATTCTATTAAATTTTCCTCTGAAATGTTTTGGTAGTTCAGACAGAACATCTATCTTTGCACTCGCAATCGGGAAATCAACAATCCCAGAGCGCTGAAAGTGAGAACTTTGACATGATGGCCCATTCGTCTATCGGTTAGGACGCAAGATTTTCATTCTTGAAAGAGGGGTTCGATTCCCCTATGGGCTACAATAAACAAAATTAAAAATTCAATAAAGAATAGCTAAGAAATGGCAAATCACAAGTCATCAATCAAAAGGATCAGACAGACTAACGCAAGACGTTTGCAGAATAGATATCATGCTAAAACAGCTAGAAATGCGATGCGTGTACTGCGTGCAACTGAAGACAAGAACGAAGCTCAGGCTCTGTTACCTAAGGTGTGCTCTATGTTGGATAAGCTTGCTAAGAAAAACGTTATTCACAAGAATAAGGCTAGCAACTTGAAATCTAAACTGACAAAGCACGTTAACAAGCTTGCATAAGGAATAATTGCGGCCCATTCGTCTATCGGTTAGGACGCAAGATTTTCATTCTTGAAAGAGGGGTTCGATTCCCCTATGGGCTACTTTAGAAGCGGTCGGGTTAATTATAATCCGACCGCTTTGTCATGTCTTTTCACACCCCGTTTTTTTGCTATTTTCACACTACTTTTACCTGCTAAGTCAATTATTTTCACTACATTTGTTAGCATTTTTAGAGATATAGATAATTAGTGATTTTAAAGGATAGAAACTCATGAGTGAAGAAATTAAGAATACTTCCGGAGAGTACTCTGCGGACAGTATTCAGGTACTTGAAGGGTTAGAAGCGGTACGGAAAAGACCGGCCATGTATATTGGCGATATCAGCGAAAAAGGTCTACATCACCTGGTGTATGAAGTTGTCGACAACTCTATCGACGAAGCACTAGCCGGATTTTGTTCTCAGATCGACGTAGTAATAAACGAGGACAACTCTATCACAGTAACGGACGACGGTCGTGGTATACCGGTAGATATTCATGAGAAAGAAGGCAAATCAGCTCTGGAAGTTGTTCTGACAGTGCTACATGCCGGAGGTAAGTTCGACAAAGGGACTTATAAGGTATCCGGAGGTTTGCATGGTGTGGGCGTATCTTGTGTGAATGCTCTTTCCACTTACCTGAAAGCGGAAGTTCGCAGGGGAGGGAAAATACACATGCAGGAATTCTCTTGTGGAAAACCTTTACATGATGTAGAAGTCGTTGGTGAAGCAACAACAACGGGAACAACGATCTCTTTCAAGCCGGATAACAGCATCTTTACCGTTACCGAATACAAATATGAAATATTAGCAACCCGTTTACGCGAACTAGCCTTCCTGAATGCAGGCATCAACCTGACATTAACGGACAAACGTGTAACGAAGGAAGACGGCACCTACAAGTCAGATCTGTTCCGTTCGGAAGAAGGTTTGAAGGAATTCGTTCGCTATGTAGACCGTTCCAAAGAATCCCTGATCCCCGACGTGATCCATATCGTAACTGAAAAGCAGGGTATTCCCGTTGAAGTGGCGATGACATACAACACTTCTTTCAACGAAAGCGTGTTCTCGTATGTAAACGATATCAACACAATTGAAGGAGGTACGCACCTGGCCGGTTTCCGCCGTGGTCTGACACGTACCTTGAAGAAATATGCAGAAGACTCCAAATTGCTGGAAAAAGCAAAAGTAGAGATCCAGGGAGATGACTTCCGTGAAGGTCTGACCGCCGTTATCTCTATCAAGGTAGCCGAACCGCAGTTTGAAGGACAGACAAAGACAAAATTGGGTAACAGCGAAGTGACTGGTGCCGTAGATCAGGCAAT
This sequence comes from uncultured Parabacteroides sp., assembly GCF_905196875.1. Taxonomy (GTDB): domain Bacteria; phylum Bacteroidota; class Bacteroidia; order Bacteroidales; family Tannerellaceae; genus Parabacteroides. The sequence goes on along the minus strand of NZ_CAJJWO010000052.1, from coordinate 9,875 downwards.
CGGTGAAGCACTGGGCTACTATCTGGAAGAGCATCCGAAAGAAGCAAAAATAATCGTCGACAAGGTTGTTCTGGCAGCACAGGCCCGTCAGGCAGCCCGTAAAGCACGCGAACTGGTTCAGCGCAAATCGCCGATGACCGGTGGAGGACTTCCCGGCAAGCTGGCCGACTGCTCTTCGAAAGACGCTTCCATCTGCGAATTGTTCCTTGTCGAAGGGGACTCTGCAGGGGGTACAGCTAAACAGGGCCGCGACCGTGTGTTCCAGGCTATCCTTCCGCTTCGCGGTAAAATCCTGAACGTAGAGAAAGCGATGGATCATAAAATCTTCGAAAGTGAAGAAATTCAGAACATCTTCCGTGCCATGGGTGTTACTATAGGTACTGAGGAAGACCCGAAGGAGTTGAACCTGAGCAAGCTTCGTTATCACAAGGTGATCATCATGACCGATGCCGACGTGGACGGAAGCCACATTGCCACTTTGATCCTGACTTTCTTCTTCCGCAGAATGCGCGCACTGATCGATAACGGATATGTTTACCTGGCTACCCCTCCTCTTTACCTCTGTAAAAAAGGAAAAGTAGAAGAATATTGCTGGACAGAACAGCAACGTCAGTCATTTATCGACAGATATGCCGCCGGTAATGAAAATCAGATCCATACTCAGCGATACAAAGGTTTGGGAGAAATGAACGATCACCAGTTATGGGATACGACAATGAATCCGGACAACCGTACACTGAAGCAGATCACAATCGATAGCGCAGCCGAGGCTGATCAGATATTCGCTATGTTAATGGGCGAAGAAGTAGGTCCGCGCCGCGAGTTTATCGAAGAGAATGCAACTTACGCAAACATTGACGCTTAATCAGTGGACAGATGACAGTGGACAGATATAAAGAACTGTCAACTGTCAATCGTTAAATGTCAACTAAAATAGTTTTGTTATGAATAATCAAGTCCGTCGTCCGAGTTTAGAAGCCTTATACAGGGAAGTTGACAACTTTACACCAAAGAAAGAAAAACTTCAGCCTCCCCGCATAGGAATATCTTCAAACCGGAGAGACGGACTTTCCTGTATAGCCGAGACATACGTACAATCCGTATTGCAGGCGGGAGGTGCTCCGGTGCTGATCCCAGTGATAACAGATATGGAAGCGCTTACAGCCATCGTATCCGGTCTGGACGGGTTACTGATGAGTGGTGGCGGAGATCTCAATCCGCTTTATATCGGGGAAGAGCCGATACCTCAGTTGCAGGATGTGGATACATACCGTGACGAGTTCGACCTGATCCTGCTCAGACTGGCCGCCAACCGCCAGTTACCGATCATGGGCATCTGCCGTGGTCATCAACTTATCAACGTCGCTTTCGGCGGCTCGGTTTACCAGGACATCTATTCGCAGCACGAAGGCGGCGTACTCAAACATAGCCAGGCAATGCCCCGCGAACAGGCTTCACATTCCGCCAGGATCACCGATACATCTTCCCGTCTTTTCGAAATACTGAAAAAAGAACCGGATATACAGATCAACTCCGTTCATCACCAGGCAGTGAAAGAAGTAGCTCCCGAATTCAAGGAAACAGCTGTAGCTCCCGACGGCATCAATGAGGCGATGGAACATCCGGAAAAAGAAATATTTAGCGTACAATGGCATCCGGAAGCAATGGCCTCCTACGGCGACGAATTGATGCTGGAACTATTCAGGCATCATGTTGAATCCGCCCGTTTGTTCAAAGAAGCCAAACGCATCCACCAACGGAATGTGATACTCGACTCGCATACCGATACACCGATGATCTTCCCCGGCCAGTTCAATATTGGAAAGAAGGAAGGTGGAAAGGTTAACCTACCATTCATGGAAGAAGGACTGGTAGACTCTGCCATCATGGTGGCCTATATTCCGCAAGGGAAACGCGATGACGAGTCATTACGGAAAGCTACGGATTATGCTATTGACCGCCTGCAGGAAATCCATCGCCAGATGGAAATAAATCGGGGCAGAATGAACATAGCCCACACCCCGCAGGAAGTATGGGTAACGAAATATGCCGAAAAGAAAACGATCATGCTGGGACTGGAAAACGGTTATGCCATCGGTAAAGACCTCAACAATATATCCCGTTTCAAAAAGCTGGGAGTCAGCTATATCACGCTTTGCCACAATGGCAGCAACGATATATGCGACTCTGCCCGCGGCGAAGCGGAATGGGGTGGCTTGAGTCCTTTCGGGAAAGAGGTCGTGGCCGAAATGAACCGGTTGGGGATACTGGTAGATATATCACACGCAGCCGAAAGTACGTTTTACGATGCATTGGAGTTCAGCAAACAACCGATCATCGCCTCCCACTCTTCGGCCCGTGCCTTGTGTAACCATCCGCGCAACCTCACCGACAGTCAGTTGAAAGCGCTGGCCGCCAAACAAGGAGTCGTACAGATCTGCCTGTATAAAGGATTCATCAACGAAGAGGCAGAAAAGGCTTCCCTTACCGATGCTGTCCGCCACATCAATCATATTGTCGACCTGATCGGTATCAACCATGTGGGTATCGGTTCTGATTTCGACGGTGACGGTGAACTGATCGGTTGCCGGGCTAGCAATGAACTGATAAACATCACCGTTAGACTTCTCAAAGAGGGATACAGTGAAAACGATATCGCAAAAATATGGGGTGGCAACCTGATGCGGATTATGTCGCGTGTACAGGCTGCCTATAATGGATAAAAGATAATCTAAACAGATGATGATGCATATTTTATATATAACACTGCTGGCTTGTTCACTGATGGCATGCAGCCAGGCCAAGAATCAGCAACACGAAAATACAACAGTCAGTCAGGCTGTGCCTGCAACAAATACGCCTTCTTTCAACGCCGACAGCGCCTACACTTATGTAGAGAATCAGGTTAAATTCGGCCCTCGTGTCCCGAATAGTGAAGCACATAAAGCTTGTGGCAACTATCTGGCATCAGAACTGAAACGGTTCGGAGCCAAAGTCTACGAACAGGAAGCAACTCTTACCGCATACGACAATACAGGATTGGAAGCCAAGAACATCATCGGCTCTTTTAATCCGGACAATAGTAAACGAATCTTACTCTTCGCCCACTGGGATTCGCGTCCTTATTCAGACCACGATCCCGATCCGGCTAATTACCGGAAACCGATCGACGGAGCCGACGACGGAGGTAGCGGCGTAGGTGCATTGCTCGAAATAGCCCGCCAGATCGGACAGAAAGATCCGGGAATAGGTGTCGACATCATTTTCTTTGATGCCGAAGATTACGGTACTCCCGAATTCGTTGACGAATACAAACCCGATACCTGGTGTCTTGGAACCCAGTTCTGGGCAAAGAACCCTCATGTACCGAACTATCGTGCCGACTTCGGTATCCTGCTCGACATGGTTGGAGCCAAAAATGCAACATTCTTCAAAGAGCAACTCTCTCTAAGCAAAGCGGGCAACATTGTCGAAATGGTTTGGAGTACAGCCCGTAACCTGGGATACGGCAAATACTTTATCAATGCAACCGGCGGTGCCATCACAGACGACCATGAGTATGTAATCAAAGGCCGCAATATTCCTTGCATCGACATTATCAACTATGACCCGGAAAGTGACCACGGTTTCGGTTGGTATTGGCATACGCAAAAAGACAATATGGAGAATATCGACCGCGAAACCCTCAAAGCCGTAGGGCAAACGGTGCTGGAAGTAGTATATAACAGACAAAAGAAATAATAATACAACGATGACTATCAACGAACTTCAGGACAATGTTATTGAAGAGTTCTCAGCCTTTGACGACTGGATGGACAAGTATGCGTTGCTGATCGATTTAGGCAACTCACTTCCCCCGCTGGAAGAAAAGTATAAAACAGAAAGTAACCTGATCGAAGGTTGCCAAAGCCGTGTGTGGCTCCAGGCGGACTATGAAGACGGTAAGATACTGTTCAAGGGCGAAAGCGATGCCGTAATAGTAAAAGGGATCGTATCGCTGTTGATCAATGTTCTGTCCGGTCACACACCACAAGAGATTTTAGATACCGACCTTTATTTTATCGAACAGATCGGCCTGAAAGAACATCTTTCCCCTACCCGATCAAACGGCCTGGTAGCCATGGTCAAACAGATGCGTATGTATGCACTGGCATTCCGTGCGAAGGAACAAGGCTAAATATGGAGGAAAAGCTCATATTTTTCAGAAGTAAACCTATCATAAAAAGGGGGTATGCCAGTTAAAATCCGGCATCCCCCCTTTACTTTTTTAATCAATCCCTCTTATTCTGTAATCTCGGAGCCATAATACGGTCTTAAATCATCATTTGATTTATAGACGTAGTAAGTAGCCGGCGATGTGTACGGGTTATTATAGAAATAAATGTCGCGGTTAGCATTCAGTTCAGCCTGGTTCCAGCCCGGAGTCCAGCCTACATATACACCATCCATATCAATACAATGCTGGTAACGTTCGCAATTATTTCCACGGTATGCACGGTGGATACCTACTTCCAGACGTTTAGCATCGAAATAGTTGATGCCTTCCCCCCAGAACTCGATACCTTTTTGGAATACATATTCGTCCAGGAAGTCAGTGGCTGTAGTTGCCTTGCAGGTATAAGAGTTGTTACGTGTTTTTACGATCTCTTCCAAAGCCTGAACAGCAGCAGGAACACCTGAGGTATGAAGAGCTGCTTCCGCTTTCAGGAAATGCATTTCTTCGACACGCATGATCGGATAATCTACCGCACCACCGATCGTATGGGTATTGTAGTTTCCATTATGCGGCCGGAACTTGATATTTACATACAACCATGGCCATGATTGGAAGCCCATAGAGACATTGATACGTGAACGGATCCAGGAACCGGAACTGTTCAACTTATACTGATATTTATCAGAACCATAACCGGAATACTGATCAGCCCAATCCTCCTGAGTGGTACTTGTATTGTCATCCTTCAGATTCCATTTATTATTGATAAACTTACCTTCGGCATCTTTTTCCACCAGATATGGTTCTCCCTCTTTCTGATTCTTCGATTCATAGAAGAAGTTAGGAGCTAACCATGACTTCTTACGAAAGTCGTTATCGGAAAGACGTTCGTACCATTTACGATCCAACGAACGACCTACGCGCCATCCGTAAACGGAGAAGTTTGTTTCTGTACCGAAGATCATGGCAAAAGAGAAAGAGCCATCATCTGCAGTCGCAGCAGTGGTATTACCTTCAGAAATAGAAGTAGCCCACATCCATGAATTCTGAGAGTTACGGTTGTTGAATCCGTTTGCCGGGTCCACCCATTCAGCCTCTGTCAACGGAACACAGCCGGAAGTCGAAATAGCCTTATCGGCATATTCGTTGACTTTTTGCCAATAAGCAGCCTCATCCTTATAAGTAGCAGATGTATTTACACGGGAAGCCAGATTGGAATAAGCACGGGCATACAAACCATACACAACAGAAAGATTCGGTTGTATTTTATCAGTACGGGTATATCCGTCCAAATAAGTTTCCGCCTGCTTCAAATCGCTCAGGATCAGGTCGTACACTTCATCAACCGTCGCACGCGGATTATTGGTGGCCTCATCGGAGGTCGTTTTCTCCGTAATGATAGGCACACCCAGGTTAGTCAGGTCTTTTTCCGGATCCACATAGTTATAACGGCTATCGGTCGGTTTCTTATATTCCATGATCTGAACCAGTTCCATATAATAAAGTGCACGGTAAGCGTAGCTGATACCCAAATATGTTTTTTTAGTATCATCCAAATCGTTTACATCGATCAGGCCAATAATATCATTTACATTCTTGATATAGCCATAATAGATGTAAGAAGGATAAATACCACGGTTAGACCCCGTAGCACTAACAGAACCATTACACCAGGCCCCCATTGTGTTATATCCGTTCGATCCGGAGCAAACCAACTGAGTCGTACTATGCTCCAGCATACCACGCAGACTACCGTAAGAAATCATTTCAACACCGCCATCGTCGTTTTTGTATCCCACCATCGAAGTATAGATGGAATTTATCATCCCTTCCAATGCCGATTCAGATGCCTGGATTTGCTCGTCCAGCACATATTCGGTTGATAGCTTATCCTCCACACAGCTACTAAAACCCATAATAGCAACAGCTGCTAGTAATATCTTATATTTATTCATGATGTTTTCCTTTAAATGTTTAGAATGTCAATGAAATACCTCCTGAAATAGTACGTATCGGAGAATAAAGCTCCGGATTGGTATACCCCTTCAATGTATAGCGAGGATCGAATCCCTGGCGTGCAGAGAAGTAGAACGGATTCTCACAAGAGAGATAAACACGTATGTTCTGGATATTGTACTGTTGTACCAGGTTGGAGGGCAATGTATATCCGAAATTGATATTCTGGACATTCAGATAACTGGCATTCGTAATGAAGCGATCCGAACGGGCACTCTGAGAATATTTTTCAGTAAACAACAAACGCGGAACATTTGTATTCGTATTCTCCGGAGTCCATGCTTTAAAAATATCCTGATGCCATGTAGTAGCTGTCGTACCTCCAGTATGCATCAATGTCTGGTAAGTATAGTCATACGCTTTACCACCCAATTGATAGTTCATATTGATAGAGAAATCAAATCCGCGATACGAAAGAGACGTCCCCAAACCACCGTAGAAAGAAGGAAGGGCATCGCCGATCAAATAATCGGTAGCCTGGCTTGCATCTTTGGTTGTTTCCTGACCTGTTACATTGCCTGCATCATCAATAATATCTTTGTAGAAAAGAGATTCACCTGTTTCAGAGTCGAGACCGGCAAACTTAGGTAAGTACCAGGTATACAAGGAAAGACCTTCGGCTACAAAATATTTATATTTGGACACAAAAGACTTATCCAGGTTGACATAACCGTCATGGCCTTCCACATTCGTTTTCTTGATCTCGTTCGGCAATTTTAATACCTTGTTCTTCACATGGGAAATATTGAAGTTGACATTCCAGTTGAAATCCTTATTGCTAACCAACGTTGCCTGCAGTACCAGTTCAAGACCGGCATTACGCATATCACCCAAGTTGATATAATAACTTGTGTAACCAATTGAAGGCGGCGTGTTCAAAGAAAACAACATATCGGTCGTTTTGCGGTAGAAATAATCCAGACTACCACTCAGACGTCCTTTAAACAGATCAAATTCAACACCGGCATTCCAGTTCGTATTGGTTTCCCAGGTAATGTCTTTAGAACCTTTATGACGCCACTGGTAAGCCACTTCATTATCGTTATTTACGATCGTATAAGAGTCGGCATATAATATATCGCCAATGTACTCACCAATATTATCGTTACCCTGAGAACCTACAGAAGCTTTGATCTTTAATGAATTCACCCAGTCTGAATGGAAGAATTTTTCTTTAGAGATCAACCATGCTCCACCGACCGACCAGAAGTTACCCCAACGATTATCTTTCGCAAAGTTGGAAGAAGCATCACGACGATAAGATACCGAACCGAAGTATTTCGCATCGTAGTTGTACATCGCACGGAAGAAGTAACCTTCATTATTATATGACCTGGTATAAGAAGAGGCTGTATTATTCAAGTTCAGGCAAGTGGCAAGTTCATGTGTACCATCGATCCCGAAGTTATAACCTGAAGCATCCAGATACTCTTGTTTATAATTATAATATTCATGACCGACCATGACTCCCACGTCATGTTTGCCAAATTGCTTGTTGTAGTTCAGCAACTGCTGGGTATTATAGGTAAAATTACGCGTATCGGCCTTTGACAAATAACCGTTATCCGAAGAATCCGTATAATAATCGACAAAAGGACTTTTGATATATGTGTACTTGCGTTCGTAATCGTAAGCATTACCATTCACTGTCAATGTCAGGTCGCTTGTCAGGTTTATATCGGCATAGCCACTGGCAATAAAAGAGTTACCTTCCCATTTCTGGCTATCATATTTATTTGAGAAAATACAGTTACCACCTACTCCACCTGCACGGCTCAGGTCGTAGGCTCTTGCGAAGTCATACATATTCTCGCCCCACTTATCGACCATGATATTCTTGTCGGCATCACGATAATAAACCGGGTAGATAGGAGCCTGTGTCTTGATCGTACTCCAGATAGTTCCGGTACCGATGGTTCCTTCCGACGTCTTACTGTAATTATAGTTGGAGTAGTTGAAGTTTGCACCGACTTTCAACCATTTCTTTGCCTGGTAATCAAGTTTTGCACGTGCCGTCAAACGGTTCTGGTTAGAACCTTCCTGAATACCGTCCTGATCGAGATAACCCAACGACGTATAGTAGTTCACACGTTCGGTAGCACCGGAGATGGAAGCATTATATTCCTGACGGAAACCGTTCTTCAGTCCCTCTTCTTCCCAGTCGTCGGCCTGCAACCAGAATTGTTTTCCATTGTAATTATAAAGAGTACCCATGCTTGCATTCGGGTTCATAGCACCACCCTGCTGGATAAAGTCCTGACCTTCGGGAACCGAGTAAACCATATAACCCGGGCCTACACCGCTGGCTCCGTTTACCAGATGCTGATTGGCCAATGCATGAGCGTCAGAAGCCGACATTCCTCCTCCGTCTTCCGTCACGTAATAGTTGTACAACATCTTATAATAAGTTTCGTAGAACTGCTGGGCGTTTGTCGTCTTATAATTCTTCAGGCCGTTGGCGTTGGAACCCCATTTGGCATCAAGAGTTACTTTAGCCTCTCCATTCTTACCTCTTTTTGTAGTGATCATAATCACTCCATTGGCACCACGGGCACCATACAAAGCATTGGAAGCTGCATCTTTCAGCACTGTCATCGATTCGATATCACTCGAGTTGATCAGGTTCAGGTCGCCATCAAACGGCATACCGTCTACAACGATCAAAGGTTCCGTATCCGAAGAAATAGAACCGAAACCACGTATGGTGATAGAAGGTGAACTACCCGGCTGTGCGGATTCACTGCTCAATTGTACACCTGCAACACGTCCTGCCAAGGCCTGGGCGGGGTTAGTAACCTGTGCTTTCAGCAAGTCGTCCGATTTCATAATACCGGCAGAACCAGTAAAGGCTTCTTTGGTAGTTTTACCGAAAGCTACTACCACCACTTCGTCCAAAGCCTGACTGTCTTCCTTCAATACGATCTGGATATCGTTTTTATTTCCTGGTTTTATGGTCTGGGCTACAAAGCCTACATAAGAGACTTGCAGCGAACTGTTAGCTTTGACGGATAATTCGAATTTTCCATCCACATCTGTCATTATACCATTGGTTGTGCCTACTTCAACAACACTGGCTCCAATCACCGGATCCCCGTTTTCATCTTTAACGACACCTGTTACTTTGCGGGTACTCTGATTTACCGAAGCTGTTTCCTCCACTGCTACAGCATTCCGGATATCAAGAGCTGAAACACTACTTTCAGCCGCCATAGTCAAATTAAGACAAAACAAAGGAATGGCCATACAGGCAACTTTCTTTGTGTAATTATTCATAACTTAATTATTTAACGATTAGAACTTGAATAAAAAACTATTCACTGATTAGGTTAAAAAGGAATTCCTCTTCTATCACCTCTACTAACTACTATTATACCTCATAATTACCGGATCAAAAAATTAGACAATTCTACAGGATTTATTCAGCGTTTATATCAAATAAAATTTAGTGTTACTTTCATAAAATACACAACCGTAGCAGTAATTGATAGATTTTTTGTAGAAGAAGATGCGATAAGAAATTTACCAAACCAACCAACTGCGTACTAAGTAAGTTTTTCAAAATATCAACACTAGTTTGATTATTAACACAGTTCTTGTAGGACTATATCAATAATTCAGTTGCAAATATAGTATTTTTTGTAAA
>NZ_CAJJWO010000051.1 GCF_905196875.1 uncultured Parabacteroides sp. | reverse complement strand
CTGCAAAAGTTCGTAACTTCACTAACTTCGGTGTATTCGTAGAAATCGAAGAAGGCGTAGACGGACTGATCCACATCTCTGACCTGTCTTGGACTAAGAAGATCAAACACCCGAGCGAATTCACTCAGATCGGTGCGGAAATCGAAGTTCAGGTACTGGAAATCGACAAAGAAAACCGTCGTTTGAGCTTAGGCCACAAACAACTGGAAGAAAATCCCTGGGATGTATTTGAAACTATCTTCACAGTAGGTTCAATCCACGAAGGAACAATCATCGAAGTTCTGGATAAGGGTGCTGTCGTTTCTCTGCCTTACGGTGTAGAAGGTTTCGCAACTCCGAAACACCTGGTAAAAGAAGACGGTTCTCAGGCTGTAGTTGACGAAAAACTGCAGTTCAAGGTAATCGAATTCAACAAAGAAGCAAAACGTATCATCCTTTCTCATAGCCGTATCTTCGAAGATGAACAGAAGGGTGCTAAGAAAGACGCTCCTGCTGGCGACAAAAAACCGGCAGCTAAACGTAACAAGAAAGAAGATGAAGGTTCAGCAATGGTAACTGGTCCGGTTGAAAAAACCACACTGGGTGACATCGAGGAACTAGCTGCTTTGAAAGAAAAACTTTCTGGTAAATAAATCAGTTTCACTGACATATAATTATAAAAGGAGTCACTTCAACAAGTGGCTCCTTTTTTGCATTCATCCGTTATCCATCCCACTTTTGCAGAACAATCTTCTACAATTGTTGATATTCATAAAGATTTAAGCCTTATTGTTTGCGTATCTTAAATTAAATGCTGAAATTTGTTGGTGTTACTCCAATATTAAGATCATGGACGAAAATATAGCAAACAAAAGCATAACGATTCTCATCGCAGAAGATGAAGAAAGTAATTTCTTACTACTGAAAACAATCCTGAAAAGGCATTGTAATATCTTGCATGCTAAAACAGGAAAAGAACTGTTGGAAATCTATAAGGAACAACATGCCGACCTGATACTTATGGACATCAAAATGCCGGAAATGAATGGCATAGATGCCCTGAAAGAAATCCGTAAATTCGATGCGGAAATCCCGGTTATCATGCAATCGGCTTATGCCTTTGAAAACGATATGGAGTCGGCACGTCAGGCCGGAAGCAACGGATTTATCACGAAACCGATCAACATCAAGGAGCTAAAAGCGACTTTATCTAACTTCCTGCCGACTTTGACTTGGTAAGTTCAATACAGAAAAGAGAAAATAAAAAAGGAGACGCTTTCTGCAAGTATCTCCTTTCTATTTTCGTATTGAAGCCTTAGTTACTCATTGGCAGCTTCCGCTTTCGCACATTCGGCTGCCTGTTCTTTAGCACCATAATAAGCGCAATCTTCCTGAATACCTAAAAGCTGATTCATTTCATGCCTCTTTTCCAGATCTGTAAAATAAACTTCTACTACTTTATAAATATCAAAACCTCCTGTCGAACCTGCGGCAAGATTTAATGACTCTACCATTTTTTTAGCTGCATTGTGAATTTCAGCTTTTTCAATGAGATGCAACTCATTACTGTGAATTAATTGATTCTTTCCCATGATGTTTGACTTTAAAGTTATACTTGCTTTTTTATTAATAACCACTAAGCAGACAAGTTTGTTATGCTTGCTGATTCTTTACAGCTTTAAATATACAAACATCTTCTTATTTTCCCACCATTTCATACCTTTAATTTCAAACTTTCATCAAAATCATTCCAGACAGCAGACTTCTTCTATACTTTTCCGTTTTGAAAAAGGAGCAGGTTCTGCATATCCAATACGCAGTAAAATAGTCGGATACTCATTATTTACAGGCAAAAGCTCCTGTAGTTTAGTTGCTAATTCACTCACCTCACAAGGCTGGTTGACGTATGCACTGGCAATACCCTGCTGTGTCATAACCAGCAATAACCGCTGCAAAGACCGCCCAAGGCTGATCCACTCGACTACTGTATTATTCTGTGTCGTCAACAAGAGAAAGTGAGAGGAAGAAGCGATCTTCTCCATATCGGCTTTGTTCTGTGTTTTGACATTCAGAAATAGTCCCATGACAGGCCTGGATATGAACTTCGGCAAATCGGGTGCACCGAAAACCACATAACTAAGTCCGTCGTTCTTTTCTTCAGCATGTTTTTTATTGTAACGCATCCATGATTTCAACTCTTCAAGAAACTTTTTATTACCCATTTGCATACTATTCCCTTCCGCGACATGCGTTTTCAGCAAATTAAAAATGTCCGTCTGGTTTCGCCAGAAGTAAGCATGTATATGATCCTCCAAAGGAATCGACCGGAATTGCCGTATCCTCTCTTCCGGGATAAGACGCGAGTCATATTTGCCACGATTGGTCTGCCTTTTGTCTATCTGCAGGCATAATGAGTTCGACTTCACTACTTCTATCTTCTTTAGATATACATTTATAGTATTATATTCATCAATTGTTACGGTAGGTTCATGCCCCATATCCCTGGCGGCAATACACAAATTCTCAGTCGCACATCCCAGACTGATGAACAATTCCCGACAGTCCTTATCCACGACAGACAACTTTTTCGTCAGGTCGGGTACGATCCGTATCCTATCCTCTCCCTCCCTTATCCGGAAAAGCCAAGGTTGTGTGTTATGACCGGATGGTGCTTTTATCGCATAACTGATCATTCTTTTGAAATCATGGATTTTATTGTTCATCTGTGTTTATTTAAAGAAGTCCCATTTTTTACACTTAATTATCATAGAGCAGCAAACATATATAAGAAAACGGTAACATTCAAAACAACAACAATTTTTAATGGTGTACAATGAACAAATACCCTTAAAAGATGGTTTTTAGGATTCAATAATGAATCGTTCGTAACAAAAAATGTCAAGAAACGTACCATATTTCTTCATTGTCATACCAAAAATCCACAGTCTGAATATCATAAAGAACGAAATCTTAATTTTATACACAAATATAATTATAGGGTGATGTCTTTAGAAGAAAACAGATTATACGTAGGAAATAATGACACCGCAAATTTTATAAATAACGAATTAAGATTCTATAAGGATGTCAAGGAAATTCCTATAACTCCGTATCCTTCATATATAGAATACGGCATGGTTATGCTTTGTTCCGATGGCAATGCCAGGATCAAAGTGCATACCTATGAACACTTATTGGTGAAAAATGAACTGATAATACTTCTTCCGGGTCAACTTATCTCTTTAAATGAAATAAGTAAAGACTTTGCTATAAATGCTTTCTCTATTTCACAATCGTTATTCAATGACATATTAAGCGGGATCTGCAGGTTTTCCCCTCATTTCTTCTTTTATATGCGAAGTCATTTCTTTTACAGATTGACAGATGGCGAATCGAAGAACTTCGGCAATTATTATAATATGGTATGTACAAAGGCCCAATCGCCCTCAAACCTGTATCCAAGAGAATCAGTCATTCATATATTACGGATTCTCTATCTGGATCTTTATAACACTTATAAAAAAGACTCATTACCGTATATGCCGACAATGGATTCCCATAAAAAAGAATTGGCAGATAAATTCTTTTCTTTGATTATGAAGCATTACAAGGAGAACAGGGAAGTCGCTTTCTACGCTAAAGAGCTATGTATAACACCCAAATACCTGACAACGATAATAAAGGCGGTAAGCGGTAAATCCGCCAAAGACTGGATATTGGAATACATCATTTTAGAGATCAAAGCATTGCTAAGAGATTCTTCATTAAATATACAGGAGATCGTATTGAGAACAAATTTCGCCAATCAATCCTCTTTGGCGAGGTTTTTCCGGAAACATACAGGTATGTCTCCTTCTGAATTCAGGAAAAGTAAATTAGACACGAACTTATAAACAAATTTCTAACTAAAAAAGAAAAAGCGATGAACAGAAGTCAACTAATTAATGAGCTAGCAGCAAGAACAGAGGTCAACAAGAAAGATATTACAACAATTCTAGATGCATTTACGGAGATGGTCGTTGAGCGGACAAAAGCCGGCGACCGTGTATTTATACCTGGCTTCGGAGCATTTAAACCTCGCTTACAGACAAGTCGTCCAGCACGAAACCCCAAGAACGGAGATGTCATTATGCTTACACCTCGAACCATCGTCCATTTCAAATGCGCTTCTCAGCTGATCGAAGAAATGAACGCGGTCGAGTAAGGAACTATCCTCCGGATAATTAAATCCAGCCATCAGGATAATGGAATTAATAGGGCGGGTAATCGCTGGCCGATAGTTATCGGCCAGCCCTATCATTACTAAATCTTAACAAACACTTTCCCTACAAAGATTTATTAAATCCAGAACCTTTTTCATATATTTACGCAACTAAGATATACTACTATGATTAAAAGACTACTACTAATATATCTGCTATGGAGTTGCTTTACCATTTCAGTCAAAGCAACCGGGCAGGCTGGTGAAATAATTATTATCGGGCATGATACCCTCAGTATGCTTTCTTGCCCTATTGAAGTAGATTCATTGATAAGCGAAGAAGTACAAAAACAAATACGAACATTCTTATCTGATGAACACTTCAGCACCGGATGTTACCGGAGATATATCGGATACTGGCAACTGGAAAACAACACATTATATCTCGAAAAGATAAGAGTTTACCCGGATAGACATGAAGGAGAACAAACCTTTCTAAAGATTGATAGTATTTTTGGAAGCTATAAAGAAAAAGAGAGCCGCATCACAGCCTCTTGGTTCAGTGGCGAATTAAAAGTTGTCTCCGGAAAATGTGTTTCATATATACATGACGGATTTCTGCGCGACTACGAACATGAAAGAATATACAAAATAGAACAAGGGAAAGTCATCTCCCAGGCATTTTATGAAAACTCTTTGCAAAAGGCTCGTATTACTAAGGAAGAGGCCTTGCAATTCATTATACAACAGTTTAATAAAGATTTATTCCCGGAGCTTAAAGATATAAAAGTAGGATGTTTATTCAGCCTGATTCCGCAAAAGGACGGAAAAATAGACAGCCTGATTATTCATCATATAACCTTCGGAAAAGAAAATATCTCTTCCGAACGACAACAATTATTCATACAGGAGTTACGTTCCTGTTTCGACTTAATCCCCGAATGGGATGTAATCACCATTCATGGAAAAATCCAACCTGCCCTTTCCCGTTGGTTTATACCTCTCTGGCGAGGTAAAGAATTTTGCGAAAAATATCGAAAAACAAAAAAAAGGAACTAAGTTTACAACTTAATTCCTTTCCTGCTCAATAACCGTCGGGATGACAGGATTTGAACCTGCGACCACACGCCCCCCAGACGCGTACTCTACCGGGCTGAGCTACATCCCGTTTTTCTTTTACGGCTGCAAAGGTAAGATTTTTCCGCTATACACCAAAACTTTCACGGTAAAAATCCAGAGATTCCAGTATTTTCTCTTTCGTTACCTGCTGATTTATCTGAACATCACCGATTTGCGCAAGTAAGGTAAAATTGATTATACCGGCCTCATTCTTCTTATCATGTGTCATCAGCTCATATAAAGTATCGTAATCTTTACAATCGAACACAAAGGCAGGATAATATTCCTTGATATAATAAACTACCTGGCTCAATTTATCCATTGGAAAACCGCAAAGCTTATGAGACAGATACAATTCGCTCACAATACCGGCAGCTACCGCATGACCATGCAACAGCGGACGGTTCTTTTTAAACGAAAGGCTTTCGTAGGCATGTCCGATTGTATGACCGAAGTTCAAAGCTTTACGAATACCATGTTCTTTCGGATCTTCCGCTACGATACGTTCTTTTACAGCAACCGACTGGGCTACCATCCTATTCAAGAAAGCATAATCCATTTTCTGGTCGAGATCGAACAACATAACAGTTGCATAAGTATCTATCGAACTGATCAGTGCATGTTTGATCATTTCCGCATAACCTGACAACAGGTTATCTCGATCCAGCGTACGAAGAAACTCGCAATCAATAAATACACATTCAGGAGGATAGAAAGAACCAATCTCATTCTTCAGCCCGTTAAAATTAATGCCTGTTTTTCCCCCGACAGCCGCATCCACCGAAGCCATCAGCGTAGTAGGGATATTTACCGTCTTCAGTCCGCGCTTGAAAGTAGCACCGGCAAAACCACCCATATCCGTCACCATCCCGCCCCCGAGATTTACCAGCAATGAGTTGCGGGAAGCTCCCTCGTTGGATAGACGCATCCAGATATTGGATAAGGCATCCAAGCCTTTATGCGTATCACCCGCATCCACGGTTATAACCGGAGCACCCTTGATTGCCGGAACATCCTTCACCAAAGGATAGCACTTTTCCTGTGTATTCGTATCTGTGAGAACAAACAATTTATCGTAATTCAGTGCGGCAAGGAACTCTTGCAGGTCCGCTTTCAGATCCTTACTGATCACTACTTTTTGATCGGCCATATTTCTTACTATTTTACTTCTTGGGTTACAAAGGTATTATTTGTAATCCGATTATCAAAAAAGAATGCTTCGAATGACAAATAAGCAGGCAGTTATTAAGGATAAGACTTACGCTTTTATCTGATAAACCGTACGGTTTTTAGTCTATAAGGTAGCGAGCGACAGGCTATAGGACAGAAAGTGATACCCCTTAGCCCGCAGAACAGCACTATATAGGGAAGAACCCGGGACTATAGTGCTATGACCGCCGGCATGAGTGTCCCGGATGACCAAAACAATAGTGCTACTACCTCCCAATCGGCAAAAACAGCCATCTACAGAACGACCAGTCTTTTTTGAGACAGACTTCTCTTGTTTGGGTGAAAGCAGCAGGGTTCATCGTATCTTACTATATCCTAACACGTTACAAGCAGAGTGAAGGGTGAAGGGTAAGTATTGAAATGATATTGAGAGAGCCGGTTTAATATCGTTGTATTGAACCCGTTAGCGGGCTATCTACATTATATTATATAAATAAGGTAATCAACAGCGGAAGATAATCCTTTAACTCGACACGAAGGCTTTTAAGTGCTTGCTGAATCCGATAATCGACCGTCTTTGAAGATACGCCCAATGTCGCCGCTATTTCATTATAGGTCTTTCCGTCGATCCGGTTCAGTACAAAAGCCTCCCGGTATGTTTGTGGAAGCCTCTCCAACGCCTCCTCTATTTTTTGCGTTAATTCTTCCACAACATAAAAGTCCGGATCTTCGAATCGGGACTGCCAGTTACCGGCAATAAATAGATGTACCTGCTCGTGTAAACGATGTTTTTCCAGATGGTTGATACATTTATTCTTCACGGCACGGAAAAGATAACCGTTCAGGGAAGATTCGACCACAATCTCTCTCCGGTGTTCCCAGATCCCGACCATCATATCCTGTATGAGCTCTTCCGCATCATTCATCCCGACAAACTGTGTTGCATAGGCGCAAAGCACAGGATAATACCTTAAGAAAAAAGTATTAAAAGCTTTTTTATCTCCCCGTTGAAGAGCCACGAACAACCTTTCATCTTCTGTGCCTTGATTCATGAGCCTTTATTATAAGTCGGTTTATGCAAGTAATAATTTGCATATAAGGCAAAATTAAAAAAAAGAATTTATTTATCAATTTAGTTTAGGAACTTTCATTCCTGAGCTGTCATATTAGTAAAGAAGAAAAAAGAAAGAATGAATCAGAATAAAGAGATAAACGAGCTGGATTTGTTTCGATATATGAACCACGAATTAAGCGGTCAGGAACAAACCGAAGTAGAAGAATGGATCAATGCATCGGAAGAGAACCGGAAGATTGCAGAAGATTACTATCAACTATCTTTTGCCGTTACTTCCTTGCAGTTCATCAAACGTTCCGCTCCACAAAAAGCACTGGAAAAGGTCGATAAACGGCTAAAGAAAGAGCAGTTCCGGAAAATATATCTTTTCGTTCAAAAAGTGGCTGTCATTTTACTGCTGCCTTTACTCGTTCTTTCCGGCTACCTTCTGCTGCAACCTGAAGGAAAAGCCCCTGTTTTTTACCTGGAAGCCCGCATGACGCCGGGAATGATCGGTTCAACCATTTTGCCCGACGGCACAAAAGTGTGGCTCAACTCCTCCTCTTACCTTAAATACCCGAACATTTTTTCCGGCGATACCCGCGAAGTGACTCTCGACGGAGAAGCTTATTTCGAAGTAGTAACCAATGCGGAAAAGCCTTTTATCGTTCATACGGATAATTCGTCCGTTAAAGTGTTAGGTACAGAATTCAATATGGATGCCTACAGCAGCAACGGTTTTATAGCGACGACCCTTGTTGAAGGCTCCATTGAATTCAAGTACCAAAACGAAGACCACCTGTCACAGACAATGAGAATAAAGCCGAACGAACAGGTTATTTACGACAAGAAAACCAACCGTACCCAGATAGGTGAAACCTATGTAGCCAAGGATATAGCCTGGAAAAACGGCCAGATTATTTTAAAAGATACTCCTTTATCAGAGATATTGTGGATACTGAGTAAGCGGTTTAACGTGGAGTTTACAGTTAAAAAACCGGCTTTCTACAAATATTCTTTTACAGGCGTTTTCACCAATCAGCAGGTCGAACGCGTATTGGAGCATTTCAAACGATCATCCGGTATTCGATATAAAATGGATTATCAACTCGACAAGGATGGCGAAATCATCAAAAGCCGGGTCGAGTTATATTAACAATGTCTAATCTTAAAAATCAAAGAAACTATCATGAGAACAAGAGATCCTTAAAGTAAAAAACACACGAATAAATATGGGCGTATCTATTCGTGTGGAAAAAAAACGGCACTTGTCAAGAACAAGTTTACATTTTTGTTTACCATTAAAACACTGTAAATCTATGCGAAAAAGAAGTAATATCAAAACGAAAATACTCTTACGTATGAAAATAACTGCATTATTGCTAGTCGCCACCCTTACTATAGTAAACGCGGCAAATACGTACAGTCAGACAGCCTCATTGTCTGTCGAGGCGACAAATCAAACCATACAAACGGTTTTGGATCGTATCGAATCCCAGTCGGAATTTAAATTCTTCTATAATACGAAGCAAGTGAATACGAATAAACGGGTATCTATCCGTGCCAGTCAAAAAAGTGTATTCGAAGTATTAGACGATCTGTTCAGGAATACAGATATAAAATATGAAGTATTGGATAAGAACATTATCCTGACAACAAAAAAAGAAGCAACGGCAAGCACGACTCCGACCGGCAATCAGCAGGATAAAACAGTCAGCGGCGTGGTAGTAGACCAGAACGGCGAACCGGTGATCGGTGCCAATGTCATGGTGAAAGGAACGACAACGGGATCCATCACGAGCGTAGACGGTGATTTCATTCTCAGCAACGTACCTCAATCTGCCACCCTGGTGATTTCTTATATCGGTTATATAACGAAAGAAGTACCTGTCGGAAAACAGCAATCGATGAGGATCGTCCTGACGGAAGACCTGCAGAAGTTGGACGAAGTAGTCGTTATCGGTTACGGTACGATGAAAAAAAGCGACATTACAGGGGCTATCTCGTCCGTGAGCGAGGAACAAATCGCTCGTCAGGCTGTGGCCAATGTTTCTTCCGCACTACAAGGTCTGGCTACCGGTGTATCCGTTACTTCCAGTTCCGGTTCTCCGGGTTCCGCCGCCACGATCCGTATCAGAGGTGTCGGCACGGTAAACGATGCGGAACCATTATTCGTCGTGGACGGAATGCCCGTGACGGATATAAACTACCTGAACACGTCAGATATACAGTCTATGGAAGTGCTTAAAGACGCTTCCGCTTCCGCTATTTACGGTTCCCGTGGTGCGAACGGCGTAATCCTTATCACAACGAAAAAAGGTGCCGTAGGAAAAACCACCGTCACATTCGACGCATATTGGTCAATGAACAAGATATTGAATAACATCGATTTGATGTCAGGCCCGGAATGGTACGACTATCAGGAGCAGTTGAACAGCGTAAGGAGCGTTCCCATCGACTTAAGCCTTGTCAATCGTAACGTTTCCACCAACTGGATGGACGAGATCACGCATACAGCCTTTATGCATAACTACAGTGTCGGCATAAGCGGAGGTAAAGAGAACGACTATAAATTTAATTTGGGCTTAAATTATATCAATCAGGATGGTACGATCAAGAAATCCAATTATGAACGGTTCAGCGTCCGTCAAAGTACAGAAAAAACGGTAATCAAAGATCATTTGGTAGTGGGTACCAACGCATCGATCGCAAGATCTACCGATGCAAGTATTAACGAGCGCAACAGTAGCGACGTATACGACGCCGACTATGGTGTCGTAAGTAACGCACTCCGCCTGGCTCCGGTAACCCCTGCCAAAAACGCGGACGGTTCGTACGGTTACTCTCCTTATATCGACTACTATAACCCGTTAGCGAGCATCATGTATCGGGACAATGAACGGGAGAGACTTGCTTTCATCGGCAATATGTATGGTGAATGGCAAATTATAAAAGGATTGAAGTTCAAGAGTAGCTTCGGAGCAGAAATCAGAAGAGTCGACAATAAAACTTTCTCGCCGGTCTATGAGGTATCCTCAAGCCAGAAAAACTTAGAAAGCAGTTTATCGAAGTCGCAGACCAAAGGGTACTACTATACGTTCGAAAATACCCTTTCGTATGACAAGAAGTTTGCCGAAAAACACTCCATATCCGCTCTCGTGGGTTATACCAACGAATGGGGTAAGCGGGAAAGCTTGAGCGTAAACGCGAGAGATCTTATCGGCGAATCGGACAACCTGCACTATGTAGACGCTACGCTGGATAAGAACAAGACCACGGCAAGCAATAGCGCTACCGAATATGGTTTGATGTCTTATCTGGGCCGCTTACACTACGATTACGATAACAAATACCTTGTCACAGCCACTTTCCGTCGGGACGGTTCCTCTAAATTCTCTTCCAAGAACCGCTGGGGTAACTTTCCCTCGTTCGCTTTGGGTTGGAGAATGGATAACGAAAAGTTCTTCCAGAGCCTGAACGCAGATTGGGTTTCTTCCCTGAAACTTCGTGCGGGCTGGGGACAGATCGGAAACCAGAATATCACCGATTATGTGGATCGCAGTTTGCTTTCATTGAACACGTCATACGGCGCTTTATTCGGAGCGAGGGAGAATGAGACCTTGTATCAGGGTATTGCCGTAGCAAGATTGGGTAATTCGGATATTAAATGGGAAACCACAGAATCCCTTAATATCGGTCTCGACGCAAGCTTCTTCAACAGCCGGATGATTTTCAGCTTCGAGTATTATTACAAGACAACGAAGGATATGTTGCTCGCGGCTCCTATGCCTATCTATATGGGATATGCAAATAATACCTACACCAATATCGGTGAGGCAAACAACCGCGGTGTCGAGTTGAATCTCGAATGGAGAGACAAGACCGAAAGCGGCTTCCAATACAACGTGGGAGTGAATATGTCGACCATTCGTAACCGAATGACGAAATTGAACGGTGGTACGCCTATTTCCGACGGACCGTTCCGAAACGGTACCATGTACCTCACCTACACGAATGAAGGTATGCCTATCGGTGCATTCTGGGGCTACAAAACAAACGGGCTTATCCAGACACAGGAGCAGTTGGATGCCGTTAAGCGGGCGGATTTCCAGCCTAATGCCGAATTGGGCGATGTATTGTTTGTGGACACGAACGGCGACGGCAAGTTAGACTCGAGCGACAGATGCATGATCGGTAATCCTATTCCAGATATCATATATGGTATCAATATGGGTATGGCGTGGAAAGGCTTCGACCTCAATTTGCAGTTTGGCGGAACAATCGGTAATGAGATATTTAACGCGATGCGTTACTACACCTACTTCCCGAACGACATCACAAACAAGGATAGAGCGTTAATGAATTATTGGACGCCCACCAATACGAATACGGATATCCCCCGCCTGACGTCTACGGACGCAAACGATAACGACCGTTTCTCAGACATGTACGTGGAAAACGGCACTTATTTCCGATTGAGAAACGCCCAGCTGGGTTATACCCTACCCGCTTCTCTTACACAGAAGATAAAACTACAAAAAGTGCGTTTTTATCTAAGCGGTCAGAACCTGTTTACGATATCCGGTTACTCGGGTATGGATCCGGAAGTGGGTCAGTCCAGTTCTTTATCCAGAGGTATAGATTACGGTATCTATCCTCAGAACATTTCATTCACCGGAGGTCTTAATGTTACATTCTAAATTTATAATGTTATGCTTAAAAACAAATATATCATAGGAATCGCACTCGCGATTTTAACAGGATTCAGCAGTTGCGCGGATTTGGATTTGGCGCCATTAGGTAGCCCGGAGGCTGGAAAGCTAACAGAAGAACGACAAGCATTCTTGCGTTTGACAGCTGTCTATTCCGGCATGAAAGACTTCCGCTACACATGGTCGATGCAATGTTTCGGAGACGTATTGTCGAACGACGCAACTTATAGCGGTTCTTCAAACGACGCCCAAACCTTTACATTGCTGGAAAATTTTCAGTATCAGGCAGATCATACCGAGATTTTAAACAAATACCGGTATTCTTACCAATGTATCAATAAAGCGAATTTATTTCTACAGGACATGGAAACGGCCGACGATGCCATTTTCTCGACGTACAATAAAGAACAGATGATTGGTGAGGCCAAGTTTATCCGTGCCTATACCTATTTCGAACTCGTGAAAACGTTTGGCGGTGTTCCTTGTTATACGGAAGTCCTGGATCTTGCCCATGAAAGACTCGGACGTTCGACTGTCGAGGAAGTATATGCTGTTATCGAGCAAGACTTGAACGATGCGGTTAGTGCCTTACCTAAGAAAAGTGAGATAGCAAACTACGAAACAACCTATGCGGGAAGAATCACCAAAGGTGCGGCCATTGCCATGCAAACGCGTGTTTACCTTTATGCGAAAAAATACGATGAGGTAAAAAAGGCATTCGAGAATTTCCAAAAGGAATGCGGTAGCGAATATAGCTTAGTGAGCCCGGAAGAATACGCCTGGCAATTCTCCCTGAAGGGGGAACACTGTATCTCGTCTATCCTGGAAATTAATATGTATAATTCCCCTACTCAAAGTGGATACGGTGTAAATAACGGTAACCGTCACGTATTGATGTCCATGCCCCGAAATATGACTAACGGCTTCGGTTGCGCACAGCCTACTCAGGCTTTGGCAGACGCTTATGATGCCGAGGGGGATATCATACGAAAGAATACGACACTCCTTTCTACACAAGAGGCCATAGAGATCGAAACTGCGGCTAAAGGCAAGGTGGATCCCATTACAGACGACCGAACCGGCTGGTACAATCGCAAATTGTATCTTGCGCCCGGGGAAAGAGAGGAGAACAGGGGGAATAACCAACCAACGAACCTCAGGCTTATCCGCCTCGCGGAAGTATATTTGAACTATGCCGAGGCTTGTTATTTCAGCAGCGATATAGCTAATGCGCAAAAGTATCTGAACGAGGTAAGAAGTCATGTCAACCTGGCTCCTAAAAACAATACAGGAGAGCAATTGTTTGAAGACATCATGAACGAACGTCATCTGGAGTTAGGATTGGAAGGTTTCCGGTTCTTTGACGTGGTACGTGCAGGATGGGGCGAGAAAGTCTTTAACGGAACCAAGAAAGCAGAATTTGGAGCTAAGACTCCTTTCAAAGCTGGTGCGGAAGTATTACCTATACCTCAAACCGAGATCGACATTAGTGGCGGTTTAATAAAGAATTAATAAATAAACAACAACTTGCATAAATCATAACAGTATGAAAAGAAATCTATTATTGCTCGGAATCTGTCTCTTGGCCGTATCATTCGTCGGAGAAGCCTTTGGACAGAAGAAAAAACCGCGTATCGGTATTGCCGGTATACAGATAGAAAACAGTGTATTTGTCCCGAACAGACAGCCGATCGTAGGATCTCCCGTAAGAATGCCGGACTATATCAGCCCCGACTCCGTTATGGGACAGGCTGCCACTTGGCTTCCCACCCAAATCGGTTACGGTGGTGGAAGAGGCCCCGTGACAAAAGAGTCGTACGATGCGTTTGTGGAAAAAACATTGGAGATGATCAAGGCCAATATGCCATACGATGCTTTCTGGTTTTATAACCACGGAGCTTGTAGCGTGGAAGGCGTGGCCGATCCGGAAGGTGAATTTATGGAGAAGGTGCGTAGCCTGATCGGAAACGATGTCCTGGTTACCACCACGATGGATCTTCACGGAAATCCGTCTTGGCTCGTAGCCCTCAATTCAGACCTGATCACCACCTACCGCAAAGCACCTCACGACGACTCCCGCGAGTCGCATCGCCGCGGCGTGGTCAATCTGCTGGATCGTATCGAATCCGGTAAAGGACGTCCGGCCTACAAGGCATGGGTTGCTGTTCCTGTCCTGGTATCCGGCGAATGGTCGAGTACCCGCGTCGAGCCGGCGAAATCGCTGTACGCATTGGTTCCCGAGGTTGAAGCCATGCCCGGAGTGATAGACGCAGGGATATGGATCGGTTATGTTTGGGGAGACAACCCACGGAACCAGGGAGCCGTAATGGTTTACGGTGACGATGAAGAACAGGTAAAAGCCGGAGCGAAGAAGCTCGCCCAGAAATTCTGGGATGTCCGCAAGCAATTCTCGCTCGAGGCACCGGGATATTCGCTCGAAGAATGTATCGATTTGGCAGTAGCAAGTAAAAAGAAACCTTTCTTTATCAGTGATATGGGAGATAATCCCGGCGGAGGCGGTTCAGGTGAAGTCACTTGGACGTTGGCGAGACTCCTGAAACGTCCGGAATTCCAGACCGAAAAAGGAAAGAGTGTTCTTTATTGCTCTATCCCGGGAGAAGAAGTGGTTAAGCAGGCACGTGAGGTTGGCGTAGGCGGACACGTGGAAGGCATGGTTGGTGCCATGGTAGATAATTCCTACGAAGGTCCCGTGAAATTGTCGGGTACCGTGGTTTATGTCAGCCCGGAAGAAGACAAGAATGCCGAATCCTGGAGACGTAAAAGGGACATCGCTATCGTAAAAACCGGAAGCGTTTATGTGGTAGTAGGTACATCGTCTCCTACTCCCAACCTGGAAGGTTCAGGAATCGACCCGAAAAAAATGGATATCGTAATGGTTAAACAAGGTTACCTTGTCAACCAATGGTACAGTATACAAGCGGATTGGGTAATGGCTTTTACACGAGGAGGTGTGGATCAGGACTTCAAGAAACTTCCATATAAGAATATCGTGAGACCAATGTTCCCGCTCGATCCTGACATGGCAGATCCTGAGTTGAGCGTTATCATGGTTCCTTCGGCTAAGCACTTCTATGGCAGATAAAAAGGTACCGTTGTAAGGGTGGTTCGTGAACCACCCCTACCAACGACACTACACTCAAAATCAAAAAAGGTGAACGGTTTATGAAAACCGTTCACCTTTTCATTTCAGAATTAATCTTGTATTACTCTACATTATATCCCGAAACAATCACCCGCGGCGTATTTCCCCTGGTATCTTCGTCTTTCCAATGGAAACGAACCTCTTTCTTTTCACCCGGAAGCAAAGCGAAGTAGTTGTCGGAATAGAACATCGGCAGGAATTGCAGGCCGTCTGTTCCACCCACTACATTGAGACGGATCATCAAGGCCGGAGTAGAGGTTGTATTCTCGATCACAGCCGTTGCAGTCCAGTTGCCGTCTGTTTCCTTATTGATAACGACATCGGATTTTAAATCCACTTTCGGAAGATTACGCAAATCCTGATAGTTGTTTTCTTCCAGGCTTCTGTGGTAGAAGTTTTCGGAAACAACCTTGCCGTTTTCTGTCAACACCATCTTGATAAAATGAACCTTCGACAGGTTTTCCGGAAATTCCAGTTTGATACACTTATTGGTCGTATCTTCATTGCTGTCGATCGTCACAACCTTTTCCCAGGCAACGGATGCATCCATATTCAACACCTGTGCTTTTGCAGTCAGGCCTTTACGGGCACCGGCACTGTAATTCACCACTTCCACCTCGTCGGTTACCGGGTTCCACTGGATATGCAGCGGTTCGGACGCCTTCTTGATAGCAAAGTAAGCGGCTGTCGGTTCGAAATAATAATCGTATGTCTGCCATACCATAGAAGGCCAGCAGGAATGACTCATCCACATCAGCAAGCCTTTACGGTTCTGGCTGCGCGATTCGAACAAGCTGCGATGGCCGTCATAATTCACCCACTGGGCCAGTTCGGAGAACTCTTTGGCACTTTGAGGTTCACCGTATCCTTTTGCAATGATTTCATTGAAAGAAGTAGCCCCCTGAGCCCCTTCGCGGGTATAGTCGTGCATACCCCATTGGTTGTCCTGCGGCCAGAGACCTTCCGGCGAGAAGGTACGGAGCATGCTTTCGTAAGCCAGCACGTTCGGCATGCCGCGTTCGCTATGGAATTTGTCGTTGCCGGTCTTCAATGTGAAATATTCTTTTGCAGGAAGCATACGGTACGGGCCATGTCCGCTTACCACATCGTCAGCCGAGCTGGATATGTAATGTATACCCGAATGCTCGTCCTTCACGATCCGGCGCAACGCCTTGTCGATCTGTTCAGGCGGGAAACCTTCGTTACGTCCGCAATAGATACCGATGGAAGCATGGCTACGGATACGTCTTACATAATCTTCCGCATTGGCGATAAACATTTCCGGATAATAAGGATCGGGACCGTCGGACGGGTTAGCCAGCCAGAAGTCCTGCCAAACCATGATACCGTGACGGTCGCAGGCCTCGTACAATTCCTCGTCGCCAATCATACCCACCCAGTTACGCATGATCGTAAAGTTCATATCGGCATGGTAAGCCACGGCGATATCATATTCGCGGGCACGATAATTCAGGTTAGACTCGCTGAAGCCCCAGTTACCGCCACGTCCGATGAAACGGCGACCGTTCACAAAGAGGCTCAGTATCTGGTTATCCTCATTAAAGGTCATTTGACGGATACCCACTTTAAAGTCTTTTGCATCCGACACCTTATCATCTATCTTGAATGTGAAGTTTGCATCATACAAGTTGGGGGCGCCATATCCCTTAGGCCACCACAGGCGTGGGTTCTGTACATTCAGCTGCGGGAAATCCTTAGCGTCGAAAACGATCGCTTTCTCCTCGCCTGGCGCCAGTTCCACCGACTGTTGGAAGGTGATCTCACCGATCTTTCCTTCTAAAGTTCCTTTCACGGCATTCACATCATGGTTCTTCACGATCACTTCCGCCGTCAATTTAGCAGAAGTCGTGTCGGGCAACGGCAATACCGACTGAACGAGTGGATCGGCCACCGTCACTTTTCCGGTGGTTGTCAGGAACACATCGTTCCAGATACCGATATTACGTCCGCGCATCGTCGGGATCCAGTCCCAACCGATCGTTGCATGGAAGGTCGGGTTGTCAGCACCCAGGATACCTCCGTTGAAATCCGTGCTCTGTGCATTCTTTTCTTTGATCGCACCGATATGTTCGTTCTTTATAATCTCTACGGCAACTACGTTCTTACCCGGAACGACCACATCCGTCACATCGAACTTACCACGCATAAAAGCACCTTCAATACGGCCTATCTTCCGGCCGTTCATGTAGACGTTCGCTTTCCAGTTGATACCGTCGAAATTGAGGAACAGACGCTCCTGCTTAAAGTTTTCCGGCATTTCGAATTCGTCCCGGTACCAGAAGTCGGAGTTGAAGAACGACTCGGATATCTGCAACTGGTTGTCGGCATAGTTCGGATCGGCGATAGCCCCGATATTCTTGTAACTGCTTAGAACAGTACCCGGGACAGTTGCAACGATCCAGTTTTCCGGCTGAAAATCGGGAGTAGATATCTTTTCACCTGCGGCAGTCACTTCGGAAGCCCGTTGAAGTTTCCAGTTACCTCCTGACAGGTTGATATTCCCTTGTGATATGGCCGGAGCGGCAACAGGCTGGGGAACCAATCCGCCTTTACCCATCACTTCCAGTTCGCTCAGGATATAACGGCTGTCGTTAGCCGGCTGTTGCATCAGGACACGTACGTAACGTGATTTCTTGTTGCCACCCAACGCTATTTCATCTTTCAGGCTCTCGCCGCCGGGCAGTTCGGCTACATCCGTCCACTGAACGGCATCATCGGAAACCTGTACTTTACCTTTAACGGCTTTATTGATCCAATGCAAGATAACCTTGTCAAACTCAGAGCGGCTACCCAGATCCACATACAACCATTCTTCCCCTGTCGTTGCACTCATCCAGGAACTGTTGAAGAACTGGGAAGGTTTCATTTCCACCAAACCGCCTTTATTATAAAAATCGGCAGCCATAAACACCCAGCTGTGGGCTCCCGGCATCTTCAACGAAACACGGTAATTGGAATAGGTGGCCTCCTTATCGAACGAAATCGTTTCATTCAGTTTGCGGACCGGCATGGAGATCTGTTCGGTCTGTTTGTTCGGGTCGGTGACCGGCACACGGAAACGTACCGCCTCGCCCGGCAGTCCTTTGCCGCTCAATCGTCCCACTTCCGTCCAGTTCTGTCCGTCGTCGGAACCTTCACAGACGATCTCGAAACCGTCTTTAGCCAATTTATCGTCGTAAACGAGATTTCCTACTAATGACAATTTATCAACCGATTTACTGTAATTCTTCAACGCAAACTGAAACCAGGTATCAGCTCCCTCGAAGGTATTCCGTGAGTACGGGCCTTCATCGATCATCCATTCGCGTTCACGCCGGGGAGCTTCGCCTGCCGGAGTGGAGAGGATGAGATACTGCGGTTGCGCGTCGGTCACGATACCGTCGGTCACCAACTGGGCCGTCAGGTTATAATCGTGACTGGATGAGTTGAATGCCGAACGCCGGAGGGCGATATTCCGGTATTTACCCCGGTCCGGAACCAGTTCCGGAGAAAAATCTTCCTTCGGATTACCGGGATACTGACCGATACCACGCGAATAATAGTCCGACCGTTCGAACGATTCATTCGTTGCACCTGCACCACTACACCCCCAGAGCAACAACGTCGTCGCTGCTGCTCCGCAAAGCGTAAGGATACGGCAAACTTTTTGCTGTTTACACATTTTCATACTATGAGAGTCTATTTTATTTGTATTTTTTGCATGATTCAATCCTTTCTGAAAAGAAGGTCAGGCAAATATAGTAAAAGTTGACAGTTGACAAGTGACAGTTGACAGTTATTTCGACTTCCAGTCATTTTTTCACCAACCGCGAAGCCCCCTATCCCCTGCCAACTGTCATCTGCCCTATTTCTTCCTGGAAGATCGTCCTCAACTTGTTTGTAAACTTGAAAGGTTACTCTAGAGCAAAAAGTCGAGAGATTTTACCCAAAAGACAATTTAAGGCATAAAAAAGGGGGTGATCCCTTTTAAAAAGGAACCACCCCGAATAAGATATTTGATATATTATCTTTTTACTGTAAATCGGCCGCAGCAAGGATCTGGTCGACAGCCTGTATCAAGCCATCCGAGTTCTTACCGCCTGCTGTTGCGAAGTGAGCCTGGCCACCGCCGCCACCCTGAATCAGTTTGGCTGCATCTTTCACCAATTTGCTTGCATCCAAGCCGTCGGCAACAAGCGGTTCGCTCAGCATAACCATAAGCGCACATTTGGCACCGTCCTTTATACCGGCAACAAAGAATACTTTTTCATCCGTGCAGCTTTCACCCTTGATCTGGAATGCCAGGTCTTTGATGGCATCCAGATTGGCTTCACCACGGAAGACAACCACTTTCACACCGTGGCGTAGCACAGCTTTAGCGATCAGGTCTTTCTTCATGGCTGCCACTTTTTCCTTGATATAGTCACCTACCTGCTTTTTCAGTTCTGCATTCTCTTCAATAGATTTGCGGATGGTCTGAGCCAAGTTAGGCACATTGTTGAACATAGCACGCAATTCGCGGAAAGAATCCTGCAAATGGTAGGTATATTCTTCAGCCGCTTCAGCCGTCACTGCTTCGATACGGCGAACACCGGCTGCAATCGAGCTTTCTGCCACTACACGCAAAGAACCGATCATACCGGTTGCCGGGATATGTGTACCACCGCACAATTCGATAGAAGAACCGTATTTAACCACACGTACTTCTTCGCCGTACTTTTCACCGAACAGAGCCATAGCACCCAGGGCTTGTGCCTGAGCGATCGGCATATTGCGGTGTTCTTCCAGCGGGAAATTGGCACGGATTTTTTCGCTTACCAGCTTTTCTACCTGGCGGATCTCTTCGTCGGTCACTTTCTGGAAGTGAGAGAAGTCGAAGCGAAGGGCTTCAGGAGAAACGAAAGAACCTTTCTGTTCGACATGTGTTCCCAGAACTTCACGCAAAGCTTCGTGCAGCAAGTGGGTAGCCGAGTGGTTGCATTCGCACTGGATACGTTTCTTTTCGTTGATCTTAGCGGTGAATGTAGCTGTTACGTCTTTCGGCAGACGGGTAACAAAATGTACCGGCAGGTTATTTTCACGCTTGGTATCTATCACATCCAGCTTTTCATCGTCAGCGATCAGCCATCCTGTATCACCTACCTGTCCACCCATTTCTGCGTAGAACGGAGTCTGGTCCAGAACAACCTGGAAAAGTTCTTTATTCTTTTGTTTGATCTTACGGTAACGCAGGATCTCGGCTTCGCATTCGAACAGGTCGTAACCTACGAATTTAGCTTCACCTTCTTTCAGAACTACCCAGTCGCCTGTCTCGATCGCGGCAGCGTTGCGAGCACGTTCTTTCTGCTTCTGCATTTCAGCATTAAACTCTTCGATGTTTGCTTCCATGCCGTTTTCACGCAGGATCAGTTCAGTCAGGTCCAACGGGAATCCGAAAGTATCATATAATGTAAAGGCATCCACACCACTGATCACAGTCTTGCCTTCCGCCTTTGTTTCTTCCATCTTCTTATCCAATAGACGGATACCGGTTTCCAGTGTACGCAGGAACGATTCCTCTTCTTCTTTGATCACCTTTTCGATCAATGTCTTCTGGGCAACCAGTTCGGGATAAGCATCTCCCATCGTTTCGATCAATACAGGAAGCAATGCGTACATAAAGGCTTCGCGACGTCCGAGGAACGTATAACCGTAACGAACGGCACGACGCAGGATACGACGGATCACATAACCGGCTTTTGCATTCGACGGCAACTGACCGTCCGTGATAGAGAATGCTATCGTACGAATATGGTCGGCAATCACACGCATAGCAATATCCTGCTGCTTATTTTCGCCATATTTAGTTCCGGTAGCAGCAGCGATCACCTGTATGATCGGCTGGAATACATCCGTATCGTAGTTGGAAGTCTTGCCCTGCAATGACATACACAGACGTTCGAATCCCATACCGGTATCGATTACCTTGGCAGGCAGCGGTTCCAGCGAACCGTCAGCCTTACGGTTGAACTGCATGAATACCAGGTTCCAGATCTCGATCACCTGCGGATGATCTTTGTTGACCATTTCGGCACCGCTCTTAGCCGCACGTTCTTCGTCCGGACGCAGGTCGATATGAATTTCCGAGCAGGGGCCGCAAGGACCGGTATCACCCATTTCCCAGAAGTTATCATGTTTGTTACCGTTGATGATATGATCTTTCGGAAGGAACTGTTCCCAGTAGCCGGCAGCTTCGTCGTCGCGCGACAGACCTTCGGCAGGGCTTCCTTCAAATACGGTTGCATATAAACGTTTCGGATCCAGCTTCAGAACATCTACCAGATATTCCCATGCCCAATTGATTGCTTCTTTCTTGAAATAATCACCGAACGACCAGTTACCCAACATTTCAAACATAGTGTGGTGGTAGGTATCGTGCCCCACTTCTTCCAGGTCGTTATGCTTACCGCTCACACGAAGACATTTCTGTGAGTCCGCGACGCGAGGATATTTGATGGGTACATTACCCAAGATAATATCTTTAAACTGGTTCATACCCGCATTGGTGAACATCAATGTAGGATCTCCCTTCACTACCATCGGAGCAGACGGCACTATCTGGTGCTGCTTGGAAGCGAAGAACTCTTTAAACGATTCACGGATTTCTTTTGCTGTCAACATAATCTAATATATAGTTCTCGTTAATATTCTGAAAAACAATTTGCAAAAGTACTGCAAATTATTATTTTTGCACGTATCCAAGCTATAAAAATATTCAATGAAGCTGTTTAAAACAAGAAAAACATATTACTTATATAACCCTAGCACACTCAATTACGAGCGTGTCTACCCTTCCGCCAAAGATCGTTTCTTCATTGTGCTCCGTCATTTGAGCATAGGTGCGGCGATAGGGATCGGGGCTTTCTTCATTTTAATGTACACGATCGACTCGCCGGTAGAGTCGTTATTGAAGAAGGAAAATAAGTTGTTACAGACTCAATACGAGGTACTTTCGCTCCGCCTGACCAATGCCCTCGAAGTATTGGACGACATCCAGCAACGCGACGAGAACCTGTATCGTGCCATCTTTCAGGCAGAGTCCATTCCCGAATCGGTACGTAAATCGGGCTTCGGGGGAACCAACCGTTACGAACATCTGTTGAGCTTGCCTAACCCGGAGCTGGTCGTTTCCACCACACAGAAGATGGATATGCTCTCCAAGCAGCTCTATATACAAAGTAACTCGTTGGAAGAGTTGATCAAGCTGGGTAAGAACCAGGAAGAACGGAGCCGTTGCATCCCTGCCATCCAGCCTATCTCCAATAAGGACCTACGCCGTACGGCATCCGGTTATGGTGTGCGTATCGACCCGATATACAGAACTCCCCGCTTCCACTCGGGCATGGACTTCTCCGCCAAAGTGGGAACGGAAATTTATGCAACCGGTGACGGCGTCGTCACGTTTGCCGCCTGGAAACAGGGTTACGGCAACTGTCTGATGATCGATCACGGCTACGGGTTCCAGACATTATACGGCCACATGAGCAAGTTCAAGAAGCGCGTCGGACAGAAAGTGACCCGCGGCGAAGTGATCGGCGAAGTGGGTAATACAGGTAAATCTACCGGACCGCACCTGCATTACGAAGTGATAGTCCGGGGTAAACACGATAACCCGTCCAGATACTATTACATGGATCTTACTCCTGAAGAATACGACCGTATGATCCAGATCGCAGAAAACCATGGACAGGTAATGGATTAAACTTCTTTAAGACGATGGCATTAAATAAAGATAAAAATCTGAAGTTATATTTCTCCATCAGCGAGGTGGCGCAGATGTTCGATGTCAACGAGTCGACCCTGCGTTTCTGGGAGAAGGAATTCGATATTATCCGCCCGCGTAAAACGGCCAAAGGAACCCGTTTCTACAAACAGGAGGATATCGACGCCGTGCGTCTGATCTTCCATCTGGTAAAAGAACGGGGTATGACACTGGCCGGTGCACGGCAGAAGCTAAAGGACAACAGGGAAACAACCATCCGCCAAGAAGAGATCGTCAACAAACTGAAACAAATCAAGGAAGAGTTGCTTTCGATGAAAGCAGCTTTCGACGCGCTCGACCCTTCGGAATTACCTCAGGAAGAGAAAATCTAAGTCAAACAATTAGCAGGTTACGAGAGAAAAACGTATCTTCGCCGACAATTTAAGAAAACAATAAATATGGAAATTACGGGAAAGATTATTGCCGTACTACCTGAACAGGGCGGCACAAGTAAAAACGGAAACGAGTGGAAAAAACAGGAGTACGTATTAGAAACACATGACCAATACCCTAAGAAAGTATGCTTCCAGATTTTCGGTGCCGACCGCATCGAACAGGCAGCTATTCAACCCGGAGAAGAATTGACAGTATCATTCGATATAGACAGCCGTGAGTATCAGGGACGTTGGTTCACCAACATCAATGCATGGAAAGTAGACCGTCCGATGGCCGGCGCCCCCATGTCGGCTCCCGGAGCGATGACCCCGGATAACTTTGCACCGGCATCCGCCCCGACAGCACCTGCCGCTCCCGACTTCGGTCCGGCAAATCCGATCGACGACCTGCCGTTCTAATCACGGTAGCGTAACTATAACGCAGATTGGGCAGATAACACAGATCATAATTGAATCTGCGATTATCTGCCCAATCTGCGTTATATATATTCGTATCCTATATTAGAACGGATACCCGATAGCCAGGTGCCAGCCCGGCGTATAATTCGGTACGTTGAAATAACCTTTCTTTGCTTCGTAAGGCACATGCAAGGGAACACCCATATCCAGGCGGATCACGATGAAGGTAAGGTCGTAACGTAGTCCGACACCGGCATCCAGCGCCAGATCTCTCAGGAAACGCCCCCACTTCAGCTGACCACCGGGACGTTGCTTGTCTTCACGGATCAGCCAGATGTTACCCGTATCTATAAAAGCGGCACCATGCAGATCGCCCAGGATCGGGAAACGATATTCGAGGTTGGCCTCGAACTTCAGGTCTCCGGTCTGGTCGAGATAGCTGTAATCACTTTTCTCCGGACGAAAGCTACCCGGGCCGATCGAACGGATCGTAAAGGCACGGAGGCTATTGGCCCCACCGATATAGAACTGCTCGTTGTAAGGAGACACGCGGGCATTTCCATAGCTGTAAATGGCTCCCGCCATGACGCGTCCGACCAGATGCTGGTTATGACCGATCTTATAGTTGTAACGGATTTCCGCCGTTCCTTTCACGAACTGGGCAAATTTATTCCCCAGCAAATGCTTTCCTTCTTCATTGAATTTCTTTCCGGCAATGGCATAACCGGCAGCCAGCAGGTTACCCGCCTGCGAAACGGACAACTGAAGCCAGGTATGATTCCGCTTGGATGTGATCGGTGCATCGTCGTAGGTATAGGTATATCCCATCGCCGGCACGAACTGGTTCTCCAAACTCAGTTTCAAGGCACGGTTGTCCTTCGTTATGCTGTCGAACTCGTGGGTCGTTGACTGAAGCAGGTTGTATGTCAGTTTAAAGGGCGTGATCGAATGGTGACTGGTGGCAGACGACTGATAATCGTAGGCCGCATTTCCACCAAAAGCCAGCATCTTGAAGAAACGTGCCCGGTTCAACTGGTCGACATACAGGCGGAAGGAGGTGCTCGAAGGATACAAACCGTCCTTTTTCATCATACCGGGGAACAGCAATTGCGGGAATGTCAATGTTCCGCTCAGTCCCATTTCCCAGCTATTGATAGCCGACTTGGAACCGTCCACCCGTTTACCGGTCTGCCATTCGTAAGAGCCGCGCAAACGCACACCGAACGTTTCACCTCCCCCAAACACATTCCGTTTAGTGACGCTAAAGATAGCTCCCGGTCCCAGCTGGTCGTTACTTTTAGAGGTCACGTTCACTTCCAACTCGCCGTCGAGCGGCAGGTCGTAGACGGTGTTAATCTTCAAATCCAGGGTATCCTGGCGACGGGCTGTATCACGTGGGGTATATTGCATTTCGGAATACCGGAAAATACCCAGGCGCGAATAACTGTTCTGCGTCCGTTGCTGTTTTTCCTGCGAATAGAGATCGCCGGAGTGCAGACGCAAACGATTGTAAAGCACCGACGGACGTACCCGGAGTTTGCCTTCGTAATAGACTGTCATATCTTTATAGCGTACCGAATCGGTAGGCGGCTCGTTGTTATAACCGTTCAACAGGACGGAGATTTCACCTATCTTCCACGGACGCAGGGCGGTACGCGGCAGGCCGGGTTTCGTCATGATGCGAAGTGCCACCTTACCGGGATTCATTATGGTATCCGCCTGGTAGGTAATAAATTCGGGGCGGAAATAATAGAATCCGTTATTACGCAACAGGGATGTAATACGTTGCCGCTCGGCTTCCAGATTCGTCACACTGAAGTTTTCCCCTTTATGAAGCAGGCGTGCCGAAGGATTGCTTTGTATTAATGTATCCATCTGATGGCGCATCCTCACATAACGGATACTGTCGTAAGTATAAGGATGGTTCATTTCCACCTGATAAATGAGCTTGGCTTTCTTCGCATCCTTCGGATTGGTATCTACCTGGAAAGAGGTAGTTCCATTGAAATAGCCATATTCCTTCAACAGGTTTTGCGCCACTTTGATACGTATATCGGGATTCACCGTCGAGATAAATACAGGCTTGGCGGCAAGTCGTTTGAAAATCCATTTACTAATCTTACCCTTTTTATTCACAAAAGAGTTATATATCCACAGGCCGAAAGGGAACGGCACACGGACAGATGAACTTCCCAATAGCGCATTGTTGGGTGGATAGGCAAGAGCACCCTCCACTTCCGCCAGAGCATCTTCGCCGGCGGGGGTCTTATCGTCGTTGGTGACTTCTATCTTTTTAATGCCGGTATAAAGAACTTCGCCTTCGGGCAGGTTCTTTGTGGTCGAACAGGATGCCAACAAAAGTAAAAGAAACGAGAAGATGACACACCCACTACCCCGCTGTGTTATTGTCGTTCTGCTAAACAGTCTATATAGTATATTTTTCTTTTTCATCATTCCTCCTCATAAACCGGTTTAGGCCTATTTTTCTTAAAGTTGAACAACTCCCGCATATGAAGCATCTTGCGCCGCAAAACGATACCGACACCTGTTTCTGTGATCTCTCCTTCCAGCAGACTTTCGTAATTCTTGTCGTGGAACAGCTTCACGTAGCGCGTTCCGCTGGCATCCAGTCGGTATTCGATCGAGACATTGTCGATAAAGGCCTGCGTCTGGTTACTGTTGCTGGCATTCTCGCCGGTCGAGATACGACCTCCCAACACGATACGGATACGGTCGTTCCAGAAACGTTTGGCAAAGCTGAAGTTATAATCGGTACGCTGACCGCCATCCCCGCTGCCGTTCTCGTCGTAAGTATCCATACCGAACGAGATATCGACCGTCTTCAAGGCACTTCCTGCAATATTACTGATCTCACTGTTCAGGAAACTGTTCAGGGCCGCTCCCATATTCAGGTTCTGTTTACCACTGCTACTGTTCGCCAGGTACATACCGGTGATGATCATTCCGACAGCCAGTTTCGTTCGTTCATCATCTCCCATGCTACTCAGTTCTGTCTGCATCGTCTGGTCTTCCGGAGCCGTCAGAACGAACTGCAGGCCGAGGTTCTCCAGTTGTTGTTTGAGAGCGATACCGACATCGAAATTGACCATACGGGAGCCGCTACCCTCCGTCACATTGGTACGGATGCGCTCGGTAGCCGTCAGACTCAGATACGGATCCATCGGATCGCCGCTCCACTGCACGTAACTGCCGTCCTGTATATTGAACTCTTTCAGCGGGATGATCGGCAAAGCATATTTCACAATGCCACCGGAAAGAGTATATCGTCCGTTCAGGATCATTTCCCCCTGCGGGGTATATTGGAAAGAGAGGTCTCCACCCCCTTCGAGCTCTACCTTGCTGGAACGGTCGGGAGTGATGTCGGCATTCAGGCGTACAGACTGGTCGATACGGATTGTAAGCAGCATATCCATTCCTCCCAGCGGCAGCGGGGCTTCGGGACGACGGCGGTTGACGAGCGTATCTTCGAAAGAGGTAAAAGTCACCAGGTCGGAAAGACGGTCCTGTACGGTCAGCGGCGAATCCTTCATCACATAAGTTACATTCGTTCCACCCAGCAATTGCAGGCTACCACGCATCATCAAGGCATCGAGCGGCCCTTTTACGGTAGACGAGAGATTGACCAGCAGTTTACCGTAGACCATACTTTCTTTGTTACGTTTTACATCGAGCAATTGCATATTATCAGCCTTCAGCTTCAGGTCAGCCGTCATTCGCGACAGGTTGTTGAAGTCGATCGTACCGTCTATCACGAACGGGTTCTTACCGGCAGCATGGATATGGTATTCGTCGAACATGATTTTGTTGTCTTTCACCACGATCTTTTTGTCGTCTACCCGGAAGCTGGTTCCTACAGCGGTCACAAACATCGAGGTCGAATCCATCTCGATATATCCGTTCATTTCAGGGGCTTTACTACTACCCTTTATCGTCATCTTTCCTTCCAGCACACCATTTAACGAAGCCATATTATCCGGGATAAACGGATTTACCATATCCAGCGGCAGATGTGTCACGTCGAGTGTTCCGTCGAGATAATCTTCTTTTCCTATCTTGTAAAGAGCGGTAGCCGACATCACCTCGTTCTGGTCGCGCAGGAAGTGCATATCGACCTGATGCCTGTTATCCGGCAACGGCAGGTAAACGGTACTGAACATCAGTTCTCCTACCCGGCCGCCTTCATAAATAAGATTGTCTATATTCGCATCGAGCACCACCAGGAACGAGCTGTCGGAAGGTGCATATTGCATATCCGCACTCAAGATTCCCTGCATGGAAGGTATCTCCGTAAATGCTTTCGAAATCACATCGAGGTTGATCTGGCTCAGTTCGAGATGCAGTTCCTCCATCTTCTCCTTTTCCGGTCGCGAATGTATCCACAAAGACATATTTTCCTCGCCCGACAACCGGAGATCGGCTGCAATATCTTTCTCATTCTTATAGAGTATATAATTGTCCGGATTCAGTTTGAAAGGGCGGAAAGCCAGGATCGGATCATCGGGGAACAAATGGAGATTGATCCCTTCTTTCACTTTGTCCGCCCGCAGTCCGAGCAGGATACCGGTATCTCCGGCCCCATCCGTGTACAAAAGCTCTGCATCGGCAAACGTACTTCTTATCTTTCCCTTCACGCCGGCAGTGAAAGGTGCTTGTTTACGGTATATTGTTTTAATCACATCGGCACTATACAACAATCCGAGCGAGTCCTGGCGCACAGCGAAACTGATCGTATCGAGCCGGGTAGTATCACGCATCAGATCGTAGATACCCGCATCCATGCGGAAACCTTCTTCCGGCGAAGAGAAAGCTTCCAGATTCAGGTTATTGAAAGATATATTAGCCTGTTGCAGGATATTATAAATCGGGTTGTCTTTCCCCGCCGATATAGCCAGATGCATATCGGGAAGCAGCGGACGGAAAGCAGGGATATTGATCATCGAGTCTTTCTCCAGTTGCTTGTTCAGGCCTTCCGATATCTTGGTGAACTTATCGGTCATCGTTTCGAGATCGGCATTTCCTGTCAATGTGATTCCCAGGTCGCCGGCATGGAACGAGACACGGGTCGTATCTTTCGTACTTTGAGCATGCAAGGTCAGAGTCTTGGGTTTATATTTTCCGGTAGTCGTAATCAGTTCCCAGTTACCCAGCGTGACGTCGACCAGGTTGTTTTTTCCCATATCGGTTTCCGCTTCCGCAAATAGTTGGAAAGAGGTAGCCAGTGAATCTTGCATCAGGTGCATACCGTAGAGATCGAAATTCTCGACATCGGCAATCAGCATGGCTTTGATCTCCTTTTTCAGCAGGGTAGCGTTCAGCGTCATATCCATCTTTGCCAGCGGATACTTACTCAGCAGGTCGAACTTGGCGAAGTTCTTTTCAAGCGATCCTGCCAGATTGACGTCCGACACGTTATAATTACCATAATGGATATCCGTAATCTGACCATCCAGCTTCGCCCAGGTAGACGCTTTGAACGGATCGAAACCTTTACCCTCGGCACGGATAGAGGCAGTCAGGCCGTAGAGGGAGTCGAGCGGCATAAAGTGCAAAGGTTCCAGGCTATCCACTTTCAGGTCGGCTTCGTAAGCCTCGTTAGCGGGGTTGAAGCGCCCTGTCAACAAGACCTTTCCTTTATCCTCCCGCAGAAGCAGGTCGGCCTGGTATTCGTTATTTTTCAAACCGGCTTCACCGGTCAGGGTAATACCGGAAGGGATATTGAAACGTTTCCGTTCCGCCTTCGGGAGCATGGCCAATACGAAATCGAGGTTACCCGTTTTCGCTTTTAGTTCCAGTTTCCCGGAACGGCGCACACTGTCGGTAAGTGATTTCATCGTACCGGTCACATCCATACGGAAAGCCCCCGGCAACTCACCTTTCAACTGGCGAAGCATCAGGGAGGACAGGTTACCTTCCACACCGGCCGTCAGCGAAACCGGTTTTTCGGGATAAGCCTTCTGAAAATCTTTCGGAAGTGCACCGGCGGCAATCATTACATCTTCCTTACCTACCGAAGCTGTAAGCAATACCCGCATATTGCCTTCTGGACTTTCTGCAAACGAACTCCAGGGAACCATCGCCAACAGGCGGATTTCCGATGAAGGAGTCTTCAACAGAAGTTGCGGTACATTGATAGTGGTGCTATCGCTATGAAGGCTTCCGGTCAGGGAAGAGATAGTCAGTCCCGAACGGTCCTCGGCCGAGAACTCACGTATGCGGGCTTTTATATCCCGGCCACCATAGAGAAGAGAATCGAGCGAGATATTGACGTCACTCAGGGCGATATGAGAAGGGTCGAAACCTTCTGTCGCATCCTGATTATTACCGTCATACCCCAGGGTCGATCCGGTCAGGGTGAACAGGCCGGCTTCATAACGCGAGGCACCTAGGTCGACTATACCATCTTTCAGGTTGGCTTTATCGATATAGGTGGTCAGACGTAACGAGTCGGCAGACATCTGCATGGCGAAAGCCACCCGGTCGAGGTTTATCTTTTCAAGGTTTAATATCCAGTTTACGGGAGTCGAAGTGGTGTCGGCCTTGGTTGTCGTATCGTTCAACAACAAGGTGATAGCCGTATCGGAGAGGTCGACCGTATTCAGGGTAACCTTTTCTTTCGCCAGGTTGACACGGTCGGCTTTGGCATACAAGCGCCCCAGTACACCTTTTATCTCCATACCTTCGATAAATGTGCCTGAGTTTACCTTCACACCTTCCAGGTCGATCGCATCTACCAGTACCTCTTTCTTCAGTAAGGGCAGAGCG
The DNA here is from genome assembly GCF_905196875.1 of uncultured Parabacteroides sp. Lineage (GTDB taxonomy): Bacteria > Bacteroidota > Bacteroidia > Bacteroidales > Tannerellaceae > Parabacteroides. The sequence goes on along the minus strand of NZ_CAJJWO010000051.1, from coordinate 6,200 downwards.
CGTACATTTACCGTCAGACTTTTCAGGGTCAGTAGCGTATCGGCGGGCGAAGTCAGCACCTCCACACCCTTAACCGTCAGGTTCAACGGGAAAGAGAGTCGTATCCGTTCTATTCCGATCTGCATCCCGGTAGCTTTTCCGGCATAATAAGCCGCTTTCCGGACAGCAAAGTTCTGAACAGGCGGTATATATAGAAGTACAGAGACCAATAATACCAATACCACAGGTATCAGACAGACGATCCCTATTCGTTTAATCCAAATCCTCATTTGTTATTATAGTGTATTCTTTTTTATAAAGATAACGGCTAAATACCTCGTTTTGTTTGAAAATTCATTAACAAAAATAGAAAAGAAAATCAAGAATAAAAAGTTCTGGCAGAAGAACATCCGGCACAAGCGTTATTTACCTTCTATCCGCCGGATCACAGAATAAGCATCTTCGATCAAAGAAGAGGGATAATCATTTATTTCAAGGATACGGATCGCGTTGCGCTGATACAGGTTGCCGGACTTCAGTTTGTAGTCGAACGATAAGACATCGCCGGTTATCTTCTCGCAGAAATGATACAGGTCATACTCATTCTCCAGAAATCCTCCCAACTCCGTATCGTGGGTGGAGACGACCACGATGTTACAGGCCGTATTCAGATAGCTCAACACCGCCTTGGCCGCCGCAATCCGCTCAGTGGTATTGGTTCCTTTGAATATCTCATCCAATAGAAAAAGATTGATGTGTTCACTCCGTCCACAGGAAAGCATATAGCGGATCGACTCTACCTCTTTCAGATAAAAGCTCTTCCCATCCGCAAGGCTGTCGGAAAGCATCAGGGCTGCATGTATCATGACCGGCATTTTGAGTTTCATACGCCGGGCAAAGGCCGTATGAAGCGTTTGAGCAGCCAGTATATTGACACCCAAAGTACGTATAAAGGTGGTCTTACCCGACATATTCGACCCTGTGAAAAGGATGGAACGCCCTTCGATCCGGATCGTATTCGCCACACAGTTTTCGAGTAGAGGATGATACATATCGTCCGCCTCAACCCGTAGCCCAGCCTCCGGTTGTTCCGGCAAGCTATAATAAGATAGGCTCTTCCGCAGGAAAAAGACCGACGACAGGGTATCGATCAGCCCGATAAAGCGGAACACCGTTTCTATATCACGGTTCTTGTCTTTCAACAGGGTAACGATTTTATTATAAGCTATCGGTTCCGCCAGGAAAAAGACCTTGACACATTCCATGATTGCCCAGAGGATCACAGCCAGGTCGCTGTCCATCTTCGACTCCATCCGCAGGTGGCCACTGGCTTTCCGCAACGTTTCGAGCGAAGACAATGCTTCCGGCACGCCCCCGGCAATCTCTGAAAAGAGAGGGTTCTTACACTGTTTACCCGAAATATTCAACAGACGTATCAATTGGGGGATCGAAGCTATATAATTCAGATTATTCGGTTTATTGCTATAATGGATAACGCCGTTCATCAGTATCGTTGCAATAAGGAGAAGTAGACAGACGCCTGATTGATACAGGTAGAACAACAATAGAAACAGGGTCGGCAGCAGGCCACAAATGCGAAACAGGATCTTTTTCCATACGGGAACGACCGGATGCCCCAACTCCATCAGTGGAGCAATACTGTATGCATCGGGAGCACTCAATACATCCAGGTCTTTTACAACCTCGGCATGTAATACGGGATTTGTCGCCAGACGGTTTATCAGAGGCTCGTTTTGTTCCACCTCATTCGCTCCGGCAGAAATGGTCCGCATAAGGTTATACAGATACTGTTGCCCGACGCGCGAAACGGTACGATCGGAAAATATAAACAGATCCTCAAATCCCAAATCGGCACAGGTCTGTTCCGACAACACACCAAGTGCCCTTTGATGTTTATCGAAACGAAAAAAGGAAGAGATTTCAAAGAAGTTATAATCCTCTGTTTTTTCTTCTCCCCCATAATATGAAGTATGTCCCCATGGTTTCCACATATCATTAGAATTGTATTAGTCTACCTCACAGGCCAAAAGTATATCTTTTTCAGTAATATTCAGTCGTTCACACCCTATTTAATCCATAAAAATGTGTACGTTTGTCAATTCAAAAAGAAAGGACTGTAACATGTTGAACCTGGAACAACTCTGTACCGAAGTACAGTACATAGCCCGTAAAGCAGGGGCTTTCCTGAAAGAGGAACGAGGTAAATTCGACCGCGGGCGGGTAGAAGAAAAAAGTGCCCACAACTATGTTTCGTATGTAGACAAAGAGTCGGAGAAATGGCTGATCGCCCAACTCTCCGCCCTGCTACCGGAAGCCGGCTTCATCGCCGAAGAAGGCAGCGGCAGCCTGACCGACGAGAACTATTGCTGGCTGGTCGATCCGCTGGACGGAACTTCCAATTACATCCACGACATAGCACCTTATTGTGTAAGCATCGCCCTGCGTAATAAAGAAGAGCTGTTGCTCGGCGTAGTTTATGAAGTATGCCGCGACGAATGCTTCTATGCCTGGAAAGGCAGCAAGGCTTACCTCGATGGCAAAGAGATACATGTCTCCGACGTGTCAGACCTCGATAAAGCCTTTATCGACCTGGGATTTCCTTACAACTCGGATGCCTACCGCCCGATGGCCCTCCATCTGGTCGACAGGCTGTACGGTTTCGCCGGAGGAACGCGCCTGATGGGAGCGGCGGCGGCCGAAGTCTGCTACATCGCAGCCGGACGATTCGAAGCCCGCATAGAAGCGTATATCGGCCCCTGGGATATTGCCGCCGGCGCTCTGATTCTGATGCAGGCAGGAGGCAAAGTGACCGATTTCAGCGGTGGCGACAACTGGCAGTCGGGCGACGAAGTGCTTGCCACCAACGGGACAATGCATGAAACACTGATGAAACTGGTCGAACATCCGGGTAAACCCTGAATGAAATGGCTGCGGCAGCGGTTTTTAGCGACTGCAGCAGCGGGTAAAAACAGCTGCGGCAGCTACTGAAAACGGGTGCGGCAGCCAGTGGACACAATTCCGGCTGTTATTTCCCGGGGGGCGGCAGAGGCAGGTTATCTGCGTTTTCCTGCAACTTTGTAATAGATGTTCTTTTGTTCCCTCAACAGCTAAGGAACAAAAGAACATTGCTAAAGAAGTTTACAGAAATGAAGTTTATCTGCCCCCACCTGCCCCCAGGCTTAAAATGCCAGTTCAGGATCTCCTCCTTCTTCCTCTTCATCATCTTCTTTATCAACACCTTCCGCATTATCATCCGGATAGCTTCCGAACCCTTTCCGACGTGCCTCTACCTGATCGAAAGTCAGCTCGATAACAGCATAAAGCCGTTTACCATGCCTTTTCTGACAAAGAAAACCGTCTCTTTTTAACATTTTTCCGAGGATGTTTACACCGGTAGAAGTGATGGGATAACGCGTTTTCTCGGCAATCTTGGCAACGATTTCGCTACATGTCAGTAATAACGGAAGCTCAAAACGGATCGGTTTGCGAAAATAAGTATAAAACAATTCCGCCTCCGGACACAACTGCTGGAAAGGCTCGTTGTTGTCGTTTATCTCCGCAATGTCGGCATCGGCAAACCAATAGCGGAAACCGTCGCGAAACAACGCCAGCGCCTGTGCATAGATACCCGTATAGTCTACCGGCGAAGAATAATCGATCTGCGTCGCCTCGAAGCAGAGGAAACGGCGCGACCCGGTACGGTCGGTCAGCACCTCGCTATCGTTGACCGTGGCGGCAAAGGAAGCACGGCGCACATACGTCTCGGCATTGCGGGCGTAGGGACGGCGTTCATAAACGGAGTTTTTCGTGATCAGCGCCTTCAGCCGGTTCAGCTCCGTGCGGCTCTGGCCCGACAGCTCGTCGAGGATAATCAGGAAGCAGTCGCTCATCATCAGCGACGAGTCTTTGGCCGTAGGATCGAGGTTACCCGAATAGACATACCCACGCAGCCGGGGCGGCACCAGGTTGCGCAGCCAGGTGGTCTTGCCCAGTCCCTGAGCACCGCTCAGCATCAGGACGGAGTGGTTCTCCGCACGTTTGTCGGCAGCACAGGCCACGAGTGCTACCAGCCATTTACGGAAACATTTCTCCCAAAACTCCGGCCGGGTAGTGTTTACGGTTGCTGCCAGCCGGCCGATCGGGTCGGTACGCCTATCCCAGGGCGGCAGCTGCTCGAGATAGGAACAGAACGGATCGTATTCGGGGCTGAAATCGGAATGGATCACCGCCCGCAGGTCGGAGAGATGGCAAAGCACACCCTCCTTTTGCAAAGCACACCAGACAGAGTTCTCCCAGTAGTCGGTGACAGGGGTATAGCTCTCCTCCTCTTCCTCCTTTGCACGGTATTCCACCTGCCGGCGCACGACATTGCGGTGCAGGACATAATGTTCCGTCAGAAACGCCTGTATCTGTTCGACAAACCCGTCTTTACGGTGGGTCTTTCTGCCACCTCCCGTTGCATGCTGTTCGGTATGTACATAAGCGCTGTCGATAGCCGCCATACGCTCATCGGCAGGCAGGTCGGCAAATGCTTTTGAGGCATAATCCGCCATCGCCTCCTTATCCACCCCCAGGCGGTTGCAATGGCTGGCCATCAGGTGCACGTAATTGTTGCGGTTGCCTTCCGCGTAGGAGAACTTGCGGGAAGCCTTTTTGCGGGCGGAAGCAAGCAACTGCAAGGTTTTGTCGGAAAAGACCGGTTCGATAAGCGGCAGTCCCTGCGGTTCGCCGGCCTCTCCTTTCAGCCAGGGTTCGAAGCGGGGCGAGAGGAAAAGTGCCGGATCATACGAAAGCAGGCAGAGTCGCCCGATATCGCTTCCCGACGCATCGGCTGCCACGCCCAGCAGTTGTTCGTACCATTCCTTTACCAGCTTAAAGACGGCAGGATGATTGTCAGGGGTACGCGGCAGACGGACAGCGGGATAGGCAATGATCTTGATGCCATGTCCGCGGGGGCTGATCCAGCAGGCCACCGTATAGACGGCCTGACGTGCGAGGTCCAGTAAACGGGAGAGGTCGGCAGCGGGCAAATCATCGAAATCGATAATGATCAGCGGATTGTAGCCAGTGATGTAAGCAGCCAGTCTTTTTTTCTGATAGGTAGCCGAGAGGGTGATGGCGGGCAGCTCTTTCTTTAGCTGTTCGGCTGCATCAGGATTTCCTTTGTCCATATAAACGCGGATCAGGTTAACACTATGGGCATATTTTCCACCCCGGATGTCGTAAAGAGCGTTGATAAGGCTAACATCACCAAGACACTTTTTAAATTTGGCAAACATTGTTACTTGTAGCATAATAAATTGTATTTTGAGAATGGTTTATACTCCACAAGGTAAGATTGATAAACAAGATAGCCTATTGCTTTCTTTTCTTTTAAGAAAACAATAAACCGCACAAGCGACAGATGGCTATCTATTTGTTTTACTGCAATTTGTGATACACATAGAGATAGTCGAGTACCAGGTTTTCGATCGTTCCCATCGTCAGGAAATCTTTGTCCAGGTCTGTGCGCAGGCGAAACACGGAAAGGAAGGCACGCAGGAAAGGCCTGATTTCATGCCGTCCGTTGACCGTCCAACCCCTGCTTTCCAGCAAGGGGCCGAGCAATGCCAGGAATGTGGAGGTGGGCATGGTAAGAACAATCAGTTCTTCCTTCACCATATCCTCCTCCCAGACAGCATTTTGCAGCAACCGCCTGAGACTGTTGTTATGTTTCATCACTTTGCGAAGCACGCTGTCCAGCTCTTCGCAATCGTCTCCCAAAAGTTGAGCCGCCTGATTCAGCTGGCCGGCATTCAATTTTTTTTCATGACTTTTGAATTTTAAGATGATTAATATGATAGGGGATGGTTCAGTAATTATCAATAATGAGCCAATATGCTAATCTGCCCGCTCGGCTTTGCCGCTTGGTTCACCAAGAATATGCCAATAGAGATAGCAATAGGTTCAATTATTTTCAGAAGTGAATGTTGTGTTCGTAGGGGCGGGGTTTGCCCGTCCTCCTTCACCGTTTGTTATATCATTGTCGCAAAGGGTGGGCAACCCCCACCCCTATGAGGCCTCTTATTTTAGTTCACATTCTAAATTGGCACATTGGCATATTGCCACATTGGCTCATTATTTTCTAACAACGAAGCCCCGGAGAACGAATCCCCCGGGGCTTGTTTTTGTCTGTTGTTGCTCTTCACAGAGATCGAACA
>NZ_CAJJWO010000050.1 GCF_905196875.1 uncultured Parabacteroides sp. | reverse complement strand
CTTTCATTTTCACCCGACCTTTGCATCGGTTTCTAATAACGGTAAAAAGATTAAACACATTGAAAACGATTTTGAGAGGACTAACGATCATGCTGACCCTTATTTGTTTTGCTGTTGCGGCAAATGCACAAAGGGAGACGATGATCTCGGGGAAGATATTATCCACAGAAAAAGAAACAGTCGATTTTGCAACGGTTTACCTGAAGGGTACGAACTACGGCGGCACGACAAACGAAGAAGGCATCTACCATCTGAAAGCGCCCGCAGGAAATTACACGCTGGTAGTATCCGCCATCGGCTACACGACCGTAGAGAAAGCAGTCCGGCTGATCGACGGCCAGCGTATCAAACAAAACATGACGATCTCACCGCAGGTAGAAGAACTCGACGAAGTAGTCGTTGTCTCCAACGGAGTCAGCCGCCTGAAACGGTCCGCATTCAATGCCATCGCGGTGGATACCAAAGAGCTTCAGAACTCGACTAAAAACCTGAGCGATGCACTGGGCAAGGCTCCGGGGATGAAGCTCCGTGAATCGGGTGGCGTAGGGTCGGATATGCAGCTGATGCTGGACGGTTTCAGCGGAAAGCATGTAAAGGTATTTATCGACGGCGTGCCGCAGGAAGGGGTAGGAAGTTCTTTCGCCCTGAATAATATTCCCGTCAACTTTGCCGACCGCATCGAGGTATACAAAGGGGTCGTTCCCGTAGGCTTCGGGACGGATGCAATCGGCGGGGTGGTTAATATCGTGACTAACAAGAAGCGTCGTAACTGGTTCCTGGATGCTTCCTATTCCTACGGATCGTTTAATACACATAAATCATATGTAAACTTCGGACAGACCTTCGATAATGGTTTCGCCTACGAGATCAATGCATTCCAGAACTATTCGGACAACGACTATTATGTAGATGCTCCGGTAAAGGACTTCGAAACCGGTAGCCTGGATACAGAGAAAAAAGAACGGGTGAAACGTTTCAACGATACCTATCACAACGAGGCGGTTGTCGGTAAACTGGGCCTGGTGGATAAGAAATGGGCAGACCGCCTGATGTTCGGGTTCACCTGGTCGAATATGTATCAGGAGATACAGACGGGGGTACGCCAGAAAACCGTATACGGTCAGAAGCATCGCAAAGGCCATTCGCTGATGCCGTCGCTCGAATACAACAAACGCAACCTGTTCGATAGCGGGGTAGACGTGGCGCTGACCGTCAATTACAACAAGAACCAGACAACGAACGTGGACACTTCCGCCTACGAATATAACTGGCGCGGCGAAAAGCACCTGATGAATTCACGCGGCGAACAATCTTACCAGCATACCCGTTCGGACAACAATAACTGGAACGGTACATTAACAGCTAATTACCGGATCGGCAAAGCGCATATGTTCACCTTCAACCATGTACTGAACACCTTCAGCCGCTCCAACACCTCACTACTGACCAACGAGGAAATGACAGATGCCATCAACAAGGAAACACGGAAGAATATCTCCGGCCTCTCCTACCGCCTGATGCCGTCGGAACACTGGAACCTCTCCGTGTTCGGTAAATACTACAACCAGTTTGTGGCAGGCCCGATGGCAACCAGTTCCACACAGGATGAGTATGTGCGTACCACCCGCAGCGTCAACTCGATGGGATACGGAGCCGCAGGTACCTATTTCGTGCTGCCCGGCCTGCAAGCCAAGCTGTCTTACGAAAAGGCATACCGCCTGCCTACGATCGAGGAAATGTTCGGTAACGAAGACCTCGAGATGGGTGATCTCAGCATCAAACCGGAGAACAGCGACAACATCAACGTGAATATCAGCTACAACAGGACATTCGGCAAACATACCATATATACGGAAGGCGGCGTAATCTATCGCAATACCAGCGACTATATCCAACGTAATATTACCGACCTGAGTGGCGGAAAAGAAGCTGCGACTTATATCAACTACGGTAAAGTACTGACCAAAGGGTATAATATCTCCGCCCGTTACGGCTTCGGTAACTGGCTAAGCATCGGTGGAAACTTCACACAGATGAACGTACGCGACAATCAAAAGACGGCCATCGGTAGCGGTGCGAACAACATCGCTTACAAACAACGTATGCCGAACCTGCCCTACCGCTTTGCCGACTCGGACGTGACGTTCTACTGGCGTAACCTGTTCGAGAAGGGCAATACACTGACCGTATCATACGACAATCAGTATCTGCATGAGTTCACCTATTATTCATCTATCATCGGATCGAATAAAGGGGAATATCTGGTACCAAGCCAGTTCTCACACAACCTGTCTCTGTCTTACACTCTAAAGAACGGACGTTACAACATCTCTTTCGAATGCCGTAACTTCACGGATGAGAAGCTGTATGATAACTTCAGCCTGCAACGTGCCGGACGGGCTTTCTACGGAAAGGTTCGTGTCTACTTAGGAAATTAATCCCAATATAAATAGTAATAAATTCAATATTAAAACAAAACAAGATGAAGAAGAACTTCTTTTTAACAGGTCTTTTCGCAACAGCGATGACCGCACTGACATTTACTGCCTGTGATGACGATCCTGCCAACGGTGGTGGCGGAGACGACGGTGGAGACGATGACAAGAATGCCGAATATGTGATCGCGGCTTCGGTTACAGCTTCCGGAAACACGACCAATGTATTGGTAAATGCAGAAACATTAGACGAAGGAACTGTATCGACCATCAACAACGGGGTTGTAAATGATGGCGCCAGCTACTGGGTATTCTATAAAAATCAATATCTTTATGCATTGACTTACAACCAGGGAGAAGCGGGCGGTACCCGTTCGTATATCATGGATGCAGGTGGCGAAGTAAAGAAACGCTCTAAAGAGTTTGCGGTAAAAAGATTTACCACTTATGGTATCTACGATAAATATATCATGACCTCTTCTACCGGTGACGGCCCTACGGACTGGAACGACGAGAACGGTTACACGCCGAAAGTATTCCTGATCTCTTATCTCGACGTAGCAGCTGAAACATTTACCACGAATGACACGAATGATAAAGCATATCTGTCTGAAAACTTCCTGGGTAACGGTGAATACGTAACTCTGGCCGGTTTGCTGGAACATAACAACAAGATTTATACGGCTGCCGTTCCGATGGGACTTAGCCAGTTCGGTACGAAAGACCAGAATGGCAAATGGGTAAAAGCAGGCAACGAAGACCTGGTGAAGAAAGAGTCGGGTGGTTCAAACAGTAGCGCATACAAGAAAGATGAGTTGCAGTGGACACAGTATCCGAACGAATGCTACGTTGCGATCTTCGACAATGCCAATATGAACAGTAAAAAGATCATCAAGACAGATAAGATCAGCTATGCTGCCGGACGTAACAAATCGCAGTACTACCAGATGATATGGGCAGCCGACAATGGTGACGTATATGTGTTCTCCCCTAGCTTCGCCAAGACGATGAGCGACGTTCGCCAGCAGACTACTTTACCTGCCGGTGTGGTACGTATCCCTTCCGGAACCACAGAGTTCGACGATTATTACTGCAACCTGGAAGAGAAGACCGGCGGAAAATCTTTTGTTCGCAGCTGGCATATCACAGGCGACTATTTCATGTTGCTGATGTACGACAGAGCACTCACCGAAACAGGTTATGTAGCTAATCAGCTGGCTATCTTCAAAGCCGGTGACAAGTCGCTGACATATGTAACTGGTCTTCCTGCTGCCGATCAGATTTCCGGTTTCGGCAACGAACCGTTTGTTGAAAACGGCAAGGCTTATGTAACTGTAAGCTACACGGAAGGTGGCGGCAACCCGGCAATCTACAAGATCGATCCGGCAACAGCTGCTGCAACAAAAGGTCTTACGATAGAAGCGACTCAGGTAAGTGGCGTTGGTAAGCTGACTGCTGCAAACTAAGTCGCAAACGACTGAAAAATGAATCGGATCAAGATCCTTCTTATATTCCTCCTGCTCCCGCTAACCCTGCGGAGCCAGGGGGATATTTTTATAGGTAAGAAACAGTCGCTTTACTCTACCGCCTTGCAGGAAAACAGAAACTACTGGATACATCTGCCAGAGAACTACGGACAGGATACAACGCAAACCTATCCGGTGGTTTATCTGCTCGACGGTGATTCGTTCTTTCATTCGTTAGTGGGTATCAGCAAAACATTCTCCACCGTGAGAGGGAAGTTCCTCCCGCAAAGTATCATCATCGGTGTGCTGAATGTAGACCGTACACGCGACCTGACGCCTACCGCCTCAGCCGCCGGACGTGACGGAAAGATAGCTCCCGGCACCATCCCGCAAGGGGGCGGTAGCGAAACGTTCAGCCGCTTCCTGACCGGAGAGCTTCGCGCCGTTATCGACAGCGTCTACCGTACCAACGGAAAGAATATGCTGATCGGACATTCCTACGCGGGACTGTTCACGCTCAACACTTTCCTTCGTCATACGGAACTGTTCGATATGTATCTAGCTGTCGACCCGAGCCTTTGGTGGGATCAGGGCAAACTATCGGAAGAAGCGGAAACATGGATCGAAGGAAAAGACTTCACAGGGAAAAGCCTGTATATCGGCGTCGCTTCTAAAAAGCGTACCGACCGAGTGGATATCCACCTCAACAAAGTAAACCATCTCCTCACAGAGGTACTGCCGCAGGCGGAGAACCTGCGTTTCTTTAGTAAATCATTCCCCGAAGAGAACCACGGAACAGTCGCTATCCCTGGTATATACGACGGGATCAAACAACTATATGGTAAATGAGAAAGTTATTTGCAAAAATACATTTATGGTTATCGATACCTTTTGGTATCATCATTGCGATTATCTGCCTGACAGGTGCAATCCTGGTATTCGAAACAGAGCTGTTGGAGCTGTGTTATCCCTCCCGTTACTTCGTGAAAGAGGTGAAAGGCGAACCGCTTCCTCCTGATGTCCTGCTCAGTTCGGCACGCCAGCAACTGCCTGATTCCATCCAAATAAACGGGATCCGTGTTTCACAGAATACCAAACGGACCTGGCAGGTGGTATTGCCGGGGAAGAAATCTGCTGCTTTTATCAATCCCTATACTGCTGAGATCACCGGTATCGACGACGGACAAGGCTTTTTTATGCAAATGATGCGTCTGCACCGCTGGCTGCTCGACTCTTACAAACGGGATGGCAGTTTTTCCTTAGGCAAAGCCGTTGTAGGCTACTCTACTCTGGCATTTGCCATCATACTTATAAGCGGCCTGGTGATCTGGTATCCGCGCAATAAGAAAGTACTGAAAAACCGCTTAAAGATAAAAACCAAATCAGGTTGGCATCGTTTCTTTTACGACCTGCATGTTTCGGGTGGCTTCTACGCGACCTTGCTTCTGCTAGCCCTGGCACTGACCGGTTTAACCTGGTCTTTCGGTTGGTATCGCGATGCATTCTATACCATTTTCGGTGTCGAAACCACCCAACCGCAGGCACATGCTCCGGCGCCGTCCGACTCCAAAGGAAAATCGAAAGAAAAAGGTTCCCATGAAAGGGGGAGAAACAAGCATGCGGAAACAGATTATACGCAATGGGCTACAGTCTTGACCGATCTGCAAAACCGTTATCCGCAATACAACTCCATCACGATTCAGGATGGATCGGCCACAGTTTCTTCCGCTCGATACGGCAACACCCGGGGAAGCGACCGTTATTCTTTCGATACGGCAAACGGGAAAATCAAAGAGGTGCAACTATACGAAGACCTTCCCAAGTCAGGAAAGATCAGAGGGTGGATCTACTCCGTACACGCCGGAACCTGGGGCGGACTGACAACGAAGATATTAAGTTGCCTCGTTTCTTTACTCGGAGCTGTATTTGCGATAACCGGATATTATTTCTGGATCAAGAAGAAGCTACGGAAGAAAAAGTGACCCGTTACAGGACGATTATTCGCGGATCAATCCTACATTTGCATATTAATAAATTGTTTTGATGAAAGTTTATTCGCTGATTGTCCTGTTTTGTTTATTGCCCTTGCATCTGTTTGCCCAGGTATTGACAGGCAGAATAACAGATGTGTCGGGAGAAGCGATCCCCAATGCGACTTTATACATCCGTGAAGTGGCATTGGGGATTACTGCCGATGACAACGGCGAATTCCAGGCTTCCCTGAAGAAAGGTTCCTACACCTGCGACTTCAGTTCTTTAGGATATGAGCGAAAGACCCTTCCTCTGACAATCGACAAAGCGGAGACACACCTTGCCGTAGAAATGGAAAAGAAAGTGTATGCCCTGAAAGAGGTCATTGTCTCTGCCAACCGCGAAGATCCGGCTTATGCCATCATGCGGAAAGCGATCGGCATGGCTCCTTTTTATCTCCATCAGATAGAGAAGTACGAGTCGTCCATCTATGTGAAAGGAAGTGTAAAGGTAGAGAAGATTCCCCGGCTTATGACCTTCGGTTCAAACGGGAAAAAGCTGAAAAGCCTCACTAACAAGCTCTTCTTAATAGAGTCGCAGAACGAAGTCAGCTTCACTTCTCCCAATCGGTATGAACAGAAAGTGCTGGCCTTCTCTTCCACCCTTCCCACAGATATCGATGCCGGACAGGTCATGTCTGTCATGACTGCCAACATATACGACCCGAACGCTTTCGGCAGGATATCTCCTTTAGCCGCGGGAGCCTTCTCATACTACAAGTTTGCGTTGGATGGTATAAGCATGGAGGGAGATCATATGATCAACAAAATACGTGTACAACCTAAAAAGAACAACCCTAAGCTGGTCAGCGGTTGGTTATACATCATCGAAAACAGCTGGAACGTGCAAAGTGCCGATTTAAGTGCTACCGAACTAGGTGTCACCATCCGTTTCACCGCCACCTACAACGAAGTGAAACCTTCCGCTTTTCTTCCTACGGCCTACGATATCGACATGAAAGTAGATGCCATGGGAGTAAAAGCCTCTGGCAAATATTATTCATCCGTTCAATACAAAACCGTCGAACTCAGCGGAACAGCCCAGGTCGCCAGCCCCAAATCGCAGGAACAACTGAATACATTAGCCGCCAAAGAAGAACTCAGCAACCGGGAAGCCTACAAAATGGCGAAGCTGATGAAAGAGACGACCGAGCCGGAAGAAACAAAGAAAGAACGGGAGTCGCTCGAAATCAATCCGGGCAATGCGAACATCAAAGTGACAGTCGACACCCTGGCAGGAACCCGCGACTCCACCTATTGGGAAACGATACGCAAGCAGCCGCTGAAGAAAGATGAAATTGTAAGCTATCAGGTCAGAGACAGCCTGAAAACAAAAATGGAAACCCTACGAAGCAAGGACTCTTTACAGAACCGCACTCCAGCCTATTGGATCGGCAAACTGATCACCGGCGAAAGTGTCCCTTTAAATAAGAAACTCCAATTCGGATATAGCGGATTGCTCAAGGCATGCCCGCAATACAATTTCGTCGATGGTTTCTGGTTGGGGCAACAATTCACGTTGCGCAACAGCTTTACGGAAAGCCGGGCATTAATCGTCTCCCCTTCGCTCTATTACACCACAGCGGGAAAGACCATAAACTGGCAGATCGACGGAAGTTACCAGTATGCGCCCATGCGCCGTGGCAACATATCCCTCTCCGGAGGACAGACTACTGCGGATTATAACGGGGAAAGCGGAACACTCCTGACGATCAATTCCATCGCCTCCCTATTCTTCGGTGAAAATCCGGTGAAGTTCTACAAAAAAGAATTTGTTTCCCTTTCCAATACCGTCGAGTTGGCTAACGGCCTGCCATTGACCACCGGTATCAGTTACGAGAAACGCAACGCATTAAACAACCGTCAATCCTATTACTTTTTCGGGAATACCCCTTCATCCAATTTACCCAACGGACAATTAACGCCTATGCCGGATAATTCAGCGATGAAAGTAAAGATCCAGCTGACTTATACGCCTCGATACCATTATTGGAAACACCGGGGGAAGAAGATGTATGTTTATTCCGATTATCCGACCTTCTCCTTACTGTATGAAACCGGAATATCCACAGGATCAAAAGAGTCTGCCTCCTTCAACCGACTCGAAGGCAATATCAGCCAGACAATAAAGATAAGTGAGTTCGACAGGATCGGTTATACTGTCAACGGAGGGAAGTTCCTTTCCGCCAAACGGGTCTATTTCCCGGACTTCAAACATTTCGATACCAACGAACTATTCATTACCGGAAGCTCGCTGGATTACAGTTTTTGCTTGTTTGACAATTATATTTACTCTACCGACAAGCAATGGTTACAGGCTCATTTGAACTACACCTCCGATTATTTGCTGTTTAAGCGGTTACCTTTCCTTCAAAAGTATATGTTCAATGAAGCGCTCCATGCCCGTACGCTTTGGATACCCGGTAAAAGTTATTCCGAATTCGGATATTCTGTCGGATTCAGCAATGTTGCACGGATCGGTGTCTTTGTCGGCCTGGAGAAAGGCAGGTACGATGCCATCGGTTTCACGATCAGCCTGCCGGTACTGAAATCGATAGGGATAAAATAATTCCTCGTGGGTACGACCGGATAGGAACCAGATCAGAAGCCGAAACCACCATAATCCTCTTGTTCCGACTCTTTTTCATTGCCACGAATATAGATGAAATCGTTCCCGCTCTGAATAATATCGGGGGCGGGAACTTTTTCTTTTAGCTTCTCCACCTCTTTCCCTTCTTTCACGCAGATCCAGGCACGATAACTTTTCGAAGGTTTATCAGCCATAAACCATACTCCGGTATAAGATATATCTTCCAGATAATGCATCAGTGAAGTACTGACACCGGATATGCCTATCGGTCCGCGCAGGAATTTCAGTTTGCCGGAATAAGGGGATATCTCTTGCAACAGCGCCGGTATCGCCGGGTTATCTTTCCCATCCATCGGAAGATACTGCCGGATCAACTTGTCCACCTTGCTCTTTGCCGCAGCCGAGCCGGAAGGGAACACCACCGATACATATTTATCGCCAGCCACAGCCTGCAGCTGGTAAGGCGACAAGCAATCGATGCAATCCAGCGTATCCGCCCGTTGGCAGCGGAACACATGGAGCGAATAAATACCGAAAGCATCCTCGGGTGTCGGCATCTCATAAATCTCGATTGTATATTCCTGTCCGTCGTAAACGACATCACGGGCTGTCAGTTTGCTGACACCGTATTCAAGGAACTGCTCCGCTCCTCCGTTCATAAAACCGTAGAGTCCCGAGCCTGTAAACACCCGCTCCCTTTTCACTTCGACCTCCTGTGCAACCAGAAAGGCGGGGGTCAACAGCAGGAAACCTGCCCATCGTATAAAATGTTTCATGCCTGCAACGTTGTTTCTATCAGTTCGATTTTATCCTTATCGGCCACACCGAGTTGAAACTCCTGCGCCATATCCATAAAGGTACGTGCTCCGGCTTTCTCTTCTTCCTGCAACCCCTCTTCGATACGTTTGGCGATCACTATATCGTAACTGATACGGTCGACTGCCACCGCGTCGCTTCCCGCCAGGATAGTATTATAATGGCAGATAAATTGCGGATTGGCAGCCGGTCCGCCGTCGAAGCAACCGATCATTCCATCGACAATATTCAACACCACCTTATCCCGTAACGGAGGGAAAGCACAAACCGAAGCACAGGTATCATGCCACATCGGACCGTGAAGCCTGGCAGTATTCGTAATCGAACCGAAAGCGAGGTTCTTCATGCAGCAGGTGATCGTTGTTCCGGCATTCTTCAGTACCGGGACGTTGATGATCTTCGTCACCATCTCCGTACATATCTTCGTGAAATAAGAGTTCTTTCCGCCATTAATCATGAAAGGCATGGTGTAAGCGTCGTATTCTCCTTCGATGTCGACGGAAAAGTACTGCTCTTTATCGATCCGCTCTTCGCCGTAGAACTTACCTTCGGCATTGATGTAACTGCCGTTCTCATCCTGATATTCTGTACCGACGATTCGAATGCCGGAATAGTTTTCAGAGGTAAAACCGGATTCTTTAAGGTCGGCTTCGCGGCGATCCCAGATGATGATATGGTCGCGGGAAATACCGGCTTCTTCCAGTTGATTGATGATAGATTGGGTCAGGGCATGAGAGGTAGACAACAGCTTACCGGCAATCGGGTTCACTTTCAGCCCGATCACATCGTCAGGGCCGACGAATTGCAGCCAGGCTTCTTTCAGGTTATCCTTTCCGGTGAGGTGCTGCATACAGCTTTTAAGCATTCCGTAAGTGATTTCTTCGGAAGGCTGACCGTCGACAATACAACCGGGATGGGTCGCCTTCGCTACTTTACCCGGATATTTGCCGGGCATGGAGTGCTCGTTGCGGGGGATAGCCAGAGCATCCTGCACATTCGTTGCCGGCTTTTCATCAGCAGTATGCACAGACGGAGCCGCCTTTACAATGGGAGAAAGAGCCGCACCGACTCCGCTGAGAGCCAAAGAACGGAAAAAGTTTCTTCTTTTCATGGTATTATAATGATTAAGTCATTCAGACTGCTAAGGTATTGATTTTATTTGTGAGTTATAGTTTTTAGATAAAAATCCCTTCACATAGGTATTGACAGCCACCCGGAAAGTATATACTTTTGTGAGGATAATTTGAGAATTAATATAATCGTCTTTGAACGATCTAATATATTATTTATCTTTGTGACAAGGTGAAAGAGAAGTATAGGAAATATCTGCGAATTGTACTCCCGGCATTATTCATTGCCTATCTGGGATGTTTGATAGCCTTTACCCACGTTCATATCGTGAATGGGGTAACGATCGTCCATTCGCACCCTTTCCACAAGACTGACGACGGACGTCCGGACCATGAACATGGTTATGCGGAGTTCCAGTTACTTCATCAACTATCGACTATTCAGATTAGCAGTGCTGCATTTGTCTCTTTATTGCTTGCCGCTTTCCTCACCGTATTATTCAGATTATCCTGCAATCCGGTCTACCCGGATTATCTGGTTCCCATACAAGGAGAACCGTCTCTTCGCGCCCCTCCTGTAGCCTGATAAATATGACCCCATGCTATTTGCCAACTTTTTTCATCACGTTGGCAAAGCCGTGCCACGCCTATGGCAAAGTTATGCCATGCTTATGACAAAGTTGTGCCATGCCTGTGGCAGAACTATACCATGCTTGTGGCAAATTCTTCAATTGAGAAGAAGAGTCCCGGAAAATACCGGGCATTCAATTATTGTATTACCTATTTATCAGATTAAATCAATATGAATAAGATTATAACACTCATACTATGCCTTTGCTGTACCCTTACGGTTGCATGGGCCACAGAAGAAGAGAAAATGAACGCATCGGATGCAAACGTATTCGGGCATGTATTGGATAAAGAAACCGGTGAGCATCTCCCATTTATCACTGTCATACTAAAAGGGACAACCATCGGAACGACAACAGACAACTCCGGCCATTATTTCCTGAAAAACCTGCCGGAAGGAAAGTTCTCCCTTGAGTTTAAATATCTCGGTTACAAGACTGTCACCCGGGAAGTGAAACTGGAGAAAGGGAAAACACAGGAAATCAATGTAGAAATGGAAGAAGATCGCATCGCCCTGGACGGTGTAGTCGTTTCGGCTAACCGGAGCGAGACATCGCGCCGCCTGGCTCCTACGCTGGTAAATGTGATCGACTCGAAAGTCTTTAATACGACCAGCGCGGTAAACCTGGCGCAAGGACTGAACTTCCAGCCGGGTGTACGCGTAGAAACGAATTGCCAGAACTGCGGTTTCCAGCAGGTACGTATCAACGGGTTGGACGGACCTTATACGCAGATACTGATCGACTCGCGCCCTATATTCAGTGCACTTTCGGGTGTTTACGGGCTGGAACAGATTCCGGCGAATATGATCGACCGTGTGGAAGTGATGCGTGGCGGAGGCTCGGCATTATTCGGTTCTTCTGCCATTGCCGGGACGATCAATATCATTACCAAGGAGCCGCTACGCAACTCGGGCGAACTGACACATACTTTGTCTTCTATCGGAGGAAGTTCTTCTTTTGATAATAATACGACGCTGAATGCTTCATTGGTAACGGAAAACGGGAAGGCCGGTATGTATATCTTCGGACAAAACCGTCACCGTTCCGGTTACGATTATGACAATGACGGCTACACCGAACTACCCAAGCTGAAGAATCAGACGGTAGGTTTCCGCTCCTATCTGAAAACAAGCACGTATAGTAAGCTGACGTTCGAATATCATCACATGAACGAATACCGTCGTGGCGGTAACCTGTTGGACCGTCCGCCTCATGAAGCGGATATTGCCGAACAGTTGGAGCATTCCATCGATGGCGGAGGATTGAAGTTCGATCTTTTCTCATCCGATTACAAACATAAACTCAGCGTCTTCACCTCGGCTCAGAACACCGACCGCGACAGTTATTACGGCACCGGACAAGATCCGAATGCGTACGGTAAGACAACCGACCTGACCTTTATGACCGGAACACAATATTCGTACAGCTTCGACCAGTTCCTCTTTATGCCGTCAGACCTGACCGCCGGACTGGAATACAATTACGACCATCTGAAAGATGAAATGATCGGTTATAACCGCTACACCAACCAGAAGGTCCATATCGAAAGCCTTTTCTTGCAGAACGAATGGAAAAACAAACGATGGAGCTTCCTGGTCGGAGCGCGTATGGACAAGCACAACATGATAGACAATGTGGTATTCAGTCCCCGTGCCAACATTCGTTTCAACCCGACGGAGGATATCAATATACGTGCCAGCTATTCCAGTGGCTTCCGCGCTCCGCAGGCTTTCGACGAAGACATGCATATCTCTGCCGTCGGTGGTGAGATAGCGATGATACGACGGGCGAAAGACCTGAAGGAAGAGAAGTCGCAGAGCCTCAGCACATCGGTCGACTTTTATCACCGTTTTAAGAACGGTATCCAGGTTAACTTCCTGGTGGAAGGTTTTTATACAAGTCTGAACGATGTATTCGTATTGGAAGATATCGGGAAAGACGAGCAGGGCAATATCATCAAAGAACGCCGCAACGGTTCGGGAGCAAAAGTGATGGGACTGACCCTGGAAGGGAAAAGCGTCCTTTCTTCCTGGTTATCTTTACAGGCAGGAGCCACCTTACAGCGCAGCCGTTATAACGAACCGGAGAAATGGAGTGAAAACGAGAATGTGCCGGCTGAAAAGAAGATGTTCCGTACACCCAATACGTACGGTTACTTTACTGCAACACTTACTCCGTTGAAACATTTCA
The DNA here is from genome assembly GCF_905196875.1 of uncultured Parabacteroides sp. GTDB lineage: Bacteria > Bacteroidota > Bacteroidia > Bacteroidales > Tannerellaceae > Parabacteroides. Next base: position 23,872 of record NZ_CAJJWO010000050.1, on the reverse strand, counting down.
CAGCGTCCTTGTCAGGAACTTACACCGGCAGCATGTTGGTGCAGCATCTGGCGGGTTATATCCCTATGGATAAAGCAGTCAATACACCGGACTTCTTCGACATGAACATCAAGCTGGCGTATGACTTCCATATCTACAAGGATATCACACTGGAAGTAAATGCCGGCGTACAGAACCTCTTCGAAGCCTACCAGTCCGACTTCGACCAGGGACCGAACCGTGACTCTGCCTACATCTACGGACCGGCAACGCCGAGAAGCTATTTCGCCGGTATCAAGATTTCTTACTAAGATACTTTTTACGACAAAGGGTCTTTGCCTTACCACGCAAAGACCCTTTGCATGTTCAGACACTAATCGGCTACACGTCCTACCGACTTAATATTCTTAATTTTGGAAAGTGTCACACACATCTTCTGAATGTCTTCCACATCATGCACTTTCATCTTGATCCGCCCTTCGAACACTCCGTCTTTCGCTTCGATCAACAGGCGCATAATGTTCACATTGAAATCATCGGCAATCGTCTTGGTGATCGTATTCAACACTCCGATCGAGTCGATACCTTTCACTTCCAGCGTAGCTTCGAAAGAGGCATTCTTATGGCTGCTCCATTCCGTATTCAGGATACGTTCGCCGAAACTACTCTTCAGACGCATGGCAATCGGACAGGAACGTTTATGGACAACCACATTTCCATCGTCGTTGATAAAGCCTAACGCATCATCGCCCGGGATCGGTTTACAGCATTCGGCAAGAACATAATTACGCTCGAAAGCCTCTTCACGGAGGATATAAGGTTTCGATTTATCGTATTTCGTCTTGGGTTTTTCTTCCGGTTTCTCTTCTTCCGACTTTTTAGAGCCGACACCCAATGCCTGTTTTACGTATTTAAACAAGAGGTTATCCGTCTTTTCTTTCAGCAACTTCTTGATATTCTCTGGAAGTACCACATCTCCCTTCTCTACGGCATAATAGAATTCTTCACGTTTAGGGAAACCGAAATACATACATAGTTTATCCAGATTGGACGTACTTGCTTCCATCTCCGAACGTTTGAATGCTGAGATCACTTTCTCTTCGCCCAGCTTAGCCGCATCTTTGCGGGCACGTTTCAATACGGCATCGATCTTGGCTCTCGCCTTTGCTGTCGTAACAAAGTTAAGCCACTCCGCCTGCGGTTCCTGCGAACGGGAAGTCAGTATCTCGACCTGGTCACCACTTGCCAACGGATGACTGAGAGGTACCAGGCGATGATTAACCTTCGCTCCGATACATTTATTTCCGATATTGGTATGCAGGGCATAAGCAAAGTCAAGCGCTGTGGCTCCCTGAGGAAGTGTCTTGATATCTCCCTTCGGAGTAAATACAAATATTTCGGAAGTGAACAAATTCAGTTTGATCGTATCCAGGAAGTCGAGTGCATTCGGATCCGGACTTTCCAGGATTTCCGTAATGGTCTGAAGCCATTTGTCCAGCTCCGTGTCTTCTTCTACGCTATGTTCCTTATATTTCCAGTGAGCAGCAAATCCTTTCTCGGCGATATCGTCCATACGCCGGCTGCGAATCTGTATTTCCACCCATTGTCCGTCAGGTCCCATTACGGTAAGATGCAATGCCTGATAACCATTTGCTTTCGGACGGCTCACCCAGTCGCGGATACGGTCCGGACGGATACGGTAGATATCCGTAATAGCAGAATAGATATCCCAGCACATATTCTTTTCATCCACCCCCGGCAGCGGATCGAAGATGATACGAACAGCATACAAGTCATAGATATCTTCAAACGTAATCCCTTTGCTCTCCATCTTGTTCCAGATGGAATAAGCGGATTTTACACGGGCTTTCATTTCATAATGCAAGCCCATCTCTTTCAGTTTCTTATCAACCGGGACTGCAAAATGGTCGAAAAGCTTATTCCGGCTCTCTTCCGTAGCCTGCAATTTCTTCTCGATGAAATCATATTCATGGGGATGTTCGTATTTGAAACTCAGGTCTTCCAGTTCTGTCTTGATCGTGAAAAGGCCCAGACGATGTGCCAGTGGAGCGTAAAGATAAAGGGTTTCACCGGCAATCTTGAATTGCTTGGCAGGAAGCATGGAACCCAGAGTTCGCATATTATGCAGACGGTCGGCAATCTTGATCAGAATCACCCGGATATCATCACTCATAGTGAGCAATAATTTACGGAAGTTCTCAGCCTGCGCCGAGGCTTGCTCCCCGAATATTCCTCCGGATATTTTGGTAAGACCGTCCACGATCTGTGCGATCTTCGGCCCGAACATATCACTAATATCCTGTACGGTGTATTCGGTATCTTCTACTACATCATGGAGGAGAGCGGAACAGATAGAGGTTGAGCCCAGCCCCATTTCACGGCAAACGATACGCGCCACAGCAATAGGGTGCATAATATAGGGTTCTCCGGAACGACGCTTTACCCCTGCATGTGCCTGGTTAGCAAAGTTGAACGCCTTAGTGATACGCTCGACTTTTCGTCTATGATTTGAATTCAGGTAGTCCTGCAGCAGTTCATTAAATCCGTCCTGGATCATCTTTTCATCTGCCGACATGGCCGGTAACATGTCACCGGCTTCCTTTGTGTCTTTTGTGTCTATCGTATCGCTCATGGTTACAACCTCTTCTTTTTATATAACGTCTGTAACCACAAATATACAAATATTCATCAAAAATCAATAAGGAAGCCAGGAAAATAGCGAGTTTATCCCACAGGAATCTTCAATACCTGTCCGGGACGGATATTTGCATTCGGTAATCCATTGGCCTTCTGGATCAATGTGGCCGACACTCCGGGATACTTTTTGGATATAGTATACAGAGAGTCACCCGACTTAACACGGTAAGAGACAAAGCCATTGCTTTGCTTTTCAACGATTTCTGAAGAAGAAGTCGTCTTAGTTGCTGTCTTTGCTTTTGAAGCGGAAGCAAATGCCACACCTCCATTGTCTACATATAACGTTAGACGCCGTCCATTGGCCAGCCTGTTAGATTTCAGGCCGTTCCAGGAACGAACTTCTTTCGGAGTTACCCCATAACGGTCGGATATCGTATAAATATTCTCGCCGGAAGCTACACGATGGGTGATCTTCTCACGATTTGAAGTACTTCCTTTGTCTGTTTCGGATGTATTATAAGCCAGGCAACCGGCCAACAAGTCTTCTGCCCGATGGGTATATATCGTGTCCTCCTTGTCTATAAAAGCATAGGTCTGATTAACCGGGAGCTTCAAAACGGACGGTTCTGCATTTCCGGGGATAATATCACGTTTGTATTGCGGGTTCAGGGCACGTATCTGCTCTATATCCATCTGCAGCACGTCAGCCACCTGCTCCAAATGCAAGGCTTTCGTTACTACCACTGTATCCGTTGCCAACGGCATACTGGTCTGCATCGGACAAATATTGTGATCGCAATAGTAATTCATAATATAATTGGCCGCGATAAAGAGCGGCACATACGAACGGGTTTCTTTGGGCAGATAAGGGAAGATATCCCAGAAATCCGTTTTACCTCCCGAACGGCGTATTGCTTTATTTACATTTCCCGGTCCGCAGTTGTAAGAAGCCAATACCAGGTTCCAGTCGCCATAAATGGCATACATATCTTTAAAGTAACGACAGGCGGCATGAGTGGCCTTCACCGGATCACGACGTTCGTCTACCAGACTGTTGATCTCCAAACCGTAGATCTTGCCGGTCGGAAGCATGAACTGCCACAGACCGCAAGCTCCCACACGGGAGAGAGCCACAGGGTTAAGGGCACTTTCCACAATAGCCAGATACTTCAGTTCGATAGGCAGGTCGTGTTCATCAAGAACCTGCTCGATGATGGGGAAATAAAAATCCGCCATACCCAGCATATATCGTACGAGGTTACGGCGGCGGTCAGCATATAAATCGATACAATCGCGTACTACCTTATTATAAGGTAAAGAAATAACGCGCGGCAATCTTTCCAGACGTTCCCGATAGACAGAGTCAGGGAAGTATACATTAGCATCATCGTCATGGCAATATTCATCTCTCTTGGAGAAATATTGGACGTGCCACGAGCGAAGAAGGCTGTCCACATCAGCATCCAGACTTTCCGGGATCAGACCGACATCTACAGATAACGAGTCGGCAGAAAGGTTCGAATACTGAGGTTCTTCGTTGTCGGTTATTGCTTCCTGTGCACGGGCAACAGTAAAAAGACAACAGAGACAGAGTAATGTTAGTAAATATTTCATGTGTTATTAGAATTTTATACTGCAATTCAGGCCATACGACCGGTCACTGAAACTGGTTTTCGGTGTTACCGCAGGCTCTATACGCATACTCAGATCCGGCGAAATATCGAAGTCGAACAACTGTGCATCCACATACGCATCGATCATACAGATAGCATAAACGCCAGCCGTAATGATAATACTCAAATCCCTGTAACGACGGAAATAGTCCTTACGACTCTTTATATTATCCTGCAACCTCGTATTAGTTATAAACTCTGCCGGATCGCGCCCGTTCTTCTTGGCAATATCCACCCAGGAGCTACTCCAGGCTGTCGGATCATTCGGATGATCCTTCACATCGTTCATCAAATCCAGATAAGCTGTCGAATAATCCTTATAGTTACGGTTATTCCAGGTAACAGCATAGATACATCCCATAAAACCGCCATATACTATCGGCAATTTCCAGTATGCCCTGTTATATATCTGCCCCAACCCCGGCACGAGCGAATAAAGAACGGCCCTTGTCGGATTCGGCTTAAACGGCTTCATGTTTATTTCCTTAAACTTGGGTTGCGGCACAGAATCGGCAGCATGAAGCACAGCCTGCACTGTCGAATCGGGTGGTGCCACCACTACCGTATCAGCATCAAGTATTACTGCTTGTCCCTGTGCTTTCGCATACAGGGAAATACCGGCAAGTACTACCAGCAAGCATAGTATCCTGCTTATTTTTGATTTCATCCTCACGAATCTAGCGTCAACTTATTTCAACTTATCCAACAGGCCGATCAGCCTTTCCAGTTCTTCTTCCGAGGTAAAAGGAATCGTGATGCGTCCTTTTCCCTTGTCGTTGCATGCCAGTTGTACCTTCGTATTAAAGAAACGGGACAAATGATCCTTCAGCAGATTAAATTCCTGGGGAAGCATCGGTTTACGTCCGGCTGTACTCTCTTTCTTTTCCGGCGCAACTGCTTCCGCCCCGTTACGTACGATCTCTTCTACATTACGTACGGAGAGGCCTTCTGCCAGTATCTGTTCATACAAGGCCAGCTGCACTTCCGGATCTTCCACCGGTAGCAGGGCACGTGCATGTCCCATATCTATTTTCTTATCTTTCAGTCCCATCTGTATCTCTGCCGGGAGTTTCAACAGGCGGAGATAATTGGCGATGGTGGCCCGCTTCTTCCCTACCCGTTCGCTAAGCTTCTCCTGGGTAAGGCCGTAGCTGTCTATCAGTTTCTGATAAGCCAATGCAATTTCTATCGAGTTAAGGTCTTCGCGCTGGATATTTTCAATCAGCGCCATTTCGACTACATTCTCGTCGGCCGCCGTCTTGATATAGGCAGGAATCTGCTCCAGACCGGCCATCAGTGATGCTCGGTAACGGCGTTCACCGGAAATAATCATGTACTTCTCCGTACCGATCTCCTTCAGGGTTATCGGCTGGATAACGCCCAGTGAACGGATAGAGGTAGCCAATTCTTCCAGTGCTTCTTCCTCAAATATAGAACGGGGTTGATCAGGATTGGGCTGGATCTTACTCAGTGCTATTTCACTGATAGAAGACGAACCTCCGGTTTTAAGGTCGTCCATCGTGATCAAAGCATCCAATCCACGGCCAAGTGCCGATCTTTTCATTACTGCCATAATTTGTCCTTATTTATTTTTGTCTATCAGCTCTTGCGCAAGCTGCATGTGATTAAGCGCTCCCTTCGACTCGGCATCGTAAAGCAGTACGGGTTTGCCATAACTAGAGGCTTCGCTCAATTTCACATTACGCTGAATAACGGTTGTGAAAACAAGATCGCGGAACGGTCGTTTCACCTCTTCGTAAATCTGGTTGGCCAGTCGAAGACGCGAATCGTACATCGTCAGCAGGAATCCTTCGATTTCCAAAGCCGGGTTCAGCTTCGATTTAATAATCTTTATCGTATTCAACAGTTTACTGATACCTTCCAGTGCAAAATACTCGCATTGAACGGGAATCATTACCGAATCGGCTGCAGTCAGTGCATTCACTGTGATCAGCCCCAAGGAAGGAGAACAGTCGATCAGGATAAAATCGTACATATCCTTAAGGGGGACAAGCATCTGTTTCAGGATCTGCTCCCGGTTCTCCATGTTCAGCATTTCAATTTCCGCACCTACCAGGTCAATGTGAGACGGGATAATATCCAGTCCTTCCACCTCGGTTGGGATAATGGCACCTTTCGGGTCGTCTCCGTTCACCAGACATTCGTAGATGGACAATTCGACACTCCGAATATCCACACCCAGTCCGGAAGAGGCATTTGCCTGCGGATCTGCATCAACAACCAGCACTTTCTTCTCAAGGGCAGCGAGGGATGCAGCCAGATTTATCGTGGTCGTTGTTTTACCAACCCCACCTTTCTGATTTGCTAAAGCGATAATCTTTCCCATACTTTGTCTTTTAATTCAGAGGCAAAACTAAACATTAAAAATCTAACGATATTAGGTTTTTGCAAAACAATGCTCGTTTTGTTGAAAAGTCGCCCTAACTGTTGATAACTTGCAAATATAAACAGAATATTTAATAACTTGTTTCAAATGAGGCGTATGTGATAGTTTTTTGGTAAATTATAACATCCTTACAAAAGTATTAAAGTCAAGGATGTGGGTGTGATTGTGTTCTTTTAGAACTAACAAATCTTTATCTCCTGATACAATATAGTTTGCTTTCACTGTGTCTGCCAACGACAACAGGTATAAATCTTTGCTATCTCTTATAGGGGAAGTTGCCTGCTTTTTAATATCGACACAATAACAATATAAACCGATAAGTTCCAAGGTCATAGAAACATCATCCGGTTAAATATACTTCTTAAGCTTTGGACGTTGGGCTACATCTTTATATTCATTTATCAATTCCTTACAAACATAAATTTCTATTCGCTTATTCTTTAGTAAAGCTTCTAAAACAGAGAGTCTTTTACCAATTGTAAACGAGATCCAAAGGTTTGTATCTATAATGATTTTCATTTATCGTACCTTACAGAGTTTAGCTCCTTTAATATATCCTCATCCGACAATTCAACGTTTTCAGGACGAGACTGAATATATTTATCCAAAATAGCATCCTTGTCAGACACTGTCCATCCCATCTTTTTAGCTAGCTGCTGAAAAAGTTTCACATCCGACTTTGGGACATTTAAATAAAAACCTCGTAAAGCTGCATCCATAATAACCTCCATTTTTTACAAAAATACTTATTCTAAAAGAAATAACCATAGACAAACAGTTAAAAAGAACCTTATTTGCATTTTGCGAATTACAAATAAACAACTGATAAAACTAACGAAGCCCCGAAAAGAGAATCCTTTCGGGGCTTGTTTTTTATCTGCGTTCCTCCTTCGCAAGAGTACTTGACAGATGAACTTTATTTTATTACTTAATATTTTGTCATTTCACCTGTTCGCCTGTCACAGGTTACTTAATGGCTCTCCCGAAGGAGAACCATTACATGAAAGACTATTTTTGATTATAAATTTCTTTTATAAATAAGTCGTTATTACTTAACGATTGCTTTAACAGCAGCTTCACCTTCTACAGCTACAACAACTACACCAGCAGGAGCAGCGATTTCAGCCTTATCAGAAGAGATTACTGTGTTAGCAACTGTCTGACCAAGAACGTTGCTGATAGTAACTTTCTTACCTGCTGCACCCTTAACGATTACAGCACCTTCTGTTGCAACTACAGAGATTGTAGATACTTCAGGAGCTTCTTCGTTGGCTGTCGGGTTGCCTTCGTAGCCTTCTTCGATTCTAAACAAGTCACCCTTATTGTAACCATTTTCTACAACAACAGTACCATTGATCCACTTCAAATAACCTTCGTTGTTAGAGAATACTTTAGAGTCATCTTTAACAGCTTGTGCAGGGTCATAATTCTTATACATAGTCTGGATCTTGAATGTACCTTCAGCAGCATCTTCATAACGGAATGCGAACTTAACTTTGTTGAAAGCAGGAGTATTCAATTCTACTTTTATTGTATCATCGTTTGTGAACAAGAACAATGTATCTTTGATGTGCATACCCGATACGAATGACAGCTTAGCACGTTTTTCACCAGCTTCATTATTGTTTACATACGGATTTGTATGCAGGTGAGTAGCTCCATAGATATTAGCTGTGTCAATCAAGTTCACTAAGAAACGACCTTTTACAATCGGAGTCTTTTCTGCATGAGGACATACACCGTGTTCCTTAATCCATTCAGGATCGTTGTGTTTAGGATCATCCGGACAATAAGTCTTAACACTGTTATCCACATTTACAGCCAACAGATACTGCCAGCAAGTGTTATTTTCACGATTTACATAAGCTGTATCCACAAAGATAGCCGGGTTCAATTTGAACTGAGGATCGTAAACATTATCGATATTCAAGAAACTCAAAGTATCGTTTTCAACAACAGACTTGTTATCTCTCTTTTCGTAAAGAGCTTGATTTGCATTTTCATCACGATACAATTTAATAGTATCGCCCCAAGCCAATACATCATCATTTACCAAGTGGTATTCAGGATCGTCAGAAGGCTGTACCAGCATCAAAGAGTTGTTATCTTTTGCATACAAAGCCATTTCTTCCCAAGAACCATTTTCCAAGCTATTGCCCAAGAACAGTTTGTCGTCACCAAGAGTGAAAACAGATTTGCCTGTTGATACATTCACATAACCATTATCTGTTACATATGTATTTGTTCCAGCTAACGTTACATAGTTATAAGTATTACCCGGTTTCTTCTTCAAAGCAAACTTCTGAGCAGCACCGTTATCAGCAGCTTCGTTGTTGTCCTTGTCGCAGATATAATATTCCAGATTTGTGTATTGGTAGTTCTTAACGAACTCATTGTTTTCACGGTTCTGGAATGTGTACGGAAGGATAACCAAAGTTGATTTTGTTTCAACTACGTCTTTAGCTGTAGCATCCCATTTATTCAATGTGCTAACGATCAATACAGAGTCAACCTGATTCTTCCAACCCTTGTCACCGCCTTTTACCTTGAATGCCAGATTCCACTTAGTTGCAGCATCTTTATTTACAGTAGCACCGATCTGGTGAGACATGCTATGGTTTTCTGCCCAATAAGCAGGAATATCCTGATCTGCATTCTGACGAGACTGAGCCAAATAGTAAGAAGTGTTACGCAATACGTTTTCATTTTCTACCATATAACCGTCAGTCGGAGTAACTGTTGCAACCGGAGTGATTGTAATCAGTTCGTCTGCTACCAAGTTAGTAGCTGTCACGTTAGCAACTTCATAAACACCTGTTTTATTAGTACCGCGCAATTCAGAAAGAGTAACCGAAATGCTCGGATTTTCACGGTTAGTCAACTTAATAGTTGTACCTCTGTCTTCGGTAGTTACAGCCCAATGAGTTGCCGGGTCTTCTACTACGAAACTTTTAGCTTTAGCAAAGTCTTCTTTTGTACCGTCTTCTGCAATTGTCAGAACACCGTCAATTTTGTATGTATTAGAAGCACCTTCTTCACCGTTAGCCACATAGTTTACTTTTACAAACTGGCCAGTCAAGAACTGAGTCAAGTCAATTGTATTTGAGCTACCCAAAGAAGTAACAGCCCAGTTAGCAGCACTACTTACTGTTCCTGCTTTATCAAAAGCAGTCAGACGACCTTCATTGTTTGTATTGTTAATATACAGTCTTTTATCTGTATTAACAATAACTTGAACAGCCTTAGAACCGTTATCTGCAGCATGAACTGCAAATTTATAAGCGGCATTAGCATTTTGAGCCAAAGCATCAGTTGCAGAAGCTAATTTAAATGCTCCCGGTTTGTCAGAATCTTTGTTTGCATCAGCATCCCAATAGATGTATTTGCCATCTTTGTTTTTCAAGAAATACTCAACTTCAGTAGTTGCTGGTTTGAAACCTGGATTACCCTTACCATCAACATCAGCTGCATACACCATAGCAGTCAGTTTGCCAGCAAATGCACCTGCACCAGTTACAGTCACACCTTCTTTAGCTGAAGAAATAGTCAGTTCAAAACCATCTTTCAAGTTTTTATTCAACTCATCACCTGTTGTAGCAGCTGTAGCAAAAGCTGTTTCTACAGATACGAACAGTGCAGCGTCTACTAACTCTGTTGCAGCATCAGCACCAGCAGAAACAGTCAAAGCAGACCCATCAGTGCACTTCACATAACCACCAAACGCACCTTTTGATGTTTTTACACGCAACACGAAGAAATAACCAGGCTTGTTTTCTGCCTTTACAGGGACAACATCAAAGTTCCCAAAACCGGCTACAGTCAAAGTTTTATCGATGTTATTCAGCAACTCGCCGTCTGACTGCATTGTCCAATAAGCTCCAGCACCACCGACAGGAGTAGCAGCTATGGAAAGAGTTCCATCAGCAGCAACTTGAACATATTTATCATCAGCTACTGTCATAGCTGTCGTACTGTTTGTGTTCTGGATCACCAACAGACGAGCATTCTGAGTAAAGCCCGACAGAATACCACCTTTAACAGCTGCCATTTTAGTTTCATCAGGCAACACATTTGTTTTTGTATCATCCCAAGCCAAAGCCTTGTCTGTACCAACAACAGCTCTGGTCTCGATTGCAGTAGGAGCTGCAAACATTGAAGCCGCCGTTCCTGCATAAGCACTAAAAGCTGATGCAAATAACAAGCTGGCTACAAGAGTAGAAAACTTTTTGTTCATAATTCTAAAATTTAATATTAATACTAAAGTGTAATAAGTTCTTATTCAATACGATCGCTACATTTATAGACTTCTTTATCCTATGACTAGCGAAAACGATCGTTTATTCTCGTCTACAAAAGTACACATTTGTTTCATTTCCGCAATTCTTTTCACTTCTTTTTTTTCATTGGTATCTGCTTTCTTATCAATTGAATAGCATAGTTTGTATGAAAACGCATTTTTAGAGGACGAACGCCAAACCAATGACGAGAATAAACGATCGTTTTTTCTCGTCATCTCAATGCTTCCTGTCCCCCGCATTCAGTCCGCTATTTTTCGAATAAAACAAGCACTATACATATTATGTACGCGTGTACATTAATATGATACCATATATACCCTCCGATTCGGGCTTCTCGTGCTCCGCCTCTCCCCCTCTCTTTTCACCCTTTTTCGCCCTTAAATACCTAAGATATTTCATTAGGACAGCTAAAACCAAAGCACCTTACTATTTAGGGCATTTCTCCCTACTTTTATAAAAGTAATGCTTGCATTACTTATTTGTAACCTAAACCTTACATATTTCTAACAAGAGCCTTACTTTTTCAAATATGCTGACCTTTCGCCTTAATTATCCTATGCTTTACCCTTAGAACTACTAATGAAAGAACTTAGCCAATACGAGCCCTACCGGAAGCCCTTACAACAAAAGGCAGACAAACACCCCGAACGTTAGAATAAATTAAAAGCATCCGCCATCAAAAGATTATCGTTACATTTGTAGAAGTAATTATAAAAATAAGTACGCGATGAACGATAGACCGCTTATCCTGATTACAAACGATGACGGCGTAAACGCCAAAGGAATTAAAGAGTTAATAGAATGCCTGCGCGACCTGGGAGATTTGATTGTTATGGCTCCTGATGGCCCCCGCTCAGGAATGAGTAGTGCTATCACGGCAGAGAACCCTCTCCGCTACTCATTAGTAAAGAAAGAAAAAGGACTGACAGTATATAAATGTACCGGCACTCCGGTCGACTGCGTGAAACTGGCTATCAACGAAGTACTCGACCGCAAGCCCGACCTATTGGTTTCGGGTATCAACCATGGGGGAAATATGGCGATCAGCGTCCTTTATTCGGGAACAATGGGAGCAGCAGCCGAAGGTTGCGTGTTCGGTGTCCCTTCCCTGGGGGTATCTCTACTCGATCATCATGAGGATGCCGACTTTACGGAATGTTGCCGGCTGGGACGTATGGTGGCCCGTCGTGTATTGAAAGAAGGACTGCCCGCAGGTACTTACCTGAACCTGAATGTGCCGAAAACAGATACCGTTAAAGGGATGAAGATCTGCCGCCAGGCTGCCGGGAAATGGATCAAGGAATATAAACGTTCGGAGAATGGAAGCGGACATCCTGTATTCTGGTTGACAGGCTCTTTCGAGAATGCCAAACCGATCCATCCGGACAACGATACACTGGCACTCGACAGCGGATATGCCTCCCTGGTTCCTTGCAAACTGGATGTGACGGATTATGATTGGATGAACAAATTTAAGAATAATTATTCAATGTGAGAATATGCCAATATGCCAATGGAAAGTTATTTATAGACTATACGTATTGGTAGATTGGCACATTGACACATTGACACATTGACACATTATTATTATGAAATATTTTCTGATCGCAGGCGAAGCCTCCGGCGATTTACATGCGTCGAACCTGATGGCGGCATTGAAAGAGGAAGACCCGGAAGCAGATTTCCGCTTCTTCGGGGGAGACCTGATGCAGGCCGTGGGCGGCACTTTAGTAAAGCATTACAGGGAAATGGCCTTTATGGGTTTTATTCCGGTGTTGCTCAACCTGCGTACAATCCTGAATAATATGAAGACTTGCGAGGAAGATATCCGCAGATATCAGCCGGACGTAGTCATACTGATCGATTATCCGGGATTTAATCTGAAAATAGCCAAATTCGTAAAGACGGTATTGCACCTGCCTGTCTACTATTATATATCACCGAAGATATGGGCGTGGAAGCAATACCGCATCAAGGACTTCCGCCGTTATGTAGACCGTATGTTCTGTATCCTGCCCTTCGAAACGGAATTCTTCCACAAGCTGAACTATTCGGTGGACTATGTAGGAAATCCTTCGGTAGACTCAGTTGCACAATATAAAGAGAAGCAAGCTGCGGCGGTCGATACTTTTATTGCAGACGAAGGACTGCCTGACAAACCAATCCTCGCACTCCTTGCCGGAAGCCGCCGACAAGAGATTAAAGACAATCTTCCAACCATGCTCGAAGTTGCCGCCTCCTATCCGGATTATCAACCGGTTATCGCCGGAGCCCCCGGACTGGAACCGGAATACTACAAACAATATATCGGTAACCATCAGGCCCGGATCGTCTTCGGCAAGACCTACGACCTGTTGCAACACAGCCACACCGCACTGGTCACTTCCGGAACGGCCACGCTCGAAACATCCCTGTTCCGTGTGCCGCAGGTAGTCTGCTACTACACGCCTGCCGGACGGTTAGCCAGTTTCATCTTCCGCAATTTCTTCCACACCAAATATATCTCGCTGGTCAACCTGATTGCCGGCCGCGAAGTAGTACAAGAGCTGTTCGGTGCCCGCTTCTCCACCCTCCAGATCCATGAAGAGCTGGATAGAATACTGAACAATCCGGCTTATCGCAATCAGATGCTCGAAGGTTACGACGAAGTGATCCGCCTGCTCGGAAAACCGGGGGCTTCCCGTCGCACCGCCGAACTTATCTACCAGTCACTGAGAGATTAACATCTTTTATCATACATCTTTGCAGCATTTCGCAAATTTCTCCCATCTAGCTTAATATAGAATGGGAAATAACAATGTGATATGAAAGCTATGAAGACGTTGAAGACTTTTTTATTGGTATTAGGTACTGTTTTGGTATCTTCTACATTATACTCTTGCCTGGATGATGACGGCTATTCTCTCGATAAATATAGTGTCGGTGTAGCAACAGTCAAACCGCTTGGCAACAACTCATATTATCTCCAGTGGGACGATTCTACTTCATTTTGGCCGGCAGCCGGTGTTACCACTCCGAACTTCGATGTAAGTAAAGAAAGAAGAGCATTCATCAACTTTACATTACTCGGACCGGGTAAAGATATGAACATCGAACAGGATTATGTGATCCGCCTGAACAGGATAGATACAGTTCTGACCAAGTCGATCGCACCAGACCTGGGAGATAAAAACGATGAATATTACGGTAAAGATCCGGTGACGATGAAGTCTGTATGGATTGAAGACGGATATATAAACTTCCAGTTTGCCACTTACTTTGAGTATGGAAGCAAACATTTTATGAATCTCGTAAAAATGGAAGACTCCGATACGTACGAACTGGAATTCCGCCATAATGCAAACGGTAGCCTGTCAGGCGCCGAAGGTTGGGGATTAGCTTCATTCAGACTGAACAGTCTGCCGGAGACAGGAGGTGAGACAGTGACGATGAAAATCAAGTACAAATCGTATGATGGAGATAAGACGATTGAACTTAAATACAAATCCGGTTCGGCAACGGGGAGAGCCCCGGTGATGGGAACTGAGGATTTTCAAACGACAAATTAAACCTTCCCACATAACTTTTATTTTTATCATTTAGTTCAGGGAGAAAGACATCGTGATGATGTCTTTCTTTTTTTTGTGTAATTTCGTACCGGAGATGCAACGTTCGCCGTTTGCTTCCCGTTTATATAAACAAATGAACGAAACTACAGAACAACTGATAGAAGGTTGCCGGAGCGGAAAGCGAAGTGCGCAACTGGCCCTGTACAAACAATTCGCACAGCGATTGTACATTGCCTGCCTGCGTATCGTCGGCAATACGTCAGAAGCGGAAGAAGCCATGCAGGACGCGTTCCTGAAAATCTTCACCCGCATCGATCAGTATAAAGATAATCTGTGTTTCGAAGCCTGGATGCACCGGATAGCAGTCCATACGGCCATCGACTACGTACGCCGTCAGACTCCGGAATGGGACGAGTTATCGGACAACTATGCCGATCCCGAATCCGATGAACCAAGCGAGGAAGATATACAGTATTCGGTAAAGCAGATAAAAGAAGCGACTGCCAAGCTGCCGGCCGGCTACCGTGTGATCCTCTCTCTTTACCTCTTCGAGGGGTATGATATGGAAGAGATTGCCTCTATCCTGAATATTCAGCCGCCAAGCGTACGCAGTCAGTATCTGCGGGCAAAGCGCAAATTGTTAGACATTATATCAGTCAACTAAGATGGACAAGTTAAAGAATTTCATAGACACCAATAGAGAAGCTTTTGAAGATGACCTTCTGCCGGAAGGTCACTTCGATCGCTTCGAAAAGAAACTGCCTTCTCCACGCAAGAACCGTTTCAAGCTATACAGCTTGTGCGCTTTTGCTGCCGCCGCTTCTATTGCTTTGCTCTTTCTGTTCCGGTTGCCGGGTGGAGCACCTGCTCCTCTCAATCAGCAGACCAATGTACAGAAAACCTGCCAGGCGAAAACGGAAATCGACGAACTACGCGTCTATTATAACATGCAGATGGACGATATACTAGCAAAGATGGAGACTTTGTACAAGCAAGAACAGGCACCGGGTGCCGCCGGTCTTTTACAGGAAAGCCGGAAGATACTCAAAGACAACTATATGTTTGAAGAGACGATCCTTCCTACCCTGCCCTGCTCCAACGATGCACTGTTTGCCATGAACCAGCATTACAGCACAAGTATCGAGACACTGAACTTCATGCTGGAACAGATGGAGCGGGTGACGACAGAGAATGAAAATGACAATAAATAAATAAATAAATAAATAAATAAATAAGATACATCATGAATACAAAACAAACAAAAAGCCGTTCAATTTTACTTCTGGCCATATTGCTTATCATCAGCACCGTTTACAGCTGGGCCGGGAAACCGGAAAGGATTAAGAAGAAAGAGTACAGCCAGTCATTCAGCGTCAGTTTGAGCGACCAGCTATTGATCGACAACCGCTACGGCAACACCACCGTAACTCACTGGAATAAAAACGAAGCACTTATCCGCGTCGAAATAGAGGCAAAAGCGGAAACTGAAGAGGCTGCACAGGCTACTTTGGATCGCGTACAGATCGAACTGAAGAAAAGCGGGAATACTGTTTCCGGCATCACCTCTCTTAAAGAGCAGAGATGGAACAACAATAGCAACGAGCGTTTCACAATCAATTATTATATCAGCATTCCCTCTAAACTGGCAATCAACCTGTCTCAGAAATATGGAAATATCAACCTGCCGGACAACAACGAGGGCAGAAGCACGATACAGGTGAAATACGGTAACCTGAATGCCGGAAGCTTCACGGAACATTTACACGTGGAAGCTAAATACGGCAATGTAGATATTAATAATGTAGTGAATGTCGGCCTTGATCTTGGTTACTGCGGAAATGTTTCGATCGGCAATGCGAAGCTCATCAATGCGGAGAACAAGTATTCGAATATGAATGTCAAGAAGTGCACGCAGATCAATGTCGAGAACAAATATGGCAACCTGAAAATAGAGAGCGCCGACAAGGCACAGATGGATATTAAGTATAGCGAAGTTTCCTTCGGAGCTATAAACGGTGAGTTGCTGGTCGGCGAACTGGCTTACAGCACTCTGACAGTCAGGGAGCTATCAGCCAACTTCAAACAGGTGAAAGTGGATGCCCGCTACGGTAATCTGAACCTGAGCATACCTTCCGGCGCCTCCTTCAAGGTTGCCGCAGAGAATATGAAATATAGCAACCACAATGTAAGCGGATTCAATGTCACCAACAAATCGACAGAGGATAAAGTAAACCATTACTACGAAATCAATGGAGGCAAGAAAGGAACAATCTATTTTGACGGGAATAATTATAGCAATATAAATGTGAAAGCGTTAAAATAGAAAATATTGAACCTACTTTTGGCTTGATCCAAAAGTAGTCAAAAGATCAAGGCTGCACCTGTCTCGCTACTCCGCATCCTACATTCGCAGACGACAGCGAAGTCTTTCACCGTAGCAGCGAAGCCGGTGTAGCCTTGAACTTTTGGTTACTTTTCTTTCAAGAGAAAAGTAACATTCAAATCTGACAATAATTGAACCAATCAAAAAACAATATCAAAACCGCAATGCCAACACTTTATCCAATGTCGAATAAAATATCAACGATCCAGCAATGGCGGCAACCGTCAGGATAAACGGTAATTTGTCTTTTATGCTGTCCAGTATATGGCTAACGTTTCCTGTGGACTGCTGACCCAAAAGCATCAACAGCCCGGCAAAGGCAACCAGATATACAACGATTATACCAATAATCATAAAAGGCGGCATTCCCGATTTCATCTTTGCTTTCTTCACTTCCGGAACTTCCAGCGGGGCTTCCTGCATGATACGATCCATAATCAATCGGCTCAGGTCCGGAGACGACTCTGTCATTCCTTCTTTCAACAGGTTTCTCGTCAAACGATTTATATCTTTATCCGATGTTTTCATAATACACTTACTGTTTCTTTCTTCATCATGAACTGCAATGTTTCGTAGAAATGCTTACGTCCGCGAAACAGTTTCACTTTAATATTGGAAGGCGTCAGTTCCGTAATCTGACTGATGTCAGCAATGGAACATTCTTCCAGGTAAAAGAGATTAAGCAACAGGCTTTCGTCGGCCGGAAGCTTCTTCAATACACGGGCAATTATCTCCTTCCGGTCTTCCCGTTCCAGAATAGCGGTCGCACTATCCACCTCGTTCGTTGTAAGATCGGTAGCAATAGCGTCGTCGTAACTTTCAAATATGGATTGTTTCCTATGTGCCGTAATAGCGGTATTATAGACAATCTTGTAAAACCAAGTGGAGAACTTACTGCCGAACTGGAAAGATGGAAGGGCACGATACATCTTCACAAAAGCATCCTGCACGACTTCTTCTGCCTCCTCGCGATTTTCCAGTATGCGGAAAGCAATATTGAATGCCATCTGCTGGTACTTCGCGACAAGGCAGGAGAAACTTTGAGTATCCCCTGCCAAAATGCTTTTTATCCACTTTTGTTCGTCCATCAATCCTGTTTTATTGTTCTTTTTCCTTTTCCATCATCTTCAGGACAATGAAGAAGTAGATCAGATAAGCTATACCGCCACCCAAAACAGTGAAAATAACGACAGAAAAACCTTCCCAGTCATTTGAAGCAGCAGACAAGCTACTGTCGAAAAAGATACCGGCCGTAGCACCCAATGCCAACCCGATCATCAGTAAACCGTTGCGAAGGGCATTGAACTTATTCGTCTTTCTCTCAGGCTCTTCCAACACTATACCTTTCTCGATCATAGCCATACGCTCTTCATGCTTTGTCCGGGTTGTTCTGATGACAAGTATCATAAGTAACAGTACAGGCAGACCCACCGCACAAATAATCGCAACCAAAGGAATTAACCATTCTTCCATAATTTCAATATTTAAAATGTTTCTAATTGTTTCGTTTACAGATAAGACTAACACTCCGGAGGAAAGGTTACAAGATAAAGAAACTTTTTTTGAAAAAAATACCCGGAGTCGGACATATTGCCGATTCCGGGTATTAATAAGTTAGTTATCAGTAGATTACGAAATTAGTCCAATACTTTAATCTTGATGTTACGATACCAAACGTCGTCGCCATGATCTTGCAGACCGATGAAACCTTCTTTGTTAGGTCCACCACAGTTCAACAGCAGTTCGTAAGCCAACGGCCATTTGTCTTTGCTGAACTTACTTGCATCCAGCATTTCTTTCCACTGCTGAGTCCACAAATGATATTCAACAACCGGTTCGTCGTTCTGATAATGAACAACTGTACCTTTGTAACACATGATCTTTGATTTGTTCCATTCGCCGAACGGTTTAGAGTTCTGCGGTTTAGCAGGAATCATATCATACAAGGAAGCAGACATACGGTTACCGTCTTTACCTAACTTAGCATCCGGATGGTTTGCATTGTCCAGGATCTGATATTCAGGAGAAGAGATATAAGAAGGCTGGCCTTCTACTTCTTGGATCAGGATAAATACACCAGAGTTGGCACCTTTAGCCACTTTCCATTCCCATTCCAATTCGAAGTTTTTGAACTTGTGAGCAAAAACCAGGTCACCACCGTCTTTTGCACCAGCTTCACCGGCACCGGAACCTTTAATATGGATTGCACCGTCGTTTACTTCCCAAGCATTAGGAACATCTTCGCGGTCATATCCTCTCCAGCCATTCAGTGTTTTACCATCAAACATAGTAACCCAACCGTCGGCATCTTTCGGGAATGTAGATAAATCTACAGTCGGTAAATCCAATAATGTGTATTCAGGCACAGCTGCTTCTGTTTTTGTTTCAGCTGTTGCATCGGCAGCAGCGTCTTCTGTTTTCTTTCCACCGCCACAAGATGTGAAATAACACATCATCAGCGCGGCACTTGCAAATAATACTGACTTCTTCATTTTTATGTAAGTTTAAAACTGTTATCTAGGCATATCTGGCAATTTCCAACCACTACGATAATTGTGCTTGATCAGTTCGTTTGCAAACTGTTTAGCATTGATAGGATCAGTCCAGATCTTGTTGAATTTCGGGTCACCATCAACAATCTTAAAGTCATCCTTAATCAAAATCTTAATCATTTCATCATCCTTGATGTTTGTGAACTGCATATTAGGACCATCCCAGAGCAACTCTTTGTTCAAGTTCTGCAAACGAACAGCCAAGACACCCATCACAACCATTTCGTTGAACGGACCTGCTTCTGAGAAATCAGATTTAGTCTTCACACGGCTGGAAGCATCTTCTTTACAAGCGCGAACCCAATCCATTTCATGACCACCGCTCATTGCATTCGGAACACGACGGCAAACTTTAGGAGCAGCAGCAGGAACACGTCCTGACAACAACCAAGGCTGCTGACCATAGCAACCGCAAATCAGCGTATCTTTTGTACCGTGGAAAATACACAGACCTCCACCAGGACCCATCAATTGTTTTCCTTCAGGGAAACCAGCAGGACGATCCGGCATCATACCACCGTCATACCAATGGATTTCAACTTCCGGCAAAGCCAGTTTAGGCATATTGTCGCGAGCCGGGAATGTCAGTTTTACATGCTGTGCATTAGGAGCGCAATCCTGTAATAACAGCGTGGAAGATCCCTGAACCTTTGTAGGATAACCCAGCTTCAAAGCTTTAAACGGCTGATGCATAATATGGCAAGCCATATCACCTAATGCACCTGTACCATAAGCCCACCATCCGCGCCAGTTCCATGGGTGATAAATTTTATTGTAAGCACGAACCTGTGCCGGACCAGAGAACAAGTCCCAATTCAATGTAGAAGGAATCTTATCCACTTTTTCAGGAGCATTCAGTCCCTGTGGCCAGATAGGACGGTCGGTAGCGCATTCCACCTTTGTCACTTCGCCGATCTCACCATTCCAGATCCATTCGCAAACCAAATCAGTACCTTCATCTGAAGAACCCTGGTTACCCATCTGTGTTGCTACATTATATTCTTTAGCCAGATTAGTAAGCAGACGAGATTCATAAACAGAGTGAGTCAACGGCTTCTGGCAATATACGTGTTTACCCAACGTAATTGCATCGGCAGTAACGATAGCATGCGTATGGTCGGCTGTTGCACAGATAACAGCATCGATCGACTTACCCACTTCATCATACATCTTGCGGAAATCCCAATATTTCTTGGCATTCGGATGACGGTCGAAAACCGGTTTCGCATACTTCCAATCCACGTCACACAGAGCTACGATATTCTCTGTTTTTTCAACATTCTTCAGGTTAGCATTACCCATACCGCCGATACCAACGCCTGCAATATTCAATTTATCTGTCGGAGCGATATGTCCATGACTTTTTCCAAGAACGGAACCGGGGACAATGGTCAAAGCAGCAGCTGCTGCTGCGCCTCTTTGAAGAAATGATCTTCTAGTGATGTTTGACATAGTAATAATTTTTTATAGATTAGCACTTAATAATAATATTTCGATTAAAATGTCACGTCTTAAAAACACAAACTGTCGCAAATATAACCAATGCGAAAAGAACAACAAGCCTGTACATCCGGCTTTCTTTTTTAAAATAGTTTTTTTTAACAGAGCTTATAGACAATGTCTATTTTTTCATAAATATTATCTATATAGTTAGGGGTTGGAAAAGTCATCCTTTCTGTTATATTTGTCTAACAGAAAACATATTTACCTTATATCTGTTATATAAATGAAGACGTAAACATGAAAAAGGAACCAATACTCATTCGAATTTACCATTTTTACCTGGAAGGATTTCGATCAATGAAGCTGGGTAAGACACTATGGCTGATTATTTTGGTCAAACTATTCATCATGTTTTTTATATTAAAACTGTTTTTCTTTCCTAATTACCTCGGAAAATTTGACAACGATTCCGAGAAAGAGGAACACGTATCAGGTGAATTGATCCAACGGGCAATAACTCCTTAATTAATATAGTTATGATCGCAAGCATTGACACTTCTTTGATTGACTGGTCGAGGGCTCAGTTTGCTCTTACGGCCATGTATCACTGGCTTTTTGTACCCCTTACTTTAGGGCTTGGCGTGATCCAGGCAATACTGGAAACCATTTATTACAAAACAGGTGACGAATTCTGGAAAAAAACAGCTCAGTTCTGGATGAAGCTGTTCGGTATTAACTTCGCGATCGGTGTTGCCACCGGTCTTATCCTTGAATTTGAGTTTGGGACGAACTGGTCGAATTACAGCTGGTTTGTCGGTGATATTTTCGGAGCGCCACTGGCTATCGAAGGTATCCTTGCTTTCTTTATGGAAGCTACGTTTATCGCAGTCATGTTCTTCGGCTGGGATAAAGTGAGCAAACGCTTCCACCTCGCTTCTACCTGGCTGACCATTATCGGCGCCACTTTGTCTGCTCTCTGGATTCTGATTGCCAATGCATGGATGCAGTATCCGGTGGGTATGGAGTTCAACCCCGACACGGTTCGTAACGAAATGTTCGACTTTTGGGCAGTTGCCTTATCGCCGGTTGCCATCAATAAATTCTTCCACACGGTTTTATCGGGCTGGATCGTAGGTGCTTTGTTTGTGATAGGTATCAGTAGCTGGTATCTGTTGAAAAAGCGGGAAACCCGTTTCGCACTGGAAAGTATCAAGATCGGAGCCATATTCGGCCTGGTCGCTTCCCTGTTGATCCTTTGGACAGGTGACGGTTCCGCTTACCAGGTAGCTCAGAAACAACCGATGAAACTTGCCGCCATGGAAGGCCTTTATGAAGGAGGAAACGGTATCGGCCTGGTCGGTATCGGGATGTTGAACCCGGAAAAGACCAGCTATAATGATAATGTAGAACCATTCATCTTCAATATACAGATCCCGAAGATGCTGTCTTTGCTGGCTGAACGCAAAATGGACGGCTACGTGCCGGGCATCACCAACCTGATCGACGGAGGTTATCCTACAGCCGACGGTACTCCTGCTCTTTCGGCAGCCGAGAAGATTGCCAAAGGCCAACTGGCTATCCAGTCACTGGCCAACTACCGCAAAGCAATCAAAGAGAAAGACGAGGTTGCCGCCAAACAATACCGCGCAACGCTCGATGAAAACTTCCCCTATTTCGGTTACGGTTATATCAAAGATCCGGGCGAACTGGTTCCTCATGTAGGAATGACCTTCTACTCGTTCCGTATCATGGTTATTCTGGGCGGATACTTTATCCTGCTCTTTATCGTCGCCCTTATCTGGAGCAAAAAAGATAAGTTCAAAGACACCCGCTGGCTTCAATGGGTTTGCCTCTGGTCGATACCACTCGGATATATAGCCGGACAAGCCGGATGGGTGGTTGCCGAAGTGGGACGCCAACCCTGGGCGATACAGGACATATTGCCGACCAGCGCCTCTATCTCGAAACTGGCGACCTCGTCGGTTCAGACAACATTCTTCCTCTTCCTGATCCTCTTTACGATCTTACTGATCGCAGAAGTCGGGATCATGGTGAAAGCGATCAAGAAAGGCCCTGCCGTATCTACTAACAATGATAACTAAAAATATACACCATGGATAGTACATATATATTATTACAGCATTACTGGTGGTTCCTCGTTTCCCTGCTGGGAGCACTGTTAGTATTCCTGCTTTTCGTTCAGGGAGGACAGTCGTTGCTTTTCTCAATTGGAAAAACGGAATTGGAACAAAAGATGTTACTTAACTCGACCGGACGTAAATGGGAGTTCACCTTTACGACACTGGTTACTTTCGGTGGTGCGTTCTTCGCTTCCTTCCCCCTGTTTTATTCCACCAGCTTCGGCGGTGCCTACTGGGTATGGATGCTGATCCTGCTTTGTTTCGTTATACAGGCCGTATCATACGAATATCAGGCAAAGAAAGGAAACTTACTGGGGAAAAAGACCTATCAGGTATTCCTGATCATCAACGGTGTATTAGGCCCGATCCTCTTGGGTACGGCTGTTGCCACCTTCTTCAACGGAGCCGAATTCTCTGTCAATAAAGGACAGATGACGGACATAGCCATGCCGGTTATCTCCACCTGGAACAATTCGCTGCACGGATTGGAAGCCGCCTTTGTGATCTGGAACGTGTGCCTCGGACTGGCTGTATTCTTCCTGGCACGTGTACAAGCCTTGCTCTATTTCATCAACAACATCGATAATAAGGATATAGTAAGCCGTTGCCGGAAACGTCTGATCCCGGAAACTGCTTTATTCCTGGTGTTCTTCCTTATATTCCTCGTACGTTTACTGTTGGTGGACGGTTTCGCGGTCAATCCGGAGACGCAGGAAGTGTTTATGCAGCCATACAAATACTTCATCAACCTGATTCAGATGCCGGCCGTACTGGTCGTTTTGCTGGCGGG
>NZ_CAJJWO010000049.1 GCF_905196875.1 uncultured Parabacteroides sp. | reverse complement strand
CCCGTATGGTAGCCCGTTTCGATATCGTGAACGATGCGAGCCTGTCCAAATTTACCATTACAAGTATTTCGATGGGAAACGGACAAGACGGAAGCAGCTTCTTCCCGATCAAAACTCTGGGAAACGACTTGATCACCTACCCGGATCGTCCTTTAGACAAAGCGACCCAGACAACAGCAGCCAGCCTGACCAAGGGAGCTTTCTACAGTTGGCCCAGTCCGACTGCCGACCATGGATACCTGATACTGAAAGGGGAATACGCCGTCAACAAGACAGAAACACAGGAAGTAACCTATCAGGTTCCCTTCCAGCAGACTGTCAACGGTGAAAATGTCGGAAGTTATATTGAAGTTGCCCCCAACCACCGTTACACGATTGCCATCACGAAAGCCGATACCTATCATCTGGATTTCACGCTGAATGTAGCCGACTGGGACGATCAGGAACATATCGACGAATATAATCCGGATAAGAACAATGATTTCGACAAAGATGCTCCTGTCACTCTGATAACAGATGCAGATGCCTCGAAAGGAGCTTATGTCCTTACTGACGGAAGCATTTCGTTGATGCCTGCCGCCGACAGCAAGATTGCGTTTGAAATGGGGTCCAACAGCGTATTGGAAGAAAAGCTGATCTACAAGACCGGTTCCGCCCAATGGCTGGTTGTCGATGAAGATGCCCGCACAAAAGCAGCTTCTATGACTACTAAATACACTTACAAGACAGTCGAGTCTGCTTTGAACAGCGGAGATCCGCTACTGCCGGTTACTATCCAGTTGATAAACCCGGCGAGCGGTAAACGTAAGGAGATCGTTGTCGTAGCCACCCAAGGACCGGTTATCAGCTTTGTATCACAGGAAGACAATTATAATACCTATGATGCAAAAACAAAGACTGCTACTCTTTATAATATAAAAGATCAGACTATCCAATTCCACGCCGTTGCAGAAGACAGAGGTGAAACAACCGCAATCTCTTTCAGCAATACCGGTGTAACCTGGCTGAGTGCGAATGCCACTCCCAAGACAGCCGTAGAATCTGACTTTACATTAACACTGGGAGCAGCACAGTCTGCCAATACCGAGGGAACCGTGAAGTTTATATCCGATCTCACTAAGACAGAAACCAGCATAAAGGTGATCCTGAAAGATGCGGCTATAACGGCATTGAAAGCAGATGATTTCAATAATATGGGGAATACAAAAAACACCTTCGATCCGACCGGAAATGCAGGTAAGCCGAAAGTATCACTGGAGGCAGTTGCAGATAACCAATTCAAACTGAATGTTGTGTCACCGGAAGGAGTAACGACGTCGGTTACCGGGGGAACAACCTGGTTATCTCAAAGGTCTAGCGTTTCAACATTAGCTGACGGTAGCAAACAAACAGTTATTATCGGCTCAATCACCGGCGATGCTCCTACAACAGCACAGACGGATGGTGAAATAACAATCGTAAATAAGATCGATAACAGCCAGATTGTAATAAAAGTAATAACGGAAGCAGCTCCATAAAGGAATGAATAAAGGTGATTTCATAAATGAATGGGCTCAACGGTTGAATATACCCAGATATCAGTGTATGATCTTACTGAATACAGCCCTGGATATTATTTCGGAAGAACTGACAAAGGAGAACGACCTGATCATTCAGAACTTCGGCACTTTATCCATTTGGAAACAAGCTCCGCGAGAAGGACGTAATCCCCGGACAGGAGAATCGTGTATGATACCACCGCGTATCAGCGTAAAGTTCAGACCGGGAAAAGCATTGCTTGAAAAACTGAATAAGGATAAGTAAATTTTATTACGTCGACAGCGAGTAGGAGGAAAACGAATTAGAAGTTTCCCTCCTACTTTTTTTTCACAATACAGTTTCCGAAGATCCTGAACAGGATGCAGTAAAAGTTTCGGTTTCCGTGCCATTACCACGCCCTTCTTCCAAACGTACACTGAAAATAGCTTCGCCTGTTTGCAATTCGGGGGATGCATATACTGTGACTTCATAAGTGACGCTATCGTCGTAAGAGACACGGGGGATTTTCACCGGATCGGATAATTCCAGATGTTCGCCTTTCTCTACTTTTACAATGGGTATCACATCCAAAGCATCCTGAAAACTGTTATTCACGATTACAAATGATATATGACAGGTTTCTCCGGCATCGATCTTCTGATTACAGGTAATACTGTCTTCAACCAGAAGAATATCTTCAATATGCAAATCGGGTAAAAGAGAATGAGAAGAGGCTGTGTATTTACCCGGCCTTCTCTGTTCGGTTCTTATTTCGTCATCCGTACTTGCTGCAATAGAAGCTCCGGCAACACCACCGACAGCCGTTCCGATAAACGAACCTATTTCGCCGCCCCGTTCATCATTGATAACTTCTCCTATCAATCCTCCGAAAAGCCACCCGACAAAAGATCCTATCTGTGCACCAAAGCCGGCCCGGTCTTCGCGGCTCATATTCTTCATCGATCCGCAACCCGGCAGGATCAGTAAAGAGATTATCAGGGATAAAATTACGTTTCTCATAGCTTCATTGTTTCTGTCTACACTACATTATTTATTAATATAATCCTTCTTTTGACTTTATGACAACGGAAAGGAGAAAACCCCTATTCAATTCCATTTTTTTATGTAAGTTTGCGCCCAGTTAAACAAAGAATGAATGACAAATCAAATCCAGACTCCATCTGCAGATCTGCAACGCCAATATGATCTCCTTCAAATGGAGTATGAATATGAGAAAGAAACATATAGGCAGCAGTCCGAACGGGTGGGCATTCACCGCAAAATACAACAGGGACTTTGCTGGTATCCTGTTATCCCCGGTAAAAGCTATTATAATTCCCTCGACCAACTCGTCATTGAAATCGAACGCAGGGACGATAAAGAGATAGAACATAATTTTGAATACGGCCGGCCGGTCTGTTTCTTTACTACCAATGGAACCGGCAGTCCGCGTTATCTGAATTTCTCCGGCATCATCAGCTATGTGCAGGACGACCGGATGGTTGTCGTTCTTCCAACACCTTCCGCCCTATTCGACCTGCAAGATGTGAACAGTGAGCTGGGCGTTCAGCTCTATTTTGATGAAACAAGTTATAAGACGATGTTCAGTGCACTGTCCGGTGCAATGAAAGCGAAAAATAACCAGTTGGCCCATTTACGGGATGTATTACTGGGAAAAACACCTGCCAGCCAAAGGAAGTTGTTTCCCGTTCGCTTCCCCTGGCTGAACACGACTCAGGAGGAAGCTGTCAATCATGTACTGGCAGCAAAAGAAGTATCTATCGTACATGGCCCTCCCGGAACAGGGAAAACGACGACATTGGTGGAAGCCATCTACGAGACACTGCACAGGGAAAACCAGGTGATGGTCTGTGCACAGAGTAATACGGCAGTAGACTGGATATCCGAAAAACTGGTAGACCGGGGTATCAATGTTCTTCGCATCGGTAATCCGACACGAGTAAACGATAAAATGCTTTCCTTCACTTACGAACGTCGTTTCGAGTCGCATCCGGATTTCTCCGAACTGTGGGGTATCCGCAAAGCAATCCGCGAGATACAATCGTCTTTCCGCAAGAAGAGCCATAGCGAAAAGGAGACGGCACGCAACCGTCTTTCCCGCCTGCGTTTCCGGGCCACCGAACTGGAGGTACAAATAGATACCGACCTTTTCAGCGAAGCCCGTGTTATTGCCTGCACATTGGTCGGTTCCGCCAACCGGGTCCTGACTAATCATACTTTCACCACCCTTTTCATTGACGAAGCGGCACAGGCCTTGGAAGCTGCCTGTTGGATTGCGATCGGTAAAGCAGACCGGGTTATCCTGGCCGGCGACCATCACCAGCTCCCTCCTACCATCAAATGTATAGAAGCGGCACGCGGAGGACTGGATCATACTTTAATGCAGAAAGTGGCGATCAACAAGCCTGAGACAGTGTCATTACTCAAAATACAATACCGGATGCATGAGGATATCATGCGCTTTTCATCCCACTGGTTTTATCGGGATGAATTGAAAGCCGCACCGGAAGTCTGCCATCGCGGTATCCTGACGTATGATACGCCCGTCGTCTGGTTCGACACGGCCGATTGCGATTTCGATGAAGACCAGTTGTCCGAAAGTATGAGCCGCATCAATAAGCAGGAAGCAGTTCTTTTAGTAGAACAACTGCAAGCCTACATTGAAAAGATCACCAAAGAACGAGTTCTGGACGAGAGTATCGATTTCGGACTGATCTCTCCCTATAAATCACAGGTACAATATATCCGCGGGCTGATCAAACGAAACGCCTTTTTCAAACCGTTCCGCAAATTGATCACCGTACACACAGTAGACGGTTTTCAGGGACAGGAACGCGATGTCATCATGATCAGCCTTGTACGTGCCAACGATCAGGGTAGTATCGGATTTCTGAACGATTTGCGCCGCATGAACGTTGCCATCACCCGTGCACGAATGAAGTTGGTCATTCTGGGAGATGCTTCCACTTTAACAAAACATACTTTTTACAGAGAGTTATACAAATACATCACTGCCCACGGCCATGTGATCCCAATAAATAATAAGATATGAAATATAAGCTATTGGTCCTCGACCTGGACGGAACACTGACAAACAGTAAAAAAGAGATCACTCCTTACACCCGGGAAGTCCTGATTAAAGCACAAGAACAAGGCCTTCACCTTGTTCTTGCATCCGGACGTCCTACTTATGGTATCGTTCCCCTGACAAAGACGTTGGAAATGGAACGGTTCGGGGGTTTTATCCTCTCTTTCAACGGAGGTAAAGTGATCGAAGTAAAAACAGACAAAATATTTTATGAACAGGCGTTGCCACCGGATGTAATGCCGTTATTGTATCAACGTTCGTACGAAGCCGGTCTGACCATCCTCTCTTATAACGGGAAATATATCCTGACAGAGAATACAGACGACAAGTATGTAAAATACGAGTCGTTTCTTACCAAAATGAAGATCAAAGAAACGGATAACTTTCTTCGAGACCTGCAACTTCCCGCCGACAAATGCCTGATCGTAGGCGAACCGGAAGATCTGGTTCCACTGGAAGAAAAGTTACGCCAGGAGTTAGGTTCTCGTCTCAACGTCTATCGTTCGGAAGCTTTTTATCTGGAAGTTGTTCCCAAAGGGATAGATAAAGCTGCATCCTTACAACGGCTGTTGGAACGCATACACATAAAACAGGAAGAAGTCATAGCCATAGGCGACGGTTTTAATGACCTCACAATGATACAGTTTGCCGGCCTGGGAGTAGCCATGGCAAACGCCCAGCCTCCGGTAAAAGCGAATGCAGACAAGGTCACGACTTATACGAATGATGAAGACGGGGTAGCACATTTCATCGAAGATTTGATGAAAGTGTAAGCGTTAAATGTGTATATTTGTGTTCTAAACAAAAACAGCAAGCCCATGAAGTACAAATTATTGGTTTTAGACGTAGACGGGACATTACTCAACAGCGAAAAAGAGATAACAGCCCGTACCCTTGCTGCCCTACTGAAAGTTCAGCAAATGGGAGTACATATTGTATTGGCATCCGGCCGACCGACCAATGGGGTCATGCCGCTGGCTAAGGCTCTGGAATTGGATCATTACGGCGGTTTTATCCTCTCGTATAACGGGGGACAGATCATCAACGTTCAAACCGGAGAATTGTTTTTCGAGAAACGTATCGACCCGGAAATGCTGGCTTACCTGGATAAAAAAGCGAAGAAGAACAACTTTGCCATCTTCACATATCATAAAGACTTTATTCTGACAGATAAACCGGAAAACCGGCATGTACAGGAAGAAGCCGCATTGAACAATATGCGGGTGATCGGTGTCGATAATTTCCCGGAAGCGGTCGACTTCAGTCCATGTAAATGCGTACTGGCCAGCGACGACGAAGCAGAACTGGTCGGATTGGAAAACCATTGGAAGAAACGGCTCAACGGTGTGCTGGATGTCTACCGCACGGAAGACTTCTTCCTCGAAGTAGTTCCCCAGTTCATCAACAAAGGCAATACGCTGGCTGTTCTGATGGAGAAACTGAAAATCACGACCGAAGAGGTAGTTGCCATCGGTGACGGTATCGCCGACGTTCCTATGCTGCAACTGGCTGGAACCAGTGTTGCGATGGGGAATGCACGCGACTCGGTAAAAGTTTGTGCGGACTTCACCACCCTGTCGAACGATATGGATGGAGTAGCCGTTGCTATCGAGACTGCAATCCTGGCCGCTATCAAACCGACGGAAGTTCCCCTCGACCAGTTGAACATGCGTGCCAAACATGCGTTGATGGGTAATTTAGGTATTCAGTATACCTATGCCTCTGAAGACCGTGTGGAAGCAACCATGCCGGTAGACGAACGTACCCGCCAGCCTTTCGGTATCCTGCACGGAGGCGCAACCCTAGCACTGGCAGAAACTGTTGCCGGACTCGGTTCCATGATACTGGCCAAGCCGGACGAGATCGTCGTAGGAATGCAGGTTAGCGGCAACCACATGTCGTCGGCTCATGAAGGCGATACGGTACGTGCCGTCGGAACGATCATCCATAAAGGCCGCTCTTCGCATGTATGGAATGTAGATGTGTTTACCTCTACCGACAAACTGGTATCTTCCATACGTGTAGTGAATAGTATATTAAAGAAAAAATGATTTCAGAAGAAACAAGTAAATACAAGACAATTGACTCACTGATCAGGCAGGGCCGTAGTTTTGCAATCTATCGTATACCGGGGGAAGAAGCTCCACGGTTCGCGATGCAAGCCTCCGGTTCTGTCCGTCTGTTTTATAATATAGAGGATCTGAATGAACAACAAGGGTTCGTTATTGCTCCGTTCAAGGTGAGCCGGGAATGTCCGATCGTATTGATACGGCCTGATTATTCCGAGTTACCGGATAGCAGTAAAAAAGAATTCATCCCAATGGATCTGGAATTTCATCCGAATGAAACTGAAAATACATCCGATAGAAAGACAAAAGACAATTATATCCGTTGCTTCAATTCATTCATAAAACCTTTGCAGGAGAAAACGTTGGACAAACTGGTTCTTTCGCGCAGTCTGACACTGGACAGGGAAGCCGGCTTTTCTCCTGCAAAGGCTTTTTACAAAGCCTGTAAACAGTACATCCGTTCTTACGTCTACCTCTGTCATACTCCTCAAACAGGAACATGGTTGGGTGGAACACCCGAAATCATCCTCTCCGGAGAAAAAGGAGAATGGCACACAGTGGCCCTGGCCGGAACACAACCGCTCCAGAACGGCGAACTGCCGGCACATTGGAGCGATAAGAATAAGAGGGAGCAATTGTTGGTTTCCAATTATATATACGACCAGCTCAGTTCCCTGGGTATCGACTCGACGATGGAAGGCCCTTATCCGGCACGCGCCGGGGCTTTATGTCATCTGAAAAGCGATTTCAGATTCGTTCTGAGTGAAAACAAAAAGTTAGGCGACCTATTAAACTTGCTGCACCCTACTCCTGCCGTTTGCGGATTACCTAAAGAGGAGGCTTATCGCTTTATCTTGAACAACGAAGGGTACGACCGCCGCTATTATTCAGGTTTTATCGGCTGGCTAAATCCGGAAGGTAGAACTGACCTGTATGTAAACCTGCGCTGCATGCATATCGAAGACAGCATACTCACACTTTATGCCGGTGGTGGGCTACTCTCGTCGTCGGAGCTAAGCGACGAATGGCAGGAAACGGAAGACAAGCTACAAACGATGAAGGCATTAATATAACACACTACTTCTGATGTTTGCAAGGTCGACTATCGGACAACACTACCAATGTCGATTTGATAGGTATCCTTGTCATTAAATCAGATATTATGGTTACTTTTGCACATAAACTCCAATATGAGAATTTGATATGTATTCAGATAAAAAGAATATTCTTCAACTCGTTGCTCTGCTGAAAGAGCATAACATCAGTAAAGTCGTATTGTGCCCGGGAAGCCGTAATTCTCCGATCGTTCATACATTGGCAAATCATCCATCCTTTTCCTGTTATTCCGTTACCGATGAACGGAGTGCCGGATTCTTTGCACTCGGACTGGCCTTGCATGGAGGAAAACCTGCCGCTGTCTGCTGCACTTCAGGAACAGCTCTGCTTAACATACATCCGGCTGTGGCGGAAGCTTTTTATCAGCAAGTACCTCTGGTAGTCATTTCTGCAGACCGTCCCGCCGCCTGGATAGGACAAATGGATGGCCAGACACTACCGCAACCGGGTGTATTCGGTTCACTGGTAAAGAAGTCGGTTAACCTGCCGGAGATACATACAGATGAAGACGAATGGTATTGCAATCGTTTAGTAAACGAAGCATTGCTGGAACTGAACCATCATGGAAAAGGACCGGTACATATCAATATCCCGATATCCGAACCGTTGTTCCGGTTTACAACGACAGAGTTACCGGAAGTGCGCGTTATCACGCGTTATCAGGGATTAAATGTATACGACAGAGAATATAATACGCTGATCGAACGACTGAACAAATACAACAAACGCATGATCGTTGTCGGTCAGATGAGCCTGATCTATCTGTTTGAAAAGAAGATATCGAAATTGCTTTATAAGCATTTCACCTGGCTGACCGAACATACAGGCAATAAGACGATACCCGGTATCCCTGTAAAGAACTTCGATGCTGCAATTTATGCTTTACCGAAAGATACACTCGACAAGATGGTTCCCGAACTGGTCATCACCTATGGGGGACATATCGTATCCAAGCGCCTGAAGAAATTCCTTCGCGAAAACCCGCCTAAAGAGCATTGGCATGTTTCGGCCGATGGCGAGATAGCCGACCTGTATGGTTCGATGACTACTGTTATCGAGATGGACCCGTTCGAATTCCTTGAAAAGATCGCTTATCTGCTGGAGAATAAAACAAGCGAGTTTCCACGTGTATGGGAAAACAATACCAGAAACCTGCCGGAACCGGAGTTCGCTTATTCCGAAATGGCCGCTATCGGTGCTTTGATAAAATCGCTGCCCACTCCCTCCGCCTTGCATCTGGGAAATAGCTCGACAGTTCGTTATGCACAATTATTTACTTTACCGGAAGAGGTTGAAGTGTGTTGTAACCGGGGAACGAGCGGCATCGAAGGCTCTCTCTCCACGGCAATCGGTTATGCCGTAGCATCGGATAAACTGAACTTTGTCGCAATAGGCGACCTTAGTTTCTTCTATGATATGAATGCGCTTTGGAATAGTAACTTCGGCTGCAACCTTCGTATCCTGCTGCTGAACAATGGCGGGGGCGAAATCTTCCAAGCCTTACCCGGTTTATCCATGTCGGAAAAGACACACCGCTACGTAACCGCTACGCATAAAACATCAGCACAAGGCTGGGCAACCGAACGCGGTTTCCTTTATCAGGGTGTACACAACGGGAAAGAACTTGAAGAGTCTATGAAGATCTTTACGGATCCCAACCCCATCAATCAACCGGTACTGATGGAAGTTTTCACAGATAAAGACGAAGATGTTCGTCTACTGAAAGAGTATTATCATCAACTAAAATAATAAGCTAATAAGTAAATGTGCTAATATGCCAATCAGGAGTTACTTTCATTGGCACATTGGCAAATTGTCAAATTAAATAATTATTTATCATGTCAACTACAAGAGAATGGACAACTATAAAGGAATATGAAGATATTCTATTCGATTTCTATAAAGGGATTGCCCGCATCACGATTAATCGCGAACGTTATCGCAATGCCTTCACTCCTACTACAACCACTGAAATGAGCGACGCGCTATATATCTGCCGCGAAAATCCGGATATCTGCGTAATCGTATTGACAGGAGCCGGTGATACGGCTTTCTGTGCGGGTGGCGATATGAATGTGAAAGGTCATGGCGGTTATATCGGTAAAGACGGCGTTGCTCGTCTGAATGTACTCGATGTACAAAAACAGATCCGTTCGATGCCAAAACCGGTTATCGCGGCAGTCAACGGTTTTGCTATCGGTGGCGGTCATGTGCTGCATGTGGTTTGCGACCTGACAATTGCTTCCGAGAATGCGATCTTCGGACAGACAGGCCCTCGCGTAGGTAGTTTCGATGCCGGTTTCGGTTCCTCTTACCTGGCCCGTATCGTGGGACAGAAGAAAGCACGCGAAATCTGGTTCCTTTGCCGGAAATACAATGCACAGGAAGCACTAGATATGGGACTGGTAAATAAAGTTGTCCCCTTGGACAAACTGGAAGACGAATACGTGGAATGGTCTGAAACCATGATGATGCATAGCCCACTCGCCCTCCGCATGATCAAAGCCGGTCTGAATGCAGAACTGGACGGACAAGCCGGTATACAGGAACTGGCCGGTGATGCAACCATGCTTTATTACATGACAGACGAAGCTCAGGAAGGCGGTAAGGCATTCCTTGAAAAACGCCGCCCACGGTTTGAAGATTATCCTAAATTCCCATAATCAGTTGACAGTTGACAAGTAACAGTTTACAGTTGATTATAAAGTACTGCAGCCTGCTACTTGCCAACTGTTATATGTTAACTGTCAACAACAATGTCCTATCATATACAAATTATACCTAAAGTATTACATTTCAAACAACCCGCAGGAACCTCCCGTGGAACCTATACGACACGTAAAAGCTGGTATTTAATTCTGACTTCCGATGAAGCACCCGAACGATACGGTATTGGCGAATGTGCACCCTTACCCAAACTAAGTTGTGATGATGTACCGGATTATGAACGTTTGCTGGCAGATATTTGTGGCCGGACAGAAATCATCGGCTACCCCGATACAGAAGCTCTCCGTCCATATCCTTCTATTCTATTCGGACTGGAAACAGCTTTCAGGCATTTTCATACGAATAATTTCGCTTTATGGGATACTTCTTTTTCGCGAGGAGAAAGAGGCATTCCTATTAACGGTCTTATCTGGATGGGCGATTATAAAAAAATGCTGGAACAGATCGAAACCAAGATGCAATCAGGATTTCGATGTATCAAGTTGAAGATCGGCGCCATCAACTTCGAAGAAGAGTTAACCCTTTTAAAACATATTCGTGCGCATTTCTCTGCCAAAGAGATCGAGTTGCGCGTAGATGCAAACGGTGCCTTCTCTCCCACTGATGCGTTAGAGAAACTACACCGGCTAGCCGAATTAGACCTGCATTCCATCGAACAACCTATCCGCGCCGGACAATGGGAAAAAATGGCACGACTTACGGCTGAAACACCGTTGCCGATCGCTTTAGATGAAGAGTTGATCGGAATCAACACATTGCAAGGGAAAAAGGAACTTCTGTCAGCCATTCGTCCACAATATATTATTCTGAAACCCTCGCTGCATGGCGGCATAAGTGGCGGACAGGAATGGATCGACGAGGCCGAAAGACAAAAGATCGGCTGGTGGATCACTTCGGCCTTAGAGTCAAATATCGGATTAAATGCGATTGCACAATGGTGCGCTACTTTTAATAACCCGCTACCGCAAGGACTTGGCACTGGTGCACTATTTACAGATAATGTAGAAATGCCCCTTTCCATTCGTCAGGATTGCCTTTGGTATGATCCGGAAAGTAACTCATTTTCCTCTCGGGAGGAGGCAGAGAGGATGTCACATTCCATAACAGATCGAAGCAAACAGCTGTTACAGTTGGAAGACGGGACGGTTTGCAATGCAGGTAATATTCAGGATTTGATGGCTAAACTTCCTGCCGATGCACCGGAGATACGCCGTGATTTATACAAATTCCTGGTTGACTGGTTTAACGAATCACCCTATATCACCGTACATACTTCCGGCTCTACCGGTACCCCGAAAGAATTTACCGTCCGCAAAGAGCAGATGATGCAAAGTGCAGCACTGACCTGCTCATTCCTTCATCTGCAGAAGGGAGATAATGCTCTGCTATGTATGCCTTTGCAATATATAGCCGGAAAGATGGTTGTTGTACGGGCATTGGTTGCCGGACTGAACCTTATCCTGCGGACACCTTCCGGACATCCGTTGGCAGATGTTACGTTGCCACTTCGCTTTGCGGCAATGATCCCATTACAGGTTTACAATACCCTTCAAGTAGCAGAAGAAAAAGAGCGACTTTGCCAGACAGAAATACTGATCATAGGCGGCGGAGCTATCCATAAAGAACTGGAAGACGAAATACGACAACTACCGAACGAAATCTATTCGACTTATGGCATGACAGAAACACTGTCTCACATCGCCCTGCGTAAATTGAATGGTTCGGATGCATCATCGGCTTACACGCCTTTTCCATCTGTTAAG
Source organism: uncultured Parabacteroides sp. (assembly GCF_905196875.1). Lineage (GTDB taxonomy): Bacteria > Bacteroidota > Bacteroidia > Bacteroidales > Tannerellaceae > Parabacteroides. Next base: position 27,308 of record NZ_CAJJWO010000049.1, on the reverse strand, counting down.
CTCTCTTTATCACCGGAAGAAACACTAATCATCCAGGCACCACTGGTTTGTGATGACACTTTGGAAACAAACGATATAGCGCAAATACACCCGGACGGAACATTCACCATCCTGGGAAGAAAAGATAATATCGTTAACACCGGAGGTATTAAAGTTCAAATTGAATGTGTAGAAGAAACACTGCGTTCAATTATTTCTACTACCTTTGCGATAACGACCGTCCCACATCCCGGATTAGGAGAAGCCATCGTGCTATTGGTGGAAAAGACGGCAGATACAGAAAAGCTACCGGATCAGATAGCCTCTCTCCTGCCCAAATACCAACAGCCCAAATATATCCGGGAGGTAGACGCCATCCCACTTACCGGCAGTGGTAAAACAGACCGGAAAGCCTGTCGCTTATTAGCGGCAAAGCTAATCTGATTATCATTTAAAAACACTATACTTATGAGGTATTTTACACTTACCGTATTATCATTTCTAGCCCTCTCGTCCGCCTACGGACAGAGTGGAGAAAGTTGCCGGTTTGCACCGGATCCGACGCTTCAGAAGCCGGAAGTCTATGCCGGATACGATTGCGTAAACCTGCTGGACAGTACATCTGTGACCGTGCAACCAACCGGTTCCGGTTCATTCTCTGTCTGCAAGACGATCAAGATCCAGACTCCGCAGGGGGCAGTCAGTAACCGCATCATCAAATACGATTACGATCCGCTGACTGCTTTTGCACAGTTCAAGAGAGCCACGGTGTATCGTGCCAATGGCGACGTGATCAATCTGGATGTTACCCAGGCCTGCGACTATGCTGCTCCTGCTCGTGCCATCTATTGGGGGGCCCGCCAGATCATGCTGGAAGTAGGCCAACTCAATCCCGGTGATATTATCGAATACGAAATTGATAAGAAAGGTTTTACTTACGCCCTGTTGGCAGATGGTGGCGACGACGAATCACGTTTCATCCCTCCTATGCGGGGGCAGTTCTACGACATCGTACCTTTCTGGGTTACGGAACCGACGGTTCGTAAAGTATATAAAGTTTCTATCCCGATGGAGAAAGAAATGCAGTTCCAGTTCTATCAGGGAGACTGCGCTTCCTCGATGCGCTATGAAGACGGCCGGAAAGCCTACACCTTCTCGACAAACGACGTAATGCCGGCCAAACGCGAACCGAATATGGTAGACCTGTTCGATGCAGCCCCTAAACTGATGATGTCGTCCACTCCCAAATGGCAGGATAAATCATTATGGTTCAACAAAGTTAACGAAGATTACGGAAGCTTTGCTCCACTACCGGAAGCACAGAAAAAAGTGGATGAACTTATCAAAGGAAAGAAGACAGAGATGGAAAAGATAGCCGTCCTCACCCACTGGGTAGCCGACAATATCCGCTACTCCGGTATCTCTATGGGAAAAGGCGAAGGTTATACTCTTCATAATACAAAAATGAACTATACCGATCGTTGCGGCGTATGTAAAGACATTGCCGGCACATTGATCTCCTTCCTCCGCATGGCTGGCTTTGAAGCCTATCCGGCTATGACAATGGCAGGTAGCCGTGTGGAAAGTATTCCAGCCGACCATTTCAACCATTGCGTGGCCGTGGTTAAATTATCCAGTGGAACTTATATGCCGCTCGACCCGACCTGGGTTCCTTTCTGCCGCGAATTATGGAGCAGTGCCGAGCAACAACAAAACTATCTGCCGGGCGTTCCCGAAGGTTCAGACCTTTGCCTGACTCCGGTTTCTGCTCCGGAAAACCATTACTTACGCATCAAAGCAAATAATAAACTGGATGCAAAAGGGACACTGACCGGCCAATTTACGATCACAGCCGAAGGACAATCAGACAGCAATATCCGTGGTATGTTCACTCGTGGCTGGCAATCACAATGGAAGAACATGCTCGAAAGCCAGTTGCTGAACGTCTCTCCGAAAGCCCGACTGATCAGTGTCGATTACGGTAAAGATCCGAAAGATTACCAGGCTGCTCCTATCAAGATCACATTCCGCTACGAGATACCTGAATATGCTATCCCCGGAAAAGAAGAACTTGTATTCAAACCTATGGTCATGAACAACCTGTATAACCAGGTAAAGAGTTACCTGCGTATCAATACCGACCTGGCAGAACGTCAGTATGGTTTCAAAGATGCGTGCTCACGCCTGGTGGAACTGAACGAAACCATTCAGCTTCCCAAAGGTTATACCTTGCTGAACGATGCTAAAGAAGACAACAAACAAAGTGATGCAGCCGATTTTGAAGGTACACTGCGTCAGGATGGCGATAAGATAACGATCAGCCAGAAACTGGCACTGAAGAAACGCGTATACGAAGCCGGCGATTGGGATGGCTTCCGTTCGGCAGTTAATGCACATAAAGGTTTCGGTGATTATCTAATTATTAAAAAGTAAAAGACAATGACTAATATAATAAATAAATTCGCACTGCTCATCTGCTTGCTGGCTCTTACGGCATCTGTATTCGCCGCATCGGAAGCCGAATATAAGAAGCTGTCGAAAGCATATACACTGAATGCCGACGGAAGTCAGGAGTTTCATTACAGTATGGAACTTACGCTCTTTACACATACTGCCATGAACGGTACTTACGGCGAAAGCTTTATCGTCTACAATCCGGAGTATCAGGTACTGAAGATCAATTCTTCTTATACAAAACAGAAAGACGGAAATATCGTAAAGACTCCCGATAATGCCTTCGTAGAAGTTCTTCCGCGCACTGCTGCCGACGCACCAGCCTACAACAACCTGAAAGAAATGGTTGTTGTACACACCGGCCTAGAACTGGGTGCCACCATTTATCTGGATTATACACTAACTTCCAAACCGGGTTATCTGCCGGAACTGGATATCTATGACGAACTGTTGCAAACTTCTCCGGTAAAAGAATATACCATCAGCCTGTCGGCTCCCGAAAGCAAGCCTTTATTTTACACGTTGCAGAATAACAGTGCAAAACCTGGCGTTTCTACTGCCAACGGCATGAAGACCGTTACCTGGAAATTGAATAATCTTCCGGCTTCTTCCCGCGACCCGTTCGTATCGGCTGCCAATGGCGATGTTCCTTTCCTGACAGCTTCTACTTACGCGTCTAATGGCGATGCCCTGAAAGCCTTATATGCACAATTCACTCCCGCCACTGATGTACAACTGGCAGCTATTACCGAAAACATTACGGAAGGTAAAAAGAATGATACGGAAAAAGTACAGGCTATCCTGAAACATGTAAATGAGAACCTGGGTTATAGCAGACTTTCATTATCGGATGCCGGATACAAGATACGTTCATCCAACGATGTGATCTACTCAGCCTACGGAACGGAAGCCGAAAAGGCGAACCTGCTGAACGGCCTGTTGAATGCAGCGGGTATCAAAGCGGAAACAGCTGCCATCTATCGCGTAAAAGCCGATCCGGCCAGTTACGGACTGAATGCCATAAGCGGATTAGTGGTTGTTGCTAATGCAGACGGAAAGCAATATGTCATGTCTCCTGCATCCAACAAGATGGCCGGCTGGAACGGTATCACTCCGGTAATAAGCCTGACAAATGCCGGAACTCCGGTAGCAGTAAATACACCGTCCGGTGATATCGATTATAAGGTAACGCTTTCCGTTTCTCCGGAAAAAGCAGATGCACAGGTGAGTGCGACGATCGGTAATGCTTACCTGCCTTATTACGGTTCTTACCTGCCGACCTTTGCTGGTGGAGACAAAGATGCCACCGAAGCCAAAACGCAGAACGGCACGACGATCTCTTATAAGACATCCCAGAACCTGAAAGCCAATAATGGCTATGTGATGGTATCATTACCAGATGCTCCCGTCAGCCTGGCTCACAGCTATTACTGCCAGATGAACAGCAGCCGCAAGGACAATCTACTGTTGCCATGCAAAGCGAACGAGCGTTATACATATACCGTTCAATTGCCGGAAGGAATGAAACTTTCTACACCGGAAGCCGTAAAGACAATAGAGAACGCAGCCGGTAAAGTAGTTATCTCCGTCAAACAGAACGGTAACACCGCAGAGGTGGAACGCAGCCTGCAACTGAACAGCCAGTTATATACGCCTGCACAATTCACCAACCTGCGCAACCTGCTTACCGAGTGGGGAAACGCTTCAAATCGTACTCTGTTATTGTCTATCAACTAAATAGAGACATTATAACTTATCGAATATACTTTCGGTAGTTATCCGCAACCAGGACTATAGTCCTAATCGTACCAGCACTACAGTGTTAATAGTATCGACACAGTAGTGCTGGTTTTATTTACACAATAGTGTCGTTCCTTCCTTGTTTTTTAACTGAATGTTAATACCTTTACCCTCATAATTAATTTATAAAACCGTTGATCTATGCAAAAACTATCTAATCTACTCATTACCCTGTTACTATGTTGCCTTCCGGGGATTTGCGATGCCCAGAGCCAGTATCCGGACTTATACCCGCAACCGCAACATATTGTAATATCCAACCAGCAATATAAACCGGTCGGGGGATATACATTACAGGGAATCAGCAATCCGGATGCAGATGCCGTCAAATTGCTGAAAGAAACACTGCCTTTTGCCCAATCCGGCAAATCTTCTCCGCTGGAGATAAAGATGCTGAAAGCGAAAACACCAGAAATGGGACGTTCAGGCGCTTACATCCTCGATATCTCTAAAAAGAAAATCACCATCGAGATCGTCGATGGACGCTCCCTGTTCTATGCTACCCAAACACTGAAGCAACTGATCAGCTACAATGATGAAGGGAAACGGACACTTCCCCTTTGTACCGTTACCGATTATCCGGATGTTCTTCACCGGGGTACAGTGGAAGGCTTTTACGGTACTCCCTGGAGCCATGCCGACCGTATCAACCAGTTGCGTTTCTACGGACAGTTTAAAATGAATACCTATATCTATGGCCCGAAAGATGATCCTTTCCACAGTGCCAACTGGCGCGAACCGTATCCTGCCAGTGAAGCCAACCAGATCAAAGAGCTGACAGCCGAAGCTGCCCGTAACAAAGTAGACTTCGTTTGGGCCATCCATCCCGGACAGGATATCCAGTGGAATGCTACCGACAGCAACAACGTAATCACCAAGTTCGGACAGATGTACGATCTGGGCGTACGTGCTTTTGCCGTATTCTTCGACGACATTTCCGGTGAAGGAACAAACGCCGCCAAACAAGCCGGTTTGATGAACTTTATCCAAAAGGAATTTATTGAAAAGAAAAAGGATATCCAGCCTCTCATCATGTGCCCCACAGAATATAACCGTTCATGGGCCAAAACAGATTATCTCGATATTCTGGGAGAACAACTGGATCAGGCCGTACAAATTATGTGGACAGGAAACCGGGTAGTAGACGATATCACACTCGAAGGCCTTGAATGGGTTAACAAGCGCATCCAACGCCCCGCCTATATCTGGTGGAACTTCCCGGTAAGCGATTATTGCCGCGACCATCTGCTGATGGGCCCTTCTTACGGTTTGGATACACAGGCTTCCAATGCCATGTCAGGTTTCGTTGCCAACCCGATGGAACGGGCAGAAGCATCGAAAGTAGCCTTATTCGGTGTTGCCATGTATAGCTGGAATGTCCATAGCTATGATCCGCAGTTTGCCTGGGAAAAGGCCTGCGAATACCTGATGCCCAAAGCCGCCATCGCCTTTAAGACCTTCTGCGAGAACAACAGCGATCCGGGACCTAACGGCCATTTATACCGCCGGGAAGAATCAGCTCGCTACGAGAAACAAGCCGACCGCTTCCTCGCCGGTTACCGCAACGGTTCTTTCGGAGAAAGGGATGCCAACCAGCTAGCCGCCCTGTTCGCACAAATCCAGGCAGCTCCGGAACTAATCTACAACCAGGGAGACAACAAACGGCTGATCGAAGAGATCAACCCCTGGCTCATGCAATTCGAACTGCTCGGCAGATGCGGATCAAACGCCCTGCGCATGGCTCACTCCTGGTATGAAAAAGACCGTCAGAACACCTGGCAACGCTTCCTGGAAGTTTCTGCCGTGATGGACAGCATGAAATTGATCAATCGTTCTTTCAATCAGAACCCGTATCAGAAAGGCGTTAAAGTAGGTACAAGAGTTCTTATGCCGCTTATCGAAGGATTATACAGGCAGACAAGTCGTAACTTGCTTTCTACTGCCGATACACCATCCAACGAGATCAGGGTAAGTACCGCTTCCACGATCACGAATGTCGGACAACTTAAGAACCAACCCTGGTCGGAAGATGAAAACCTGATCGCTTATGTGCCAATGCTGGAAGTGGTAAAGGTCGAACCGAACGAATACATCGGTTTGGGATGGGAAATCCAGCGGGAAGGTGATTCTTTCACGTTCAACATGCCGCAGAGTAACGTGGAAGGACGAATTTTCGAATGGTCAGCTGACGGTAAAACATGGACACCCCTTTCCGATATCCCTGCCGACCAGACAAAAGCCGTTGTTAAAACGATCGATCCGAAAGCCCGTTTTATCAGGATGCGCAACAATTCAGGTAAGCAGATGGAGTTGAAAATAGCCTCTTTCTCCGTTAAGACAAAAGAAGCTCCCGAAATTGACGAAACACTCATGATGTACGACCTGAATTTAAGCACATACAAAACACTGAAACCAGGCGAACAGGTGAGCGTGAAATGCGAAGGTGTAAATAAACAGATTGAACTTTACCTGTCCGGCGATAACGAAAGTATGGTTTCTATTTCAGGTATCGATAAGGATGGAGAAACCAACATGTTATATTGCGGATATGTAGGTTATATAAAACTGAATAAGATGACATTTGAAGATATGCCATCATTGATAATCACCCCGGCCGGTAAAACTCCGGTACAGATCCATCAGATCGTCAGAGAATAAAAAAACAGAAGAGAGGGTACCCGAAAATACTACCCTCTCTTCTGTTTTTATTAACCGTTCATCATTTCATTATCATCACCACCGGATTATCCTCCTCACCTACCTTTTTTAATGCAACTATTTCAGCAGGCAAATCCGTTTTATCATTATTCTCTTCAAACCACGAAACGATCTGATCAGCCGTAACAATCTGGGCAAACTCTCCATCCGGAGAAACCGTTTCGGGTTGTAATGGTAAGAAACCATTCAAATCATCATTGAAGGCTGTATCGTATTTCGACACTTTGACAGTCCCCCTCTTTTTATCATAGAAAGCATTATATATTACTCGCTCCTTATGCAGATCTGTAATAAAACGGAAAATGAAAACATCCTTCCCCTCCAACAACTCCGTCGGATAAATAGTATGACTCTTCTCCTTCTCAAAACGATCTTTCGCATCCCAATGATAGGAGCCCAGATCAAAACAGCTGACAGGTAATAATGCTTCTGCTGTCACCTGATAAATCGTATCATTGAATTGCTCCTTAAAGAACAAATCTTTTCCCTGATGCCAGAAGAAAGCATCTCCCATCGGATACGCTCCAGCCTTATCATTCTTATAGGAAATAAAGATCATACCCGGACCAAATCCTTTATTAAACATGACACTGATCATTTCGATATCAGCCGGATCGATACCAAACGAGACAGTATCCACACCGGAAGGAAAAAACTGACCGATTATCATACTGTCACGAAAAACTATCACTCGATCCGGATTGCCGCCCCCTGCAGTGGAATGAGCAACAAACGTTTTCTCATCCAGATAATTAATCACTGTATTAGCAGGAAAGACTGTTGCTTCAACCGGATTTTTCAATTCGCCGCTATACGAACCATCCGCATTATAAATTACCTGTTTCTCATTCCAACCTAGAAAACAAATATGGTTATTCAAATGATCCAGCCAACAACCCCGCACATCACTGTATCCTTCCGGATCATTACCGACATGTCCTACCGAGGTCAGGAAATGTCCAGTCTCCCTGTCGAACAAATAGCTTTGCTGCTGTGCAGTTGTCACCAGCAGTTTATCATGTAATATCTTAACAGAAGGTGATTGTCCGACTAAACAGCTATCATTCGTTTCCAGTGGAATATAGGATATCTGTTTGAAACAGTCAGAGGCCTTCAGTTCTGTCGGCGCATTGAAGGCAACTTCTACCGGAATTACCGTCAACTCTCCTTCCGTTATTCTCCTTTCATTGCAGGCGGCAAAGAGAAGGCAGGCAACAACGGTCACCTGATATAAACAGGTCTTCATAATTTCATTTTTTTTGCCGAAGCATTCTTGGTCGTCACAAGAATAACTCCATTCGCACCTTTCTTTCCATATATCTCCATAGATGAATTATCTTTCATAACCGATATGCTTTCAATCATGTTCGGATCAAGTTTATCCAGCGCATCATCAGCCAACTGTTCCACACCATCGATAAAGATGAGAGGCTTCTCCTTTCCTATTATCCCGTCTCTAATATGGATTTTCACATCTCCAGGCAAATGATTTCCCATCGAACCATGACCGACAACCTTGACTTCATCTTCTTTCATCTTGCCGGAAGCGATAGCAACCTTAGTCACTACCGAAATCAATCCCAGCTTGTCCGAAGCGTTATATTTGGCCAATATATCCTCGCATTTATCTTTTGGGCTGATACCGTAGCTATAAATATTCTCCGGAGCAACTTTATCCAACTGGTCGTAAGTAGACACTTCGTTATCAATCAGGATCAGATAACGAGATGTTTCCACTCTTTGTCTAACTTTCTGCATACTCGACTCTGCCTGTTGCGAGAAATCATCCAATTGTTTCTGCATAGCCTCCTGTACTGTTGTCGTTTCAGGCTTTTCGTCAGATGCTACATCTTTCTTCCCGACAACTTTTACCTCTTGCGGGACCGGTGCGGAGATTTCCTCTCTAACAGATTCGAGGGTTACTACCGGGGAAACCGGAACAACCTTTGTCACCTGTTCAACTTTTTTAGGCTCGATAACTTCCTTAACCGGAACTATTTCGCTAATTTTGGCACTTGAAATCTTTTCCAATTCACGGGAGATTTCAGGACGGGCAAAAGCGATAACTGCAACAGCTGTCAGCGGAAGTACATACAGATACTTCAACCGTGCCCACGGACTTGATTTTTGTTTTAACATCATAGTAATTCGTTTTTTTAGTTTACTGTGATTAAAGCTGTTGGCCATAGAAGTGAAGCGCTGTGAACCAACAGCTTTTTTTATTAATAATAGTTGATATTTCTTCGCATCGACACCGTGATTGATCACACTTTCATCGGCCTCGTATTCATGAATGTTCTGCAATTCCTGCTTCAACAACCAGACAGCCGGATTGAACCATTGAAGTATCACACAAAAAGTACAGGCCAGCATATCGATGGAATGACGGGCATGAATATGAGCCAGTTCGTGTGTCAATATCTCTTCGCCGCTTTCTTCCATATCTTTCCGGGAAATAACAATGTATCCCATCCAGCTGAACGGACAAACGGTTTTATCTGTCACTACCAGTTTACATCCACCGGGAAGCACCTGCTTCTCTCCCATCCCGATCAGGTTGAAAATACGGATTGTTGAATAAAGGAAACGAACAAAAAAGAAAATACAACCACCCAGATAGACCGCTAGCAATAACGAAAGCCAGACCGATTGCCCGGTCGGAACCTGTACATCCGCCTGCATTTCTGCCATTTGCAAAAGATATTCCAAATTCTGCAACGGACGTTGTATAACGACAGGTTCTTCTGTCACTATACGGATAAAAGGGATTACAACAGAAAGAATAATCACCCCCAGTAGGGATACACGGTTAAAACGGTGAAATGTTTCACGGCTCAACAACAGTCTGTAAAACAGATAAAATACAGCCAGGCATACAGACGATTTAAGGATATAAACAAAGAAGTCTCCCATAACTTTACTTTTTATCGGCTTGTTCCACTTCATCCAGCAATTGCCGCAATTCATCCACCGATATTTCCTCCTCTTTAATCAGGGAAGAGACGACCCCCAGATAAGAGTTATTGAAATATTTAGCGATGACATTCTTCAGTGTCCCGTTACTGTACTCCTCTTCTGTTACGGCAGCATAATACTGATACGTATTGCCAAACGTGTTATGGGAAAGGAAACCTTTATCCTCCAAACCACGCACAATGGTGGAAAGGGTATTGAAATGAGGCTTGGGGTCCCCATAATATTCCAGCAGTTGCTTCACGAACAAAGGGCCTTTCTCCCAGAAATAGCCCATGATCTCTTCTTCTTTTGCAGTCAGTCGCTTCATCATTTTTGTTATTTGCGACAAAGTAACTAAAACACTTAGTTTTAAAACTAAATATATTAGTTAATAAACTAAAAGAAGCCGTTATTACTTACAATTCTCTTTCTTTTCTTACTTTAAAGGTAGCGTAACAGTAAATGTAGTGCCCTTCCCGACTTCTGAAGCAACGGATAATACACCGCCATAATGCTCGACAATATTCTTACACAGACTAAGCCCTATGCCAGCCCCCTGTATATCATCATGCTTTTTATAAAAACGGTCGAATATTAAATTCTGCTCTTCAGGAGGAATTCCTATACCTGTATCAGTAACTGTTATATAGACATTATTTTCGTCTGATGTATAACCAACCGTTATACTTCCTTCTTTAGTAAATTTGACAGCGTTGTTTACCAAATTCGTAATCACCTGATTCAACCTAAGAGGATCAACCATCAGGAAAACAGGCTCTGTAGGCAACTTACGAATCAGCTGCAATGGCTTTTGCAAAATAACCTGTTGAGTCGTCATAACCTGTATAATCAAACTGTTTAGATTACAATTTGCATCAGTATATATCATATTACCGGAATCTATACGCGCCAGATCAAGTATATCATCTATCAGAGCAAGCAACAAATTACAATTCAATTGTATGGTATTAATAAACAACTCATAATCTTCGGCTTCATAATCTTCATTGCTGGCAATCAACTTGGCAAAGCCAATAATACCATTCAACGGCGTACGAATTTCGTGGCTCATATTTGACAGGAAAGCTGATTTTAGCTGTTCCGATCGATGCACATTATCGCGAGCCTCCTGCAACAAAGCCTGCTTATTTTTATAATCCTGAATATTAATGCAAAGACCATATAACAGAGGCAATGCATCTTCACTATCCTGATGATAGGACATACGTATTTCCCAATACTGTTCACTTGTTCCATTCAGGTTCATGCGTACCTCACGGGTTACACGCAGGTTATTACTGAAACGTTGTTTCTCATAAAATACTTGCCATTCTTCAATATCCTGAGGGCTGAAAAAACTTAAAACAGTGTCCACCGACAATGTATGCGTTCCATCATCCTCTATTCCCCAAATCGTAAAAAATGAAGGATCTACCAAAAGGCGTTTTTTATGGAAGTCGAACCACCAGAAAAACAACTGCCCGACATCTGTCGTCAGAGATAAATACTCGCCGGTCGTAAATTCATCCGTACGGTCGGCAAAAACGCAGATGGCGCCTTTTACCTCTCCTTTAATAATCAAAGGGGCAAGCTCTCCTTTGATTAAAAAATAATGACCATTTTTCTTGGACTCTATACGAGCCATCGGAGAAAACGAAACCGACATCTTTTCTTTTAGCTTGGCATGGAATACTTTACCTGCCTCTTTTCCTATTGCCGGGTCATAAATCGTCACCCAATCAGAAAAAGGCGTATTCAAGAAATCACCTTCCACACGCAGCAACTGTCGCGCCCTGAGATTGGCAGAACGTATCAATCCGTGTTCATCAATCGTGATGATTCCTTCATTAATCGAATCTGTGATAACCAGCAGGTTGTCACGCTGCTGAATCAACTTGCGCTCATTATCAATTCGTCGATCCCTGTATAATTTCATTCTATAAATGGCAACAATAAGCAGACTGGTAAGCAATACGATTCCAATAAGACCTACTATTTGTAACAGCAGGTGATACTTTACAAAGAAAGGCATATTGATAAACTCAACATCGTCCGGCAAACTTTCAAACGAAAAATTAAACCTGTCATAAACAGCCCAGTCTATCCACAGTTTCTTCGCGCTTTCCTGTATTTTGAAGCTGGATCTTTCTTGTGTCAATATATCTGCCGCATGTCTTGCCCCGTCATATGCCAAATCATAAGAGGACGTAAAATATCCCCCCAACACTCCCTGACCAAACCCAATATTGTTTATCGCAATAAAAGGAGTCGCAGAAGTATTGATAAACATACCGACAAAAGGATCCCAACCCGGCAATACGCCAAAAGTCTGAAAACGTTCTTCGATCATCTTATAATACACATCATGATAACTCCAACCATCTACTACCGTATCGACTTTGAGCGTCACAACCGTATGGCTTATTTTTTGTAACTGTCCTTTTATTTTCCCTAAAGCAATACTCGACATATCATTGCAGGTAAAAGGTATGTATATTTTGATTCTTTTAAGCATTCCTCCTATCCCCAGTGCCTCTTCCATATTCAACCGGGTGGAAAATCCTGTCACGTGAGATAACCCTAGCTTGAACAATGATAGCGAGTCCGGACAATTTACGCCACAAAAAACAATATTTGCCCCATTGGTTTCCTCCGTGAAAGGATGATGGGAATTTATGACAGCAGCAGTGGCCTGATCGTTCACCGTCAGGATCAGGTCGGGTTTCTCTATCCTGTTCATATAGGCTAATGCCGAATCTGTAGATTGTTGTTTCGAATAATAGGAATTCAGGTAGTCTATCCGCAGGTTTACCTTTACATGGTTATCCCTGAATCCATCGACAATTCCCCGATTCATTTCTTCCATCCAAGGACAATCCTCTTCATAGGAATGGAGTACCCACACATCAAAAGTTTCACTGTTGACATCCTGATCACATCCTGTCATAAAGACCGGAAGAACCACAAACAAGTAAATAAAATAATATATCGACTGTTTCATATCTCTGCATTGTTTATTGTTGAACCTGATGAACCGGAAGATTGACAAATACGCAAGTTCCTTTCTCGTGGTATCCGTCGGTTATCCGTATCGATCCGTTAAATCGCCGGGTAATTTCTTTACAGAGAGATAATCCCAAACCTCCGCCCGATGTAAACTGATCCAATTTATAGAAACGTTCGAACGCGATCTCCCGGTCTTCCGGTGCAATACCGATACCGGTATCACGGACATAGATAGTGACAATCCTGTCACCGGCTTTATAATGGTAACCCAAAGTCACCGAACCTTCCGGCGTAAAATTACGGGCATTCTTAATCAACTGTACCAACAATTGCCTCAGGCGGAAAGGATCTGTTTCCATCAGGCACTCTTCTTCTGGTATTTCCAGAAAAAATTCGACATTCGTTTTCTCAAATAGAGGTTGCTCTTCAGACCAGAGCTCAGACAGGAACCTCTTCAAGTAACAGACTTTATAATGAAACGGATACCCGCTTTCCACACGCGAGATATCTAAAATATCATTAATCGTTTGCAGCAACATATCGCAATTCTTACTGATCAATTCAAGAAATTGTCCCTTTTCTCCTTCCTCTACCTCATTGATTATAGAGGAGAAGCCAACAATTGCATTGAGTGGTGTACGTATCTCATGGCTCATATTGGCCAGAAACTCCGACTTGATCCGATTGCTTTCTTTTGCCTGCTCCAGAACATCCTGCATATCCGATTCCGCTTTTTTCTGCTTTTGTATATTAAGACATATTCCGAACAAGCGAACATTATCCGGATCATTGACTCCTCCAGGCAGAGACGTGATACGGAATTCAAACCAGATATAACCGGCCGGAAGCCGTAACCTCAGCTGCAACTTCGATTTATTAATACCCGTATCCCGAAGCAATTTAGCCAACTCCTCATCCCCTCGTTCGCGATCATCAGGATGCAACATATCAATAAACTCCTCTTTACTGAGGTTAGGTATATCACGATCGATACCATTGGAAACAAAGAACGATTCATGGAATGTGATCTGTTTCTGTTTAAGGTCAATCTGCCAAGTATAAACATCACCTGCCACCATACTAAACTCGAGAAATTGTTCTTTCCTGAGCTTGTCGGTACAATCGCGGAAAGTTAAAAGAGTTCCGATACGCGTATCATTTATATATAAAGTCCGGACAACCCCACTGATTTGAAGGCTAGTACCGTTGCGTAACTCCAATAAACTACCTTCCGGTAAAAGTTCCTCTTTATGCGTTTCTTCAGACCTTTCGATCACTTTCTGCAACCAGAAAACGTCGTGTTTATAGCGGGGAGAAAGTTTCACAAGCGAACAGAGATGCACTTTATTCTGTATTTCTTCATCTTGTTTCAACCCAAAAAGCCTTCGCGCTGCAGGATTAATCGAGACGATCATGCCGTAGCAATCTATCGAGACAATAAAATCACTGATCGTATTAATCATGATTTGCATACGCTCTTGCTCCTCATCAAGTTTTTTTTGTAAAGAGTTATGCTTGAAATAGACAATTTTAGAGATTCGTATCAGATAGTTTAACAAAAAGATTAACAACATAATAGTGACAATAGCCCCTATAATAAATTCCTCTTTATATTTTATCAGAAAAGGTTCGTTTACGATCGTACTTCCTTTCGGGAGTTGTGACTTTGAAATTCCCCAATGTTGCATCACTTCCCAGTCAAAAACGGGAGTACGCAATCCGGTATCAACCGGTATCGATTTGACAGGCTCGCCTTTCAGAATACGGAGACTGGTTTCCACAGCTTTGTCCACCTGCCTATCGACTCTGTTAAAATAGCCACCGATAACCCCGTGCGGCATGGCTGCAGGAAAATCTTCATCCACAAAATAAGCATTGGTAACCCCTATGAACGGCTGTAACTGGTAACCTAAAAAATTAATATAGATATATTCTCCCCGAGCCTTGATGCCAAAACGGTGTATAGGGTTATTGTTTTTGTAATACTTGAAAAGCTGGTCATGCCTCCAAATCGTAGGAAGATCGAACCCGATTGTCAAAGGTCGGGCAATTGTATCCGGATTTCTAACAGTATCGACTGGGGCTTCTTCCGGGGTTTTTCTGGAAAAATTCCGAAAAAAAGCATACTCTGGAATATTCATCAATTGGGTCTTGGCCGTATCCAACAAGAGAAAATCCTCCTCTTGAAATCCGAAAACAATCTGAAGTTCATCCACCTCACCAAACAATTGCTTACCCAATTCATAAGCCTGTAAATAATCAATCGTTTCTAATTGACCTGTAATTAGCGGATATTTTTCCAAAGTATCAACAGGAATTATGACATTGCTGAAAACAATAGGTGTACGATGTGCCAGAGGATGATCGCTTTTTATTAGAAAGTTAAGTGCATCATCATTAAATGCCAGTATCAAATCAAGTGGAATATTATCATAAGTATCCAGATTTTCTTTCAAAAAATTCTCGCTGTGCTCAAACTCTACATCATGTGTCCGAAGAAAAAAATAATCCAGTTCAACCGGAATGTCGGCTTTACGAAATGCTTCCATTACCAGGCTTTTTCTTTTTCTCTCAACATAAGTATTACCTGATGATTGAATACATAATACACGATATTTTTCCTTTTCGATCAGAGATGGTTCAGCAAGTACACTCCCCGATAAAACACTTAGTAATAAGTCAAATAAGATGAACACACATTGATATTTCATAGGCGAAATTATTACCACTTTAATTAACAATACAATTAGAGAGAACAAAGATATTATTTTTTTTGAAAACTATTGATAATTAAAGCATGTCATTGTTTCCCCGGGAATATTCAAAATTTCTTTTTAACTTTGCGTAATTACTAAAAAAGCCCCTTTTCCCGGAATGAGATCTCGCTATCTATTTTAGCAGACAAACCGGGAAAAGAGGCTTTATAATTTCACAGTATAGAATAATTACCGCTTCGGAATATCCACCGACTTATCCGATTTACCCAACAGATGTTCTGAGAAGTAATCGACCATTCGCCAGTAGAAATACTCGTCCATATCACCGAAGCCGTGACGTTGTTGCGGTAGAAGCAGCATATCAAACCGTTTATTGGCGCGGATAAGACCGTCTACGACACGCATCGTATTGCCCGGATGAACATTGTTGTCGATATCGCCGTGTACCAGCAGCAAATGGCCTTTCAACTGTTTTGCCAGTTCCTGATTACTCTTGATACTGTATGTAAATGTCGTATCGCCTTTTTCCGATACTACTTCTTTCAAACCATGATGTGTTTCACTCCACCAACGATTATAGATCTTGTTATCATGGTTACCAGCACATGAAACTGCCACCTTGAAGAAATCCGGATATTGCAAGATCGCTGCTGTCGACATAAATCCTCCACCCGAATGACCGTGGATTCCGACACGATGGATATCGATAAACTTATTCTTATCAGCCAACTGGATGATAGCCGCTTTCTGGTCAGCCAGTCCATAATCACGCAAATTACCGTATCCAAAGTTATGATACCATTTTGAACGACTCGGATGACCGCCACGATTACCGACAGAAACAACAATAAATCCTGCCTGAGCCAAACGATCTGTACGAACGCTCATACGGGTAAACGGATAACGGGTTGCTTCCACCTGAGGACCGGGATAAACGTAATCGATAATAGGATATACTTTGGTCGAGTCGAAATTGAAGGGCTTATACATGACACCATACAGATCCGTTACACCATCGGCTGCTTTTACTTTGAACGGTTCCGGGAACTGGTAACCGGCTGCAAACAATTGCGAGAAATCGCTTTCTTCCAGGTCCATAATCTTCCGGCCTGTATTATCCAATAAGTCAGTTTTGGGAACCGTATTGATACGGGAATAATTGTGGACTATGAACTGTGCATTATCATCTATATAAACATCATGGAAGTAATCACCGGCTGAAACCATCTGCAAGCCGCTTCCATCCAGGTTAGCTCGATAGAGATGCTCATAATAGGGATTCTCGCCTTTCTCTCTTCCGTTGGCTAGAAAATAAACCAGACGCTTGGCTTCATCCACTTTTACGATCTGGTCGACATGCCAGGGGCCCGCTGTGATACGATTTTTCAGATTGCCCTTATCATCA
This sequence comes from uncultured Parabacteroides sp., assembly GCF_905196875.1. GTDB lineage: Bacteria > Bacteroidota > Bacteroidia > Bacteroidales > Tannerellaceae > Parabacteroides. The sequence goes on along the minus strand of NZ_CAJJWO010000049.1, from coordinate 10,274 downwards.
TACAGATACAGATGTGCCCAGCCGTCGCGTTCGCTCCAATGGATCAGCTCCTTGCCATTGTTTACAGATGCCAGCGGACGGACTTCGATATAGGTATTCATACGCTCTTCGATAATCGGACGGATCGAATCTTCACCGATGGTATACGTACAGATGTCGATACGATGCAGGTCACGGCTGGAACGGGTAACGAAGAAACGGTTATTGTCACCCAACCAAATACTAGGCAGCTCCTCCATATCACGTTGTTTTTGCAAACGGGGTTGGTAAGCCATACGAATGGTTTGGTCTTTGAAAGCCCAGGTGTTGATCTCTTTATAAGAGTTATTGTTCATATCGAACAGATATAGATGACTGATCGGCGCTTCTTTTTCACCCGGCATCTGATACTTATATGTTTCCAATGTCGGACGCGGAGTTGCCATGGCATTGATCACCCACAGGTCTTTCACCTCGCGGCTATCTGAGATGGATACGGCAAAATGACGGGAATCGGGTGACCACAATAAGTAACCCGGATTTTTTCTTTTGCCGTTACATAATGTATCCGTATTCAAAATGCTGTAAGGCTGTCCGAAACCAAAGTCTTTTACTCCGGTGGTTGTCAGCTGTATTTCCGTAACGGTACTGTCTTTGTCATCTTTTTTCAGTTTCTCATAATCTTCACGCGACATGCGGTACAGATTCAGGTCTTTTGCATAAACAACGGTTTTACCGTCCGGTGAAATAGAAGCCCAATCGGGATACTCCGTATCTTTCTTCTTATCGGCCAGATGAGTCAGTTTACGCGTAGGATAATCATAAGAGAAATAGAAAATCTCTTTTTCCGTTTTATTATCTTTATCCGTACTATCTTTCTTCGCATCCTGTGAAGAGGTCACCTGGAACATAAAAGTACGCCCGTCCTCTCCTGCCTCCAGTTTCCGGATAGGTAACTGTTGAGCGATAAACGGGTCTTTTACAATCTCTGTCAGTTCTGCAGCCAGCTTATCCTGATCGAATAAAGGACGTTTCGATTTAGCTGATGGATTAACTACATACCAGACATTCCCCTCTCCAGTCTTGTATTCATACCAGAAACAGTTCCCCGCCTTAAACCAATGTGGATCTACTGAAGTAGAAAACAACATCGTCGGCAATTTATCACCGGCAAACCGTTCCGCCTGCGTATAACCCGGCAGAGGATCGTCTGCTGAATTTGTTTGTGCACTCACGCCCTGAACAAGAAAAAGCCCTGACGCTAATAAGAATAGATGTAAATGTTTTTTCATATTTTATAATTGTGTTATATTGTTTGCTTGCAATTCATACAAATGTAAGTAAATATTTTTTCTTTCGTCATATAAACTAAAAAATCCCCTGTCTTATCAACCGATAAAACAGGGGATACTACTATGTTAAATACAAAATATTACACCGGAAGAGTTCCGCCGATCAGGATTACAACCAGCAAAGCCAAGATTGCATACAACTCAGGGAATACGGCCATTACCATTGTTGCACCGAATACGTTATGACCAGCACCAACACCGGCAATACCGTTCGCACAAACTTCTGCCTGACGGATAGAAGAGAATAAACCAGCGAATCCTAACACCAGTCCGGCACCGAATATAGCTGTTGCATTCAGCATCGTAATGCTGTCAACCAGGAATTTCTGCATCATGAAATAACCTACGAATCCGTACAACCCCTGTGAAGAAGGCAATGCACTTAATGCGATGTAAGTACCCAGTGCATCCGGGTTCTTCTTCATTGCTCCTACTACTGCGTTACCGCAGATTGTTACACCATAACTACTGCCGATAAAGGTTAAACCTGTCATCAACGCAATACCCAGATAAGCTAATAAAATTGGTTCCATAATGAAATTTGTTTGTTTAATTATTTTTTGTTATTATTTAAATCACGCTTTGTTTATGCTTTCTTAAAAGGTTCGTACGACTTACCGCCACCTTCGAACTCTGCATTCTTGTAATACTCTACAAAGATCAGACGAAGCGGGTGAACCAGCGAACTGATGGTACACAGACCAATGTTGATCGAATGACCGACCAGCAGGATCAGCAACATGCAGATCACACGCAATACGATGTTCATACCTTCCGTCATATCCACTGCCAGCGAGTTGAATACACCACCTAGGATCGCACCGGTCAGACCGATAGCGAACAGACGGATATAAGATAATGTATCCCCCAGCAGTCCGGAAGCCATATTATAGGTATTCCACAGACCTGTACCGAAGTTCAGGAAGATATTCTTACCCGGCGTATTGTAAAGGAAAGCTACCAGCAATCCCAGTCCGGCTATCACCAGGAAGACATTTTTCACCACCTCCGGCAACTGTACATCCAGCATCGGCAAACCGAAGACAAGAGATAATGCCAAGATAATGAATACCCATGCCAGCGGTGCAATACCATATTTTTTGCCTTTCTGCGACATGGTCTTCAGTGCAGCGATCGTCTTTCCGAACAGGATCTGTACCAATCCGATTATGATCGAGAACGTCATCAGATTATCGCTCGAAACGAAGTAATCTTTCACCGATGCGAAAGCAGGTATATCGACCAAAGCGATACCGAAGAACGAACCTGTACACGTACCGACGATCAGCGCCGCCAATCCGAGATACTGGAACAGACTCAGGAATGGTTTGAAGTCCGGATTGACTTTCCGTTTCAGGATCGTACAAGCGATCATCACGAGTAATCCGTATCCGCCATCCCCGAAACAAAGTCCGAAGAACAACATAAAGAACGGAGCAAAGAACGGTGTCGGATCGAACTCGCCATAGTTTGGCAAAGAGAACATCCGTGTGATTGGTTCATACAACTTGGCGAACTTCCCATTCTTTAGCAGAATAGGCACTTTATCTCCCTCTTCTATTTCCAATGGCTGATAGAAGTAACCTTCCTTTTCAAGCGTTTCCTCCATCGCCTCCACCTTCTCCGTAGGCACCCAACCTTCCAGCAACATCAGCTTATCGCCAGCCTGACGATCCGTCTGAACAAGCACATTCGACAGATTGAACTCGTTCTGTAAATTCTTGTCAAACAAATCGAGCGTATTATAGTCAGACACAGCCAGCTTTTTCATTTCAGCATCCAATGCCTTCATTTCCTGCTTCAACAGGTCGAGACGTGCATTCAGTTTCTGCAAACCTCTGTCCGGCATCTTCGGACGTTCCGCATCTATGTCGATCGTCGTACCGACTTTCGTTATAGTAAGGAAATAAGTGACCGACTGGAAGTTGTTGATCAATACAGCATTGTACTCATCACCCCATTTTGGTTCATATTTAGCCGTCGGACAAGTCCAGAATGTGATATCATATCCGGCCTTCTTCAGACGGTTGAAATTAGTCCAGCTAAAATCACCCCAGATCTCCATATAAGCAATATCCTTTTCAAGAGATGCCCTAACAGATTGAAGCTGCACTTTCTTATCCTGCAACTCCTCTATCTTCTGTAATAATTTTATTCCCGCTTTCTTATCCAGTTCACGTGCCGGAGCCAACTGAAGGTCTTTCGTTCCAGAATTGAGATTCTTGAAAAAACGCATTAACAAGTTGACACGCTTACGTATAGCCAGGATATCCTGAAGTTCTGCATTATCAAGAATAGACTTACCCTCTTTCACATGTACGACACCTAGTTCGCGCAACTGTGTCAGGAACGAATCATATTCTCTATGATATACCATAAAGGCATATTTACTCATCTTTACTATCATACGCCAGCCTCCTCTTTTTGTTCTTTTGCTTTACGCTTTTCCTGGTTAGCCCGCATGATCTTCTGTGACGACTTGGAAAGACTTTCTTCGTCTTCCATAAATCGTTTCACCTTACGGATCGCATCTTTATAGCCGGGGATCTGTACCTTCTCAAACAGGTTCACCTTTTGAGTGGTCTTCTTCCTGGCATGCTCCAATAACTCCAGCTTCATTCCTGAAAACTCGGCTTCTATCCCGGTACGCGCCAGCTTCTTCAATAGCTCGACACCATCGGTAAACCAGGCAGGGGAATTAAAGAGACTGTAATGTCCGATCTCAAACTGAATTTCGTCCAATACAGGAACGATCACACCAGCAATCTTCTTCGTAGAGAGTGTCACATCCTTCACTGCAATCAGTTCGGGAGAGAACTCGTTCCACAAAGCCACCATGTTCTCGTAGCTCTGAATCTCTTTTTCCAGCTGAAGTTCCAATTTTGTCACTTCATCCTTGGTCCGCTTCACTTCGATACGCAGCGCACTCTCCTTGCTTTTAATCGTAGGCAGGGAACGCTCGCGCATCTTCAGCTGCTTTTCCAATTGCTGAAGAGAGGTTTTATTATATTGAAACTTTATTGCCATACTTTTACAATTAATAATTAAGAATTAATAATGAATAATGATCGGGGAGATATCATCCATCACCAATTATTAATTATTCATTATTAATTATTCATTTCTTCCAGTATTTATCGACTAGCTCCTGCTTGATATTCACTTCCGCCGGTTTGAAGTATTCGCCGAACAAGCCCCATGCCACGTCGAGCATTTCGGTTGTGTCGAGGTTTACGTCGATAGCCAGCAGCTTTTCCGAATAATCCTTTGCAAAAGAAAGCGTACGGTTGTCGTAGTCCGTCAGGTCGAAACCATTTTCCATCTTGGTCTTTGCATTGGCAGCATCGGCATACAGACGAACGGCTGCATTCATCACCTGCGGGTGATCTTCGCGTGTCTTCTTTCCTGTTACCAACTGTTTCAAACGTGACAAGCTTCGGAACGGGTCGACGATTACTTTACCGACATCACTATCACGGCGCAGATACAACTGACCTTCGGTGATATAACCGGTATTATCAGGCACGGCGTGTGTGATATCGCCGCCGGATAAAGTCGTTACCGCAATAATGGTAATGGAACCACCTGCCGGGAACTGTACCGCCTTTTCGTAGATCTTTGCCAAATCGGAATAAAGTGAACCCGGCATAGAGTCTTTCGACGGGATCTGGTCCATACGGTTCGATACGATCGCCAAGGCATCCGCGTAGTTGGTCATGTCGGTCAACAACACCAGCACCTTTTCATTCTTCTGTACGGCGAAGTATTCAGCCGCACAAAGCGCCATATCCGGGATAAGGATACGTTCTACAGACGGGTCTTCGGTTGTATTGATAAAACTAACGATACGGTCGAGTGCACCGGCGTTGCTAAATGTATTTTTAAAGAACAGGTAATCGTCGTTGGTCATACCCATACCACCCAGGATGATCTTATCCGATTGGGCACGCAGGGCCACCATCGCCATAACCTGGTTGAACGGCTGATCGGGGTCGGCAAAGAACGGGATCTTCTGCCCGGTTACCAGCGTATTGTTCAAGTCGATACCGGCAATACCCGTAGCGATCAATTCTGACGGCTGTTTACGACGAACCGGATTTACAGAGGGACCGCCGATCTCCACTTCCGTTCCTTCCGGGATAGGACCGCCATCGATCGGGTCGCCATACGCATTGAAGAAACGTCCGGCCAACTGGTCACCTACTTTCAGCGTAGGAGCCTTGCCCATGAACACCACTTCGGCATTCGTACGGATACCTTCCGTACCGGAGAACACCTGCAACGTAACCTCGTCACCGATGATCTTTACCACCTGTGCCAGCTTGCCGTCTACGGAAGCCAGCTCGTCATACCCTACTCCCGTTGCTTTCAGCGAACAGGTAGCTTTCGTAATCTGGGTAATTTTCGTATATATTTTTTGAAATGCTTTTGTTGCCATACGTTCTGTTATTTTTCCATGCGCTCTGCAAGCAGGGCGTCGAGTTGATCGTTGAACTTCTTAAACTGATCGCTTTCGTATTCGGAATAGTTCATCTGCTTGAAGATGTTGATCAGCTGTTTGAAATATTCCATTACTTCAAGGAAGGTGTCGAAACGGAATTCCGCATGACAGATCTTCACCACCTTGTCCAGCATAAATTCCTGACGGGCCAGCGGTGTCACGGCATCGATCGCATCGAACGCATCCTGTTGCAAGATCACGAAGTCGATCAATTCCGATTTCCAGAAAGTAACATGATATTCTACAGGTACACCGTCGTCACCCAGGATGTTGATCTGTTCGGCGATTTCCTTACCACGCAACATACGGGTTTTGATTTCATTTACCTTGTCGATCCATTCCGGAGAGATATGTTTGGCGATATATTCCTGAAATTCTGGATATTCCAGATATTTCGAATAACTGTCGATCGGGTTTACGGCCGGATAACGTTTACGGTCGGCACGCTCCTGCTCCAAAGCATAGAAACAACGGGCTACCTTCTTCGTATTTTCCGTCACCGGTTCTTTCAGGTTACCACCGGCGGGCGATACCGTACCGATAAAGGTTACCGAACCTGTCGCCCCATTATTCAAATGAACGAAACCTGCACGGGCATAGAAGTTAGCCACGATCGCAGACAAGTCCATCGGGAATGCATCGGGTCCCGGAAGTTCTTCCAGACGGTTAGACATCTCACGTAAAGCCTGTGCCCAACGGGAAGTAGAGTCCGCCATCAACAACACCTTCAGTCCCATGCTACGATAATATTCAGCCAGAGTCATCGCTGTGTATACGGATGCTTCACGGGCTGCCACAGGCATGTTTGAAGTATTGGCGATAATGATGGTACGTTCCATCAATTTACGTCCTGTATGCGGGTCGATCAGTTCGGGGAACTCGGTAAAGATTTCCACAACCTCATTCGCACGTTCACCGCAGGCAGCGATGATCACGATATCGGCTTCCGCCTGTTTGGAGATAGCGTGCTGAAGCACTGTCTTACCTGTACCGAACGGGCCGGGGATAAATCCTGTACCGCCTTCAACGATCGGGTTTACGGTATCGATTGTACGAACGCCCGTTTCCAGCAATTTGTATGGACGCGGTTTTTCTTTATAACAAGTGATGGCTCTCTTTACCGGCCAGCGCTGTATCATATTAATATCGATATCCTTACCATCTTCGTCTGTCAATACGGCGATTGTCTGGTTGATGGTATATTGTCCGGCTTCCACCAGGCTCTTTACAGTATAAGTGCCTTTAAACGTGAAAGGGACCATGATCTTGTGAGGCTGGAAGTTTTCATCCACTTCACCCAACCAATCACCGGCAGTAACTTTATCGCCCACTTTCGCCAGCGGCTTGTAATCCCACAATTTATCGTTATCGAGTGCAAATGTATATTCACCACGTTTCAGGAACACACCGTCCATTTTATCCAGGTCATTCTGCAAACCGTCGTAGTTACGCGACAGCATACCCGGCCCCAATGTTACTTCAAGCATGTGCCCTTCAAACTCGGCTTCGTCACCTACACGCATCCCACGTGTACTTTCAAATACCTGTACAAAGGCATCTTTCCCTATTACTTTAATAACCTCCGCCATCAGCTTTACGCCTCCTACGGAAATGTAACAGATTTCATTTTGAGAAACCGGCCCATCCACCTCAACGGTTACCAGGTTGGATACGATTCCTCTAACAATTCCTTTCGTAGCCATAATTATTTATTATTGTTTCTTTTAAATTCTTCCAACGCATTATCACTTCCCTTCTTCATCGCCCCTACTATTTCACGGAAAGTCTTCTCTCCTGTCACCCTATCCAGAGTAACCCAGCGTTCGATCATTTCCAGTTTCAGCAAGTAGGCGAACACACTTTCGATATCGAAAGTCTTGAAGAACGTATTATCGTCCAGCCATTTCCATTTCAGCAAATCCACTTTCTTTTCGCGGGTCATCAGGTCGGGATCTTCGGCAATGCGTTGCAGATCGGGCAGATAGTCTACCGTATCTCCCAGTCCGAAATCACGGGCATTGGAAGTACGGATAGCCTCGGCTACCTCGTTGTTTCCCACTATATATTCTGCTTTATCAAATCCATACTTGCGGCAGGTTATGGCAGTCAGCATGTTATTGATATTGAGGTTCAGTTCAAACCAGTTACGGATGAAACCGTTGCTGCATTTCATCGCATAGTCGTAATAAAGAGCTGCCAGACGGTCTTCCCAGGAGATCGTTTGCTTTTCCTCTTTCTTCTGGCTATCCAGATACTGTTTGAAGAACTCTATGAAATAAGGAGGAATCTGTTTGTTCTTAGGCGGCTTCTCGCCATCCTTCAAAGCATCGAACAGACTTTTGTACTCGTCGTATGTTATACTTCCCTTTTCATCCGGGTCACTGTCCGGACGCTGTGAGAAACTAAGCAGGTTCTTATTATCGAATTTGAGGAAAAACAAGTCTACCAGCTTCTTATCACGGGACGTAAGAATGCCGTCCAACTCCTTTCTGAATTCAGAAACGGAATAGGTCAGCTTACTATCATCCAATGATATATTAGGGAGTCCGGCAATCAGACAGTAGTATTTACTCATATCAGAACAACATTTCTACCAGCCCGGGACGCAGGAATTCTTTAAAGAATGCAACAAACTCGTCTTCCCCGAAGCTTACTTTATAGGATCCGTCGGCAGGAACAATGGTAAAATCGGCTTTCTTTCCGCTTACTTTTTCTATTTTCACGCCACCGTCGAGCAACGATTTGGCATTTGCTTCAAAATATTTGGTTAATGCATCCGCATCGGCTGTCTGGATAGTGATCGCTTCTTTCTTAGCCCATTCCTTAGCCATTTCAAGGATCACCTTCTGCATAAATGCAGTGTCAGAAACGATCGCTTTCACATTCGAGGAAGTAATCTTTCCGGTTATAAGGTTTACCACTTCGCTCTTCAGCGCTTCTACAGCCTGGGTAGCGAATAACTTCAGTTCGGCTTCTGTATTCTTTTTCAGCTCGGCAGCTTGTTTTTGTGCTGCTGCAACAATACGTTTTGCTTCCGCTTCCGCCTCGCTAACAATCACTTGTTTCTGAGCATTCGCATCGGCAATGATCCGTCCAGCTTCTTCGTTCCCCTTCTCTACTCCTTCTTTGTAGATCTTGTCGGTCAGTTCCTGAATCTTTGTATCCATTTCTATATATATTTATTAAATTGTATTTTTCCCTAATATTAAACGCCTACAAAGTTATTCTTTTCTGTGAATAAACATTGAAATAAATGTAAAATCAAGCTAAAAAATAAAACGCTATAAATTAATTTTTAATTTTGCTCGTCTAAAATTCGCATAATATGTTCTCAATTAGAAAAACGACAACAGATGATGTCCTGTTAATCAGAAACTTGGCATCTCAGATATGGGAGCCTACTTATGGCTCTATTCTATCCCGCGAGCAGCTCGACTACATGTTCGAGATGATGTATGCTCCGGAAAGTATTCTTAACCAGATGAATGAACTTCATCACGAATTCTTTATCATCTACAAGGATGGCGAACCCTCCGGTTACCTCTCCATCGAGACAGTAGAAAAAGATCTGTATGAGTTCCAGAAAATCTATTCGCTCCCTACCCTGCACGGTTCAGGTATCGGACGTTTCATCATCGAACAGGGAGTAGCTTACCTGAAAACGATCCATCCGGGGCCGTTCACTGTCGAACTGAATGTGAATCGCGAGAATCCGGCCGTCGGCTTCTACAAGCACATGGGCTTCCATGAACATACGACGCGCGACTTCCATATTGGTAACGGATATTATATGAATGATTATATTATGCGGATGGAGATAGCAAACGATTTGTAAAAGAAATCTACTTACTAAGTAGACGAATGCTTACTCAATAAGCAGACCAGTGCTTACTTAGTAAATAAACTTTTGCCTGCTTTACGAATACTTTATCCTGCCGTTTCAGAGCCTGTTACACCTTCTCAATCCGTTGATAAAATACTTCCCGAAAAAAGCATATGACTTTACAAATGTTAAGACTAGACTTTTGACTTTAAAATAAGGGACTTTTGATTACAAAAGACCAGTCTTTTTTTCAGGGGGAATAATTACATGTTAATTTCAAATAGATTATCTTTGGAAGACACTAAATAACAACTAGTTACAACGGATTTTATCAGAAAACTGATTAATACTTATAAAATCTTATCTCAATGAGGAATAAAGGAAGTTATAGCGATCATAAAATAGTATATCGATGCAAATTGGTCTTAATCGGTATGCTTTTGTCATTCAGCAGCAGCCATGCACAAATAATGCCGGAATTTCCAGGAGGAGAAGTAGAACTTATCCATTTTTTATTCAATGAAGTTTAGAAATATACGCCCTCCGATTCATGGTATGAAGGTCGTATGACGGCTTCTTTTACTATAGATACAATGGGTGTAGTCCGCGAACCAGAAAT
>NZ_CAJJWO010000048.1 GCF_905196875.1 uncultured Parabacteroides sp. | reverse complement strand
ACCCTGGTTGATTATCGTCGAAGGTCATACGTCCGATACCTGCCTGATGTTGATACAGACCGGTCAGTAATGATGCACGGGTCGGACAGCTGCGGCTTGTATTATAAAAATGGGTAAAACGCAGTCCCTCTGCCGCCAGTTTATCCAGGTTAGGCGTATGGATCTCGCTACCGTAACAGCCCAGATCCGAAAAGCCCATATCATCCGCCAGGATCACAAGGATATTCGGTTTGCTCTCTTTACTGTTCTGTGCACTGCATACGCTTGCCGAAAAGGCAAGCGTTGCAATTGGTAATGTTTTAAATACTAATGTCTTCATAATCAATTCCAGCCATTATTCTGAACTAAGTTATTATTCAATTGTCTTTCGTTGTAAGGGATAGGCCACAGATAGTCGCGCGATGTGAATTTCTTCTTGTAGTCGGTGGTGACAGTCACCAGTATCCCTGTTTCCTTATCCACATAACGCATGCCTTCTATCTGATCCATATTACAAACATCTTCAGCAGTTTTCCAGCGACGAATGTCGAAGAATCGATGGCCTTCCAGTGCTAGTTCGACCGTTCTTTCGTGGCGTACAGCTTCGCGCAGGGCGGCCTGCGAGGTGATACCCGATAACACCGGCATGTTTACATCCGGACGCTGGCGAACCTGATTGATGTATTGCAGGGCAAGATTAGTTTCCGTATTCAGCTCGATACGGGCTTCGGCGGCAGTCAGCAGGATCTCCGCATAACGCATAATGATCAGGTTGATACCACAGTTCGTACGGTTACTCTGCCCGATATCTTCCGCGTTGATATATTTCTTCGGAAGTAATCCCGTTTTGGACACCTGGTAGCTGGCTCCGATCACATCGCCTGTTGTGCTCCATCCCGGACGGGAGTCGTATATCGTTCCGTTAGGTAGCTCATCACCCGGTGCATACAGTGTGTAGCTGAGGCGCGGGTCACGACCTTCATAAGGGTTCATAGGATCGTAAGAACTGTCTTCGGTGATCTTTTTCCCGTTGATCGTTTCGTATTCGTCGACAAGCACGGCGGTAGGCGACATCATCGAACCGTTGTTTCCCAATGATACGGCTCCGAAGTTATTCATTACTGAATTAGAATATACGTCTTTCATGAATTGTTTGTCGAAAATAACCTCTTGATTGTTCTCATTTTCATAAGTAAACAGCTCTTTATAGGTCGGCAACAGGGAATAAGTACCGGAAGCGATCACTGCATCGGCGGCTTCTTTAGCCCGTTGATAATATAATGTAGCCCGATCGTCTGTACCGGTCACATTACCTGCTGCGAACAACATGGTACGTGCCAGTATACCGAGAGCCGCCCCTTTGGTTACACGGCCGGCTTCGCTGGCTTTCAACGGCAGATCATTGGCCGCTTCAGTGAGCTCCTTATAGATGAAATCGTATATTTCCGATACGGGAGTCCGTGTCAGTTCTTTCGACTCGCTGATACCGATCGGTGTAGTGATCAGTGGAACGTCACCGAAGTAAGCAACCATACGGGAATAAAAATAACAACGCAGTGTACGGACTTCGGCTGTGTAGGTTTTTACCTTAGCCTCGTTTTCAGGAACGATCTTGTCGACGTTATCCATATAATCGTTGCAACGGCGAATCCCCTTATACATATCGTTCCATGTATTCTGGAAGATATTTGTCTGTGGGTCCGCGATGCTGGCTTCTACTTTCGTTTCATCCGATGTCTCGAAGGTTGCACGTGCGATATCCGACATCTGATCACGGCCCAGTAAAGTACCCGGATCTTCGAGGAAACGGTAAACAGCGTTGGAGGCATATTCGGCGTCCTTGTCCGTTTTCCAGAATATTTCAGAAGATATACGGTCTGTCGGTATTGTATCGAGAACGTCACAGCCAAACAGGACGCAAGGAAAAGCTAGGTATATAAAAATCTTCTTCATAATGAATAATATTTCAAAGTTAATAGCATTTAGAATGTCAAATTAAGTCCGATCGTATAAACCGAAGTTTGCGGATAGTACAAGAAACGGCCGGATACAAATTCCGGATCGAGTCCCCATTCTTTCAGCGGAGAGAATGTAAGCAGGTTGCTACCAGCCAGGTAAATACGTGCTTTATCGAGATAAAGCTTCCGGCTCAGTTCCTGTGGAACCGTATAGCCCAGCTGAACATTCTTCAGACGGATATAGCCGGCATCGATCACCCAGAAATCAGACATCATAGAGTTGTAGTCCACACTTTTACGCGGACGTGGGAAGCGGGCATTCAGATTTTCTGGTGTCCAGTAATCTTTAAAGATATCGAGTGTGAAACCTTCAAAGTTACCACCTTCGGCAAGTGCACCCGATACGCGTGTTTCGGCATCGATCACACCCTGGAACATGAATGAGAAATCGAACCCTTTATAGGCGAAGTTGGCAGACAAGGCGAACGGGTAGCGTGGAAACTCGTTGCCGATCACTTTCATGTCTTCGGCGTCAATCTTGCCGTCTTTGTTGCGGTCTACGTATTTAATATCGCCGGTTGTCATACGGCTGTCGTAAACAGGATAGTTGTTATCTATATCCGCCTGGGTAAGCAAACCGTCCGTTTCGTAGCCCCAGTAAGAATTGATGGGATAACCTTCGCGGACTGTCTTGATAACGTCGGCTGCGCCTCCGTCTACTGTCGGGTTGGCTCCGCCGAGGCTGACCACTTTATTCCAGTTGTTGGAAATGTTGAAGTTTACTCCGTAGTAGAAGTCGCCGATATTATCTTTCCAGTCGAGTGCCAGCTCGAACCCTTTATTGTCTACAACCGCAGCATTCTGCTCCGGTGCATCGAGGCCGATCGTTCCTGAGATAGGCAGTTTCACCAGGATGCCGTCGGTTTTCTTATAATAATAGTCTGCTGTCAGTGTCAGGCGGTTGTCCAGAAATCCCGCATCCAGACCTATGTCGGTCTGTGTACTGGTTTCCCATTTCAGGTCTTTGTTGGCAAGTTCTTTTTGCATATAGCCTTGTACCAGGTTACCACCGAAGTTATAAGACGTAGAGGTGTAACTTTCGTAGAAAGCGTAGAGACCGGCCGTCTGGTTACCTGTTTTACCCCAGGAAGCTCTCAGCTTCAGGTCGGAAACAATATTACGTAGCTCATCGCTCCAGAATGCTTCGTTGGATATACGCCAACCGGCAGAGAACGACGGGAATGTTCCGTATTGATTATCTCCGGTAAAACGGGATGTCCCGTCGTAACGCAGGTTTGCTTCGATCAGGTAACGGTTGTCATAATTATAGTTCAGACGACCGAAATAAGAGCGCAAAGCGTATTCATTATTATAACCATAGCTTTTCCAGGAACTTTCCGAACCCATATTGATGGAGGGAACATCATTATTATAAAAATCCCAGCGTTGTGCCTGGTTATGCGACCATTCGTTCTTTATCTGCGAGAAACCGGCCAGGGCCTGCAAATTATGTTTGCCCAGCTGTTTTTCGTAGTTCAACAGGAGATTGAGCGTATATTCGTTCATATCTTCGCGTTTGTCGTCCATGCTGTTACGGGAGATATTCCTTGTACGCTGGCGGGTACTGCTCGGATTGTAAGCTTCGTTTTTGGCTGTTGCCGTCCAGTCCAGATATTGATTGTCTACGACTGTATAGGCATTTTCGAATTTAACGATCTTATCGAACCCATAACGTTGTGCATACTGGGCCGTGAACTTCAATCCATCGATGATATTCAACTCTGCTTTGATATTGCCGATGAACAGATTGTTCCATTGCTTGTCGGTACCACCCATTTCGGCCAGCATTAGCGGATTGGCATTCTTGTTACCCAACCCGTAGCTACCGTCGGGATACTGAGGAACGACAAATTGTGTAGCATGGTACATGGAGTAGAAAACACCGCCACCATTCTTATCATATTCGTAAGCATCGATCGGTGCCTTTGAATAACTGCTTCTGAAGTTGGCATCTGCCGATATTTTAAGTCGCCTGAAAGGCTGGAAGTCCGTATTTACACGAATTTCTTTAATATCGGATTTGTAGTTAGGTACGACGCCATCCTGATCGTAATAACGTAATGCCATCAAGCCTTTGGCTTTTTCATTACCACCACTTACGGTAAGGCTGTAATTCTGTTGCAGTGCAGAGCTGTAAACGGCATCCTGCCACTGATTGGCTTTACGATAGGTGATAGGATCGTTTTTATGGTTGGCAATCCATTCCTGAATAAAGGTGTCGGAGTAGCGGGGAGCCTGTCCGGCATTCTGGAAGGCATAATTTTGCTGCTTCATATAAGTGACTGTTTCCATGTGCTCCGGTTTGTTCGTCACGCTCTGAACTCCCCAATAGGTATTGAAGTTCATTCTGATCTTACCCTCCTTACCACGTTTGGTTGTAACGAGCACTACACCGTTGGCTGCACGCGAACCATAGATGGCGGTAGTGGAAGCGTCTTTCAGGATAGAGATACTTTCGATGTCGTCGGGATTGATATCGGAGATGCGCTGTTCGACACCGTCTACCAGCAGTAAAGCCGCATTGCGGTCGATATGATCATTCTCATTTTGTTGTGTATTGATCGTAGTGATACCTCTGATACGAAGTGTAGTCGTTGCACGTCCCGGCGATCCGCCCTTATCCAGGATCGTTAAACCGGGAGCCACACCCTGCATGGATGCTGTCGTACTGTTGGCCAGGCGGTTGATGTTATCGCTCTTAATATTGCCTACCGCACCGGTAATGCTTACTTTCTTCTGCTGTCCGTAACCCACTACAACCACTTCTTCAAGTGTTTGTGTATCTTCTTTCAGTAGGATGGAGAAATCCGACTTGTTGGCTGTTGCGATCTCCTGCGGCAGATAACCGATGTAAGAGATAAGCAAGGTCGTATTGTCAGGTATTTCCAGTGTAAAACGGCCGTCTATATCGGTGATGGTACCGATACTGGAACCTTTCACCATAATGTTTGCACCGATCACCGGTTCGCCGTTGGTATCTTTTACCAGACCGGTTATCTTCCGGCCATCCTGATTGACGATTTCGTTTTTTACTTTGCGTAAAGAGATATACCCTTCATTGAAGTTGTACCTGACCTCGCTATCGGCCAGCGCCTCCTCCAAGACTTTCGATACGGGTTTGTTCCTGGCGTTGACATACACCTCTTGTTGCATATCGATCTCCTTTTCGCTGTACATGAACAAGTAGTCTGTCTGCTTCTCTATCTCATGGATGAATTCCTTGAGTGGAAGAGTATTCCTACTTATGCTCACTTTCGCGTTCTGAGAATGTAAAGTGGTCGCACCTAGTTGAAAAACTGCGATTAATGTAAGAATTGTTGTGATCTTCATAACACGAATTATAGGCTTTAATTCAAGATAAAAGACATGATTGAACAATAGCAATAAGTTTTTTTTCATAACTTTGCTTGTAGTTTTTAAAGTTAATACTGTATTTGACTTTTTGTGGATACATAAAGGAAAGGTATTGACTCCGGGGTAAGTGCTGGTAACACTTGCCCCTTTTTTATACCGTTCCTGTGGAATTTCAGGCTTACTTCATAGGCATTATCTTTTAGGTGATTATTCTGTTAGTATATTTCAATGTTTTCGTTGTTCTCTATTTTATACCGGAAAGGATGAACTCCTTGCAACGCTTTCAGTATTCGTTCTATATCATCGCTTTGCCGGAACTTCCCGGATACGTACTTGTCTGTCTGGGCAGACTCTTTCACTTCAAACTTCACCTTATACCATAAAGTGAGGTAGTCTAGTATCTCGGAGAATTTCTTATTACTGAAGTAGAATATTCCGCTTTTCAGATACTCTTCATTATTGAACGGGGCAGTCGATTTCACGAGTCTGCCGTCTTTCAACGATACCATTTCGTTCGGTTTCAGAGTCATATATTCCTCCGGGCGGCTGTTGTTGATTACTTGCACGCTACCTTCCACCAGATTGGTTTCAAAACGCTTGCTTTTCGTATAGGCAAAAACGTTGAACCTCGTTCCGAGCACTTTGATATTATAATCCTGGGTCTTGACGATAAACGGGCGTTTGGCATCTTTTGTAACGGCAAAGAAACCTTCTCCGTCCAGCTCTATCGAACGTTCGTCTTTGCTGAATTCGCTCGGTATCCGGATGATCGACCGGGGGCTCAGCCAGGCTTCCGTTCCGTCCTGAAGCGTCATGTATATGCGCTGACCGGTCGGCACTTTTATCTGGGTATAAAGCGGAGCCTTTTCCTCCGGCATAAATTTGTCGGTAAGCAACCAGATATTGACCAGTAAAACAGCTACGACAGCAGCATATTTTGCCAGATTGAGAGAAAGGCGGCGAGCCTGTTTCCGGTTGATGCGGCTTTCCAGTTCCTTCATCTTCTTTCCGGCCCACTCGTTGTCTTTGCTCTGTTCGGCGAGCTTCGAAACGGTGACGGTATTCTGCATCCGGATAAACTCTGCTTTGTTATCCGGGTCAGATTCTATCTGGTCGAAGAGTGCTTCTTTTTCAATTGTGGAAAGTTCTCCGAGGAAATATTTATCTAGTTGTTCGTTCATGCTGCTAAGTTAGTCGTTCTATACATATGACGAAATAACTTCGGGCAACTACTAGTCGGAGATGAAAAAAAATATCTTTTTGTTATCTATCAGAAATTAAGCCACAGTTTGAATGAAGAGATTTTCTCTTCGCTTACGGTTATTTTTGTTTTGTGCGGCGGCTTAACCCGGATTACGATCTTCCCGTTGAAATAAGGTTCTACATGAATGATGGCGGTGATGCTTAAGAGTACCTGACGGTTTGCCCGGAAAAACCGGTCCGGGTCGAGCTGTTCTTCGAGTTTATTTAACGGCAGATCTACGATATGTTCTTTGTCGGTGTGCGTAACGGCAAAAGTAACTTTGTTCTCCGAATAGAAATAGGCTATGTCGGAAACTTGTAAGGTCCAGAACTTATCGGCACCATAAATCAGAAAACGCGAACGGTAGCGTTTCTCTTTCCGTTGCAGGCTTTCGAGTATTGTATCGAGATAGTCCTCCGGTTGAACATCCCTTTTATGGGTCAGCGTCTCATATTTGATGATTGCTTCGAGCAGCCGTTTCTCATCGACGGGTTTCAGGATATAATCGATACTGTTTACACTGAATGCACGGATGGCATATTCATCGTAAGCCGTGGTAAAGATGATGGTCGATGTCGGTTTCGCTTCAGAAAGAAAGTGGAATGAGTCTCCGTCCGATAACTGTATATCCAGAAATATAAGATCCGGATGCGGATGTTCCCCGAACCATTTTACCGACTCTTCCACATTGCCCGGCAGCAAGGTGATCTCCCAGCCTGGACGCAAGGCTTTGATCATCGAATGGAGTAACCGTGCGGCAGGCACTTCGTCTTCTATAATGACAGCATGTATTTTATTCATATAACAAGGGTACTTTTACTGTAAATAATCCGTTCTCATCGGATACATTGATTTCTTTGTTCAGTATCAGTTTGCATCTGTTTGAAAGATTCTTCAGGCCGATGCCGGAAGGCTCATTTCTTTTTTTAGGATTGATAGAGTTGCTCACTACCAGATAGTCATTATTAATACTGATATTTATATTCATCGGCTTGTTTATGGTTATCGAGTTGTGCTTGATCACATTCTCCGTCAGCAGCTGTAATGTCAACGGGGGAAGCATGCTGTCCAGACGGTCTGCCGGAATATCCGAGTGACAGTGGATACAGTTTCCCAAACGTACCTCATGCAAGAAAAGGTAGACTGTCATAAACTCCAGTTCCTCATCCAAAGTAACCAAAGGCTTGTTCTGGCATTGAAGTACATAACGGTACACATTCGACAGGTTTTTGGTGAACCCGACCGCTTTCCGGGGATCATACTGTATTTCTGCGATCAGCGTATTCAGGCTGTTGAACAGGAAATGCGGGTTCAGCTGGTTCTGTAATGCCGTGTAGCGTGCCGTGTTGTTTTCTTTCAATAACTCAGCAGCTTGCTGTTCCAGCTTCAGAGAATGTTGTATCGAATTATTGGCAATCAGCAAGCCCAGTATGACAAGCTCTACCAGCCAGACAACGATCAGGATACGTACTCCGCCATTAGGGAATGTATACGGATATTCCGCACCGACAAGTAATTTAGCGATGACCAGTAATCCGTAGTTCAGCAAGAACAACATAAGTATTACCACTGTATAAAGTGAGATGATCTTTCCCCGTTTTTTAATGTTCAGCGAATACTGTTCGTTGATCCATGAGCTTAGCCAAAGAGTGGAATATCCGAGAATATTAAAGGCAAAGATAAAAAAGACAAATGCTTTCACTGAATATAACGCATCTGTTACTTCCGGTGAAAGATTGGTATAATTCACCAGAAGCAGATGAGAGAAGGTCCCTAATCCGGAGAACAGAAGGCCATATAGCAATATCTTCAGTTTTATGCGCATAACAATGTGTATCCAGCCGTTAAAGTTAGCAGATTCTATTTATATTCATACAGGTTCAGCGATTTTATCAGTTCGGAATAATGCCCCTGAGCCGAGACTTTGGCCTGTACGTAATTGACCTGTGCCGTCTGACGATATGTTTGTGCATCTATCACTTCCAGGATAGACACTTTCCCTTCTGCATATCTCTCCGTTGCTTTCTGTTCATTCTCCCTGGCTTTTTCGAGGGAAGAGCCGGCCAGTTCGATCCGGCGGATTGCCTGAAGAAGAGCGGTACGGGCTGTTTGCACTTCCAGCCGGATGTTATCGGTTACCTTGTTCAGGTTGTCGGTAGCCATTTCAATCCGGTGGGTCGAAGCTCTTTTCTGGCTTTTCCGTTTGCCCCATTCAAAGATAGGAATGGAAAGCTTGGCATAAACGGCATAGTTAGGGTCCAGGTCCGAACGAAAATTGTACCCCGGAGAGGAATAGCTTCCGTCTATACCTATATATAACTGGGGTTTATATTGCGAGTCATTTAGTTTCAGGGTACTTTCCTCTATCTTTATTTTATCGTAAGCGATTTTTAGTTCGGGTCGATTGAACTCCTCCTGATGTAATAAGGAGTCCTGTAAAGAGACTACCGGAATACAGGAGTCGGTAGGAGTAGCCTGTTGCAATTCTTCCCCTATGATGGAGTTGAGGGCCATCCGTCCTGTTTCGAAATTGCTTTGGGCTTGTAGCAGCTGGTACTCCGCTTCGTTCAGTTTCACTTCAGCCATCAGCAGATCCTGGGGGTCGACCAGGCCGGCTTCTACCCGTTCACGGATCGTCGTAACCAAGGAGGATACCGAATTTTTGGAGTCGGATGCAATATCGACCATCTCCCTACGGGCTACCGTATTCCAGTATTGCATGTCGGTCTGGAAGCAAACCGCCGAACCGATCATCTCGGCTTGGGAAGAAGCCAGCGATTGCTGGTGCTGTGCCATACGGATAGACTCCAGCAGGCGCCCTCCGGTATAGACCGGTTGAAGCAGGGTGACCGATGCACCGTATTTCAGATCCTTCCCCTGAAATGAGACAGGGTTATCCATTCCCGGCATATTTAATGTCAATTCCAGTGGATTGCCTGTATAATTGAAGTTGGCACCTCCGGTAAGGCTCGGTTTCATATCGGCACGAGCCATATTTTCCAGTTCGATACTGGCGGAAATATTTCTTTCGGCTGCTTTCAGGTCATGGTTATAGCCGAGTGCCATGGAACGGTATTTTTCTAACAGCGCACTTTGTTGTGCAGACAATGTCAATGAACTGCATAACAAGCCTAATATAAATATCTTTTTCATTGCTTTTTCTCTTTTACTTTATAAAATATGGCATACAATGCGGGCGTGACGAATAAGGTAAGCAGGGTGGCGAATGTCAGCCCGAAAATAATGGTGGCGGCCATTCCTCCGAAAGCAACATCAAAAAGGAGAGGGATCATCCCGAAAATGGTTGTTGTCGCCGCCATCAGTACCGGCCGTGTACGGGATACCGTAGCCTCTATGATCGCTGTATAAATGGTGACCCCACTTCTGTGTTGTACGTTGATCTCATCGATCAGGACAATGACATTCTTGATGATCATTCCCAGTAAGCTGAGCCAGCCTGCGATCGGGAAGAAACCGAACTCGAACCCGGTGACAAGCATGCCTATGGCAACACCGATAATCGACAGAGGAAGCACACACAGGATGATCAATGGCTCACGGAAATTACCGAACAGGGCGACCAGTATCACGATAAGCAACAGGAATGCCAGTGGGAAGAACTTGGCGAGAGCCTGCAAACCTTCCGTCTGATCTTTGAATTGGGAATCCCAGAAGAATGTATATCCTTCGGGTAGTTCGATCTTTTCTATCTCTTTTCGTATTTCCCCGTGTACTTCCGCCATTGTATTCCCTGGTTGGACACCACACATGGCCGCCATCGACAACTGACGATTGTAGGTTCTCACTTGCGGATATTCCCAGGTTGTTTCTATCCGTTCGGTTACCTGCGAAAGGGGGGCCGACTTGTCCCCGTTCCATACCGAGAAGTTCCCCAATGAGGTAACATCCGATATATCCGGCATTCCGGACTTTAATAATACCGGTACTTTCTTCTCATTATCCCGGTAGATACCCACAGGAAGCCCGTCGCTGATCGATTTGACCGACTCCATCATAGCCGCTTTCGTTATTCCTAATGCGCCGGCCTTAACCGGATCGTATACCGGACGTATCATCAGGGTCATCGACCCCCATTCGTTGCGTGCATCGGCTACTTTCGGATTTTGTCTCATTATCTCGATAGCCGTTTGTGCCAGCGAGTCTAATACTCCTGGATCAGGCCCCAGGAAACGTGCCTCAATAAGTGCTTCGGACAACGGACTGAGTTCAAACTTATTAACCTTGATTAGTGGCTCGGGATATTTGATACGTATCGAATCCTGCAAAAGCGCATTCAACTCTCTGGCTTCTTTCGGAGAATGACATTTCACCAGTAACTGGGCATAATTGGATTGCGGACCGAAGGCGATATTCGATAGATAATAGCGTGGTGGCGTCCGTCCGATATAGCCGGATACCATTTCGGTCTGCTCCTGGCTGTGGATATATCTTGCTATTTCCTGGGAAAGCTCGTCTGTTTTCTCTATACGTGTTCCTTCGGGCAGCCACATATCGATTGTAAAGTATTGCTTATCTAGCGAGGGTACGAACACTTTAGGTATGAACTTAAAACTCCATGCCGATGCGATAAGCAACAGCAGCAGACTGCCTGTTGCCACATATTTATATTTGATGACATAACGCAGAGCCGCCCTGAAACGGTCGTATATCTTACCGCTGAAAAGTTCTCCTTTCAGTTCGTCCGGACGGGGGCGACGTACGAACTCCTGAATAAAGAACGGAGTCTGTGTCAGGGCGAATACCCAGCTGAACATCAGTGAAACCCCGATGACAATAACCAGCGAAGAAAGCAACTCTCCCGTGATATGCGGTGAAAAGTAGATAGGCAGGAATGTCAGGATAGCAATCACGGTAGCTGCCAGCAATGGCAATGCCGTAGAAGAACATGCCCGCAGGATCGCCACGCGTTTACGCATTCCCCGCTGCATATTGACCAGTGCCGAGTCGGATACGACGATCGCATTATCGACCAACATCCCCATAGCAATGATGATCGCGGCGAGCGACATGCGCTGAAGGGCTATTCCTCCGGCAAACATCACGATCAACGTCGCGAAAATAGAGAATACCAGGCCGCTACCGATCAGGATACCATTTTTGAACCCGATGAAAAAAAGCAGGATTGCCACAACTGTCAGAACAGAGATGATCAGGTTCAGGATAAATCCTTTATTAGCTACGTCCGACTCGTATCCCTGGTCGTATATGGAATGTAACCGGTACCCTTCGGGCATTACCGAGGAAAACCAGTCTATCCTTTCTTTGACCAGTGCGGCCATATCTACTACATTTCCTGTCGGGACGGTAGATATAGCGATACCGATGGCCGGTTCCCCGTCGATCCGCATCATATTGCTGACCGGCGTTTTGTATCCTTCACTGATAGCTGCTATATCCTCCAAGCGAAAATGTTCTCCTGTACGGGAAACGATCGTAAGGTTGGCTATATCGTCCAAAGAGTAGAAGTTGCCGGTCGACTCGATACGTATCCGGTTCTCTTCCGTTTCAATTCCTCCGGCATCGACCACTTTATTCTGGGCGTCGAAAGCACGTACGATATCTGTTGTCGTGATTCCGCTCTGCGACATCATCGAGGGACTGACGGATATATCGATAGTAGGTACAGGTACGCCGTATATCTCGACTTTCGCCACATCTTTTACTTTCAGCAGGTCATTCTTTATTAACTTGGCCTGTTCTTCCAGCTGCCTGTATGTGTATCCGTTTCCGGTCAATCCGTAAAAGACACCCAGCACATCGCCGAAATCGTCGTTGACCACAGAAGGGCTTGCTCCGGCAGGCAGTTTTTCCTGTGCGTCGTTGACCTTTCTACGTAATTTGTCCCAAAGCTGCTGCATCTCGTCGGCACGTATCTCTTTTTTGACGTAGACCGTTATCTTCGATAGTCCGGCGCGGTTCTCCGTTTTCAGGTAATCGAGTTCACCGAGCGATTGGATCGCTTCTTCCAGCACATCCGTTACCTGTGTCTGCACTTCCGAAGGGGAAGCGCCCGGATAGGAAGTAAGTACCATCGCCTGTTTGATCGTGAACGGGGCATCTTCCAGTTTCCCCATTTTGACATAAGAGAATATGCCTCCAATGAAAACCAGCAACAGGATCAGTATCGTTACCGGTTTATTCTTTAAGAAATATTTGACTAGTTTCATAGGTACTATCTTCTGTCTTGTGAAAATTCGACAACCATCCCGTCCGATAAAAAGCGGAGTCCGCTCACAGCAATCATTTCGCCTACCTGTACTCCGCTTGTAATGGTCGCTTTCCCGTCTTTCTGTATTCCTGAGAGCGTTACTTTACGGCGTGAAACGGTCTGATCCCCAGGGTTTACGATCCATACATAATCGCCCTCGGAAGGCCGGTGGCAGAGAGCTGTTTGCGGAATACTGACAGTGGAGGAGTTGTCTGTATCGGTATGGAAGAATATCCGGCCCGACATTCCGGAAAGTAATTTCCCATCCTTGTTCGGAAGTATTGCTGTCAACAGGTAGGAGAGGTTGTTGCGGGTGGTGCTTTTGGAAATTTCCATTACACGGGCTTCGTATATAGTATCCGGAATCGCGTCGAAGCGAAGCTCTACGTGTTTTATATCCGGAGCTCGGAAAGCTATATCCTGCGTGACGTAGGCTTCGATCCGGAGCTGATCTATATCCACCAGTGAAACGACTGGCTGGGTGGCTTTCACATCCTGATATTTTTCTATATATACCTCGCCTATATAGCCGCTGAAAGGAGCTATAAGCCGGGTATCGTTCAGTTCGTTTGACGCTGTCTCAAAGGCTGTCCTGGCGGATGTATAATCGGCTTTAGCCTTTTCGTAAGTGCTTGCCGATATGTTATTTTTATGGAATAGCGCTTCGATGCGTTCGAATTCGGATTTAGACTGGTTGTAAAGCGCTTCGGCACGCTCCTTACGAATCCGGAAGTCGCGCGGGTCTATTTCTGCAATCGGTTGTCCTTGCTGATAGTGATTACCGGCATATACGTCGAACCGGTCGATCGGACCGCCTACCCGGAATGATAATTCGGACGTACGGTAGGGTTTGGCAATGAATGAAAATTCATTTTTCCCGTTTGCATCGCCTGGCTTTGCCTGGGATACCCGGACGATCATGTTTTGCTTTTTAGATTGCTTTTCTCCCGAACTGCAGGAGATTCCTACGAATATAATGCAAAGGAACAGGAGTTGTCTGACTACTACTTTCATCGGTTCAAATTTTATCTGAGATTTTAATTTGTGGCCGAAAGTAATGGTTATATGGTAGTCTGGGTGGCATACATTTACTGAAACCCGGAAATGAGGAACTCAACCCGGATATAGCCAGGCTGAAGGATGGATGAATCGTTTAAATAATGAACAGAAACAGGGGTAGATAGTCTTTTAGTTCAACTTTCAGTTTGCGCAAGGCGGTTACGATATGGTTTTGGACGGTATTAACGGATATATTCAACTGTGCGGC
Source organism: uncultured Parabacteroides sp. (assembly GCF_905196875.1). GTDB lineage: Bacteria > Bacteroidota > Bacteroidia > Bacteroidales > Tannerellaceae > Parabacteroides. The sequence continues at coordinate 26,092 of NZ_CAJJWO010000048.1, read as the reverse complement.
TATCTCTTCATGTTTCAGCCCGTTCATTCTGCTCAGAATGAACACCTGCCGGCATTTCTCCGGCAGGTGTTCAATAGCCTGGGCTAATAAATTTTCTATTTCTTTTTCTGTAAAGATGTTTTCGTCGAACTGCATCAATGCTTCCATTTTCAGTTTCAGTTCCCGGTCCTGTAGATTGTCCAGCGACTCTTTTTTGCTGTCTATTAATGCTCTGTGGCGATAAAAGTCGATACATCTGTTTTTCGTCAGGGTGAACAGGTACGCGTTGAGGTTTGTCAGCGAATCCAGCATATCCTGATGTTCCCACAGATACATGAAAATATCCTGTACGATATTTTCCGCATCTTCGGTGGAAATTACGTATTCCCGGGAGAAGCGCACGAGTTTAGGAAAATATACCAGGTATATTTTCGAAAATGCGGCTTTCTCAGTTCCTGAAAAGTTTGTCATATCCTTTTTTATCATATTCAAACGCGCCGTCCAAGATAGTATAATATTTGTTTATTAGAAAATGATTGAGGGAATTTCCTGGGTAACAGCATCAAAATCTTAAACAAGAACATACAACACCGCCTTCCCTTGTCCCAGTCGCTTGATCTTCCCTTCGTTCGTAAGGGTGGTCAGGTCGTGGGAGGCTGTGGAATGATTGCAGCCGTTTAATTGCATGTAAATGGGACGATTGATATAATCGTGGTTCTCCAGATAGTTCAATGCACGGTTTTTACGTTGTTCCGGTGTATAAGAGGTAGGACCGGCATCTTCAGCCCGTTCGAGGTCGATGGATTGGAGTTGTTGTTTCAGTTTTTTATTCCCTCGGAAATGAACATTCCCGAATTTGATCGACCAGGAGCGTATCTCCTTCTTATCCATTACCGGGCGGCATTTCAGCGAGATGGAGAATGAACCTAATTCGTTCAGTTCCACCGTATACCCCCTTCTGAGGTGGCGCGATACGATATGTGCCAGCGCGTCCAGCATTCCTTTTGTTACAGCTGTGGAATAACCGCACGCATCGGCGATATCATCCGCGATCTCTTCCGTTCTCACAGTTCCTTTGGATACGATCCTGGCATGTAAAGGCTGCTTTTTCCCGTCTTTCCTCGGATTAGGATTCTCGTATAAGGCATATTTAGCTCCCATAGTCCCTTGTATTATTGTTTATATTCCATATTTAATTCGTCTGACAATTGTTATATATTCATCTTACAATTGTCGGATATATATCTAACAGCTGTCGGATGAATAATAACTGGGATCAAATATATAGAATATTCCGGGTAAAAGATTATATCTGGCGCATGATTTATTGTTTCAGGAATGTATTATCTGTTAGAATACTCTATATTCAGTGAATAATCTTTATCTTTGCTTATCAGGTCAAAGTAAAACGAGTAATTATGGCTATTATTTATCCGATTGGAATTCAGAATTTTGAGAAATTGCGTAAAGACGGCTATCTTTACATTGATAAAACCGCTTTTGTGTATGAATTGGCAGCGACTGGCAGTTACTATTTCCTGAGCCGCCCGCGCCGCTTCGGTAAAAGTCTGCTGATTTCTACTCTGGAAGCTTACTTTGAAGGGAAGAAGGAGCTTTTCGAAGGGCTGGCATTGGAAAAGCTCGAAAAGAACTGGACGAAACATCCTATCTTACATATCGACCTGAATACGGAAAAATATAATACGCCCGAAAGTCTGGATAGAATATTGAACTTTACCTTGCTGAACTGGGAGAAGCTATATGGAACCGGGCCGGGCGAAACCTCTCTGGCCTTGCGTTTTCGCGGACTTGTAGAGCGTGCGGCGGAACAAACCGGACAGCGTGTCGTTATCCTGATCGATGAATACGATAAACCGATGCTTCAGGCAATCGGCAATGAAGAGTTGCAGGCGGCTTACAGGAGTACGTTGAAATCTTTTTATTCCGTCCTGAAAACAATGGATAAATATATCCGCTTCGCGTTGTTGACCGGAGTGACCAAGTTTGGGAAGGTGAGCGTGTTCAGCGATCTGAATAACTTGCAGGATATCAGTATGGACAGGCGTTATGTGGATATTTGCGGGGTTTCGGAAAAAGAAATTCATGATTATCTGGAACCGCAGTTGCATGAGTTGGCTGAAGCAAACCGTCAGACGTATGAGGAGATTTGCCAAAAGTTGAAAGTGTATTATGATGGATATCATTTTACAGAAAATAGCATAGGAATATATAATCCTTTCAGTCTGCTGAATACGTTTAAAACGCTGAAATTCGGAAGTTACTGGTTCGAGACAGGTACTCCGACTTATCTGGTTGAATTATTGAAAAGAGCTCAATACGATTTGTCGGAAATAGGAACTGAGGAGATAGATGTCGATGTGCTAAACAGCATTGATGTAGCGTCTTATAATCCGATCCCCGTTATCTATCAGAGCGGCTATCTTACGATCAAAGGATATGATGAGGAATTTGCCATGTACCGCTTGGGATTTCCTAATAAAGAGGTGGAAGAGGGTTTTATGCGTTATCTTTTACCTTTTTATACGACCGTGAAAGAAGGTGAGACTGCTTTTCAGTTGAAAAACTTCGTAACGGATATACGCAAAGGAAATCCGGAGGGTTTTCTTCGTCGTTTAAAGACTTTTTTCTATGATGTTCCTTACGAACTGACCGCAGATGTGGAAAGGTATTATCAGAATGTCCTTTTCATCGTCTGCAAGTTGATGGGATTGTATGTTCAGGCCGAATACCATACCTCTTATGGTCGTGCGGATATGATCTTGCAAACAAAAGATTATATTTATATCATGGAATTCAAACTGGATGGTTCGGTAGAAGAAGCATTGCAGCAAATAGAAAAGCAGGGTTATGCGCGTCCGTTCGAAATGGATGGACGGACATTGGTCAGGATAGGAGTAAATTTTGATTCCAAGACCCGAAGCATGGATAAATGGGAGGTGGTGTATTCCTGACCGGTTTATTTGCCAATAAAGGTGGAGATATCAGATATGCCTGTTACAACGTTATTCAATAATATATATGAGCAATATTACGCAAAATCCTTCCGGTTTGCAAACCTGTATGTCCGGAATGATTTGGTGGCGGAGGATATTGCTACCGAATCATTGGTCAAACTTTGGGAGACGATGAAAAAGGAGCCGGTAGAGAAACCTCTTGCATTGCTATTGACCATACTCAAACATAAGTCACTCGACTATCTGAAGAAGCAATCGAGCATGCAGGAGGTTATCGAGGCGATGGCGGAATGGCAGCATCGTGAATTGTCTATTCGTATCTCTACTTTGGAAGCGTGTAATCCGGATGATATTTTCTCTAAAGAAATTCAGTCTATCTTAACCAAAACGTTGGATGAATTGCCATCGCAGACCAAAAAAGTATTTATGATGAGCCGTTTCGAGCAAAAATCCGGAAAAGAAATAGCCGAGATACTGGGGATAACAGTAAAAGGAGTTGATTATCATATAGCGAAAGCTCTGAAGGCTCTTCGTGTTGCTTTGAAAGATTACCTGCCTTTATTTTATTTTCTGTTTTTAGATTAAAAAAAACGGATATGTCACTAGTGAACTTCTCCCGGGTATCGTCTTATATATGAAAAGCGATAGAATATGGATGATAGACTATTACAATTATATTTTGAGGGGCAAACTACGGATGAGCAATCGCGTCTGATTACCGAATGGCTGGATGCTGACGAGGTTAATTTAAAATACTATCAGCGACTATGCCGACTGTATGAGATAAGCTTTTGGCATGAAGATACGGAGGTTGTCGTTGCATCATCCGGACGGACGATCGAATGGCGTCGTGTTTGGCGGGAAGCGATAAAAATAGCTGCTATCTTTATTCTTGGATTTACATTGAATCATTGGTTTAATCCTTCTGCAGAAGAGGATATTGCCATGCAAACCGTGCATGTCCCTGCAGGCCAGAATGCGCAACTGACGTTAGCCGACGGTTCTAAAGTATGGCTGAATGCCGGTAGTACATTAAATTTTCCGACTCGTTTTGTTGAAGGAAAACGGAAAGTCTCTTTGGAAGGTGAAGGCTTTTTTGAGGTGAAGGCCAATAAGGAGAAACCGTTCATCGTCTCGACTTCCACTTATGATATTAAAGCTTTGGGTACATCCTTTAATGTCAATGCCTATAACCGATCTGAGGAATTTGAAACCGCCTTGTTAACGGGAAAGGTGGAGATTTCGGATCGTATAACCGACCATACCATTTCTCTTACTCCGAATCATCGGGCAGTGCTTGTGAATAACGGGTTATCGGTTGTCCCTATAAAAAGTACGGATTATTTCCTGTGGCGTGAAGGCATTCTCTATTTTGATGAACCGTTGATAGAGGTACTGGATAAACTGAAATTGTATTTTGATGTAAATATCGATGTTAATAATAAATCAGTACTTGAGAACAAGCGGCATTGTACCGGTAAATTCCGGACAAGAGACGGCCTGGATCATATCCTGAGTGTTTTACAATTGACAAATCATTTCACTTATAAGAAAGATGAGGAAAAGAATCTGATAACAATTAATTAATCTTATTGTGTAACCTTTTAAATCTGATAGCCTATGAGACAAACGTAAAAAGCATGAGGAAAACCGGCAAGCGCGCCAACGCTCACCGGTTATGGGTTAGAACCCCGACCTAAAATATAAATCGAAGTACTAATAAAATTATATTGCAAAATTATGAATTATATTTTGTATTCACAATCTATACCGGTAATTAAACACCTATTTCGTATTATGAAAATCATTGTTGTTGCCTTATTTTCTTGTATTTGTTCTCTTTTTGCAATTGAAGCCAATTCGCAGAATACTAAAATATCGATACAGGCTAATGACTTTTCCGTTCGGGAAGTGATTGGTGAGATAGAGAAACAAACCGATTATTTGTTTGTGTATGATAAGAATGAAATCAATGTAAATAGAAAAGTTTCTTTAAATGCCCGTAATGAATCCGTATCCGAAGTATTGGATAAACTCTTGGAAAATTCCGGCGTGACCTATAAACTGGTCGGTAAAAATATTACTCTCATCAAAGCAGAGATGCTTGTTGATCAACAAACGTCTCAAAAAATAACAGGACATGTTATAGATCAGTCGGGAGACCCTGTTATCGGTGCCAATGTCGTAGAGAAAGGCACAGCTAACGGGACCATTACTGATATTGACGGTCGTTTTACTTTAACTGTCAACCCGAATGCGATATTAGCTATTACCTATATCGGTTATGTACCCAATGAGGTTCCGGTCAGGAATAAGTCGACTTTGTCCATTTCTTTACAGGAAGACTCTGAAATGTTGGATGAAGTAGTGGTGGTTGGTTATGGAACAATGAAAAAAAGAGATCTGACCGGAGCGGTTACAGCCCTTAAAGGAGATGAACTGGCTGCCCGTAGAACGACACAATTGTCGACGGCTTTGCAGGGAAGCGCTTCCGGTGTTTTGGTTACCCGAGATAATAGTGCCCCGGATGCTACGGCTTCTATCAAAATTCGAGGCGTAACGACTATCGGCGAGTCGAGTCCGCTGGTTATCGTAGACGGGGTCCCCGGTGATATTAATCAGGTCAATCCGAGTGATGTAGAAAGTATGTCTGTATTGAAGGATGCCGCTTCTGCTTCTATCTATGGTTCACGTGCTGCTGCCGGTGTAATTGTTATTACGACGAAACGTGCTTCTGAAACGTCCTTGAATTTAGATTACAATTTTGAATACGGCTGGGAAATGCCGACAAGTCTTCCTGATTATGTGGGCGTTCAGAGGTATCTGGAAATGACGAATGAATTGCGTTATAACGATAATAATGCTGGTGGTTGGTATCAAACATATTCGGAAGATCAAGTGAACAACTGGATGAAATATCATGAGACAGATCCGGATAAATATCCCAATGTGGATTGGCAGGATGCCCTTTTAAGAAGTTCGGCTCCTCGTCAGACACATTCTATCAATATTGCGGGAGGAAGTAAAGTGGTTCGTACGAAAGCCTCGTTCCGTTATGATAAAACGGATGGACTATATGTCAACCGCAATTACGAACGCTATATGATCCGGGTAAATAATGACTTTAAAATCAATAAGTATATTGAAGCTCATCTGGACCTGAATTTCAAACGATCGAGATCGGAAGAGCCTAATACGAATCCTCTGGATGGCGATAAGCGTAAAACACCCCCCGTTTATGCCATGCGTTGGACCAACGGCATGTGGGGCGATGTGAAGGATGGAGGCAATACAATGGCTATGATCGTCGATGGCGGTTCGAAAACAAGCTGGTATAATCGTCTGGGAGGAAAAGCGGCTATCGATATTTCTCCGGTGGAAGGATTAAAAATCTCGGGTGTTATTGCTCCTACTTATAATTTTAATAAAGTAAAAAAATTCCGTAAACAAATACCTTATACTTATTCGGACGATCCGGAAGCAGTAAAAGGATATATGCAAGGTTTTTATACCACACAACTGACTGAAGACCGGAATGACGATTACGATGTGACGACTCAGTTCTTCGCCAATTATGCAAAAACATTTGGGAAACATGATTTGACCGCTATGGTTGGTTATGAAGACTATTATGCTTTTTGGGAGAATTTAGGTGCATCCCGCGATCAGTATGAATTAACTAATTACCCGTATCTCGATCTGGGGCCGGAAGATTATCGTGACAATAGCGGGAATGCTCAGGAATATGCCTATCGTTCTTTCTTCGGTCGTTTAACATATAGTTATGACAGTCGTTATATGGTTCAGGCTAATTTCCGTCGTGACGGTTCTTCTCGTTTTGCCGGTGATTCACGTTGGGGAAATTTTCCCTCATTCTCTGCTGGTTGGGTTTTAAGTGAGGAAAAATTTATTAAAGATCTGAATTGGGACTGGCTTTCTTATTTTAAATTCAGGGGATCGTGGGGCACATTAGGTAACGAACGTATTACCATGAAAGATGGCGATAGAGATGTGCAAAACTATTATCCTTATCAGTCTGCATTGAATTTTGGCTCCGCTTTGTTTTATAACGGAACAGATATTATTTCTGCAACAACTGCGGCGCAGCAGTATTATGCAGTGAGAAATATAACCTGGGAAACAACGGAAACATGGGACATTGGTCTGGATGCGAACTTCTTTAACGGACGGTTGCGTTTCACTGCCGATTACTATAAGAAAATGACAAAGGATATGCTTTTGGCTTTGGAAATACCTAAATATATAGGTTATGACAACCCGAGTGTAAATACCGGAAAAATGCATACGACTGGTTACGACCTGGAAATCGGCTGGCGTGATCAGGTAGGAGATTTCAGTTATTCTGTTTCTGCAAACTTCTCTGATTTTGTTTCTAAAATGGGGAATTTGGGTGGAACGGAAATATTAGGCGATCAGGTTAAAAAAGAAGGAAGTCAGTTCAATGAGTGGTATGGTTATGTAAGTGACGGCTTATTTCTGACGCAAGAAGAGGTGGATAAATCGCCGAAACTTAATGATAATACCCAGGTGGGAGATATCAGATACAAAGATATTTCGGGACCGGATGGTGTACCTGACGGAAGAATTTCATCTGAATACGACCGGATTCTGCTGGGAGGTTCGTTACCCCGTTATATGTTTGGGGTTAATCTGACTGCAGCTTATAAAGGCTTTGATTTATCGATGATGTTTCAGGGAGTGGGTAGCCAGCATTCGCGGATTACGAATAACATGATTGAGGGTTTACTTTATAATTGGGGGAATTTCCCTGCTATGCTGGATGGGAACTACTGGAGCTCTTTGAATTCGGATGAAGTTAACTCCAATGTAAAATATCCTCGTCTGACTCGTTCGAATAAAGATGCCTATTTATGTATGTCTGATTACTGGTTGTTTAACGGACGCTATCTTCGTATGAAAAATCTGACTTTGGGTTATACCTTGCCAAGTATATGGACTAAAAAGGCGAGTATAGAACGTATTCGTTTATATGTATCAGGAAACGACCTGTTTTGCCTGAGTGGCTATCCGAAAGGGTGGGATCCGGAAGTAAAAGACACTGGTTATCCTATTACTACTTCTTTGTTATTTGGTATATCTGTAAACTTTTAAAAAAGATGAATATGAAACGAAATAGTGTGATGAGTATTGTTGGAGGATTAATCCTGTTATCTTCTTGCCATGATCTGGACTTGAACCCGTTAGCAAAAGGTTCTACGGAAACCTGGTATTCCACGGAAACGGAAATTACGATGGCGGTAAATGATTTATATCGTGTCACATTTTGGCAACAAGATGGCGAATATCAGTCTGACTGGTCTGACGATTATACGTATCGTGAGGCATTGACCGCTTTTGAGAACGCTACGTTAAACGGACAAAATGATAATGTAACAAAGTTATGGGCCAATCAATATAAAGCGATAGCCCGTGCTAACTCTGTCATTTTGAAAGCCGACCGTGCCATTGAAAATGGAGTTTCTGAAGAAACCGTAAATCAACTGGTGGGAGAGGCCCGTTTCCATCGCGGGTGTGCCTATTCCAAATTGGTAAGTAAATTCGGGGATGTACCATTGGTAAAAGAAGAATTGGATATAGATCAAGGTTTGGCTATGGGACGTACGGATAAGAATACTGTTTTAAAGTTTATCTATGATGATTTTGATGCAGCTGCCGCCGTTCTTCCTGCAACTTATCCGGGTATGCAACGGGCTACAAAAGGTGCCGCATTGTCATTTAAAGCTCGTATTGCTCTCTATATGGCGGACTGGGCTACCGCTGCCGAAGCTGCTAAAGCTGTAATGGACCTGAATATTTATAAGTTGCATACCGATTATTCCGATTTGTTTCTGGTTGGTACTAAAAAATCGGATGAGCTTATTTTTGTCATCCCCCGCTCTGTTGAATATGCAGATTATTATTTGGATGACGGGACTGTCCGTAATGATTTGATACGTAATGCCGGAGGATGGGCTGCTACTGATCCTTCATGGGATTTGCTGGCGGCTTATACTTGCGACGACGGATTGCCGATCGACGAATCTCCAAGATTTGATTCGCACGATCCGTTTAAAAATAGAGATCCGCGCTGTTGTATGACGATCGTCCCTTTTGGTGAAAACTTTTTGGGTTATGAATATTCTCCTCATCCGGAGGCCGTCACTGTTATGAACTATGCCACTGGCAAAGAAGTAACGAATAATGATTCGCGTGTAAATGCACAATATGCTTCCTTTAATGGTTTGGTGTGGAAGAAAGGAATCGATAAGACCTGGACGGAGAACGGTTTTCGTGTCGCGCAGGATATGATTGTTTGCCGGTATGCCGAAGTGCTGTTAATATATGCGGAAGCTAAAATAGAACTGAATCAGATCGAACAGTCGGTATTGGACGCGATGAATTCGGTGCGCGCCCGTGCTTACGGTGTCGACCCGTCTGCGGCAGATCGATACCCGGCATTCAAAATGACAGATCAGGCTAAACTTCGTTATGAGTTAAGAGTGGAGCGGCGTATGGAATTTGCCAAGGAGCACATGCGTTATATGGATATGATGCGTTGGAAACAAGCTGAAATTGTGATGAAGAGAAAAGGATATGGAATTATATATCCGGCCTCTTTATGCGTGGAGAAGGTTACGAGTGTCGGTGACTGGTTTTGGCCGTTTGCTCCGGAAATTGATGAAAACGGATTACCGGATTTTACAAAATTAGAACAGACCGGAAAGATTGCTGTCCTTACGCAACGCTTATGGGACAATCGCCAATATTTATGGCCGATACCTACGAATGAGATTTTGATAAATGGAAATATGAAGCAAAACTCAGGTTATTAATCATTTCCCAGAACATGAGGATATTTTTATTTTACTTGTCAAAGGGATAGAAATATCCTTATGTACCTGGCATACAATAATTATCAAAAGGATCTTATGATGCGCAATAATAGAAGAAATTTTGTCAAGAAAATGGGCATGCTGGCTATGGCAACAGCTATGCCTGATATTATAAATTCTACTCCGGATATCACAAAGGAGAAGAGTCTGACCTTGAAGCGTTCAAAAATAAAAGTCGATGACCGTTGGGATGTGATCGTTATAGGTGGCGGACCGGCCGGATGTACGGCTGCGATTGCTGCTGCCCGCGAAGGTGCAAAGACTTTGTTGATTGAAGCAATGGGGCAATTGGGAGGTATGGGAACATCCGGGATGGTACCGGCCTGGTGTCCTTTCTCTGACGGAGAAAAAATCATTTATAGAGGATTGGCGGAAAAGATATTCAGAACATCTAAAAAAGGAGTGCCTCACGAACCGGAAAGTAAATTGGACTGGGTGAGCATTAACCCGGAATATCTGATGAGTATTTATGACCGGATGGTTACGGAGTCTGGAGCCGAAGTCCTCTTTTTTTCCCGGCTGGCAGCTGTTGAAATGGCATCTGATGAAACGATCGACGCTGTAATAGTATCGAATAAATCCGGGCTTGTTGCTTTTAAAAGCAAAGTCTATATCGATGCAACGGGAGACGGGGATTTAGCGGCATGGGCCGGTGCCCCTTTCAAACGTGGCTATGGAGATGATGGGGCTGTTCAAAAATCCAGCTTATGCTTTTCTTTTGCTAATGTGGATTCGTATGATTATATGAACGGACCGACACTCTACATATGGAAAGATGAAAAAACTCCACTCTATAAAGCGGTTCGATCGGGTAAATATCCTTTGGTCGATACCCATTTCTGCAATAATCTGGCCGGGCCGGATGTGCTTCAGTGTAATGCCGGACACATGGATGTCGATACGACTGATCCGTGGGCGATATCGCAGGCCATGGTATTGGGCAGGCAAAAGGCTGTCCAATATCTGGAGGCGATGAAGGATGTGCGTCCCACGACGTTCGGAAATGCATTTGTGGTAAGAACCGCTTCTTTGCTGGGAGTAAGGGATAGTCGCCGGATCGAGGGAGATTATATTTTTACCGTCGATGATTGGAGACAACGTAAATCATTTGACGATGAGATCGGACGTAACTGTTATTATATAGATATCCATAGCGGCAAGCATACGCCGGAACATTATGGGAAAGGTGAATCGCATGGAATCCCCTATCGATGTCTGACTCCTAAGGGCATTAAAAACTTGCTGACGGCAGGGCGTTGTATCTCTACGGATGAGGAGTCGTTTGGCAGTACCAGGGTCATGCCTTGCTGTCTGGTTACCGGTGAAGCGGCAGGTATGGCTGCTATGCATGCTGTTCAGCAGTCTGGGAATGATGTACATAAAATCGATACGGTGTATCTAAGGAAGAGACTGAAGGAAGAAGGGCAGTTAATCCTGTGATGTGTAAATAAAATGAATTAGAGATGAAAGTGAAATATATAATTGGAGTTTTGTCTTTGTTTGGGATTATAGCCTGTTCGAAGTCGAAAGAGTTGACAAATATACCCGACTCTGTCTCCGGCATTTATCCCCGTCTGGCTTATTATAATAACGAAGGAGAGTGTGGAACCGGAGCAGTCGTACCCTGGGCCGACCGGTTGTGGGTGATCACTTACGGTCCGCATTTGCCTGACGGTTCTTCGGATAAACTGTATGAGATAACTCCGGATTATCGGCAGATTATACGTAAAGAAAGTATTGGCGGAACTCCGGCGAACAGAATGATCCATACGGAAAGCAACCAGCTTTTTATCGGACCGTATGCTATCGATAAAACAGGAAAAGTGCGAGTAGTACCTTATTCTGTTATGCCCGGACGCCATACGGGGAATGCACGTCATTTGACGGATCCGACTCATAAAATCTATTATGGAACAATGGAAGAAGGGTTCTATGAAGTCGATGTCAATACCCTGGAAGTACATGAGCTTTATCAGGACGGCAATAATAAAAAGAAGAAAAAGAACGATACCGATGCGGGACCGGTCAATGACTTGTTGCCGGGTGTTCATGGTAAAGGTTTGTATTCCGGACAGGGTGTAATGGTTTTTTCCAATAATGGAGAAGGGACTCAGGAGGCTTTGACTAAATTTGATGTAGAGGCCGGTGTACTGGCAGAGTGGGATGGAAAGAATTGGAGCGTTGTTCGCCGGAACCAGTTTACGGAGGTGACTGGCCCTGGTGGTATCTGCGGGAACAGGCATCCGGAAACAGATCCGTTATGGGCTATTGGTTGGGACCATAAATCAATTTTGTTGGGTGTGCGTGACGCGAAGAAAGGATGGTCTTTTTACCGGCTGCCGAAAGCCAGTCACAGCTATGACGGAGCGCATGGTTGGAATACCGAATGGCCGCGTATCCGTAATATCGGAACAGAATCCGAACCGGATTATCTGATGACGATGCATGGGCTGTTCTGGCGTTTTCCCGGAACTTTTACTGCCGGAAATAGTGCCGGCCTACGTCCGCGGTCGGCTTATCTGAAAGTAATAGGTGATTTTACCCGCTGGAACGATCGGCTGGTTTTCGGTTGTGACGATTCCGCTCAGAAAGAATTTCTTAACAAACGGAAAGTAAAAGGAGATATAGAAGGTCCGGGGCAATCGAACTCGAATTTGTGGTTTACTTCCTTTACGAAACCCGATGAATTAGGGCCGGCTACAGTCGAAGGGGCAGTCTGGGCAAGAGAAAACGTAAAAGCAGGATGTGCTTCCGAGCCATTTCTGTTTGCCGGGTGGGATCATCGTTGTGCCTGGATAAAGAATGAAGGTAAGCAGTCTGTTACTTTTACTTTTGAAGTGGATGAAAGAGGCAGAAACGATTGGACTGTCATGAAGTCTGTGACGATTGATGCGGGCAAAGCGGCCTTTGTTCCTTTTGCCGGCGTGGAAAAAGGGGAATGGATCCGCTTGAAAACAGATAAGAATACGGTGGCGACCGCTGGTTTTGCTTATACATCTTTAGATAATCGTCCTGTAACTTCTGATCCGGTTTATAAAGGAATGACCGGTGTCGATAAAAATAGGACTGTCGGCGGATTACTGTATGGACTCGGAAATGATCGTCGCGCCTTGGGCGTATTGGCAAACACGGTTGTGGTTGGTAGAGTTACGGAAACCGGTTATTATGAAATGGGTGAGAAGTTGGAATTGATCCGGAAAGAGGATGCCGGAACGGCTGATTTTATCCGTAGTAAATTTGCCATTCCGCAACAGGTTGTTTTTGTCGATAAAAGCTCTGTCTTGATTATTGATGATTCCGGGCGGCGTTGGCGTTTGCCGCTAGGTAATGAAAATTACCGGAAGTGGACGGATCTGGGTTTACTTCGTGTTTGCCGGGAAGTGGCAACAGAACGTGACCTGTTCTCCTGTATGGGGACATTTTACGAACTTCCGGCGGAGAATGCAGATGGTTTCGCCAAAATTCGTCCGGTTTCATCCCATCAGTTCCGCATAAATGATTATGCTTCTTATCGGGGAATGCTTGTGTTGACCGGTATAACCCCTGAAGAGGCTAAAAGTAATCCCCATATAGTGATTTCTGATGATGGGAAAGCTGCGGTATGGGTTGGTGTGATCGATGATTTATGGTCGTTGGGTAAACCGGTCGGAAAAGGCGGCCCGTGGCAGGACGAAACCGTGACGGCAGGTGTGGCCTCAGACCCTTATCTGATAGCTTTCTATGATCAGAAAGTACTGACCTTATCGCATCGGTCGGATAAAGATGTTACTTTTACAATAGAAGTTGATCCGACAGGGAATGGAGATTGGATGGAATATGCATCTTACAAGGTTAAACCGGAAGAAGAAATGGTCCGGCCATTTCCGGAAGCATTTCAGGCACGATGGATCCGTTTCATTTCAGACTCGGATACGAATGTGACTGTCTGGCTGGAGTATAAATAAGATGACTCCGGGGCTGGGAAAATAAAACTCCGGTCCCAGGTCGATCTGTAAACCTGAAAGAATTAAAGATATGAAAGACAGATATTTTTATTTGTATTCGCTTCTTTTTCTCCTGTTCTGGGGCACTACTGTCCTTTATGCTCAGGAGAAGAAACAGGAACGGTTCACTATTATGGGAGTAGGTGATTCTATAACAGAGGGTTCGGACTCTTTCGAATCTTATCTTTTTCCGCTTTGGCAAAAACTTCTCACTGGCGGGTATCAGTTTGATTTTATCGGTCCCCGTGAGAGCAAATGCCGGATAGGGATATTGAACCATTGCGGTTTCGGTGGTAAGAATGCAGAGTTCTTGGCCTCAAAGATAGACAGCATATATCGTCTTTACCCGGCTGATATCGTTTTACTTCATGCCGGGCATAATCATTCTGTTGAAGAGGAGCCGGTTCCGGGAATGATTGCCGCTTATAAATCGATCATAAGCCAGATACAGGCGGTCAATCCGTACGCCCATATCCTGGTTGCACAGGTAATACCGAGTGGAAAATTACCTAAGTACTCTTATATCCCCGCTCTGAACGGTAAGATTGTGGAACTGGTATCCGGATTACATTCTTCCCATATCAGCCTGGTCGATCAGACCGGGAGTTTTGACTGGGAAAAATATACCGTTCAGGATAAAGTTCATCCGAATGAAAAAGGAGCGGAGAGAATGGCTACGGTCTGGTTTGATGCCCTGAAAACGATTTTGCCTACACCTGTAATGGCGTTTTCTCCTGAGATAATCCGGTATAAAACATTAGCAAACGGAGATTCCCTCACCTTGCATCTGTTCAGACCGCAGCAGGTAAATGCAGGAGAAAGAAGGCCAGCTATCGTTTACTTTTTCGGTGGCGGATGGAAATTAGGTACTCCGATGCAATTTTACAGGGAATGTGCTTATTATGCTTCGAAAGGTATGGTTGCTGTATCGGTCGATTACCGCATTGAATATTTGCATCGGTCTGATCCGTTCGATAGTTTTGAGGATGCAAAAGATGCCATACGCTGGCTCCGAAAACATGCCGGCTCTTACGGGATCGATTCTGCTAAAATTGTTGCAGCCGGTGCATCTGCCGGCGGACATTTGGCTGCTGCTCTCGGTACAATCGGGAGTGGTGAACCTGATTCGGCCGGTTACAAACCTGATTTATTGATTTTATATTATGCGGTAGTCGATAATGTATCTCGAACTTTCAGTCATTCCCGAATAAAAGAGCGATACAGGGAGATATCCCCGATGCATCATATATCTGAAGGTGTTCCGCCGACTATTTTTATGTTGGGGACGAAAGATCGTCTGGTGTCTGTACAAACTGCCGAAATGTTCAGAGATAAACTTTTACGGAACGGCGTCGATTGCGAACTTCAACTTTTTGAGGGAGCCGGGCATCCCATTTTTTTGTACAGGAAAGAATTGACGGATAATTTCTACGAGGTAAGGAGAAAGACAGATGCTTTTTTATCCGGATATGGCTATTTGCCGGATAAATAGGGCTGGCTTATGACAAAGTATTATAAATTATATAAATTGAATCTATGAAAATAAAGTTGTTTATTATTGTTCTATTGCTTCAGGCCGGTTTAGGTTCTATTCGTGCCGCCAACCTTTTCGTAGAGGCTGAAAGCTTTACTCATAAAGGCGGTTGGGTAGTCGACCAGCAGTTTATGGATCTTATGGGATCGCCTTATTTGCTGGCGCACGGCATGGGAGAACCGGTGGATGATGCCTGGACGGAAGTTGCCTTCCCTGAAACCGGCACTTATTATGTTTATGTACGTACCTACAACTGGACTTCTCCCTGGAAGGATGGGGAAGGTCCCGGAAAATTCAGTTTGTCTGTCGGCCATAAGAAATTAGCGTCTCCGCTTGGTGCAGAAGGAACGGGCTGGATGTGGCAGGCTGCCGGAAAAGTATCGGTGAAAAATCAGCAGACAGTAATAATGCTACATGACCTGACAGGCTTTGATGGGCGTTGCGATGCAATCTATTTTACCACATCGGAAAGAGAAGTACCCCCATCTGACGTAAAAAAGCTCGAGGCTTTCCGCCGTAAAGCATTGGGATTGCCTGATGCTCCCGTGCCGGCCGGACAATACGATCTTGTTGTGGTAGGAGCTGGTATTGCAGGAATGAGTGCGGCAGTCTCCGCGGCCCGACTGGGCTGTAAAGTTGCGCTGATCAATGACCGTCCGGTTGTAGGTGGTAATAATAGTTCTGAGATACGTGTCCATTTGGGAGGGCGCATAGAGGCCGGCCCTTATAAAGAGCTTGGTAACCTTCAGAAAGAGTTCGGCCCGACACGTGGTGGAAATGCTCAACCGGCAGAATATTATGAAGATCAGAAAAAGCTAGACTGGTTGAAGAATGAAAAGAATATAACTCTTTTTCTTAATTATCGTGCTGTTGGTGTCACGAAAGAAGGCAATAACATTACTTCTGTTATTTCTAAACACATTGAAAGTGGAAAAGAAGTGGAATTTAAAGCTCCTTTATTCTCAGATTGTACAGGCGATGGTACAATTGGTTACTTGGCTGGTGCAGATTATCGTATGGGACGTGAAAGTCGGGAAGAATTCGGTGAAAATACTGCACCAGAGAAGGGAGATAAGATGACAATGGGTGCATCAGTCCAATGGTATTCAATTGATGAAAAAAGACCGTCCGTATTTCCTCATTTCAATTATGGCATGGAATTTAATGAGGAGAATTCTGAAAAGGTGATGATGGGGGAATGGACATGGGAGACAGGAATGAATTATGACCAGATAAAAGATTTCGAACGTATACGTGATTATGGATTATTGGTTGTATATTCTAACTGGAGCTTCCTGAAAAATCGAATGAAGGAAAATTCCCAGTATCGTGATCGTAAATTGGGCTGGGTAGCTTATGTCTCAGGTAAACGTGAGTCGCGCCGTCTGATGGGGGATTATATTTTGAAGGAAGATGATCTTCGTAAATATGTAGCACATGAAGATGGAACAGCCGCTACGACTTGGAGCATTGATTTGCATTATCCGGATCCTGATAATACGAAAAACTTCCCGGAGAGGGAATTTAAGTCGATCGCAAAACATATTAATATCTATCCGTATCCGATACCTTACCGGTGCCTGTATTCACGGAATATTGATAACCTGTTTATGGCCGGACGTAATATAAGTGTGACCCATGTTGCCTTGGGAACAGTTCGTGTCATGAGAACAACAGGGATGATGGGAGAAGTGGTTGGTATGGCCTCTTCCATTTGTAAGAAGTATGGTGTATCTCCTAGAGACGTATATCAATCCTATCTGGATGAGTTGAAAAAACTCTTAGAGGTTGGTACAGGAAAGAAAGGTTTACCTAATAACCAAAAATATAATGAAGGAGGAACTTTGAAGGAAATACCTATTGTTAAATAGGTATTTTACCCCTTCTTCTGCTTCTTATACTCCCTGGGCGACATCCCCATCACCTTACTGAACAACCGGGAGAAATAATAGGTGTCTTCTATCCCTATCTTGAAGCATATCTGATTGACTTTCATGTCTGTGAAGTCGAGCAGTTGGCAGGCTTGCTGTATCTTCAGGTGATTGAAGTATGTCAGCGGAGCATATCCGGTACGTTTACTGAACAGGACGGAGAAATGGGACGGTGAGTAACCTATATGGGTGGCCAGATCTGCTAATGTCAGTTTCTTTTCCAGATTCTCTTTCATATAATGGATAGCCGCGGTTACGATATCATTTGTATCGGATTCTTTGCGAGCTGCTTCCCGGTATTGTTGGAGATAGCGCAGAGATCCCAGGTAATAGTGAAATGCGGAGCAGGCATACAGCAGGTTTTCATGGCTGTATCCCATCTCCAGTGTACGGAATATTTCCTCGAAAAGGTCGTTACGGTTACTGATTCGTGACTGCACACTGGGTTTTATATCGATCGGGCGAGAGGCTTGTCCGGCAAAAGAGGAGGCCAGCTTCCCTTTAAAATGTATCCAATAAATCGTCCAGGGATTGTTGTCGTCCGAACCGTAGGCATGAGGGATTCCGGCCGGCAGGATAAAATACTGGTTGGCGGTCACGGTGTACTCCTGTTCGCCTATGCGGAACCATCCGGCTCCCTCTATACAATAGATAAAGACAAACTGGCTGACCGGTTCCGTCCGTTCGCGGAAATGATGAAGAGCCTTCGGGTAATAACCGATGTCCGTGATGTGCAGGATCGATGAAAGCGCATCTTTTTCCATTTCCTGTACAATGGATTGAGGTAACACGAGTGCCCGTTCGCCGCTGAAGCCGTCTTTTAGTTTGATCATGGTACTGGATTATAGATGCCTGCAAAGATATATTATTTATTCGATCAATGTATAATCCATTTATTCTTTATCTTTATCCCCGAATAATATAAAGAGGAAGAATGAAACCGGTTATACAATTTTTGAATAGGCCATTCGATTTGTTGGAATCCTTTCAGACCCGTATGTTTTTTATCGGAGGGATGGAGGTGTTCTGCGTCTTCTTTCTTTATCTGTTTTCTCCGTTTAACATTATTTCCTGGATCGGATATCTTTCTCCTTTCCACTCGTTTGCCCTGGCGGGATTGTTGGTGGTTGTCGGGTTGGCTATTTTAGCATCTCAGCTATTACAGACTTTTCTTTGGAGGAGACATCCCATGAAGATGTATCATCTTGGTTTGGGGTATCTTTTGGATGCACTCTTTCTGATCGTCTCTTTAGGTATTTTATATAAAAGTCCGGATAATCCCTGGATGACGAACTTTTTCCAGACAGCCCGGATGGTGATACCTATTCTGCTGCTATATTATCTGTTCGGGTTGAACCTGTTCGCTTTGTTGAAACTCAGGCGGGAGCGGAAGGTGTCTTTACAAAGGGCAGAGTCTTTCAAAGTACAGCCAATCCGCGCGGAACGGATCAATATTACCGATGAAAACGGGCAATTGCGTCTCTCTCTTAAACCGGAAGATCTTTTGTTTATTGAATCTGCCGATAATTATGTGCTGGTTTATTTCAGAAAGGAACAACGGGTCACTAAAGAACTTATCCGGAATTCCCTGAAGAATGTGGAAGAGATTCTGGTTCCTTTTGGCAGTCTTCGTTGTCACCGTTCCTATCTGGTGAACAGGGAAGCGATTCATTGTTTGCGGAAAGCGGGACGTACCTATGAGATAGAGATCAGCGGTGTGACCCGGACTGTCCCGGTATCGCGGGGATATGTCGGATTGATGAAAGAAGCACTCGAGATATAACCCGTTTACCCCCTTACCCATTCGTCCCGGAATAGGGAAATATACCCCGGAAACGGAATTGTTGCAGGAAAATGCCTCTATCTTTGCTACTGTTGAATTCAACGATACAAGTAATCATTAAAAAGTAAATTATCATGAAACAGATTGTAAGTATTTTATTTTGTATGCTTTTTTCGTTAACAGTATCCGCACAGGACAAGACAGACGGATTATCCGGTAAATGGGAGTATAGTGCGACCGATGTTCCTTACGGGTACGATAAAGGGAATATCGAGTTTAAAACAAAAGACGGTAAATTGAATGTAACATTCAGTATTAATTATGATAAGATTATTGTCGATCGGATCGATAAAGTGGGAGATACTTATAAATGTAGTTTGAGTGTTGAAGGCAGCGATGTGGAAATCGCATTTAATCAGAAAGACGGAAAATTAGTGGCTGACGTGAAGGTGGACGGATCACCGGTAGGCGTGAGTCTGAAGAAGTTGGAGTAACTCCCGGAAAAGCAACTATTTTCATTGGTGTACCGGCCTGGAAAGGAGAATCGAAAGATTGTCCATTTCCAAGCCGGTTTTATCTATTTCCCTATTAGCGGAAAACCGATTTCTTTGTACCATAAATTTAATTCTATTACCATGAAGCGAACGACTGCTTACTTATTACTTATCTGCCTTGTCTCAGCTATGGGAGGATTGCTATTCGGTTACGACTGGGTGGTGATCGGCGGTGCAAAGATTTTCTATGAACCGTTCTTTGGGCTCGAAGGCTCTGCCGCTCTTCGCGGATGGGCGATGAGCAGTGCTCTGATAGGCTGTCTGGCGGGGGCATTACTGTCCGGAGAATGGAGTGACAAGTATGGACGAAAAAAGATGCTGATCATCGCTTCTTTTCTTTTTGTATTATCTGCCTATGGAACAGGGGCGGTCAACAACTTTACCTGGTTTATTCTCTATCGCATAGTCGGTGGTTTCGGTATCGGAATCGCATCGAATATTTCACCTGTATATATAGCGGAGGTGGCTCCGGCATCGGTTCGCGGAAAGTTCGTTTCACTCAATCAGTTAACTATCGTGTTGGGTATCCTGATGGCTCAGTTGGCTAACTGGCAGATCGGGGAGTATTTTACGAAGGGTAGTGAAGTGCTGAGTGCCGA
Organism: uncultured Parabacteroides sp.; assembly: GCF_905196875.1. GTDB lineage: Bacteria > Bacteroidota > Bacteroidia > Bacteroidales > Tannerellaceae > Parabacteroides. Next base: position 5,840 of record NZ_CAJJWO010000048.1, on the reverse strand, counting down.
AAGTGTGGAATGGGCCTGGCGGTGGATGTTCTGGGCAGAACTGGTTCCGGCAGGATTATTCTTCGTTCTTTCTTTTATTATTCCGGAGAGTCCCCGCTGGCTGGCAACAGTTCGAAAGACAACGCAGGCCCGGAATATATTAATACGTATCGGTGGTGAGCAATATGCCGATCAGACATTGACAGAACTGGCACAGCTGACCGATGAAAAGGCGGAAAAGGCAAACTGGAGCGCCTTGCTTCAACCGGGAGTACGGAATGTGCTGATCATCGGAATTGTGTTGGCCATCTTCCAGCAGTGGTGTGGTATCAACGTGATCTTTAATTATGCGCACGAGATATTTTCGGAGGCCGGTTATGCCGTATCCGATGTCCTGATGAATATTGTGGTGACCGGGGTAACGAATGTGATCTTTACTTTTGTCGCAATTTATACTGTCGATAAATGGGGCAGACGGACACTGATGTTTGTCGGCTCGGCTGGATTAGCTGTTATCTATGCCATTCTGGGAACCTGTTACTTCCTCGGGATCAGCGGTTGGCCGATGTTGCTGCTCGTCGTGATGGTAATCGCCTGCTATGCCATGTCGCTGGCGCCGGTAGTCTGGGTGGTTCTTTCCGAGATATTTCCGGTTAGGATACGCGGAATGGCGATGGCAATCTCCACTTTCTTCCTTTGGGTGGCCTGCTTCCTGCTGACATATACCTTCCCGTTGTTGAATGAGGCGGTAGGGGCTTCGGGTACCTTCTGGCTGTATGGTCTCATCTGTCTGGGCGGATTCTTGTTTATCCGTGCCAAGCTTCCTGAAACGAAAGGTAAGACACTCGAAGAACTGGAAAAAGAATTAACGAAATAAATATACTGAAATGACTGAGAATGTGAAAGTTTGGGAAGAAGACATCCTTCTTCCTACCTATGGTATTGGCAAAGCTGAAAAGAATCCGATGTTCCTGGAGAAGCGTGTTTACCAGGGAAGCAGTGGGGTGGTTTACCCTTATCCGGTCGTAGAAAAGATAGAAGATACCTGCGAGGATAAGAGTTACCATGCTGTGTGGCTCGAAAACGAATATATAAAAGTAATGATCCTTCCCGAATTGGGCGGACGTGTGCAGATGGCGTACGATAAGATCAAAAACCGCCATTTCATCTACTATAATCATGTTATCAAGCCGGCTTTAGTGGGGTTGACCGGGCCGTGGATTTCGGGTGGTATCGAATTCAACTGGCCGCAACACCATCGCCCGAGTACATTCCTGCCGATCGACTATACGATCGAACGGTGTGCCGACGGCAGTGCCATTGTCTGGGTGAGCGAACGCGAACGGATGTTCCATCAGAAAGGGATGGCAGGTTTTACGTTGCGTCCGGGGCGTGCCGTGCTGGAGATACAGGGTAAACTCTATAATCCGACCCCGGTACCCCAGACATTCCTTTGGTGGGCAAATCCGGCGGTGGCTGTGAATGATGCTTATCAATCGGTATTCCCCGCTGATGTAAATGCCGTGTTCGATCATGGAAAACGCGATGTGTCCCGTTATCCGATCGCTACCGGTACTTACTATAAGATGGATTATTCGGCGGGAGTGGATATTTCCCGTTATAAGAATATACCGGTTCCAACTTCTTATATGGCGATCCGTTCCAAATATAACTTTGTGGGAGGCTATGAAAATGATACCCGTGCCGGTGTTCTTCACGTAGCGAACCACCATATCTCACCGGGTAAAAAGCAATGGACCTGGGGTAATGGCGACTTTGGACAAGCCTGGGATCGTAACCTGACAGATGCGGACGGTCCGTATATCGAACTGATGACCGGCGTCTATACCGACAACCAGCCCGACTTCACCTGGTTGCAACCTTACGAAGAGAAGACCTTTACCCAATACTTTATGCCTTATCGCGAACTGGGTGTAGTGAAGAATGCCTCTTCTGACCTTCTGATGAATATAGAACCCGATGGAAAGGGTGCTTTATTAAAGATATTTGCCACTTCGATACAAAAGGATTTGCATATTACCATCGAAAAAGCAGGGGAGACCTGTCTCGATATTACCCGCGACATAACACCGGAAAATCTACTGGAAGAGTTTGTCCCTGTCGATAGCCTGTGCGATGTGAAGGTTTGTATCTGTAATGCAAAAGGCAAACAGGTATTGACATGGGAACCTGAACCGGATGTTATCAAAGAAGTTCCCGAACCGGCAAAAGCAGCTCTCGATCCGAAAGATATACAGACTACCGAGCAACTGTATCTGACAGGCCTGCATCTCGAACAATACCGCCACGCCACTTATTCGGCTACCGATTATTATCAGGAAGCTATTCGCCGTGACCCGACCGATGTGCGCAATAATAACGCAATGGGTCTGTGGCTGATCCGCAAAGGACAGTTTGCCCAGGCAGAACTTTATCTGCGTGAGGCAGTGAAGACATTGACAGAGCGGAATCCGAATCCGTATGACGGTGAGCCGTTGTACAATCTGGGACTCTCCTTAAAGTATCAGGGAAAGAATGAAGAAGCGTATGACTCTTTTTATAAAGCTTGCTGGAATGCAGCCTGGCAGGATGCCGGTTATTATTCCCTCGCCCAATTGTCGACTGCCCGGGAAGACTGGGAGGAGGCACTCTATGAAATAGATAAATCCCTGCTCCGTAACTGGCATAACCTCCGGGGACGTCATTTGAAAACTGTTATCCTTCGTCACCTGGGACGAAACGATGAAGCGATAGCCCTGATCGAAGAATCGTTGCGTATCGACCGTTTCAACTTTGGTTGTGGTTTTGAGAAGTATCTGATAACCGGAAAGGAATCCGATCTGAAAACATTGGTTGCTTTGATGCGTCCGGAAGGGCATAACTATGGCGAACTGGCACTCGATTATGCGTCGGCTGGTTGCTGGGAAGAAGCCCTGAAAGTGGCTGATACGGCTATCAGGCTACATGTTGCCGACCAGACGATGTTGCATTATTATAAAAGCTGGTTCCTGATCCGTCTGAATCGGAAAGAAGAGGCTTTAGCGGCTATCCGTGAGGCAGAGAAACAAATACCTGATTGTTGTTTCCCGAATACCTTGGAAGCTATTCCGGCTCTTCAGGCAGTAATCGATTTTGCGGCAGAGACTCCGAAAGCATTATATTACCTGGGTAATTTATGGTACGACAAACGTCAGTACCCGGAAGCGATTGCTTGTTGGGAAGCTTCGAAGAAACAGGATGAAACATTCCCGACGGTGTTGCGTAATCTTTCACTGGCTTATTTCAATAAACTGAATAAACAGGACGAAGCAGTCATTCTATTGGAGAAGGCCTTTGCCCTCGATCCGACAGACGCCCGCATCCTGATGGAACTCGATCAACTGTACAAACGTCTGAACCGGTCGCATACCGATCGACTGGCTGTCCTTGATGAACATAAAGAAGTTGCATTCCAGCGTGATGATTTGTATCTGGAATATGTCACACTTTTGAATCAATTGGGCCGGTACGAAGAGGCTATCCGTATGATCGATGCCCGCCAGTTCCATCCGTGGGAAGGGGGAGAAGGCAAGGTCCCGGCACAATATCAGCTGGCACGTGTCGAACTGGTCAAAAAATATCTTGCTGAAAGTAAGTATATGGAAGCATTAGCCCTGATTGAAGAATGTTTCGTTTATCCGCATAACTTTGGAGAAGGGAAACTGTACGGAGCTCAGGAGAACGATTTCAATTATTATAAAGCCTGTGCCCTGAAAGCTCTTGGCAGGGAAGGAGAGGCTGAAGCTCTCTTCCTGGAAGCCAGCGTTGGAAACAGTCAGCCCGCTGCTGCCATGTATTACAATGATCAAAAGCCTGATAAGATATTCTATCAGGGACTTGCCTTACGTAAGTTGGGACGCGAGGAAGAAGCGCGTGGCCGTTTCAATAACCTGATCTCTTACGGAGAGAAACATTTGTATGATGTTTTCAAAATGGATTATTTTGCCGTGTCCTTGCCTGATCTGCAAATTTGGGAAGACGACATGAACAAGAAGAATCGTATCCACTGCAATTACCTGATGGCATTAGGCCACCTGGGATTAGGAAACACTGAAAAGGCTGTTAAGTATTTCGAGATCGCTGCCGGGATGGATAATAACCATCAGGGGGTACAGATACATCGGGCGATGATTTAGAAACAATCGGACTAATAATATACTAAACACGATGAAGCAACTTCTATTAATATGTATCTCTCTGATGATGTTTTCTGCTTGTAAGGAAACATCACCGGTGCTATCTTTGGCCGGGGAATGGCAGTTTGCGATGGATAGTACCGATGTCGGTGTATCGGAGAAATGGTTCGACCGTTCGTTTGCCGATAAGATCCAACTACCAGGAACGACAGACGAAGCTGGATACGGTGTTCCGAATACCCTGCCGCCTTCTATCGGTAAACCGCAGATACTTCATCTGACCCGTAAAAACAGTTATGTAGGTCCCGCCTGGTATTCCCGTGAAATAACGATTCCATCGGACTGGAAAGACAAATCCATCGAACTAAAGCTGGAACGTGTTATCTGGCAAACAAGGGTATGGGTAGACGGGAATCCTGTATCCGGATATAACGAAAGTCTGATCAGCCCGCATGTTTTCGACCTGACGGAATACCTGACACCGGGGAAACATAAGTTGACCGTCTGCGTCGATAACCGGAAACGACATGATATCTCGGTTAACGATATGGCTCATGCCTATACCAACGAAACACAGATTATGTGGAACGGTATCATCGGTGAAATATCCCTTACGGCAAAAGAAGCCCTTTCCATCGGAGATTTACAAGTGTATCCGGACGTTCCCGGTAAACAAATACATGTGAAAGGAACAGTCACTAATCGTGGGCAGGCTACAAGAGGCATTTTGCAGGCTGTAGTACAAAAGCAGAAAAATACTCCGATTACAACCGTAACGCGTGATATGGAATTTCCATCGGGAGAAACGCAGTTGGACATCACTTGCCCGATGGGTGACTCGATGCAGGTATGGAATGAATTCACTCCGACATTGTATCAATTAGATCTAAATGTGGAAGCCGGTTCGGTGAAGGCCGGGCGAAGTACAAAGTTCGGTATGCGTGAATTCAGTCATAACCAATCTGATCTGTTATTAAATGGAAATAAAGTTTTCCTGCGTGGAACGCTCGAATGCTGTATCTTCCCGCTTACCGGCCGTCCGCCGATGGAACCGGAAGGATGGAAGAAGGTCTTTCTGACTGCCCGCGAATGGGGATTGAATCATTTGCGTTTCCACTCCTGGTGTCCGCCTGAAGCTGCCTTTCAGGTAGCCGACTCTTTAGGTTTTTATCTGCAGGTGGAATTGCCGCTTTGGTCGGTTACGTTAGGTCAGGATAAGGAAACCTATCAATTCCTTTACAAAGAGGCCGACCGTATCCTGGCAGAATATGGTAATCATCCCTCATTCTGTTTTTTCAGTCTTGGAAATGAGTTGCAACCCGATTTTGATTTCCTGTCCGGTCTGCTGGATCATGTCAAGAGCAAAGACCCACGCCGTTTATATACGACAACCTCTTTCACCTTTGAAAAGGGGCATGGTGACTGGCCTGAACCGAATGACGACTTTTTTATTACGCAATGGACTAAGAAAGGGTGGGTTCGTGGTCAGGGAGTCTTCGATTCTCAATCCCCTTCGTTCGATAAGGACTATGTGGCTTCAGTCGAAGGAATGACCGTCCCGCTTGTAACCCATGAGATCGGACAGTATTCTGTCTTTCCGAACCTGAAAGAAATAGATAAATACACCGGCGTTCTGGAACCGTTAAACTTTAAAGGAGTAAAGCGGGAGTTGGAGAAAAAAGGCTT
>NZ_CAJJWO010000047.1 GCF_905196875.1 uncultured Parabacteroides sp. | reverse complement strand
AATATATAACAATCCTAAGGACTAAATTGATTAATGGATATTTCAAATCACGAAAGAAGTGAAGCAATATGAATAGAAAAGCAAAGCCGTTCGGCGGCAACCGGACGGCTTTGTAAAAAACAAAACGCTTTAATGTAATTCACTCACAACAAATATACAAATTAATTGCATTGCTATGAAACGATTCAGACATATTAAAAGCAGGGTGACAGGTGTAGACTTTGACCGTCTTGATGCCATCAAAGAAAAGTATGGGTTTAAATCCGTGTATGAAATATTAAATTATCTAGTCCATTGTTTCCTACGTGTAGCGGATCCCGATAACGATCCAATCGCTGAGCCTGTCCCGATGGAGATAGAAGAAATGTTCTCCGGTTTCACCGATGCAGAAAGCCGGTATAAAGGAGAGAAGCCAAAGCGCAGGTGTAACACCACTGTAGATAAAGAGATTGATCCAATGAGTAAATACATCTGATATGTCACACAACCCTACCTATATAAAGTTAATCAACTGCCAGACCTGGCGCAATCTCAGAAACAAACAATTGAAACTGCGGCCACTTTGTGAGGAATGTAGGAGTAAAGAGATATACACGTCAGCAACAGAAGTACATCACCGTATACCGGTAGAGTCGGTAAGAAGTGAACAAGCAATGAGAAAGCTGGCGTATGATCCTGATAATCTTGTAAGCCTTTGCCATGAGTGTCATATTGAAGTACACAAGGCTTTGCACTCAAGAGGAAAGGATGTAGTAAAGAACAAGACTGAACGAGAGGTAAAGAGCTTTAAGGGGCGGTATTTATGATCAAATCGGGAAGGGGGGAGGGCCTTTTTTTAATTGAAGGCGAAAGGCCCAAACCTCGCCCTTTTAGTATTTACACTCGCGAGGTATTTTTTTTCTGGGGGGGGAGTAGTGATATATGGAAACAGTAAAAACTATAAAGACAAAAATTAGATCGGCATTAAAGCGACAGGGTACTTATTCAAGAGATTTGGAGATCTGCATAGGCATGGTTGCAGGGTCGTATTATGCTTTTTTGCTAGCTCAGAATGATATTGAGGATTTGACATCTAGTTTTGTTGAAGAACTGTCACGTGAGAACAATATAAAGTTGGTTCCTCATCCGGCATTCAAAACCTTAAAAGACTCACAGGAAAGCGTAAGGAAGGGGTTGAGAGAATTAGGGCTTACATTATCAACGCTGTCAGTCAGTGACGATGATGAGTTGAGTGATTTAATCGAAGATGTTGAGAGTGTGAAATGAAATGGAAGAAACCGAAAAGCAGAAACTCAGAGAACTGAAATCCTTTACAGTCGCCCGGTTGCGTTCTATAAATGTAGATTCGTACGGACTATGCAATACAGACACCCGGTTGCGTGATTATGTTCTGCAATGTATTTCCGATCCTGACGCTCACAATCTGTATGAGCTTCTTTCTATTACCCGATTCTTTCGACTCCTTGACACATACAAGTTCCGGCCTAAAGATGTAATTAAGTTTATTCGTTTTTATGAACGATTGAAATTTACTGGAAAGAAGGGGAAGACTCGGTATAAACTTACGCCTATACAAGTCTTTCAATTCGCAAATATACTAGGTTTCTACAAATCGGACGGGAAAAGACTTTGTCGGGAAGCTCTTTTGTTTGTCCCTCGCAAATTTAGTAAGACTACCTCTGTAGCTTCGATAGCTATCTATGATTTACTATTTGGTGACGCAAATGCTCAGGCTTATGTTGGTGCGAATAGTTATGATCAGGCTCAGATCTGTTTCAGGGAGATCAAAAGCATCTTGTCGGGGCTTGACAAAAGGTTGAGGTATTTTAAGCTGAACAGGGAAGTTGTATATAACCGGATGAAAGGTAAAAGTTCTCTGGCGCGATGCCTGGCCACAAATCCGGACAAGCTGGACGGGCTTAATGCGTCGGTAGTTATACTTGATGAATATTCCCAGGCAAACAGCGCGGATCTAAAAAATGTACTAACCTCATCTATGGGTGTCCGTGAAAACCCGCTTACTATCGTTATCACAACTGCAAGCGACAAAGTGGATGCTCCTTTTTATGAGATGCTGCAAGGCTACAAAGCGATCTTACGCGGAGAGCAACAGGATGATACTATATTCGCTCATATATTTGAACCTGATGTGGACGACGAGGAGGACAACGAAAGAACATGGAAGAAGGTGCAGCCGCATTGGGGAATAACAATACAGCCGGATTTTTATGCTTACGAATATAACAAAGCGCTACGATCGAGTGCTGATATGAAAGATTTCCGCAATAAGCTATTAAATATTTTTGCAGTTGATGAGGCGCGGGCTTGGATAAGTGCGGATTTTGCTCAGTCAATGGCTTGTGATATTGATATAGATAAAGTCCAGGGCCGGCCGGAGGCAATGGTTGCTATTGACTTGTCAGTACACGACGACTTTTCAGCTGTAACTTATACTGTCTATTCAAAGTTGAACCGGTCTTTCTTTGCTCATACGGATTACTATTTTCCGGAGGGAGCTTTACAGGGGCACCCGAACGAGGAACTTTACAGACGCTGGGTTGATGCCGGGTATTTGAAACCATGCAAAGGGGATGTAATCGACTACCGGATGATTGTAGAGGATATTCTAGCCCGAAACAAGGTGTTACTTATACTACAAATAGGATACGATGCGTACAAGTCCCAGGAATGCGTTAACATGCTGGGGGCTGCTGGAGCTATGGGAGTACTCAAAGCTGTGCCACAGACATACGGGAATTTTACATCACCTGTCGAGAGCTTTGAATATGCGGCCAGGACCGGGAAATTGAAGATAAATAACAATCCGATCAACTTTTATTGCTTTGGCAACGCTGTACTTGATACGGATAGAAATGAGAATAAGAAACCTATCAAGCGTAGCCAGTTCCGGAAGATTGATGGGGTGATAACAAAGTTAATGACTTTCTGGCTATTCAATAACTACGAACAATAGCAGAAGTGCGGCCAATTTATCAGGGAGTGCCGGGTGGTAAAAAGCTAGGTATGAATTTTTCTGATTTTTTTCGATTTAAAAGGTCTGATCCTGCTGGTGGTATTGTTCCCGACCGGCAAAGCTATTTTGATATAACAGCACAGCCGCCACCATCTTCCGGACGGGTTGTTTCGGTCAATTCTCCTGCTTTGGCTATGAAAATTGCGGCGGTCTTTAGGTGTATAGATATCTTATCAGCTGGTGTAGCATCGTTACCCTTTGAATATAAGCGGTATAATCAAGCTGAGGGGTATTTTGTTGATTATTATCAATCTAATCTATATTATCTCCTTACTGTACAAGCTAATCCCAGAATGACGGCCTATGAGTTTATGCGTAATATCATAATAGAGAAGGTAACAAGGGGGAATGCGTACGTTTTTCCGCGTATGGTTGGCGGTGATTTAGATGAGCTTATTTTATGCAGTCCTCATAGTGTGAGTTTTGATAAGTATCTGAATACTTATACAATCACTGACTATACAAACGGCGTATTCGGAACATATAAGGCTAGCCAGATCATTCATATCAGAAATTTTAGCTTAGACGGTGGTTATATTGGTGTATCTACAATTGAATACGGGGCAAATGTACTGGGGATATCTGCAACAGCGGACAAAGAAACCCTTTCCGCATTTGCTACCGGTGGCCGTCTGAAAGGGCTTGTTAGTAACGATAACAGCCTGGCAAAAGGGTTCGGAGAATTACAGGATGGTCAGTTAAAAACAGCCGCAAAAATAATTGAAGAGGCGATTAAATCAGGGAATGATATCATTTCTGTTCCTGGTGACTCAAAGTTCTCTACCATGTCAATCAGTCAAAAAGACATGGAACTACTGGAAAGTAAAAAATTCGGTGTTCTTGAAATCTGCCGGTTCTTTGGCGTGCATCCGGATAAGGTTTTTGCTGGTCAGTCTGCGAACTATAAAGCGAGTGAAATGTCTCAGGTGTCATTTTTGACTGATACACTGGCACCAACCCTAAGACAAATCGAAATGGAGTTTTTTGCCAAGCTAGTGGATCGTAACTTTTATCGGTATTACAAATTTGAATTTGATAAATCAAGCATATACACGACAGACCTAGCAACAGAGGGCGCCTATATGACTACAACGTTGTCAAATGGGGTTATGACTGTTAATGACTGGCGACGTAAAAAGGATCTGAAACCGGTTGAGGGAGGAGATCAGGTATTTATATCCTGTAATGTGGCTCCTATAAATTCTCCTAAAATCAGCGGAGAAACAGAAAGTGCGGCCAATTTATCAGGTAGTAACAGTAATAATAAAGACGATGAAAAATAATCATGAAATAAGAACTTACTCCGATGCTGTCAACGTACTAGTGCGGGCGGCAGAAGAGGGTAGACCTGAAGTGATTGAGGGTTATGCCATTGTTTTCGGTTCCCGGTCAAATCTGATTTATGACTTTTTGGCTGGTGGAATGCTGTATGAAACGATTGAGAGGGGGGCAGTAACACAGGCCGATTTGGATCAGTGGGATGTTAAAGCGACTTTAGATCATGACCCCAGCCAACTGTTGGCGAGGTCTACTAAAGGAAAAGGGTCTTTAAAACTCACAGTTGATGATAAAGGTGTGCGGTATTCGTTTGAAGTACCTGGTACAATTGACGGGCAGCGGGCGGCAGAGCGCGTAAAACGTGGAGAATTATACGGGTCGTCATTTGAATTTACAATCGATGAAAAAACGGGTTGTACTTATAGCCGCGACAAAGAGGGACATCTTTGTCGTTCAGTGAAAAAGATAGCACAGATGTATGATATATCAATCGTACAAAATCCAGCTTATCAGGCTACTTCAGTAAGTAGAAGAAGTATGGAAGATGCCGGAGTTATTGAGCCGGAAAACAGCAATGCCGCCACGGAGGTCGCGGCGATGCGTAGAAGTATAGAGCAAATTTATTAACGTTAATAAAATCAAGATGAAGAATTATTTAAAAAGAATCGGTGAGATCAATATCCGTATGAACGAGATGGCAGATCTGTGTGAAAAAGAAAAACGTTCTATGTCGGAAGATGAAAAGAAAGAGTTTGAATCTATCCGTATCGAACGTGGTCTTTTGTCAATGAGAGTTGACGCAATGCAGGCCGGTAAGCCTGTCCCCGTTGAAAGTCGTGCGGACGCATTTGATAAGATCGTTCGTGAATCTGTAACTAACAGTACCCAGACTACGATCAAGTTGCAACGCGCCGACGTGATGCAGGACTTAGCCAGTGCAACAGATATTGTACCGGTTACTATCGGTGATATTATCCAACCACTTGAAAAAGGTTTGATCCTGGATAAGGTTGGCATTAAATTACAGACAGGGTTGGCCGGTGATTATGTTTTCCCGATCGTTGCGGCAGTTGATGCGGAAATTGCAGGTCAGGAGGTGGCTTTGTCTGACAAGAAAATTGATATCACGAAATTACAACCGTCTCCGAAGCGTGTCGGTATTTCTATCCCTGTATCAAATTTTGCAGTACATCAGACGCGCGGTGTTTTGCTGGAGATCGTAAAGATGCAGATACCGTTGGCATTGCAGCGTACTTTGAATAAATGGATGTTCCAGCCGGAGGAAGTTGTTGCAGGATGTTCTGGTTGCTTTAAAGAACCCGGTACGACCGTTCAGTTTGCCGGTGATGTTCCGACGTACAAGGAACTCATATTGATGCGTGGTAAGGTATATGCAAAGGGTATTGTTCCGGATGGATCAGGCGCGTATGTTATGGGTGCCGAGTTATACGCAATCCTGGAAGCGACCCCTCTTGATGCCGGTAGCGGTCTTATGATTATCCAGAACGGAAAGATCAGCGGTGTTCCTGTCTTTGTCACTGAATATATTGGTGCAGGAAAGATCGGTTTCGGTATTTTCAGTTATGAATTGTTTGGCCAGTTCGGTGATATAAATTTTATTGTGGATCCTTACACTGGGGCAAAAAAGAATATGACCTATTTTGTGTTAAATACCGAGTTCAGTATGACTTCAGCCCGAACCGAGGCTTTTGCTTTGGGAACGGTTAAGGCTGCTGCACCTGCTAAAGCTTAACATTGTTTGTAGCAATCTTTTTTATTATATGAAGGAAGGGGGCGGGTAATACCGCCTCTTTTTGTAAATGCAATGATATGAGAGTAGTGTTAGAGGATTTGAAGAAGCAGTGCAATGTTGATTTTGAAGAAGACGACGCACAGATATTAAAGTATGGGGCCGCAGCAGAGCGATTTGTCGAAATACGCCTTAACAGGACTTTTGACGATGTAATTGCCGAACATGGTGGCTTTCCTGAAGATCTGGAAATGGCGATACTTATGATTGCAGCGCATTGGTATAGAGTTAGGGAGGCTGTTAGTTCTACAGCTCAATCCCGGGTACCTTTTGGTGTTGAGTCTTTGATGACCCCTTATAAGAAAATTATATGATATCATCCGGTTTACTCAAAGATAGAATATCCTTTCTTCAGGCCGATACCAGTCGGAATAACTTTGGGGAACAAATACAGACCTGGAACCCTGTTTACTCCTGTCGTGCAGATGTGAAATTCAGTAAAGGGAGCCGGGCAATTCTCGCCGGTGAAGTCTGGAACCCGACTAGTGTAGTCATTACCTGCCGGAGAAGCAATAAGGTAAACAATCGGCAGCGGATCTGCTGGGAAGGTAACCAGTACAATATTGTCTCTATCAATCCTGATGTGGCAGATAGATCATTAACAATAATCGCAGACTTAATAAACGACAACAATGGCTGACAACGGTGGATGGTTAATAGATGCTCATCAGCTTTACAGAATGCTGGATGATCTGGATTTGTCAAATAAAGACTTAAACAGAGCGATGAGAAAGGCTCTTGCCTCATCTTCCCGCATGATACAGACTGAAACAAAGAAGAATTTGCGAGGTGTATCTTATAAGGCCGGGAGTCTCCAGAACGCTGCCTTTTTGTCAAAAGGGGTTAATACCCTCGTCTATAAATCCGGACGTGGCGCAAGCATCGGCCTATTTGATAATCGTAAAGCTACCGTGTCATATAAGGGGAGGAAATATAAGAATCCAGCTTTTCTATTGAGATTTATTGAACAGGGTACTAATAAACGAGAACTGAAAGGCCGTGGCAAATATCCGCGTGGAACGAACAGGGGAGTGTTGGAGGCTAGGCCTTTCTTTACGCCTGCTGTACAAGCTAAATATAAAGCCGCTCAGGATATACTCAACGATGGAATAGAGAAAGAACTTATTAAAATAGCTAATAAAAAACGATCATGAGTTTACTGATTGGAAAGCATATATACAGTGTGTTAACATCCGATGAAGATGTGAGTAGTATGATTGGTGAGCGGGTTTATCCTATCGCCATCCCGGAAGGTGCCGACCGTCCTTACGTCGTATTTAGTGATATTAACGCAGTCGGTGAATATACAAAAGATGGTTGGGTAGGAGATGTAACGCAGGTAACGCTTTTATGCGTTGCTGAAAAATACGAAAGTGCGGCCGATTTAGCAGAGAATGTACGAATTACGTTAGAGCAAAGCAAAAAGCAATATGACGGGTACACAATCGGAGGTGCAGAGCTAAAAAAGAGTGCTGATACTTATGAAAATGGTGTTTATGTGATAGTGCTAAACTTTGAGTTTGAAACATTTTAAATAATTGATAATATGGCAAAAAAAAGACCTCTTAAGGGTAAAAATTTAATGCTTTTTGTAGGTGGAAAGGCATTAGCGTTGGCAACTTCATGCGGCATTGATCTTACGGCTAATACTGAAGATGCTGCCAGCAAAGATAGTGGCGGTTGGGATGATCCAGAAATTACTGGCTGGGCCTGGTCAGCTAGTTCTGACAACCTTTGTAGTGCAGATGAGGCTGATAGCGTAGATGTTACCTATGAAAGTCTTGTGGATCTATGGATGAAGGGAGAACCGATAGATGTTAAGTTTGGTGTAGCGAAAAACGCTTCTGATGTGGAGGTCCCTGCAGCAGGTTGGACGGAACCTGAAAAAGGTTATTCCGGTAAGGCTATTATTGACAGTGTAAAGATCACTGCCGCCAACAAACAAAATGCAACTATTACCGTGTCTCTGAAAGGTAAAGGTGCATTAGAAAAATTCCCGAAATCATGAAAATAGTAATTGATGGAAAGGAATATGAAATAAGGTATTCCTTGCGAATGTATTATACGTATGAAGGTATAACCGGTACGATGTTTACTGGCGGAACTCTTCTTTCTGTATCGCTCTTGTTCTATTCGGCGTTATTGGCTAGTAACGATGATTTTCCTTATACCTTCGATCAGTTTGTTGTTATCTTGGATGAGGATAATACCCCTCTTGATAATTTCAATAATTGGCTGACTGGGGAACTGGAAAAACGAGCTCCTGTAGAGGATAAAAAAAAAGTGCCGAAGAAAAAGTAATAGGTGTTAGAGAGTTATACCGGATTTGTGTCGGACGGTACGGCATGGATCCGGTATATTTTTTAGACAGGGTTTCACTGGAAGAGGTTTACGACTATTTGGAAGGTGCGGCTATGCGTGAGCGTGACGCGTGGGAGCGGACTAGAATATCATCTTACATCGTGGCACGTACTGCCGGATGTGATGCAGAAACGGCAGAGGAGTTTATGCCGTTGCCGTGGGATGACAGCGGGGATATTGAAGAAAATATAGAGGTTGACCTGAATGAACTCAGGAAGTTACGAGAATCAGCAAAATTAATTGAAAAAGAATTGAAAGATGGCAGATATACTATGTAAATTAAAGTTAGTGACTGATAATTATGAGTCTAACCTTAAAAAGTCAAGGCAGCAAATGCAGGAGTTTACCAAAAAGACGCAAGATGCTAGAGGAGATTTTAAAAAATTTGAGAGTACAATCGGGACGGCTAGAAGCAGTTTCTTAAAATTTGCCGGTGGTATTGGATTGGCCATTACAGCGGGTGAGGGATTGGAAAAAATGATGAGAAGCAACCAGACTACTTCTGATTTATTTGATAACAATATTAATGCGGCAAAAGACTCAGTAGACTTGTTTTTCAAAAGTCTCACTACTGGTGACTGGACTCCTTTCGAAAACGGGCTTATTGGCGCATTTGAAAGCGCTCGAGATTTGTCTGCCATGATGGATGAGTTGGCTGATAAAAAACTATCATTGTCTTTTATTAAGGCAGATGATTTAAAAGACCTTAAGAGGTTTGAGCAGGTTGCTAAAGATTCTGAAAGCACAATTGCGGAGCAAAAAGACGCAGTACAGAATATGCAAGGAGTGGTTAACCACCTTAATAAGAAAACAAAGGAGACAATAGATTTTGAACTTGAAACATTAAATAAAAATTATGCGAATAAATCCGGATTAAATATTAATGCTGATGACGTTAGGTATTTTGCTCAAAACACAAACTTTAGTGGTGATGCAACTGCCCCCATGAACGAAGCCTATAAAAAATATGTCAAACTGAATAATGAAGCCGCTAAATTAAAGAAATCGTTTGATTATGAAGTCAAAAACTTCGGATTTGACCCGACTACAAAAGCTCAAAAGGCGTATCTTGAAAAGAAGAAAGAATTAGAATTATACCAACAAGAGAATGGCTTTTTAATCAAACAGGGATGGCTCACCGAAGAAAACGACGAGGCACGCAAAAAAAGTATAGAAACTTTGATTGCGCAATCTCGAGTAATGGAAGAAATGTCCTCTCTTCAGTTAAGGGTAGATTTGACGGAAAGGAGGGTGAATAGCCGTGCTGCACAAAAAGAAAAAGCCGGGAAAGCTGGGAATAAAGCTAAACAAGAAAAGCCGGTTGAGGTATCTATTGACTACATCAATGCTCAGATATCGGACTTGACTAAAAAGCTGAATGCAGAGACTGATGGTGCGGTTCGTGCTGCTCTAAAAATGGCTATTGATAAGTTCAATAAAGAGAAACACAGGCTGGAGTTATACACTGAAATTTCTCCGCTAGAAAGCAAAAAGGTTGTAGGAAAAAAAGCTTCTGATGCTGCAGAGGAGAAAGTGAGTCCAATCGCTAATAAAAAATTGAAACCAGCAATAACTCCTAAGGATGTAAAGGTTACCAATCAGTATAATGAATCTTTAGGTCATACGCTAAGTATGTTGTTGGCTATTGGCAATGCAACAAATGAAGGTGCTGCCGGTTGGATAACTTATGGCGTAAACTCGTTGACGGCATTAAATAGTACGTATCAGGCGCTTGCTGCTGTAATACCAGCCTTACAGGTTAAAGCTCTTGTTGCGGGAGCTGCCAGTGCAGCAGAAACTCCGATTATTGGCTGGATAACTGCAATAGCTGCGATTGGAGCGATGAGCGCTGCATTTGCTTCTCTTCCTAAATATGAAACCGGCGGTATCGTTGGTGTAAACGGAGGGATTATTCCTGGTGCTTCTTTCTCTGGTGATAAAATACTGGCCCGTGTAAATTCAGGGGAGCTTATCCTTAATCGGGCACAACAGAAAAATATAGCGTCCCAACTCGTTGCCGGAGGAAGCGCAAGCAGAATTGACGTGAATGTTGTAGGTCGAATATCCGGTCGGGATCTTGAATTAGTACAGGAGAAACGTAATCAATTTAAAAGGAGGACACAATGAGTTTATACATACGATACAAGAGCCGATTTAAAGATATAGATCAAACCCTATATAATATAGAGATATGGCAGGATTCAGACAAATCATTTGCTGTTGAGGAAATTACATTGGTTCGTGAGGCTGTTACAATCGAATGGGGAAAACAGGACAAGCTGGATCCGATACGTAGCAGTGCTGTAACCTTGCAGATACTTTGCCAATCTGATCGTAAATTTATCGATCTCTATACGGTTGCTGTTAAAACTGTACGTTTGGATATCTACCGCGCTGGTTCTCTTTACTGGAGTGGCACGATTGATACAGAGTTGTATGAAGAGCCATATTACACGCCTAAAGGGTATGTTGTTTCATTAACCTTCAGTGATTTTGCAGTGTTGACCCGGATAAAATGGAACAAGACTGGATTTAAGAGGATTAATGAGGTCATAAATACTTGTATTGATGCTATGGGGATTAACTATAAATCCATAGATAAACATCTTTCTACAAAGATGAACAGTTACGATACAAACGACATCTTTAGTTCTCTAAGCATTTTAAGCGACAACTTTTATAACGAGGACGGTGAAGCAGATAATTTTCAGGATGTGTTAGAGTATGTTCTAACCCCGTTCACGGCTCATATTCAGCAAAAGAATGGGGTTATACATATCTTTGATATCAATCAGATCGTAACAGAAATGCCAGTCCCGGTAAAATGGGTAAGGCGGGATAGTACTCTCAGTGTTGATAAAGTTTATAATAATGCACGAATTACTTTTTCCGCCTACGAGCAAACGGATATATTATCGGCAGAAATGGATGAAGATGATTATAAAAAACCGGAAACAGGAGGGATTACGATTTATACTAATAGTGATGACATAGGGACATCTAATCCGGCTATTGGATATAAAATTCATTTTTCAACAACTACTGATAATAAATTCGAGATTGTCTCAGGATGTGGAGCAAAATATTTTTGTATTGATCCTACTTATAGCGGGAGTGACGATCGTGGTGTTGCTTGGTGCTGCACACCGGAAGCAGGTCGGCAATATCTTCAAAAAGCAGTCTCCTGTATGTTGGATGGAAAACATGTACGTGCTGAAATGTTTCGGATTAAGCAGCAGCCTTATCTGGGATATGTCTCATATAGAAGAGAAGATTATATGCTTAAATTGACTCTTAATTTTATGTTTGATACAAGATATAATCCATTTGAAGAACCGACAAATAAGACAGAGACAGGAGATGCTGATAAAATGAAAGATTGGTGCAACTTTGCTTATGTTCCTGTAATGATTACACTACGTGATGAGGAAGGAAAGGCTCTATACCATTACAGAAATAAAAACGTGATGGAGAACGATAGGTACAACTTAACAGGCAATTGGGATGCCGGGGAAGGTTCGTGGGGTGATTGTTATTTGTGTTACTATAACGAAGGCGACCGTAAAAGCAACACCGGACTTGGTGGAGGGTGGAGTACAAACCGGCAGATAATAGGTTATTATCGTGGAGGTCTCCCACGAAATATAACGAAAAGAGGTGAGGGTGAATTTATTAAAATGCCACCAACTGCCGGCTGGTTAGATATTCGGGTAGGTATTGGTATTTATCAGTTTGACTATAAGAGAGAAGAAAAAGACATATATCAGCATGTTCGATGGGTATTGTATAAATCATTCAATATAGAGCTTGTTGATAAGTATGGCAACAAGCTCGACTTAAAAGACCAGGTACATACGGCCTGGATTCAAAAGGATGCGGAAGAAGAGTATGAGATTGAGACACACATAGGAACAATGAAAAAAGCGTCTCCTGCAGCAAGAGGTGTCGTGTTTCGTTCTGATTCAAACGATATGATAGAAACTGTTTTTCGTAATGGCCATACTGCCGGCTTGGAACAGTTAGCTATTGGAACTATCTATTCTCAATTTGGTAGTCGTAAAAATCAGTTTACCGGCACAGTCAAATTGTTGCCCGAATTTACAATCTGCTCAGAAAAGAATACACCCGGAAAATATATGCTTACTTCCGAGGTGCAAAATTTAAGTGCGGCCACTTCTGAGATAAATATGGTAGAGATAGAGGCCGACAATTACGAAGGTGTTGAGTTTACAGATTAGGATGGCAAAACAGTATACATATAAAGTAAGAGAGATCGCCGCCACTCCGCGTACGGGGCGAACACTTGATTCCGCACTCAGTGGAGGTCGATCTTCTGGGGGGGATGTTTTCGGAGGATTGGCCTTTGCTGGCTACTGGTCACTCATAACAACCGATAAAGACAACAATCCTTTAGAAGAGACCGCGCAATACATCAAGACAAAGTATCATGCTTTATCAGAGGGTGATGTAGTAGCTTATGCCACCTCCGATCATGACATAGTATTACCTCATGCCGGTTATGGTATGGTCGGCTGTGTACAGATCAAGCCTGACTCCGGCCTTATCATAGATAGTGCTACCGGTTTGCTGTATGTTGACCCTGACTATGCCGGAGGTGGCGGTGTTGCATTTACTCCCGGCACTGGATTACAAATGTCGGTCGATAAAGTTTTGTCTGTAAAATACGGTGTTGCAGTCGATACCGTAGCTGCCGGTAATGATAGCCGTATCCTTAACGGTCAAAAGGCCTATGACGTGATAAGTAAGGGTACTTGGTGGGGGCAAAAGATGACTGAGGGGGGAGTAGTAACCGGTGCACTGTCAGAGGTGACAAACATCAACAACAAATTGACCTTTGTCGATACCGGCGTCGATGTTACAGATAGCATCCGCGCTACCGGTGATGTCGTGGCTTATGCGACGGCCCCCGGTGATATATCAGATTGGTTAGGATTGGTCATTGACAACGAAACGATCAAATTTAATTCAGCCGGCAAACTATACTCTGAAGGAGGCGGTGGAGGAATTGCATTTACTCCGGGTACGGCATTACAATTAACTAGTTCCAATGTCCTGAATGTTTTGCTGGGCACTACCGGTACGACTGCATGTGCAGGAAATGACAGCCGGTTGAGTAATGCACGGCAGAACCCTTATTCCCTTACTTGGTCTGGCTATTCTTCCGGATCATATAACGGGGCAAGTGCAGCTAATATATCCATACCATCTAACACAAACCAACTGACCAATGGGGCCGGTTACATTACGGGCATCAGTCAAAATATGATCCTAAACGCCCTGACTGGCTCCGGATCATCGTCTAAGTACTTGGCAGGAAACGGTACATTTTATACGGTTGGATTTAGCGAATTATCCGGTATTCCGTCATGGATTACAGGTTGGAATACTAACCGCTTCAATTTAAACAGTAATGGAGGTGCTGTATTTAAAAGCTCTGGATCTATGTTCTCTCCATCGCATAGTGATGGAGTATCGAGCAGCATTGGTATAGAGATTTATAACAACCAAATCAGAGGGCTTAATGATGGCGCAAGTTCTAATTATTATGTGGGTAACTTGTATCTCAATTATGTCAATAGTAGTAAGTATGTCAGGATAGACGGTGATGCAAACTTAAGTTCAACCGGAGATGTTGTAGCTTATTCAACCGGATCGGCTCCATCTCCGTTTAAATATTGGTATCCAAGCGTTGATACTTCCGGTAATTTATCATGGTCGAACAGCACGTCGGAAGTGACGCCTGCAACACGGAATATAAGAGGACCGCAAGGCAATTCTGGACCACAGGGACAAGGAGTTACTTATGGGTGGTCTGGTACATCTTTACGAATAGGTACTATTAGTTCTGCCGGTTCTACTTCATGGGGTAGTTATGTTAATTTAGTCGGTCCGCAAGGTCCCAAGGGGGATACAGGAGCAACCGGTCCACAAGGCCCTGCAGGTTCTTCGGGTACATGGAATGGTGGAACGGTCAGTAATATGGTTACTATCCAAGGAAATGGAAATCGTTTGTGGTTCTCGGGAATAACAAGTGGTGGCGGTATTTATACGGCATGGAATGAGATGCGTATACTTAACACGAATGACTATGGGATACATTTTTATACAGGCGGCTCGAAAAGATGTACAATAAGTTCGTATTTGTATGCTTATACAAATTGGTCAATAGGTTCAGATATGCGATTTAAGACTCGATTAAGCGACTTTACAAATGTACTTAACCGTGTAAGATCAATAGATGTTTTCTACTATTTACGCACTGATTTAAATGATGGTAAAACCTATACAGGGGTTTCAGCACAGCAGTTAAACATTATGTTCCCCGAATTTGTGACTTATGATAAAAATACAGATAGATATGGTGTCACCTACGATGCACTAGGTGCTTGTGTAGCAGTACAGGGCATAAAGGAAATACTGAAATTAGTCGAAGATCAACAAAAAGAAATAAACGAGTTGAAGAATCAATTAAAAAAGATGGCAGCATGATATTACCAAAGACAGACATATCGATCATGATGGTACGCAATGCTCTAGGTTATCCGTCAACCGATCTAGGAACACTATGCAGGTGTAATAATGTCAACATGTGGTCGAGGTACAAACCTGTACCTTTTCCGCATGATTCGGTGAATGCTTATCCTAATTGGTGGCAGGGAAATTATGGAAGATGCGGAATTAACATCCCGGATGTCGGTTCAAACTTTGATCAGATGATGACGGCAAACTGGACTCGTGATATTCCGGCCGGAGGCTCTGCAGCTCCTTTCCGATTAGGGGATTTTCGCGGCTATAATCATGATGCAAAGGTTGTAATAGGTACAACTCTGACAGATGATGTAGTCGTTAACCGGGCTGATACCCCACAATGGCGGGTATTACCTTACATCTATAATGGCTCCGACTCGTCGAACCTGAATATTGATGACATCCAGATAAGCGGCAGAAAGTTAGGCAATTTTTATATGGCCATGCGTTTATCCTACAACGGGGCTACTGTTTACGCTTGTTCCAACGATATTATTCGTAACCGTCCTTATATACAGATTGATTTATCAAAGGTTCCGGACGCAATGCTTGACAATAAGGCGACAGCAATGTTTTTTATTTGTAGCGAGTCTTTTGAACAGCGGACTAACTGGATAATACAAGACTTGCAATATTGCCTTTATTCGGATGAGAATAATAAAAGCGTTGTAGGTTTTACAATTAAGGAGCAGGCATTGTTTACTGTCCTGACCGAAGAGATCGGAGCCAGTTTGGGTGTTTATTATCCGGTTGGAAACTACCATCTTGAATCCAATCCGTTAGTGCTAAGATCGGCAGGAGATATTTATTTGAAATGTACTTTTCGTAACCGAACAGGCGGGAACTATCAGGTCTTGTTATCCCAGTTTACCGGTATATCACAAAACTGGTGGAACGGCTCTGTACGTAAATCGCCTTTGGCCTTTTATAATCTGGATGGTACAATTATCTCAGGTGGAATAACAATCCCCGCTAACTCAACAGTACAGTATATCATTATGTGGAGATATAGTTATAAAGACAATGCTCAAATGACGCCTCCTTTTAATGTTACCATAAAAGGTAATGTAAACTTTAAATATACGTATAATGGCGTCAGTGTCGATGTAAGCAATGAAACAGCACCATTTTATGTACAATCATCAGATTGATAATCAATAAACTTAGAATCATGGAAGTAGAAGTAAAAAGAACATCAGTACAAAAACAGGTCAACGGAGTTGGCGCAGTGTTTAACATCAAAGATGCCTATGTAGTCGCAGGGGCCTCAGGTAGCGTGGAGAACGCAAACGGAAATTTATATCGAAAAGCGGACGAGGTACATGTAGGTAGCTTTAATTACTCTCCAGGTAACAGTAGTATACAAGTAAATGACATTGCTGATATCGCGGTCGCCAGTCAGGACGTCGCCGATTTTATTGCAGCTGTTGAAGTGTCTAACCCTGTAAAATCAAAATAATGAAGACGAAAGATATCAATGAGCTATACACTGTATTATCATCCGTAAAGCTAACAGGTATGACCACACCCGCAAAAATGGTAGTTCTTGAAAACATCCGTACCTTAAAGCATATCGCAGAGCTGTACAGGTCTGATTGTGACGATGCAATTAAATTGCTCCGGCCGGAAGGTTTCGACACAATTGAAGAAAAGGCGAACCGACACAATGAGGCTGTAAAGGCGAAGAACGATAAAGCCTTGTTACCTTCTGACGAGTTGCAAGAGGTGAATGAGACTTACGCGGCATACTTTAAAGAGGTGGACGAGCGAGTAAAAGAACTTGGAGAGGTCGATCATGAAATCACCCTCAAAGCAATCCCTCAATCAGAGTTTGATAAGCTGGCTGAGGTAAACGACCTGACCGCCGGTCAACTTGTAATACTTTACGAAAACCTAATTTGACGATATGACAACATTATTAATAGCCTTATCAATCTTGGCGATCCTTTCAGTGTTTGCCATCAGTCTTTACACCAGTGCTGTGTGCATCAAAGGGCAGGGTGTTCCTTACTCGATTAGCGCAACGTTTTATGCGTTAGCTCATAAGTGGTGGTTTCGGTTCAGTATGTGGCTGACTCCTTTACTGCTTATGCCAGCGATCCTAGAGGTGAGCCGGTCGGACACCGAGTTCCTCGCATTCCTGGCCCTGATCGGTATGATCATGGTTGGTTGTGCCCCTGATTACGCACGCGATCCGTTCCAACATAAAGTACATGTATCCGGGGCGGTAATGTGTATCGGCTTTTCCCAGGTGTGGGTTGCTCTCAATTGCTGGTGGGTATTACTACCGGTCTGGGGAGTCTATCTAACTTATACGATTGTTGCTATCGCCCGACAAAAAGAAGGTGTGTTCCTGTACCGGTTCATGCAGACAAAGCCGATGTTTTTTGTAGAGGTAGCCGCACTAGGTGCGACATATTCGGGGTTAGCGATCCTGATCAATCGCTTATTGCACTCATTATAAACAACTCCGCCTCCGAACTTCACAGCAGGGAGGCGGACGCCTTAAAACTAAATCTTTGTATTAGTACAAAGATCCATACTAGTAAATACAAAGGTAGAACAATAATTAAAAAAAGCAAGGCATGAACATAGAACTAACGGACATAATAACAATCGTCGGCACGATGGGAGGGATAGAGGGGGTAAAGTGGGGGGTCAGGGCATGGCTGAACCGCAAGACTGATGCTCGGAAGGAGGATGCTGCTGCCGATGCTTTAGAGATCGATAATGAAAAGAGCCAGGTCGGCTGGTTAGAAGAGCGTGTAACGCAGCGTGATTTAAAGATAGATGCTCTTTATGTAGAATTACGAAACGAACAGGCCGATAAGCTGAACTGGATACATAAGTACTACGAATTAGAATTACGTTACAAAGAAGCCGTGTGGGATCGATGCGATGTAAAGACATGTACAAAGAGAGAACCGCCGAGAGGATCGGCATTAAAAAAGGAGGATGAAGAATGAGAAAGCAAGAATTACCCCGGGGCTTGCGCAACAACAATCCCGGTAACATCAGACGTAATAGCGACGTGTTCCAGGGCGAGGTGAACCCTAGCCGTGATCAACAGTTCAAACAATTTAAAACGATGGCTCACGGCTATCGTGCTGTGTTTAAGATCCTGTCGAATTATTACCGGAAGTATAGCCTAACCACGATTCGGAAAATGATCGGTCGGTGGGCACCGGAGAACGAGAACAACACGAGCGCTTATGTTTCGCTTGTGTCTTCCTACACCGGGATCGGGCCCGATGATCCGATCAATGCAAATGACCGGGAGCAGATGATCCGGATAGTGGCCGGTATGTCTAAGGTCGAGAATGGGAGAGAGGCCAATATGTCAGACGTGATCGCGGGATGGGGGTTACTATGAGAGTCCTATCATATATATGTATAGCGTTTTGCCTGATCGGATGTACGAAAACAGTATATGTCCCGGTCGAGTCCGTTCGTGTCGAGTATCAGGATCGCTATCTACGTGACTCAATCTACCGGTATGACTCTGTGTACTTTGCTGTAAAAGGCGATACGGTGTGGCTAGAGAAGTACAAGATAATTTATAAAGATCGTTTCTTTCGTGACTCGATCTTTATACAAGACACGATCCGGGTACCGTACCCAGTTGATAAGATCGTCGAGGTGAACCGGCTTCGATGGTATCAAGAGACGTTAATGTGGATCGGAGTAGGGGCGTTGCTTGTTTTGATGTTGTGGCTTATTAAAAGAAAGAAATAATATGATACGAAAAAGAATAAACACAGACCTGTTTCTTCGTCTCTCAATCGTAATGAAGGACGGAAGCCCGGCAAACTTTACCGGAGCGCAAGACATGAAGGTGGAGACATGGCATCATCTGTACTCAAATAGTCGGACAGAACAAGCCTTTAAAGTAGAAGGCAACATTATTAGTCTGCAATACTCCTCAGAAGAGAATCAGAAGACAGGAAAATACGGTGTATCTGTGTTCTGGTCGAAGCTCGATCCAGATAGTGAGACAGGCCGGCGCGATTACGCTGTAGACTTTACCGAAGCGTTTACGATTGTCCCCTACAGCGAACAGGAGGACGACGGAACAATAGAGTATACCGGGAAGGTTAACCAGAACCCCGATGGAATAGGAGGCACCGGGGATGTTGATTTATCCGATTACTACAATCGTAAAGAGGTTGACGATAAATTAAAGGAAAAAGTTGATGTAGTAGAGGGTAAAGGGTTGTCCGAATGCGACTTTACGAAAGAAGACAAAGCAGAGGTAGGGAAGATCAAAGATAAGATAGATCCTGAAACTTTCTACGATGCTCTTGCCAGCAAATTATCTCCCGGTCAGGTATATTCCAAAGAAGAAATAGATTCAATGATAGAAGAGGCCCGTATCAGCCTTAATCTTACATCTGAACAGCTGTCAGGATTGAATGTAAACTTGACTCCAATACATAATGAATTGTCTGAAATAAATTTGTTTCCGTTAAAAGGAAAGAAGATGCTTGTTTTGGGAGACTCTTTGTCTAGCTCAGGAGGCGGCAGTATAGATAGCCCAGCGGTAGGTAGCTGGTGTCAATATACTAAGAGCTTATTAAAACTGTCTCCTGATAGTCGGGTGATCGCGCAGGGTGGTGCAACCTGTACTGATAAAAGTACGACAACAATAAAAACCAACAAGGTAGATTGGGGAGGTGATAACAACGTTCTCTCTAATCAGGTGTACTCGGTCATTAATCATTATAAGATGTACAAAGGTACGGCTTCTGAGTTTATTCCAGACGTTATTGCGATTATGATAGGTACAAATAACAGTCATACTACTCACCCTGATCCGATGTGGTCATCGATAGTAGGTGATTGGACGACTTGTATGTATTCGCAGTTTATTGACACAGACTATGATTTGTATGATCTGTCAGATAGTGCTCAGTTGCAGAAATATAATACGCTTCGGGATATCCGTAAAAAATTCTATTCGGCTTATAAATGGGCTATTGAGGCTCTTTTATATTGGTTCCCGAATACTTCAATCTATATTTTAAGCCCGATGGCCAATAGCGGTGGTAGAGGACAAAATGTTTTTGAAAATACAGTGAATGCCTGTAAAAAAGTGGCTGATTTCCTGTCATGTGGTTACATTGATGTACATAATCGCAGTGGCTTGTCTTATTATTCAAATACAAGAAAAGATAACGGCTGGGATAGTCAGTGGTATACCTTTGATGGTACTCATCCCAACTTTGATGCTGGTATGGAACTTGTAGGAAGATATGTAGCGAAGGAGTTACAAAATCAGTATTTTACGAAGCCTCCGATAAAGTCGATCAAAGTACCTATGAGTACTACTGATGTCTATTATAATATCAGTATTGTTAATGCAAATGCTGACACATCATTTGGTACGACAAATCCGGTTGATTCTACACAAGTAATCAAAGGCGGTTCACTTACAGTCGATATAATCCCGGCATCCGGCTACGAAGTCTATTCTGTTAAAATCGATGGTGTAGAACAAGGGAAGATTACGAGTTATATATTTAGCAATGTACAAGCCAACCATGAGATAATAGTAGAGTTTTGTGTTAAATCTGTTGATCCTCCCGTTGAAACTAAATACATGGTATCAGCTAGTAGCAACAATATTGACTATGGTAGCGTAACGCCAGCTAGTCAGGAAGTAGTAAAAGGTGGCACAGCTACAATGACTGCTAATGCTAAAAATGGTTATGTCATTGAAAGTTGGGCTGGAGTTACTTCGGGGACTGGTGTAGGTACAATGTCGGGGACGGGAACAGTAACTAATGTACAAGCAAACAAAGATGTTATCTGCAACTTTAAAGCGAATACTCCTGATCCTCCTGTTACTGATAAAACTATTTTATCCTTTAATTGGGGATTTAACGATAACGGTGCCGTTGAAGATGGAATAACAAAAGTCTACCTTAAGAATACAACAGCAGTCAATTCAGATATCCCAATAGGAAAAATCTGTCTTAATGGTAAGGGTGGACTTAATTATGCCAATACAATTGGAGCTACAACAGGTGATGATAGTGGTATTTATCCAGATAAGTTCTTAGAAAGAGGGGTTTTGATAACGTCAGGAACGACTGAAACAAGTAATGGTTATTTGACAATATCCGATATGGAAAACGGCACCTATAGGATCGGTATTCTTACTAATGTATCAAGTAAAGCGCCCTGGATATCTTATATTGCTGACTCATCAGGAGTACTGATCGAAGTAAATTCAATGCAAAAGAATCCATTAAAGATTATTGATAACACAGATACACTGACTGTATTTGAAAATGTGATTGTCACAGATGGAGTCTTAAGTATAAAGATTGATATCACTCAGTCAAGCAAGCGTTGCATGTTAAACGTTGTCGAGATCGAAAAAATAGGCTAGCATCCAGATAGAAAGCCGTCTTGCCTGTGAGTGGAGTTTATATATCCAACAGGCGGGGGCATGTATCCTTAGATTTTGTGAATGATGCATGCCCCCTGTCTATTATTTTGCTTTGGCAAATAAATTAAATCACTTGGATAAACGGATCAAATGTCATTTCTTTACCATTCATAGACAACACACACGCATATTGATAAGTAGTTTTAGCTCCTCTCGATTGCATTCGGGCTGTCCAGTATTCGTCATCAATTTCCCCCTGCTTGGTAGGAACACAAACCTGTTTAGTGATAATCTCACCGGTAAATTTTACTATTGAAACATTAGTATTTGGGCTAATGGGAACTACTCTCCAATTGATTCTTTGAGTGTCATGGCACACTGTATAGAGTTCACACTGTCCCTGATTCCAAGAACCCATATATTTGTTTGTATCAACAAGATATACATTATTACTCAGGTTACCCGATGCCAGCGCACCGACAACATCAACAATAATAATAATATCAATGCTATTAAGTGCATTCACTGAATTATCCATACTCTTTAAGTTTTACTGCTAACCGGAAAACGGAAAGCAAAGTTATTTTTTTTAATTATAATGTACAGCTGTATGGATCAAATTTAAAGATTAATATTAAACTATCATCCTAAATCATGTAGACAACCAAATAAGTTTATAAACAACATATTAAGTAGTCTAAACAGCATTTTATGTAGAAGATGTAATGAGTTAAGTTTGGGTGTCTGGGGGAGCGATCATCTGGACGCTCTTTTTTATGTGTAAATATTAAATACGATAACGGTAGAAATATTTCTATCGAAATGTTTTGTAGTGATAGAAATATTTCTTACATTTGTAATGTAATCAAAAGCGATATTTGAAATTATGAAGTACAGAGAATTTCACAGAACCATAGTTCAGCAAGGTTGGATTGAGGTTCGCAAAAGTGGAAGTCATGTAATCTACGAAAAGAATGGCAAAAGGTATCCAGTACCTTTTCACAGTTCTAAAGAGATTCCCGAAGGACTTCGGCTTAAGATTGAAAAGGAGATGGGGCTTTAAGCCCCTCTCTTTACTTTGTAATTAAAAAACATCAAAGAATATGGAAAGTAAATTGTTAAAAGCGGTCATAACTGGTGGTAAGGATCAGTTCGGGGCATGGTTAGAAGATGTGCCCGGTGTATACGGTGCTGGTGATACGGTAGAAGAAACAAAAGAAAATCTACTGGAAGGCTTGGAACTGTATAGAGAAGCAAATGAGGAATTACCGGAACTGTTAAAAGGAGAATATGAGATAGAATTTACTTTTGACGTGTCCGGCTTCTTGAAATATTATTCGAAATTCATTTCCTTTGCAGGTATGAAAGAAATAACGGGTGTCAACCAGAAACAGCTTTGGAATTATGCCAATGGTTATAGAAACCCGAATAAAGATACATCTGAAAAGATATTGAATAGTATTCATGCTTTCGGAAAAGAGTTTAGTCAGGTTCAGATACGCTTTTGATTACACTTTGTATTTAATCTGGCGGCCCGGAGTTGGGTTTCCTTCTCCGGGCTTTATTAATCGTACAAATGTTTTACAATTGATAATTCATAATCTATGTAACATTCTTATAGATAAGAAGTAATTGTCGGATTGGAATAAAACCCGTACATTTGTGATAAAATGTATAATTGCTAATAAAATCGAAAATAAAAGATGAAGAAACTTATTGTTGCCAGCTTAATGTTGGCTTGTATGCTTTCTACTTCAGTAGGGGCACAGGAGACAGAAGAGTATGTATTTACTCCGGTAAAAGAATTGAAAATAACTCCGGTTAAGAATCAGAACCGTACAGGAACATGCTGGTCGTTCTCCGGTATCGGCTTCCTGGAAGCTGAACTGTTGCGTCAGGGTAAAGGAGAGTATGATCTTTCTGAAATGTTCGTGGTAAGCCACTCATATAAAGATAAGGCGGATAAGTTCGTTCGTTTGCACGGTTGTTTAAACTTTGCACAGGGAGGTTCTTTCGGTGACGTGCTTTATGCAACCAAACATTATGGTGCCGTTCCCGAATCAGTAATGAACGGATTGCAGTATGGTGAAGATCAGCATGTACATGGTGAATTGGAAAGTC
This sequence comes from uncultured Parabacteroides sp., assembly GCF_905196875.1. Classification (GTDB taxonomy): domain Bacteria; phylum Bacteroidota; class Bacteroidia; order Bacteroidales; family Tannerellaceae; genus Parabacteroides. The sequence goes on along the minus strand of NZ_CAJJWO010000047.1, from coordinate 17,285 downwards.
TGGCAATCTCTTATGTAAATACACTTATCAAGAACCCGAACGGTAAATTGTCTACTGCCTGGAAGAAAGGTTTCGACGGAATTATCGATTCTTACCTGGGAGCCGTTCCCGAAAAATTCACTTATAACGGAAAAGAATATACTCCGGAAAGCTTCGGTAAGGAACTGGGATTGAATATCGATGATTATATCTCTTTGACTTCTTACACACACCAGCCGTTCTATACTGCATTCCCAATTGAAGTACAGGACAACTGGCGTTGGGATCTGTCATACAACCTGCCATTGGATGAACTGATGCAGGTGATGGACAATGCCATCAACACAGGTTATTCTATCGCATGGGCTTCCGACGTAAGTGAAAAAGGATTTACACGTAATGGTATTGCTATTGCTGCCGATGTGGCTTCTATGGAGACTTCTGGTTCAGACCAGGACAAATGGGTTGGCCTTAGCAAGTCTGAAAAGGAGGCTGAAATCCGTAAGATGATTGAAAAACCGGGTTGCAAGGAATTGACTATCACTCAGGAAATGCGTCAGAAAGATTACGATAACTATCAGACAACTGACGACCATGGTATGTTGATCTACGGTATTGCAAAAGACCAGAACGGTAAAAAGTTCTATATGGTAAAGAACTCATGGGGAACAGACAATAAATATAACGGAACCTGGTATGCTTCCGAACCGTTCGTTGCTTATAAGACAATGACGATTGTTGTCCATAAAGATGCACTGCCAAAAGCAATCAAAACAAAATTAGGTATTAAGTAATTACCGATTTTATACAAACGAAAAGAGGCATTCCCGGTAGGAGTTGGGGTGCCTCTTTTCTATTTATACAAAGATGTGTTTCTTTATGGAACGAGCGTCAGAGTGTAATTCAGATCTGATGCAGCCTTTTGTAATTCCTGATTCAATAGTGTCAAACTGTCGCCTTCTGCCTGGAAATAGAATGTCATACTTCCATCGCTTGGGATCAATTCGTAAACGACTGCTTCAGAGTTGGCAGGGGTGCCATGTTTTACCTGGCGTTTACCGGTAGAAGAGAATGTTTTATCCTGTCCGTTTTCTGCTTCCAGATAAGTGGCATCCATTTCGTAAACACCATCTTCGCTATCTTGCTGATAATATAAAGTCAGGTCATAAACGATGCCGGGACCATCTGCAGCGGGGAATGTTCCCTTATATTTTTTCTGAATAACAGCTCCCTTTTTGGGATCAACTTTCAGTGAATCACGCATATTCATAGGCTTAGTAGTTTTTCCTGTTACTTCAGGCAAAACCGGTGCGTCGGGTATTGCTTCTGCTACTGCGACACTTTCTTCCTCAATCAGAGCGGGTTCGGCTGTTTTCTTCCCGCTACATGCAGCTAATAAAGCCAGAGCTGCTACTGCGATAAAATACTTTTTCATTTTTGTGCATTTTTATTAGTGACTTTGCGGATATAACAAAAGTCCCCCTGCATTTTGTTTTGCAGGAGGACTTTTTTAACTATATAACAGGCTGTTTCTTACTTTTTATCCGGCTCGTCGGGGCGTTGCAGATATTCGGAAGGGATGGTGGTCGCACTTCCGTCGCGTCCGGCAAAATAATGGGGCGACATGATTTCTACCCCGGCTTCGTTGAAGGTATCCTGTATCTGTTGGTGCAGGTCGGAAGTTATCTGGGCCAGCTGATCGGCTTCCTTTATATAGGCATTGATCTGGTAGCAAGGATAATAATCCTGCAATTCTGTTTCCAGCACGAACGGTTTCGGATGAGAGAGTACACCCGGGGTAGACCTTGCGGCATCGATAAGCAATTGATGTACCTGTCTCCAGGGAACATCGTAACCGATCGTTACCGTGGTGTGGATGATCAATCCGAACTGACGGGCGGAAGCACTATAGTTAACCGTATGTGACGACATGATAAAGGAGTTGGGGATCGTAACCACTTCGTTCTTGGGCGTACGGATACGTGTCACGAACGGAGTTTTCTCGATCACGTTGCCGGTTGTCTCGTTTAACTTGATGCGGTCGCCCAGTTTGAACGGGCGCATATAGGTAATGACCAGACCTGCGATGATATTTCCGATCACCGTGCTCGATCCCAGCGATACGATCAGTCCGACGAAGACCGATATCCCCTGGAATACGCCGGAGTCGGAGCCCGGCAGGTAAGGATAGATCATTGCAATCATGAAAGCGTACAACAGGAAACGTATGATATTGAAAGAGGGTTGCGCCCAGTCCGGATAGAACCCGGTGATCTTTAGCTTTTCACTTTCAATCTCGTTGGCTATGTATTGGATACCTTTGATGATATATTTTACACAGTAGTAGATAACAATGATAATGAACAGATTGGGGATATATTCAATAACCGATTTAAGAACCATTTTAATTGGTTCGATAATATACGTGAACAGTCTCATTGCCAGATTCTCCGTTTGTGGGAATATAGCGAACAGCATCGGGACACTGAACATAAGCTGTATCAGCAATACGATATAACGCAGGATATTATTCAGGAATATGAGTATCCTGCCTTGCCGATGGGTGTCCAGAAATTCGTAATCGCGTATGGTTATGGAATGGAGCTTGTTCTGTTTTAGCCAGATGATCTTTCTGCGTAGTTTCTTAAACAGGTAGTTAGTCAGCTTGAATAAAAGATACTGTACTACCAGTACGAGAACGAACAGAGCTACCCGTTTGACCATTTGAAGTATGCCGTGTTCTTTTTTCAACGATACGATCTTAGCGTTGACTACGGATTGATATTTTGCGGCAAGTTCTTCTCTTTCTGTATTTAACCAAAGGGCGTCCTGGTCTGTGACACTTAGTATCACTTTTTCCCCATACATGATATCTGTCTGGTATTCGCTGCTGAACAGATGTACGGAATCTGTTTTCAGGCTGAGGTCTTTACCTATTTTCAGGATCATATTAACTGCATTCTCTGCCCGATCGTGGGCGGATACTCCTCCTCTTTTGGCATAAAAGGTGAGGAGGGTATCGTCGTCGATGATGAGAGGTACGCCGGGAGTCAGCGTTCGTAATGAGTCGATACTGTGGCGTTGTTCCTCTCTCTTCAGCGAATCGCTGGTGATGTGCATATTCAGCGCATCATTCAGTTCGGTTCGGAGGACTATCTCGTTCAACTTCATTTCCTGCAACTGGAGCTCCAACTCTTGCATCCGGACAGAATCCTGCCGACGTTTCTCATCAGCGTTTATCGCTGATGAGTCGGCCGTTGTTTCATTCGTTTTGTTCTCTGTAATAACAGCATTCAGTAACCCTTCTGCCTTTTCCCGGATCTGTGATGTGGCCCGTGCCGGCATAAGGAATATTGCCGAGATTACGGCAATGCATAACATCAAACGTTTCATAGTGTTTTTTACTCTATACTTTTAATTGTTCGTATTTATTTGCCTCCGGCCGGTAAATGTTTCAACCAGTAGTCGGCCATGCTTTTCCGCAGATGCAATGTCGTACCTTCGCGTTCATAGATTCCGTGGCTACGCATCGGGTAACTGATCTGGCTGAATATCTTTCCGTGTTTCACCAGTTCGTTTACCAGCATTTCGCAGTTCTGGTAATGTACGTTATCGTCTCCGGTTCCATGTATCAGCAGTAAGTTTCCTTTCAATCCTTCGGTGTATGAAATAGGAGAGCCTTTGCGGTAACCTTCCGGATTGTTCTGCGGGGTGTTCATATAGCGTTCCTGATAGACAGTGTCATACAGCCGCTGGTCGGCGACAAAGGCGATCGCGATACCGGTGTGGAATACATCCGGGTAGCGGAACATGCAGTTCAGTGTCTGGCTACCGCCGCCGCTCCATCCGTTGATACCGATGCGGGCCGGATCGATGAATGAAAATTGTTTAGCCAGGTCTTGTATGCCCCGCGCCTGGTCTTCCGAAGCGAATGTACCGACTTCGCCATAGATACATTTACGCCACTCGCGTCCGCGCGGTGCGTTGGCTCCTCGGTTTTCGATGCTGACGTAGATATATCCCTGGTTAACCATATACTGGTTCCACAGGTCGCCGCCACCCCATGAGTCCTGCACAGTCGATCCGGCCGGTTCACCATAGACTTCGATGATCACCGGATATTTCTTCGACGGGTCGAAGTCGACCGGTTTGATCATGCATACATCCAGTTCCAGATCGCCTGACTTCGCTTTGACAAATTCTTTCGGGTTCAGTCCCAGCGCGTCGTATTGTTCTTTGGCTTTTGCATTATCTTCGATGATACGTACAGACTGGTTTTTAGGGAATGAAACCATGTCGATTACCGGCGGAGTTACCGAGTTGCTCCAGGTATGTACCGCCCATTTTCCGGTCGGCGACATATTATAACGGTGTTGTCCGGGTTGGCTTTTCGGGCTGAGGCGTTTTACTTCGCCTTTGCCGAACAGGTTTGCACTGTACAGGTAACGTTGTGTATAGTTTTCCGGTGAAGCAATAAAATAAACCAAACCTTTCTGTAAATCGGTTCCTACCGGCTCGATATAATCGAAATCACCTTTTGTGACAGGAACGATCTCTTTTCCGTCACGGCTCACGCGATACAGATGACGCCATCCGCTCCGTTCGCTTTCCCAGGTAAAGTATCGATTGTTTTTCAGCCACAGGATGTTATCGTTTGTATCCAGCCAGGCGGCATCTTTATCTGTAAAGATATTTTCCGGTGTGGCACTACCTATTTTGGCAATCCATACTTTATTGGTGTTCTGCTCCCTGTTTAGCTGTTGGATAAACAGTTCGTTGCTTTCCGGAATGAAATCCATGCGTGGAATGTAGTTGTTACGGGGATCGCCCGGAATGTCGATCCAGGTGGTCGTTCCGCCTTCAGCCGGGATATACCCCACTTTAACGGCCGAATTGGCGGTGCCTGCTTTCGGATAGGGGAAATGCAGGATGGTGGGATAGATGGAGTCGACATTGTTGATGATGTCGAATACGCCGGTACCTTCCGTATCACTCTGCCAGTAGGCTATGTATTTGCCGTCCGGGCTCCAGCGGAAACCGTCGCGGCAACTGAATTCTTCTTCATATACCCAGTCGAATGTACCGTTAACGATGGTTTGGCTTCCGTCGCTGGTCAACTGGATTTTTTTACCGGAGTTTATATCTTCTACATAAAGATTGTTGTCGGAAACGTAGGCTACTCTTGTTCCGTCGGGGGAGAATTTGGCAAACATCATGGATGATTCGGGCAGGCCTTTACCCAATTGACGCAGGTTGCCGTCATGTAGGGAAAGCACCCAATAATCGCCGCGGGTATCATATCGCCATACACGTTTCGTATTGTTGAATATTAGGACTTTATCGTTGTCGTTACTCCATGATAGTCTTCCCATGGCAATCTTCTTGCCGGTCGATTTATCTGTAAACATACTAGATGGGATAATTACTTCACGGGCATTGTCTTTGGCACGGTAGGCTACGACATCCATTCCTCCTTCTTCCTTGTTTTGTTCCAGACGGCTGTAGCGTTCGCCGTCTTTCAGCCAGTTCATGGCTCCTACGCCTTTGGTCTGGATAAGTTTTCCACTAAGTACCTCTTCTAAATTAAGTGATTTCTGAGCGGTACACAAACTGCTGCAACATATAGTAATAGCGGCGGCAACAAATAGTTTATTTAGTTTCATTTGTATTTATTGTGTTTGTTTCTATCTATGCAAATAACGTAAAGTTCTTTGAGATAACAAAGCGGAAACTCTTTATTATTATCTTTGCGGCTTCAAAAGAATTTAATAATAAAATAAAATCGAAGAATGAGATCTATTTATGCAGTCGCATGTTCTGCGATGGTGATGTTGAGTATGTTTACCGCTTGTGATAATAACGATGACAACAAATTTGAGTTGACTCCGGAGCAGATTGCTCATTATGAGAAGAACCGCGAGTATATCCGTGAGAAGAAACTGGAGAAAGACGAGAATGGAGAATTGGTTTATGAACAATTGGTGAAGTATGGAGATACTACTTTATATCGGATTATTGACAGAAAAGCTGAAACACCTAAATATCCGACAAGCAGTAGTAATTTGAATTTTGCTTTGGAAGGACATTATATTGATGGAACAACATTCCAGAATAAAATAACTGAAAATTTTGTTGTAGGTGAACTGATAACAGGCTTGAAAGGTGTTATTCTTGAGACTTCGGTCGGTGATTCTATCGAAGCAATTTTACCTTCTACTTTAGGTTATGATTTTCAGTTAGGTATGGGAGGGATACCTTTTGGTTCTACTCTGATATTTAACTATAGGGTCGAAGAAGCTAAATAAAGCAAGAATGCCGCCTTCGGAAACTCCGTTGGCGGCATTCTTTTTATAATAAAGAACTAATTAAGCATTAAGAACTTTCTTGAAACGGGCAAGGAAATCTTTTGCCTCGTCCATTGTCAGGCAAAGCGGCGGAAGCAGACGGATCGTATTGGTTCCGGCAACACCTGTAAATACCTTTTCTTCGAACAGCAGTTTACCACGTACCTCCTTGATCGACTCTTCGAATTCGATACCGATCATCAGGCCACGGCCACGGATCTCTTTGATACCCGGAAGTTTGTGTAATTCTTCGATCAGGAAATTCCCTACTTTTGCTGCATTGTCGATCAATTTTTCATTTTCCATGATGTCTAATACGGCGATAGCAGCGGCGCAAGCCAGATGGTTACCACCGAAAGTAGTTCCCAACATACCGTAAACAGGCTTGAACATCGGGCTGATCAACAAACCGCTCATCGGGAAACCGTTGCCGATACCTTTGGCTACTGTAATCAGATCCGGTTTAATTCCGGCATATTGGTGAGCGAAGAACTTACCGCTACGTCCGTAACCCGATTGGATTTCATCCAGGATCAGACAGGCTTCATACTTGGTACACAAAGCACGCAACTCCTTCATAAAGTCGTCTGTCGGAAGCTGGATACCACCGACACCCTGAATACCTTCAATGATAACAGAAGATACATCTCCTTTTTGCAGCTCTGCTTCAACAGCTGCCGCATCGTTTAACGGCAGGTAAGTAACAGCCAGATCTTCATTGACCGGAGCAATGATCTTCGGATTATCCGTTACGCGAACCGCTGCGGAAGTACGGCCGTGGAAAGCATGCTTGAAAGCGATTACCCGTTTTTTACCGTTATGGAATGAAGCCAGTTTCAAAGCATTTTCATTTGCTTCAGCTCCTGAGTTGATCAGGAAAAGAGAGTAATCGTCATAACCGGAAGCCTTACCCAGTTTGTCGGCCAGCTTTTGTTGCAGGCTGTTGACAACCGAGTTGGAGTAGAATCCCAGTTTGTTCACCTGATCGGTGATAGCGGCTACATAAGTAGGGTGGCTATGACCGACAGAGATTACAGCATGGCCGCCGTACAGGTCGAGGTATTCAGTCCCTTCGGCATCCCATACATGGCATCCTTTCCCTTTTACGATCTCTATATTAAATAAAGGATATACGTCGAATAGTTTCATGATAAATAATGTGTGAATTTGCCAATTTGCCAATTAATAGTGTTCTTTAATTGGCACATTGATTAATTATTAAAATGCTGACGGTTTGAGATGTAATCCTACAGTCTCTTCCAGACCGAACAGCAGGTTCATATTATGCACAGCCTGACCGCTGGCGCCTTTCAACAAGTTGTCGATCATGGATACGACCAGCAATTTGTTATCATATTTCTGTAGATACAGGAGACACTTGTTTGTGTTTACTACCTGTTTCAGGTCCGGATTCTTATCTGTAATGAACGTGAAAGAATGATCGTCGTAATACTCTTCGTAGATACGCTTGATCTCTTCCAGACTAACCTTACAGTCCACATATGTCGTGGCAAAAATACCACGGGAGAAATTTCCCCTTACCGGTATGAAGTTGATATTGCTTTCGAAACTATTCTGCAACTGGCGCAGGCTCTGTCCGATCTCTGCCAGGTGCTGGTGTGTGAACGGCTTATAGATCGAAATGTTATCGTTTCGCCAGCTGAAATGAGAAGTCGACGAAGGCTTAACACCGGCTCCTGTCGATCCGGTGATCGCATTGACGTGCAACTCTGAATTCAGCATCAGGTGTTTGGCCAGCGGCAAAACGGCTAACTGGATACAGGTGGCAAAACAACCGGGGTTGGCAATGTGTCGGGAGTTGCAGATACGTCGTCGGTTCAGTTCGGGCAAGCCGTAAACGAAATCGTGTTCGTCGCTTTCGATACGGTAGTCCATGCTGAGGTCGATGATCTTTACGTTCTCGGGGACAGTATGGCTTTCCATGAACTTCTTTGTATCGCCGTGGGCGGTACAGAAGAAAAGAAGGTCGATGCTGTTCAGTGGCAATTCGTCGGTAAAACGCATGTCGGTTTCTCCGAACAGGCCGCTATGAACGTCAGTGATCCGGTTCCCGGCGTTACTGGTACTATTCACAAATGTAATCTCAGCGTCCGGGTGATTAAGCAGCAGGCGAATCAGTTCGCCTGCCGTATATCCCGCACCACCTATAATTCCGATCTTGATCATATTTCTTCGTCCTTATGATTATTATAATAAACACGCAGCGGTGTGGAAGTTACTTTGATAAAGCCTTTCGCGTCTTCTGCCGTCCAGCCTTTCTGCATTTCGCCGTATTCACCGAATTTAGTCTTCACCAGGTCGTCTTTCGATTCAACACCGACGGTTGAGAAAGAAAGCGGGCGAAGTTCGAGGATAGCCGTACCGTTTACGTTACGCTGTGATTCCTGCAACATGGCCTCGATATCGCGCATAACCGGTTCGAGGTACTGGCTTTCATGCAGGAACATGCCGTACCAGTTGGCTACCTGGTCTTTCCAGTACTGCTGCCATTTGCTCAATGTATATTTTTCAAGGAAGCGGTGTGCACCGATAATCAACATTGGAGCAGCAGCTTCAAAACCTACACGTCCTTTGATACCGATAATCGTATCGCCTACGTGCATGTCGCGGCCGATACCGTAAGCGGCGCCGATCTCTTCCACTTTCTGGATAGCGGCGATCTTGTCTTCGAATACTTCACCGTTTACGGCGTGGATTTCACCATTCTTGAATTCGATGCGCAGTTCTTCGCTACCGGTCTTTTCTACCTGTTTCAGGTAAGCGCTTTCGGGCAAACCTTGTGCTGAGTCGAGGATCTCGCCTCCACAGATGGAAGTTCCCCAAAGACCTACGTTATAAGAATATTTCAGTTTGGTAAAGTCAGCTTCGAAACCGTTTTCTTTCAGGTAATTGATTTCGTAGTCACGAGTCAACGCCATATCACGTGTCAGGGTGATGATCTCTACGCTGGGAGCCAGCACCATGAACGTCATGTCGAAACGGATCTGGTCGTTACCGGCACCTGTCGAGCCGTGAGCGATAGCGTCTGCTCCGATCTCGTTGGCATAACGGGCGATCGCCAAAGCCTGGAAAATACGTTCCGAACTAACGGAGATAGGATACGTACCGTTACGCAGCACGTTACCGAATACCATATATTTCAGACTCTTTTCGTAATATTCTTTTGTTACGTCGATGGTAACATATTTAGTTGCGCCCAGTTTATAGGCGTTTTCTTCATTCTGTTTAAGCTGCTCTTCGCTGAAACCTCCGGTGTTGGCACAAGCTGCATATACTTCATAACCCTTTTCTTTGGCGAGGTACATGACGGTAAAAGAGGTATCCAAACCTCCGCTGAATGCTACTACAACTTTCTTTTTCATTGTCTGTTTGTTTTTGTGGATTCCATATGGGTGTTTCGCGAAACGCCCTTACAAGGTCTCCCTTATTATTTATTATTTTTATTTCTCTCTTCTGCTTCCCGTTTAGCACGGTGCGGATCGGCCGGGTCGAACAACATGGCTGTACAAATACAATATTTGCGGCCTGTACGTTCCAGGATGTCATGGTTTACGCAACCGTTGCAACCACGCCAGAATGATTCGTCGTCAGTCAGGTCGGCAAAAGTCACCGGTACATATCCCAGTTCCGTGTTCATTTTCATCACTGCCGCTCCTGATGTCAGGCTGAATATTTTCGCTTTCGGCCAGCGCATACGAGCCAGCTGGAAGGTCATATCCTTAATCCGTTTGGCAATACCCAATCCACGGTAATCCGGATGAACGATTAATCCGGAAGTGGTGACATATTGCTTATTTCCCCACGATTCTATATAACTGAAACCTGCAAACTTTTCCCCTGCCAGCGCAATGACCGCTTTCCCTTCTATAATCTTTTGGGCCACGTATTCATGCGTACGCTTTGCGATACCGGTTCCGCGTACCTTGGCAGCGGCCTCTATTGTATCAAGAATTGTGTCGACATATACCTCATGAGAGGCATCAGCGATCATTACATCGATTTCTGTTTCTTGTTCCATTTCTTAATGCTTGTTCTTTGTCTACTTTGTTTATAAACGGAAGATCTCTGGTCTCCCTTATCGCCCTTATATAAAATGTGATAATGCTTTTACTATCCGGTCCCGACTGATCCCTTCGCGGGGGATGATCAGGATCGTGTCGTCTCCGGCTATCGTTCCCAGTATTTCGTGAGGAGCGTGAGTGTCGATATCGGAAGCGATACCCATCGCATACCCCGGTCTTGTCTTTACAACTGCCAGATTTCCGGAAAATTCGATGTTGGGATGATGTTGTGTCTGGGGCTTTTTCGGCTGTATCAAAGCTGAATAATCGGGCAGACAATATACATAATCGCCGTTTGCATCATGTACTTTGGCTACTTTCAGTTGCTTTATATCGCGCGACAAAGTAGCTTGTGTAACCTGAAATCCGCTGGTTTCCAACTCCTTCAGCAGCTCTTCCTGATTACATATTGTCTTTGTTTGTATGATGCGACAAATAGCGTCCAATCGTTCCTTCTTTGTACTCATATTTGTATATTTATGCAAAACGGTTGCAAATATAAGCTGAATAATTGAATATTTATACATGGTTGCGCTGTTTTTTTGCATAATTATTTATCCTATATATCTATTGAGCAAAAATGCCTTTGGAATTGTTCTATTCTTATAAAGAAATGATAATTTTGTATCGGTAAAAACTAAATGAGAGAGATGAAGAAGATAACAGGTTTATTAATGGCGGTATTCTTGCTGCTAAGTAGTTGTGGTAGTGTCCCTTTAACAGGAAGAAAACAAATGCTGCTCGTTTCGGATCAGGAGGTCTTGTCGTCGAGCCTGACCCAATATGGCGATTATATGAAATCGGCAACCAAATCTACAGATAAGGCTAAGAGTGAAATGGTTACCCGGGTAGGGAAGAAGATCGCGGCGGCAACCGAGGCTTATCTGAAAGCCAATGGAATGGAAAGCGAGATTAAAAACTTCCAGTGGGAATTTAATCTGGTGAAAGACAATCAGGTGAATGCGTTTTGTATGCCGGGCGGAAAGATCGTGGTATATGAGGGGCTGCTTCCTCTGGTGGCATCGGATGACGAGTTGGCGGTCGTTGTTGGTCACGAAGTGGCCCATGCCGTAGCCAAGCATAGTAATGAACGAATGAGCCAGCAGTTGATGACTCAATATGGCGCGGCTATTTTGGGCCAGGCGGTAAGTAATAAAAGCACAGCCGTTCAGACGTTGGCAAGCACAGTTTATGGAGTGGGGGCACAGTATGGTGTCATGCTGCCTTTCTCGCGTAAGCATGAGTCGGAAGCCGATTATATGGGACTGGTGTTTATGGCTATGGCGGGTTATAATCCGGAGGTGGCGGTAAACTTCTGGCAAAAGATGTCCGCCGGAAAAGGAGGCAGCACACCGGAGTTTATGAGTACTCACCCGAGTGATGCCACGCGTATAAACGATATTAAAAGATATCTTCCGGAGATAGAAAAGTACCGGACGAAGAAATAAGATAAGTAGAAATAAAGAAAAAGGAATGGGGATTACACGGTGATCCCCATTTTTTTCATCAGGAAGCAAGCATTCATATTCTGTGCAACACCTTCACGCAGTTGATACGAGAAGGTCAGTTCTTCATTTTTGATGTCAGCTTCAAAACGATAATTCTTTATTTGGGCAGGGAATTCCTTTTCCAGTTCGCCCAGTGCCAGGTCGTGGGTTGCGATAATTCCGCAAGTCTGGTAAGACACCAATTGTTTCATCAGGGCAAGCGATCCTTTTTGCTTGTCGATAGAGTTGGTTCCTTTCAATATCTCATCCAGGATAATGAATAGTTTTTCGCCCTGTTGCAAACGGTCGATGATCATCTTCAGGCGTTTCAGTTCGGCAAAGAAATAAGATTCGTTGCTGACGAGCGAGTCGGAAGTGCGCAGGCTGGTTACCATTTTAGCCGGATATACAGTCAATGAATCGGCATAAACCGGAGCTCCGATACAAGCCAGCAGATAATTTACTCCGACCGTACGCAGGTAGGTACTTTTACCTGCCATATTCGCTCCTGTGATGATCAGGAACCAGGGACTTTTCTCGATGGATATGTCATTTCTCACACAAACATCACGGCGAAGCAGCGGATGTCCTAACGATTTACCGCTCATCTTGAAATAAGTGTCGGCTATCTCCGGATAAATATACCCCGGATGATTAAAGGCAAATCCTCCCAATGAACTATAAGCGTCGAAGCGTCCCAACGCCTCAAACCAGTGAGGGATGTCTTCTGCATGTGTTTGTATCCAGCTCTCCAATCTCATTGCGGTCCGGGTATCGCGTAAGATAAAGATATTCAGAATAATTCCTATGAAACTGATTCGCTGGTCGAGAGCCCCTATACATTTGGATAACTTCTTTAACGCCTTCGAGGCTGTCCCGTCTGCTCCTGTAAACTGTTTGCTTATGTCCGAAAGTTCTGCCGATTTGAAAATATCGCCTTCTATACTTTTGATCAGTAGGGAATAGGTGGAAAGTATCATTTCCATTTTATTCACGGAATTGTGAAGCGCTGTGATTTGTTTGGTGCGCATATTGGATAACAAGAATGCAAAAGCAAAGAATATTCCGAAGAAGGAAAAACTGATCAACTCTAATGCGATCCCGATAAACAGGACAACCCAGCATCCAGGAATAATCCAGATCAGGCATTTCCAAAGTGTACTGGTAATAAACGAGGGAGTATGATTCGTCAATGCAGTTAATGTATTGATATCTCCTTTCTCTTTAGGATATTGTTTGCCGGTGACAAAGAAATGTTGTCTCAGCTGGGTTAGTGAGCTTAATTCCAGGATAGCTTCCTGGCGTTTTTTTATTTCCTCCTTGTCGGTAAGCGGATCGATGAACCATTGGGTGAGTGTCTCTTTTCCAACTACTGTCACTGTCCGGTTGATCGACTGGAAGATAGAACGGTTGCCGAACAGGTCGAGATCCAGGCTGAAGGAATGATCGGCCGAACTCTTTTCCGGAGCTCCGTCGAAAGCACTGAAATCATAATCCAACGCCTTTAATTCGTCGTTGCATAATTGTACTAAAGTATCTGCGTATTCTTTCAGATAGGACAAGTGTGTATGATAAACCATTAGTGCGATGAACGGGATAATGAACGATACGACCGCACCGGACAACACTAACCAGCCCTCTGCTTTCAGTAGCCATATAGCGGCGATAAGGCCGGCAACAAGCAGCAGGCGGATTGTCCCACATAAATGCATTCTCTTTTTCAGACTATCCGAACCGCGTTTATAAGCTGTAATAGTTTCGTTATAATATTGGTATACTTTTTCCATGCGGACAAAGATATAAAAAATGAACATACCAGTTAAGAAATGGTTATTAATAAAAGATGGGTTGCAGAATTGACTATAATTCAGGCGATTTGGGAGAACTGTCTGTTTGTGGTATTGTTACCTTTGTTCTGTTATGTAGGGTTTATATAATAACGTTTATGAAAAAGATAGCTTTGTTTCTGTTGGTTTTATTCATCCCGGGGCTTGCGAAAGTAACCGCTCAGATACTGGAAAAGGATCCTAAGATGGAATATAATGCAGATAGTGTGCGTGCCGTATTGGATAAGGCACCTTATTTTTCATTGTTTAAGGATAACTATTTCGTAGGTGGAACGACGATCGGTCATAAGCCCACCGCAGCCAATTCGGATGTGAAGTTCCAGTTGAGTATCGCCCAACGGTTAACCAAAAGTAAATTACCTTTCGATACTTATCTTTTTATTCAGTATACACAGAAAGCCTTTTGGAATGTTTTCCAGAAATCTCTTCCTATGCGCGACCTGAACTTCAACCCGGGAATAGGGTTGGGGCATCTGATCATCCATCATAATAAATATATCGGTAAAGGCTATCTGATGCTTGAACATGAGTCGAACGGGAAAGACAGTACGGCTTCCCGTAGTTGGAATAGAGTTACATTTGCTGCGGCCGTTGTTCTCAATAAAAACTGGGAAGCCCAGTTCAAAACCTGGATACCGATCGTCGATGGTAAGTATAATAAAGACTTATTGAAATATAACGGTATATTCCAGGTGGCAACAAATTTTCGGACAGACAATAAGCGCTTTAACTGCGGAGTGATTCTGACGAAACGTAAAACATGGTTCAGCTTTAATACCCAAGTAGAGCTGAGTTATAAATTCAACAATAACGAGAACCAATATTTCTTCCTTCAATATTATAATGGCTACGGTGAGAATTTGCTGGAATATAATCAGTTCAAAAGCATGCTGAGGATCGGTTTTGTGATAAAACCGCAGGATTTCAGTATCTATTGATTTAACAAATTTGGCACTATAAAAATAACAAACTTTTTACAACTTTTTATGTGTGGCTGTGTTTTAATTATAAATACAGTCAAAGAATGAAAACTATAGTTTATATGATTGTTTGGGCTGTCGCTTTACAAATAGGTTTCGTAGGATGTGTCCGAGAGTTCCCGCAAGAAGAATGTAAGGAGAAAGAAACGGTTCAAGTGGAAGTAGCCGACCTCCTTCCTGATTCGTTAGCAAGCTTTGAAGATTTGAGAATGCGTTCTGTAAACCTGATATTTTATCCTGTTTCAGGTGAAAATCCAATAAAAGGTTCAATAGTTGATACAACAGGAAGTATTAGTGTTCCACATGGCAAATATTCTTTATTAATCTACTCCTCTGACTTTTTTGATCTGGATGGATTATTTTATCGTGGCATGGAGCAACCGGAAACGGCGGAAGCATATACACATCAACACACTCGCAGTGATCTTGTTATGCAGATAGAAGAGCCTGATCCATTATTCTGTTTTTATACAGACGATTTTGATCCGGAGAATCAGAAAGAGGAAGAAGAGAATGAAGCAGACGAACAACCAGTACATGTATCGGTAGTGTTGATTCCTTTGGTTTATACGTACCGTTTCAAAATCAGGGTGGAAGGTCTGCAAAACTTTCGTTCAGCTACGGCGATAGTTACGGGGATGTATACTTCTGTTTTCCTGACAAATAGTTGTCATCGTGAAGACGAAGCGGCGGCTATGCAAGTTAAAATGAAAAAAAGTACTGAATCCGCCAGTGAAGGATTTATTTATGGAGAGTTCCGGTCGTTCGGGTCACACCAGCGAAACGATGTAAACCACCACATTTCCATCGTATTCAACAACGACGAAACTAAAATTGTGGAATTAGATGATCTGACTATACCTATCAAAAGTATTCCTCATGGTGGTGAGATCGTTATTAAACAAAAAATTGTGATTAAAGATAGTGATGGAGGAGAAGAGGGAGCCTTTGATCCTAAAGTTTACGATTGGGATGATGTTGTGATTCCTCTTCCGGTTTAATGAAAAGGTAAAAATGATTTAGACGAAAGGGTAAAATTATGAGACGGTTATTATTATGGGCTAGCCTTATAGCTCTGGCAACAACAAGTTGCACGAAAATGGACTCTCCGGAAGAACAGAGTCAGGTTCCGATTGCATTTAGTGCATCGATCGGAAAATCCACAAAAGCCAATCCTTCTGCATTTCCTACAAGTTCAACATTTGGAGTGAATGCCTATTTCAAAACTCAATCAGGTAATTATCAGTTTGAGGATGACGGACTTTATTTTAAAAATCTTCTGGTCAGTAATTCAAGTGGTGTCTGGAAAGGGAATGATATTTACTACTGGCCTCCAACGGGAAACCTGAAGTTTGTGGCTTATAGTCCTTATAATAAAGCATCTTTGGGTTACGAATCAGCCAAGGGGGTCAAATTAAGCAATTTTACCCAGGATGCGACTGCCTCCATGGATTTGATGTATGCAGAAACCGGAGATTTGACAACGACTAGTAGTCCCGTACCATTGATTTTTAATCATGCTCTGACACAGTTGTACTTTACGATTCAGACAGCGCAACATGGCTTTACTTTTAAAATTAAGGAGTTATCTCTAAAAAAACTATATTATAAAGGCGAATTTGTCTCAAAGCCGTCACCTGTATGGACAATGGTGGGAACTAATGATGCTAATTATACTGTATATAGCGGAAGCGGTGTCTTAATTTCGTATGGTAAAGATTATGGAGATGATAGTCATGGTGACCCGGATGATAATACTTCGTATGTGTTTTCAACTCGTCTGTTTGTTGTTCCTCAGGAAGTTACAGCTGTTCAGCTATATATAAAATATGACTTAATGGTATTGAATACAGTCAATCTTGCAGATCAGGAAAAAACAATCACGTTGACTGGTAGTCCCTGGTTGCCCAACCAGCTTGTTGAATATGCTATATCCATATCACAAAGTAATGTTCCTGAAATTACTTATACTCCTACGATCACAGACTGGACGGCAGAAACAGAGAAGCCGATTGCTGCAAACTAGAAGAATGAATGTATAATTCTTAGGGGCTTGTCCGACTTATAGGGTAGCCCCTTTTAGTTCGTTATAGTTATCTTGATGATATTTTGCAGTATAGAGAATAAATCTTATATAGAATGAAATACAATAGATGTTATAAATTCCGTGTTTGTCTGTTACTTTTGTGTCTGATCGCGTTTACACCTGTCATTAGAGGACAGCAGGTGGATACCTATAAGTTTGCAGATCGTGATACTTGCTCGTTGTGGATGGATGTATATCAACCGGTAGATAGTGTCCGAAAGGATATATGTATGTTATATGTTTTCGGTGGCGGGTTTGTTGGGGGATCGCGTACGGGAGAAGAGAATGTTCGTTTCTTTAAAGATTTGGTTAAAAGGGGATATACTGTCGTTGCTATCGACTACCGGTTGGGACTGAAAGGTGTTAAATTGGGATTATTTAAATTAAAACCTGCCTTTCAAGCTCCGGTAATAGCTTCCGAAGACCTCATATCTGCAACTGAGTTTATTCTTGACAACAGGGAACGATTGCGTATCGATC
>NZ_CAJJWO010000046.1 GCF_905196875.1 uncultured Parabacteroides sp. | reverse complement strand
TTCGTTCATTTTTTTATTATACAAATCGTCCGATAAATGACTAAAAAAAACGACCCTTATTTTTAGTCACACCAATTAACATCCGTACCTCTTATTTTTCAAGATACAAAGTACAATTTATCCTCGTTTTTTAACAATTGTTTTTTCTCTTTCCTCGGAAGATTAGAAAAAGAATGTTAAGGCTTTGATCATTGGTTTGAGACGTATCATATTGTGAAAATTTATTTGCACTTAATGGCAAAATAAAGAATATAAAGGAAAGCAATCAGGGGTACGAAGAAACCGATTGCCATATTTTCCGCTCCGATATATCCCATCAACATCGGACTGAATGCGCCACCGGCAACTCCCATTACAATATAAGAAGAAGCCTTTTTGGTGTAGCCTCCCATACCTTCCAGACCCAATGCGAAGATAGTCGGGAACATGATCGACATAAAGAAGAAAGAAAGATAAAGCGCGTATAAAGAAACCGTTCCGGCCGAGACAACCACGAGAGCCATACAAACGGCATCCGCCAGGGCGAACCAGGTCAATAGCTTACCGGGCGACATCCATTTCATTGTGAAGCTACCAGACAGGCGGCCGATCATGAACAACGCCATACCGCCGAAAGCCAGGATACGAGAGGCCTCGATATTCGTCATCCCAGGGTCGAGCTCTGTTACATAGTTGATGAAGAAACTAAAAATTCCGGTCTGTGCCGCACAGTAGCAGAACTGGGCAATGACCGCACGCACGAACTGGCGGTGTTTCCAAATGCCGGTGGCAGGCAATTTCACGTCCGCCGGAGTTTCTTCCTGATCCTCCGCTTTTACTTCCGGTAGGCGGGTAAAGAAGAAGAGGACAGCAACCAATAATACGATACTTCCGACAAGGATATAAGGCTTTGTCAAGGCAAAGGCATCGCCCTCGGCACCTCCGAAGATCAACGCGCCACCGACCAATGGCCCGAGTATCCATCCCAATCCGTTGAACGACTGCGAGAGGTTCAGACGTTGTGCACCCGACTCCGACGGCCCCAGGATCGTGGAGTACGGATTAGCTGCCGTTTCCAATATACACAATCCGCAGGCGATGATGAATAGTGCGACCAGGAAAGGCGTAGCCGAATGCAGGAATGCTGCCGGGATGAAAGCGAACGCGCCGGCCGCAAACAACAACAATCCGAGGATGATACCTTTCTTATATCCGTAGCGTTTCATAAACATTCCTGCGGGAAGGGCCATCAGGAAATAGGCGATATAGGTAGAGAATTGCACCAGTCCGCTTTCGGCTTTCGTCATGGTGAATGCGCCCTGGAAATGCTTGTTCAGTACGTCGAGTAATCCGTGAGCGAATCCCCACAAAAGGAACAGGCTGGTGATAAGTATAAAAGGTAACAGGTATGATTTACCGTTCGGAGCGGCGAATAAGCTTTGTTTGTTTTTCTTTTCCATCTGATTATTTTTATTCGGGAAGTTTGAATATCCGGTCCATGAGCTGCCATTTTTCTGCCGAGGAAGCACCGGGGGCGACCTGTTGGTAGCGGGCTACAAAGTCCTCCCATTCGGCCTGCCGGTCGAGGGTGGCGAGACGGGCAAAGGCGGTGTCCCAGTCGAAGTCGTCGGGTGTTTCAAGGATCATGAACAGGCGGTTACCGAGGCGGTAGATCTGCATATCCAGTATGCCTACTTCACGGATACCCTGGCCGATCTCGGGCCAAAAATTCTCAGGCGAATGCCAATACATGTATTCCTGTATCAGCTTTTCGTCGTCTTTCAAGTCTAGTGTCTGACAATATCTCTTCATAACTAAAATATTAAGGAAACGCAAAGGTACTATTTTCTGTTAATAAATGAAGGCATAATTAAGGCGTCCGGGAATGCCGGACGCCTGGCGGGTTATTTCTTTTGCAGGTAACAGGCCGGAGTCATGTAGGAAACCCGATAGGCCGAATCGGACGAAGAACGGTAGAGGCTGATCGTCTGAAAAACGAGCTTTGCCGAATCCATATCAAACTCAAGAAGAATGGGAAAAGCCTCTTCGGGGATGGTGTCGCCGGGCTGGATGCCAGCTTTGGAAAGCTGGTTATTCCAGAAGGTGGAGATAGCTTCGCTGTAAACAGTCTCTTCCGCTTTGTTAAAAATATAAAATGTGTCCCGTTCGATGGCCGTCCACATACCGTTGCCACTTCTGTATCCGCTGATGGGTATCAATGTCCGGTAACCGGAAATATCGACCGGAGAATTGCCATCGATCTCTACGAAGGAACGGTAATCGTAGGTCGTTTCCTTCGGGGGATAATTGCCGCGCCGGGTTTGTGAGATCCGTTCGATATCTTCTGCCGTGATACCGGGTATATAGGTTACGGCCGACAGGAAAACGATAGCCAGGCATGCTGCATACAGGTAACGTCCCCACTGCCGGGTGAGAAACAGTCCGACAAGGCCGGTCAGGATACCCCCGACTGCCACCAGATAAACGCGCGGCTCGGTGAATCCGTACTGGTTGATGCGGTAGTAGACCCCGATCCAGTACATCACCAGTGCGGGTAATACGGCGAAGCTGGCATATCGGTAAAACCAGTCGTAATACCGTTTCGAAAGAAAGACCTGGCATCCCTTCAAAATAAAGGTAGCCGAAACGAAGCTGACAACGATATAGGCGACCGCTCCTTTCGGCAACGACCAGAGGACAGCTATCTTCACGAAGTAAAGATACAGGATCACCGCGTAGATCAACAGGGCCGGCGAAAGTACATAGTTCAGTAAAACTTCAAACAGGCGGTTGCGGCTCTCCTCCCCTTCCTCTTTCGCCTGGTTGAACATCAGGAACAACAGGGGCATGGCGCACATATATATAATGTAGGCGGCTTCGGTATAGAACCGCCGGTCGCCTCCCTGCCATATCTCGAATATATATTGTATGGAGACGTAGATCGAAATCGCCAACAGGTATGCGATACCCGCTAACAGTCCGGCCGACAGCATCGCTTTCATATACCGGAGGGCAACGCGCACAAATTCATCGTTCTCTTTCTTCCAGCCGCTCACCAGGTAGACGAGTTGCACGATGATAAGCGATACGAGGTACTGGGGCGTCCATATCTTCTCCATCGTCCACCAGAAAAAAGGCAGGCAAAAAAGGGCGGACAGGTAATAGATCCAGCGGTAGGACGTTTGCGAGAAGAGTCCGTTCAACGTATAGGTTGCCAGGAACAGGACGGGGAAATAGACCAGCGGAGTTTCCAGAAACTTATATTCGTATCCGCTTTCGAAATGGATGCATCCCAGCAGTGCGAAAGCTACCGATAGCAGTACTTCCACCGGATGCAGGCGGATGGCCAGCCGCAGCCGGGCAATCAGTATCTCTGTTTTCTTTTTCATATACGATATTTTTAGTTATAAAACGAAGATAAGGATTTCTTATTACATTAATATAAAGGATAGCATATATCCGATGCAACAAATCGTATTCTATCCGAACAAATTCGGAAGCTGTTTGTTTTATAAGTAAAACTATAAACATATATAAAACATACAGCTATGACTTTAAGTAGAAAATTATCCGATGCTCTTAACGAGCAGATCCTTGCAGAGATGTGGTCTTCAAACCTTTATCTGTCGATGTCCATTCATTTTGCCCAATTGGGGTTGGACGGTTGCGCACACTGGATGAAAAAGCAGTCGCAGGAAGAGTTGGAACATGCGTATTCAATGATCGATTATTCGATCAAGCGGGGTGGACAGGTTAAGCTGGACCAGATCAATGTGGTTCCGACAGCCTTCGGTACGCCTCAGGAGATATTCGAACATGTATATCAACATGAAGTACATGTATCCGAGTTGATCGACAAACTGGTAGACGTGGCCGCAGCCGAGAAGGACAAGGCTACCCAGGATTTCTTGTGGGGTTTTGTGCGTGAACAGGTTGAAGAAGAAGCGACTGCCAGGAATATTGTGGAGAAGCTCAAGATGTATGGCGAACATCACATCGCCATTATGGATCATCATTTGGGTAAAAGATAAATATAGGCTATTAGTTATTATTGAGTTTTTCTGTTAAAATCCGGCTTGTCGCTTTTCTGCCATTAAGCTGCATCCGGTAAAAATAAAAAATCCATCCGGAAGAGATTCGTTTCCCATCCGGATGGATATTTTTTTGCCCATAGGTATTTCCTAATTAACGGATTCTCTATTCTAATGCTTTCATGATCGCTTTTCCCCAAAGCTGCCCTAAAACGGCTGCTCCCTTCTCATTGGGGTGAAGGTAGAAAGTTCCGGCATTCCCGTCTTCGGGGAAAAGATCCGTTTGATAATTCTCTTTGAAATAATCGAAGCCATCGGTATCTCCCATGAAAACCTGGCCGGGGAAACGTTTGCCGTAGTCCGTCACCAGCGATTGCAATACGGGGTAATAGTTCTGCAAACGGTTCAGTCCTTCTTTCAGGTACATCGCCCCGTTATAGGTGTTCGGACTATACCATACCGGACGATGCAGGACAATCTTGCAGTTCGGATATAACGCCAATAACCGGTCGATGATCGCCTTCATGTTCTCTCCATATTTTTCCGGGGAAGCCGGGGCACCGTTCGGGCCGGTAATCGCGCTGTCGTTCGTTCCGAGCATAATGGAGAAGACCAGTGTGGCCCATGTTTCGTCTGCAAACTTGTCGGCCGCCGCTTTTGCTATCGGGAAAAGTTTTTCCGTCTGGGGCAGGTAGTCGGTAGTCGTGCAGCCGCTCACGCCCTGGTTCGAGTACTTTACCGAAGTGACGGAGGGTTGTTTAGTCAGGTACAGGGCAGCTTTGACGGGCGGAGCATCATGCGTAGGGTTCTTGATCAACGCTCCTTCCGTTATACTGTTTCCTATAAATACGACATTCAAATTTTTCATATTCTCTCCTTTAATAAAAGGACTACCGATTGCCAGTGCCAGCAACAGGCATGTTATTTTCCCGGTCAGTTTCATATTCGTTTTGCAGAGTTAATTGATTTGTTTGCGAAGATAAAAATAAATCAACTATTTCCGGATGCTTTTTCAACCAAACTTTCGCTCCTTCCAATTCCCGCATCGGATACTGCTCCATGATGTCCATAAGCTCACTCAACTGGTCGCCTGTGAACTTGAAGTTACGGAAGAACCGGGCTACGTCGGGATGTGTTTGCGAGAAGCCTTTGGTAGCAACGGCTACAATATGTTCGGCATCTCCGTAAATTCCTTTGCGGTCTTCCAGAAACTTCAAATTATACCGTGAAAACATCCAATGGGGCATCCAGCCGGTGACAACGATCCATTCATTATGCTCGACCGACTTCTGCAAAAAAGCGGTCATGGTCGGCCCGCTCGATGGCATCAGTTTCAGTGACAGGTCATATTCTTTGACGACCTCTTCCGTCAGGTTCATCAGGCTGGCACCGATATCGATACCGATAATTTCGTTGTTGAAGCGTTCCTTATTCGTCTCCAATTCCTCTATCGTATTGATTGTTACGTAGGAAGGGACGGCCAAACCCAGACGTGCATTGTCGAACGGCACACCGACTGCTTCCAACCGGTCGCCGTATTGCCGCATGTAGTCGACATGCGTATTCGGAAGCCAGGCATCCAGGAAAAGGTCTACTTTTCCCGCAGCGACTGAAGTAAAGATAGGCGCGATGTCTGCATTTTTCAACGTGACTTTGTATCCCTGCTCCTCCAACATCGCTTTAGCCAGATAGCTCATGGCAATCCCTTCCGACCAGTTCACGTAACCGATCGAGATCTCTTTCGGATCTTTCTCCCGGCTACACCCGGAAAGGAACATAATGACTGCCAGAAGCAGGATTAAACTGATAAGTATAACTAATCTTCTCATAAAAATTTCTTTTTTGTTAATCACTCGGGATTATCTCTTACGGACAAATCCCTGGGTTATACGGTCGAGCACGATAGCCAGAATCACAACGGCTATACCTCCTTCAAAACCGAGCCCGATCTTCATCTGGGTAATTCCTTTCAATACGATCTCGCCCAAACCTCCGGCAGAAATCATCGCAGCGATCACTACCATCGACAAGGCCATCATGATCGTCTGGTTAACTCCGGTCATAATCGTCGGCAATGCTAGCGGCAACTGCACCTTAAACAATAACTGCCGCGAAGTCGCTCCGAACGACCGGGTCGCCTCCACAATATCCTCCGGAACCTGACGGATACCCAAGTCTGTCAGGCGAACTACCGGCGGCATTGCAAAGATCACCGTGGCAAAAGCTCCCGGTACAGGCCCAAGCCCGAAAAATAATACGGCAGGAATCAGATAAACGAAGGCAGGCATCGTCTGCATCAAATCCATTAGCGGACGGATTATTTTGGCGGCTATGTTGTTGCGTGCCGTCCAGATTCCTAACGGTACACCCAGTACCAGGGCGATAACCGTAGAGGATAAGACCAGGGCTACCGTTTGCATCGTCTGTTCCCAGAAGCCCATCCCATAAATTAGGAATAGCCCCAGCAGGGTAAGTACCGCTGTACCTTTCCCCGCTTTAAACCAGGCTAAAACGGTTAGTGCCAGGATCATCACATAAAACGGTATCCATAATAAACCGTGTTGGAAGCCGTCGATAAAGCTACCGATGCCATTATTTATTATATCAAAGAAAGGGGCCCAATGTTCTGTCAGCCAGTTGATGGCTATTTCTATATATTGTCCGATATTAATCATAAATCTATTGCGTTTTGAATTATTTCTTCTATTTCTTTCTGGTCTTTCCCGGTCATTTCAATGATGATGGCGGAGGGGGAGACAACTCCGATCAGCCGGTTCCCATCATCGACGACAGGTAAAGCTTGGCGTACTTTCGGAAGCAACGGAAGCATATCCTCCACCGTCGTGTTCTCCAATACGGAAGGGACTTCCTTGAGGACAATGGAAGCAACATCTTTACTTCCCTCTTTTCGCAACTTCAGAACATCCTTATATTGTATTTCGCCGATGAACTGATCCTCACTTCCTATGACCGGCAAAGCATATAAACGTTTCTCGCGCATCTTGCGCAGGATAGTCTCAGGCCCTTCTTTCCGGAGCCTGACCACGACCGGCTGTTTCAGCATGATCGAAGAAGCTGTGACGATACGTCCCCGGTCTACGCTCTCTGTAAAACGGGTGACATAGGCGTTGGCCGGATCTGTCAGTATCTCTTCGGGGGTACCGACCTGTACGATCTCGCCGTCTTTCATAATTGCAATACGGTCGCCGAGCTTGATCGCTTCGTCCAGGTCGTGGGTAATGAAGACAATCGTCCTTTTCATCTTTTCCTGTAACAAGAGCAACTCGTCCTGCATCTGTTCGCGGATAAGCGGGTCGAGGGCGGAGAAGGCCTCATCCATCAGAAGTACCTCCGGGTTGTTTGCCAATGCGCGGGCCAGCCCGACACGCTGTTGCATACCTCCCGACAATTCGTCCACCCGCTGCTTTTCGTATCCTTTCAGGCCGACAAGCAAAACACTTTCCTGCGCTTTCTTCTCCCGTTCTTCTTTAGGAACACCTTGCAACTCCAGGCCAAACGACACATTGCTTAATACCGTACGGTGGGGTAATAGTCCGAAATGCTGGAAAACCATAGCCAGTTCTTTTCTGCGTATTTGTAATAACTCTTTATCGGATGAACGGGTGATGTCGACACCGTCCAGACGAATCTCCCCCATCGAAGGTTCGTTCAGCCGGTTAATGCATCGCAGTAATGTCGATTTTCCGCTACCGGACAGTCCCATGATTACGAACATCTCTCCTTCTTCTATCTCCAGGTTGGCGTTACGTACAGCTACAGTGCATCCTGTCGCCTTGAGGATCTTCTGTTTACTTTTTCCTTTTAAAATCATCTTTTTCGCTTTGGCCTTCTCAGGTCCGAAAAGGATAGATAAGTTTTTTATTTCAATTTTTGCCATATATATTTTGGGTTTATGATACAACGATCTTAACTCCCCGAACGCATCGTTCAGACAAGTATTATTCTGTGCCGGATTCATCGTGTGAGTCCGGCAAATTTCTAACCGTAAAATTTTGAATTATTTTATCTCAGGTGGTGACCTTTACTCTATGCCACATTTATAAAACAAGCAAACGTTGATTTAGTTCATTTAAAGCACATTTATAAATAAAAAGTTTTTATTACATACTCTTTCAAATGCCACCAGGCAAATTGTATATTTCCACTAAATATCCAATACCAGACCAACAAAGGGTTTGCATCCGGATGGTTCTTTTCGGGGCAAATATCTATTAATTTCCAGGCCGAAGTGTTACCGGATAATAAATAAACATACCCATTTCTTAATAAGACTTCTAAACTACCTTGAAATTCAAGAATATGAATGACATCTGAAAAATATATGATATTTTTGCGGGAAGAAGTCTCCTGCAGGTTCGGAGTTATGGAATCAGGATAAAGAACCAGTCGGGAAGTCTCCGGCAAGATCAATGCAGTATCTGTGAAGTGTATTTGATGTATTGCTGCATAAGTCTGGACCTGCCAGCAAATTTCAAAAGGGCTAACCGGCTCCAGCTGTTTCAAAAAGTAAAGGGTTAATTTATCTTTGAGATCTTTTTTCAGAAACATACCATACATGATTCAAGGCTAACAAACTATCCATCAATTCCCCGACTGGATAAAACAAAAAAAGAAGCGTGGAAACTGTTTATATATAGACATTGAGGCTCTCGACAGGCCCCCCAACAATATATATAACAGTACCACGCTCTTATCCATATACACGAATCAATTTTAAACAATTCTATATTGTGCATAGATAGACAAGAACATCTGCATTCACTGCCTATTATTTGTTGGGAATGAAATTGTCGAGATTTCAATGCCAAATAATATTTAAAACGCTTATGTCCAATAAAAAAAGCAATGCGCATTGCAACTCCTTGCATTTCATGCGCGGGACAAAGATAAGCAGAAGATTTAAATAATCAATTTTTCGTAAAAAAATATATGCTAAATCTTCCATAAACAGCCACTATACCGCCTGTTTCCTCTACAACAGATTTTATCTTATGACATCAATCAGATCGTTTCAATAGTCATATGATTAGTTAAAAAATATTACCCGGTAGGCTAATTTCATTTACCCGGTATATTAATCCTATTTACATGACATAGTATGACAAATTGATAGATGGAGAAGATTTATAAAATCGGTTATCTATTCGGTAATTCGGAGATAAACATGTACATTTGCAATTTAAAGTATAAAATTAAATCTGTATCACAATGAAGACGCAATTATGCCAGAAATTGGTGGCTCTATTTCTTATAAGTATTTTTGTCAGTGGTTGTAATATCGGGACAAAAAAGACAGCGGATAACGATATAAAATTCGACTCGATCAGTGTGGATAAAACCTATCATTTGCTTGAAAATCCGGAGAACCCGAATTGTAACCTGCAAATAAACTTTACATTTCCGGTACAGTCAGAGAATAAAGAGATACTGAAAAAGATCCAGCAGCAATTCGTGTCATCCTACTTTGGTGATAACTATGAGACATTGTCTCCCGAAGAGGCTACCGCCAAATACACGGAAGATTATCTGAACAGCTATAAAGAATTGGAAGAAGAATACAAGGCTGAAGTTGCGAAAGCAGATGAAACTCCGGTCGGAGCTTGGTTCTCTTACTTTGAAATGTCGTCGGATGATATTGCTTATAACAAAAATGATATTCTGAGTTATACAGTCAACTTTGACAACTACACAGGCGGCGCGCATGGTGCACACTCGTTCACCAACCACGTCATCAACACAAAAACAGGAGACCTGATCAAAGAAGAAGATATATTTATCGAAAACTTCCAGGACGATCTGGCTCAGATATTGGTAGACCGGATTGCTAAACAAAACAATGTTGATAATCCTAAAGAACTGGAAAGTGTTGGGTTTTTCAGTGTAGAAGAAATTTTCCCTAATGGGAATTTCCTGATAGACGACTATGGTATTACCTATACATTTAATGAATATGAGATCGCAGCCTATGTAGTCGGTGCAACGAATGTACATCTTCCGTATGAAGAAATACAATACCTGCTCAAAAAAGATAGTCCGATCGCTCATCTGGCATTTTAAAAACAATCTATGGAACTTATAAAAACTTATTTCCCGGAGCTAAGTGAAAAGCAACTGACACAGTACGAAGCTCTGTATGATTTATATACTGATTGGAATTCAAAGATCAACGTCATATCCCGTAAAGATATAGAGAATCTGTATCCGCATCATGTGCTCCATTCACTGGGGCTAACTAAAATGATGAAGTTCAAAAACGGCTCTACCGTAATGGATATAGGTACAGGGGGGGGATTTCCGGGAATTCCCCTGGCAATCTTCTTTCCGGAAGTGCAGTTCCATCTGGTCGACAGCATTGGAAAAAAGATCAAGGTCGGACAGGCGGTAGCGGAAGCAATCGGCCTGAAAAACGTAACTTTCCGTCATTGCCGTGCCGAAGAAGAAAAACAACAATTCGACTTCGTTGTCAGTCGGGCCGTTATGCCTTTAGGCGATCTGATCAAAATTTCCCGTAAAAACATAAAAAAGGAACAGCAGAACGCACTTCCCAATGGGCTGATCTGCCTGAAAGGAGGCGAACTCCAACACGAGATACATGCTTACCAGAAACAAGCGATCGTTATCGAATTGGGGGAGCATTTCAAAGAAGAATTTTTCCAAACTAAAAAAGTTGTATACGTACCGCTATGATTACAATACAAGCATTTCAATTTAATTACTTTCAGGAAAACACCTTCGTATTGTATGACGATACGAAAGAAGCAGTCATTATCGACTGTGGTTGTTGCCGTAAAGAAGAAGAGAAAGCACTGAGTGACTTTATCTCCGAAAATAAGCTGGTAGTAAAGCATTTGCTCTGCACCCATCTTCATCTGGATCATGTCTTCGGCAATCCGTTTGTATATAAGACGTATGGCCTGAAACCGGAGGCAAACAAGGCGGATGTTGAACAGCTTCCTGCTCCTGAAGAGCAAGCGAGACTATTCGGCGTTCCCGGTAAAATGGAAAATATTCCGGTTGGGAAATACCTGGCAGGTAATGAAGTGGTCAAATTCGGGCATTCCGAATTAGTGGTACTGACCGTTCCCGGACATTCACCCGGCAGTGTAGCGTTCTATAATAAGAAAAACGGCTTTGTCATTGTGGGTGATGCCTTGTTTGCAAACAGTATCGGACGTACAGACTTGTGGGGCGGAAACCAGGAAGTCCTGATAGCCGCAATTAACGATAAACTGTTATCTCTTCCTGACGAAACAGTCGTTTATCCCGGTCACGGTCCGGAAACAACAATCATCGACGAAAAATTAAACAATCCTTATTTATAAACACATTAAATACTATGGACACAAATAAATTTGTAAACCGTCATGTCGGCATTGCAAAGGAAGATATTCCGGCTATGCTCGAAGCTATCGGTGTTAAATCGGTTGACGAACTGATTGACCAGACCATTCCGGCCAATATCCGTCTTAAAGAACCTCTGAATCTTCCGGAACCGATGACGGAACGGGAATATGCCGAACATATCTCTGAACTGGCATCCAAGAACGAAGTATTTACATCCTATATCGGCATGGGCTGGTACGATACCATCTGCCCTGCCCCTATTCAGCGGAACGTATTCGAAAATCCTGCATGGTATACTTCCTATACTCCGTATCAGGCAGAAGTATCGCAGGGACGTCTGGAAGCTTTGCTTAATTTCCAGACAGTGATCAGCGAACTGACAGCATTGCCTCTTACCAACTGCTCCCTGCTGGATGAAGCAACTGCTGCAGCCGAAGCTGCTACGATGTTTCACGGTAGCCGCAGCCGTGCACAGGCTAAAGCCGGAGCCAATACATTATTTGTAGATGAAAATGTATTCGCCTCCACACTTGCAGTTATCAATACCCGTATGATCCCGCAAGGCATCAAGGTGGTAACAGGTGACTACAAGACATTCGAATTCACTCCTGATGTATTCGGTGCAATCGTTCAATATCCGAATGCAAGCGGTTCGATTGAAGATTATAAAGATTTTGTAGCCAAAGCTAACGCTAACGAAACCCGTGTAGCCGTAGCAGCCGACCTGATGAGCCTGGTATTATTGACTCCTCCGGGCGAATGGGGAGCAGATGTCGTATTCGGTAGCAGCCAGCGTTTCGGTATCCCGATGTTCTACGGTGGTCCGTCTGCTGCATTCTTTGCAACAAAAGACGAATATAAACGTGCTATTCCGGGACGTATCATCGGTATTTCGAAAGATGCTTACGGACATCCGGCTTATCGTCTGGCTTTGCAGACACGCGAACAACACATCAAACGTGAAAAAGCGACATCTAATATCTGTACCGCGCAGGCTCTGCTTGCCACAATGGCCGGATTCTATGCCGTTTATCACGGTGCAGATGGTCTGCGTGATATTGCCGGACGCATCCATGCATCAGCAGGCTTCCTGGCTGCAGAACTTGAAAAGTTGGGTTACAGACAACTGAATAAGGATTATTTCGATACGTTGAAGATCGAATTACCGGCTCATGTTTCTGTAAACGTTCTTCGCGAAATCGCATTGGAATGTAAAGTAAACCTTCGCTACTTCGAAGCCGGACAAGTAGGTATCAGTATCGATGAAACAACGCAACCGACTGATATAGGCGTGTTATTATACATCTTTGCCGGAGCTGCCGGAAAAGATTATATGTTGGAAGAAGCTATTCCGGAAAAGACTTATTTCGATAAGAAATTTGCCCGTGCGTCCGACTTCCTGCAGGAAGATGTATTCAAGAAATATCATACGGAAACAGAGTTGATGCGTTACATTACCCGCTTGGGACGTAAAGACGTATCACTGGCACAGTCGATGATCTCCCTGGGTTCATGTACCATGAAGCTGAATTCAGCCTCAAGTATGTTGCCACTGGGCCGTCCCGAATTCCAGAATATTCACCCGTATGCTCCGGAAGAACAAGTGGAAGGCTACAAAGAGTTGATTGAAAATCTTTGTAACTATCTGACAGAGATCACCGGATTTAAGGGAGCTACCCTGCAACCGAACTCAGGTGCTGCCGGCGAATATA
Source organism: uncultured Parabacteroides sp. (assembly GCF_905196875.1). Classification (GTDB taxonomy): domain Bacteria; phylum Bacteroidota; class Bacteroidia; order Bacteroidales; family Tannerellaceae; genus Parabacteroides. The sequence continues at coordinate 28,319 of NZ_CAJJWO010000046.1, read as the reverse complement.
CCGGTCTGCGTGTGATCCGTGCTTACCTGGAAAGTATCGGACAAGGACATAGAAACATCGTCCTCCTTCCGGCTTCCGCACACGGTACAAATCCGGCAAGCGCAATCCAGTGTGGCTATACAACCGTTACTGTTAAATGCGACGAAAACGGAAATATCGATCTGGAAGACTTCCGTGCCAAAGCAGAAGAAAATAAGGAGAACCTGGCAGCAACCATGATCACTTATCCTTCCACACACGGTATCTTCGAAGTCGACATCAAAGAAATGTGTGATATCATCCATGCATGCGGCGCACAGGTGTATATGGACGGTGCCAATATGAATGCACAGGTAGGACTGACCAACCCGGGTACGATCGGTGCCGACGTTTGTCACCTGAACCTCCACAAAACATTTGCTATTCCTCACGGTGGCGGTGGCCCAGGTGTTGGTCCGATCTGCGTTGCAGAACATCTGGTTCCGTTCCTGCCGTCTCATCCGATATTATGGGGTTGCGATCAGAATACAGTATCTTCCGCTCCTTACGGTAGCGCAGGTGTTCTTCCTATCACATACGCTTATATTCGCATGTTGGGAACAGAAGGACTGGAAACAGTAACTAAAACTGCTATCCTGAACGCAAACTATCTGGCTTCTAAATTTAAAGATACTTACGGAATCGTTTATACAGGAGCCACAGGACGTGTCGGCCACGAGTTGATCCTCGAATGCCGTGGCGTAAAAGAAGCATCCGGTATCGATGAAGGCGATATCGCCAAACGTCTGATGGACTTCGGTTATCACGCTCCTACACTGTCGTTCCCGGTACACGGCACGCTGATGGTCGAACCGACCGAAAGCGAAAGCAAAGCCGAACTCGACCGTTTCGCCGAAGTTATGGATTGCATCTGGAAAGAGATCAAAGAAGTAGAAGAAGGAAAAGCTTCCAAAGAAGATAATGTGCTCAAAAATGCTCCGCATCCTGAATACGAAGTAACAGCCGATGAATGGAAGCATGAATACCCTCGTAGTAAAGCAGCTTTCCCGCTGGAATGGTTGCATGACAGTAAATTCTGGATCAATGTGGCACGCGTAGATAACGCTTATGGCGACCGTAACCTGATCCCGACTCTTTGTGCTTGTGAAATTTAATAACAACAAACAAATCTGAATGAAAAAAGTATTTATCGCTTTGGCAGCCGTTGCTCTTTTGGCTACGGCTTGCACCAAAGCTCCTGAAACAAAGATTAAAGCGTACGGCTGGCAAGGTGAAGGTGGCAATACCACCGAAGAAACTTTACAGGCCGATTTCAGCAAGTGGAAATCTCACGGTCTGGACGGTATTTGCTATAATGCCGGTTTCAACGTAGAAAAACAGGCACGTGCCGCCAAAGTAGCTCATGCCAACGGACTGGAATATCATGCATGGATACCCACCATGCTGAAAGGCGATGCCGACTCTACCTGGTATGCCGTTAACCGTAACGGAGAATCTGCCTACAACGTACAGGCTTATGTCCCCTACTACAAATTCATGTGTCCGAACAATGAAAATGTAATTAACTTCCTGACTGGCGAATATGAAAAGATTGCCGCTATTCCCGATGTTGATTATGTTCATTTCGACTATATCCGCTATGTCGATGTCATTCTGGCAAAAGGCTTGTGGGAAAAGTACGGACTGGTAATGAACGAAGAGTATCCGACTGCCGACTACTGCTATTGCGACAAATGTGTTGCCGACTTTAAGGCAGCAACAGGCATCGATATCAAAACAGTGGAAGACCCTTCTAAATGTGAGGAATGGGCACAATTCCGTTGCGACGTGATCACTCACCTGGTCAATCATATTGCCGACGCAGTCCATGCCAAAGGCAAAAAGGTCAGCGCAGCTGTATTCCCCGGACCCGATTCTCATGCTAAATGGATGGTTCGCCAGGAATGGGACGAATGGAATATAGATGCTGTATTCCCTATGAACTACAATGATTTCTATTTGGAAGATGCTGCCTGGGTTGGTAAGATCACTAAAGAAGAAGTGGATGCGGTTAATAATAAATTCCCGGTTTACAGTGGCCTTTTCATCTGCCATGACTGGCAGAACAAAGCCAATATCAAAGATCCGGAAGGACACGGACTGATCCCTTCTGAAATAGAAGAAGCAGTACGCGGAGCCATGGAAAGCGGAGCGGCAGGCGTTTGCCTTTTCACCCCGCAAGGAATGACGGACGAACACTGGAAAGCGTTCGACAAAGCCATTCACCAGACATACACGAAGAAATAAATAACTTATACAGTATGTAAACAACGCAGGTATACGCAGCTCTAATTTTCTCATCTGCTTATACCTGCGTTTTACATTTCTATTCTAAATTCTATAAACTAACAACTATCACATGAACACGACAGCAAAGAAAGAGAAAATCAAATTTAGTAAAGCGTTTTGGGTTGCCAACACCGTCGAACTTTTTGAACGTGCAGCCTACTATGGCGTATTTATCGTAATAACACTCTACCTCAGCCGCATTCTCGGATTTAACGATATCCAGGCGGCAACTATTGCCGGAACATTCTCCGCCTTCCTTTACCTGCTCCCCACATTTGCAGGAGCACTGGCCGACAAAATCGGTTTCCGCAACTCCATGCTGCTGGCATTTACATTACTGACTATCGGTTATGCCGGACTAGGGGTTTATCCTACCTGGTTGCAATCGGCCGGCCTCGTCGAGTATGGAACAACTACTACATTCAAAGGATTACTGGAAAGTAATCTTCGATACGGTATTATTCCGATCATGGCATTAATCGTTATCGGCGGTTCATTTATCAAAAGTGTGATCTCCGGAACAGTAGCCAAAGAAACAACCCCCGAAACCCGTGCCAAAGGTTTCTCCATCTTCTATGCCATGGTCAATATCGGAGCCTTCTCGGGTAAGACCATCGTAAAACCGTTGCGCGAAGCATTAGGGAACGAAGGGTTGATTACCCTCAACTATTTCTCGGCATCGATGACATTCCTTGCTTTGATAGCCATCTGGTTCTTTTATAAAAGTAGCCAGCATTCGGGCGAAGGAAAAACTTTCAGACAAATATGGGTTGCATTGATCAAAGTCTGCACCAACGGACGACTGATTACCCTGATCCTTATTATCACCGGTTTCTGGATGGTACAACATCAATTATATGCCACCATGCCTAAATATGTTTTACGTCTGGCAGGCGAAGGAGCCTCTCCCTCCTGGTATGCCAATGTCAATCCGTTGGTAGTCGTATTAACAGTAAACTTGGTCACTCAGTTAATGCGTAAAAAAACAGCACTGACATCCATGACATTCGGTATGTTCATTATGCCGGTATCGGCCCTTTGTATGGCATACGGAAATATGCTGGAAGGAAACACGACGATTCTGGGTATGCATCCGGTAGCTTTTATGATGGTAGTCGGTATTGTTTTCCAGGGACTGGCCGAGACATTCATTTCACCCCGTTTCCTCGAATATTTCTCGTTGCAGGCACCGAAAGGGGAAGAAGGCCTGTATCTTGGATTTAGTCATCTACACTCTTTTCTGTCGTCCATTCTCGGATTCGGTTTATCAGGTTACCTGTTAAGCAAATATTGCCCGGAACCGACGCTGTTTGCGACTCATGAAGAATGGGTTGCTGCCAGTGCACACGCACATTACATATGGTATTATTTCGGAGCGATCGCACTGGTATCCGCATTAGCCCTGATCGTTTACGGCCAGATAGTAAAGCGTCTCGATACCTCAAAAGTTAATAAATAATAGTCACGCCGCATGCTCAAAAAACCCTAAAGTGTGCACATTTCAGGTTAAAGTTCTTTGTTATAAAGAATGTTTGACTACTTTTGCAATCGGTAATTTTTTAACTAATTACCGACTAATTTTCAGACAATAGAAATCTAATATTCCTATTAATATGAGTTTAAGAATTATTGTTTTAGCGAAGCAGGTTCCGGACACACGCAACGTGGGAAAGGATGCGATGAAAGAAGACGGAACGGTAAACCGTGCCGCACTTCCCGCCATCTTTAACCCGGAAGACCTGAATGCATTGGAGCAGGCCCTGCGCCTGAAAGATGCCTACCCCGGATCAACTGTGACATTGCTGACTATGGGCCCGGGACGTGCCGCCGAAATCATCCGTGAAGGTTTATACCGCGGAGCAGACGGCGGCTTTTTGTTAACCGACCGCGCCTTTGCCGGAGCCGATACATTGGCTACTTCATACGCTTTGGCTACGGCTATCAAAAAAATTAATGATTATGACATCATCATCGGTGGCCGTCAGGCTATCGACGGAGATACAGCACAGGTTGGTCCCCAGGTAGCAGAAAAACTGGGATTGACACAGATCACTTACGCTGAAGAAATCCTGAATGTGGATGAAGCAGCACGCCGTATCACCGTTAAACGTCATATCGACGGAGGTGTGGAAACCGTAGAAGGTCCGCTGCCTATCGTCATTACTGTAAACGGCTCGGCAGCTCCCTGCCGTCCGCGCAATGCCCGACTGGTACAGAAATACAAACGTGCCATGGGTGCACAGGAAAAAGCTGCTCACCCGACAGCTTGCCATCCTGATATTCCAAGCGAACTGCCGTACGCCGATCTCTACGAGAAACGCCCGTATCTGAATATCCAGGAATGGAGCGTGAACGATGTAAACGGAGATCTGACACAATGCGGTCTGTCCGGTTCACCTACAAAGGTAAAGACTATACAGAATATCGTGTTCCAGGCAAAGGAAAGCAAAACACTGACCAGCGCGGATAAGGATATAGAAGAGATGATTGTTGAACTGTTAGCTAACCATACCATCGGATAAGATTATGAATAACGTATTTGTATATTGTGAGATTGAAGGCACAACCATTGCCGATGTAAGTCTCGAACTTCTGACCAAAGGTCGTAAGTTAGCGAATCAGTTAGGTTGCCAGCTGGAAGCGATTGTTGCCGGTAGCGGCCTCGAAGGTATAGAAAGCCAGGTGTTGCCTTATGGTGTCGACAAACTGCATGTGTTCGATGCACCGGGCTTGTTCCCTTACACATCCCTGCCCCATTCTTCTGTCCTGATCAACCTGTTCAAGGAAGAAAAACCGCAGATCTGCCTGATGGGTGCTACCGTTATTGGCCGCGACCTGGGTCCGCGCGTATCTTCTGCACTGACCAGCGGTCTGACTGCCGACTGTACTTCTCTGGAGATCGGTCCTCACGAAGATAAGCGTGCAGGTATCACGTATGAAAACCTGTTGTATCAGATCCGTCCTGCTTTCGGTGGTAACATCGTTGCAACCATCATCAACCCGGAACACCGTCCCCAGATGGCTACCGTTCGCGAAGGAGTGATGAAGAAAGAGATCCTGGATGCTAATTATAAAGGTGAAGTGATCCGCCACGACGTAGCTAAATTCGTTCCCGAAACGGACTATGTAGTGAAAGTGATCGACCGTCATGTAGAAAAGGCAAAACATAACCTGAAAGGCTCTCCGATCGTCATCGCCGGCGGTTACGGAATGGGTTCGAGGGAAGGATTCGACAAATTGTTCGAACTGGCTAAGGAACTTCATGCCGAAGTAGGTGCCAGCCGTGCAGCCGTCGATGCCGGTTTCTGCGACCACGACCGTCAGATCGGCCAGACAGGTGTAACCGTTCGTCCGAAATTATATATCGCTTGCGGTATCTCCGGACAGATACAGCACATTGCAGGTATGCAGGATGCAGGTATCATCATCTCTATCAACAACGACGAGAACGCTCCGATCAACACGATCGCCGACTATGTTATCAACGGCACGGTTGAAGAAGTGATCCCGAAGATGATTAAATATTACAAACAGAACAGCAAGTAAAGAGATGGCAAATTATTATACAGACATACCGGAACTCAAGTATCACTTGAACAATCCGATGATGGAACGTATTTGCGAACTGAAAGAACGCAATTACAGAGATAAAGAAGAGTTCGACTACGCACCGCAGGATTATGCCGATGCCATGGATTCATTCGACAAAGTGCTTGAAATCACCGGCGAAATCACCGGCGAGATCATTGCCCCCAACGCTGAAGGTGTGGACGAAGAAGGTCCTCATTGTGCTGACGGTCGTGTGGAATATGCTTCGGGCACGAAACAGAATCTGGATGCAATGGTTAAAGCCGGCCTCAACGGTATGACCATGCCGCGCCGTTTCGGTGGTTTGAACTTCCCGATCACTCCGTACACGATGTGTGCTGAGATCGTTGCTGCTGCTGATGCCGGATTCGGAAACATCTGGTCGCTTCAGGATTGTATCGAAACATTATATGAATTCGGAAACGAAGATCAGCACGAACGTTTCATCCCGCGTATCTGCGCCGGCGAAACCATGTCGATGGACCTGACGGAACCGGATGCCGGTTCGGACTTGCAGTCCGTTATGCTGAAAGCAACGTTCGACGAAAAAGAAAACTGCTGGCGCCTGAATGGTGTAAAACGGTTTATCACCAATGGGGATGCCGATCTGCACCTGGTACTGGCCCGTTCGGAAGAAGGAACGAAAGACGGACGCGGTCTGTCTATGTTCATCTACGACAAGAAACAGGGTGGTGTAGATGTTCGCCGTATTGAAAACAAACTGGGTATCCACGGATCTCCTACTTGCGAACTGGTTTACAAGAATGCAAAAGCTGAACTTTGCGGTGACCGTAAATTAGGTTTGATCAAATACGTAATGGCGTTGATGAACGGTGCCCGTCTGGGTATCGCCGCTCAGTCTGTCGGTTTGAGCCAGGCTGCCTACAACGAAGGATTGGCTTATGCCAAAGAACGTAAACAGTTCGGCAAAGCGATCATCGACTTCCCGGCTGTTTATGACATGCTTTCTATCATGAAGGCTAAATTGGATGCTGGTCGTGCCCTGTTGTATCAGACTTCCCGTTATGTGGATATCTATAAAGCGTTGGATGAAGTTTCACACGAACGCAAGCTGACTCCGGAAGAACGTCAGGAACAGAAAAAGTATGCAAAGTTGGCCGATTCATTCACACCGCTGGCAAAAGGTATGAACTCCGAATATGCAAACCAGAATGCATACGATTGTATCCAGATCCACGGCGGATCAGGTTTCATGTTGGAATATGCTTGCCAGCGTATCTATCGTGACGCCCGTATCACTTCCATCTACGAAGGTACGACACAGTTGCAGACCGTTGCCGCTATCCGTTATGTAACAAACGGCTCTTATCTGGCTACTATCCGCGAATTCGAAGCAATCCCCTGTTCGGCAGAAATGGAACCGCTGAAAGCCCGTTTAGTCGAAATGGCTAACAAGCTCGAAGCCTGCATGAACAAAGTGAAGGATGCACAGAACCAGGAACTGCTCGACTTCGTTGCCCGTCGCCTATACGAAATGGCAGCCGATTGTATCATGGCTCACTTGTTGATCCAGGATGCAACAAAAGCACCTGAATTGTTCGCCAAATCAGCCGTTGTTTATCTGAATTACACAGAAGCCGAAGTGGAAAAACACAGCAACTTCATCGACAAGTTCAACGCTGAGGAATTAGCAAACTACAGACAATAATAGATATTGTTTTCTCCATAAAAAGCCGGGTATCATTTGATATTCGGCTTTTCTTTTATACATTTGTGCCATCACAACCAAAAGAAGAATAACTATGAACAATTACGATCCCCACCAATTACATCATCGTCGCAGCATCCGCCTGCAAGGCTACGATTATTCCCAGGAAGGTTTATATTTTGTAACGGTGTGTGTGCAAAACCGATTAAATATATTCGGAAAAATAACCTGTGGAGTAATGAAATTAAACGAAAATGGTAAAATGATTGAAAAAACATGGTTAGATTTACCTAATCATAATTCCAATATCATACTAGATATATTCTGCATCATGCCCAATCATTTTCATGCCATTATCGAAATCATAGTCCCTGTAGGGGCAGGTTCCAAACCTGCCCAAAAATCCCCCAATCATAGTTTATCAGAAATTATCCGCCAATTCAAAACGTTTTCTAGTCGTCGTATAAACCAATTATCGGGTAAACAGGGATCTGTATGGCAACGTAATTATTATGAACATATTATACGAAACGATATATCATATAATAATATATACTGGTATATTATGAATAACCCTGAGAAATGGGAGGATGACAAATTATTTGAAAAATGATTATTTATATTGGGCGGGTTTAGAACCCGCCCCTACGAAGGCCTGGGTTTTCGATGCCATAATATCCATTGAATAATCCCCCGCATCGATAAATAAATAAGGAATGCCATCCACAATGCATGGTTACCCATGGATGCATAAAACAGATAATAGATAACGAAAAACATTCCTGAAGCCACCAGCATCGAATAAAGCATCAGGCGGGTGGCCGTGGCACCGATCAGGATGCCGTCCCAGAGGAAAGCGGCAAAGCCGGCCAGAGGAACAGCTAATACCCAATAATAATAGGTTCCTGCTGCCTCGATAACAGTTGTGTCATTCGTCAGCAATCCCAGGAAGCCCTGCCCTCCTATCATGTACAGGATGGTAAATGCTAACGACAATCCCCAGCCCCAACGAAACAACAGACGGATCATCTTTTGCAATCCGCTCCGGTTCTGCGCTCCGATATACCGTCCGGTCATCGCTTCACCGGCATAGGCAAAGCCATCCATGATATAAGAAAACAAGGTGAATAACTGCATCAACAAGGTATTCACCGCCAGCACCACATCCCCCTGCCGGGCACCTGTCGACGTAAAGAAGGTAGTGACAACCACCAGGCACAAGGTACGGAAAAAGATATCGCTATTCACCTCGAAGAACCTGCGCATAGCCGTCCTACCCACGATCTCACTCCACCGGAAAGCGATCTTCAACCTGCCATAATATCGTAACCAAAGCAATAAAGCCATGAACAATCCCGCATACTGGGCAATCAACGTTCCTAAAGCCACCCCTGTAATCTTCATATCCAACAGGAACACAAAAGCCAGACTCGCCACGATATTCACCACATTCTGCGTGATCGCTATAAACATCGGGAAACGGGAATTCTGCATCCCTATAAACCAGCCGGCAAACCCGTACAGTCCTAATACGGCGGGAGCCCCCCAGACACAAATATTAAAATAAACCGTAGCCAGCTGCCGTACCTCCGGCGTTGCATCGATCAGATGGAAAGCGATCGCCCGGATCGGATATTGCAACAACAGCAGACACAACGCAATAAAGCCCCCTACCGCCACCGCCCGCAGCAAAACCCGCGTCACCTCTTCCAGGTCACGCCGCCCAAAAGCCTGCGAAGTCATTCCACTCGTCCCCATCCGCAGGAATCCGAACAGCCAATAAATGATATTGAACAACATTCCCCCTACCGCGATCGCTCCGATATAAGCCGCCGATCCTAAATGACCAACAATAGCGACATCAATCAGCCCCAATAAAGGCACGGTTATATTTGAAACGATAGAAGGAATTGCCAGTTGAAGTATCTTTTTGTTCATTACATATTTTCTTATTATTCAGAGACAAATTTACTGATTACTTCATATATAATATCTATAAGCCATTAAGTTTCGGCATTAGCACTATCACACAATATTTTTCTGATTTTCGTCTGCCATCTGCAACAAACACACATAACACATTATATACATGACACTAACCTGATTGCAGACGACCTATTTCATCTGCAACCCCATCTGCCATCTGTCACTACCCTTACCCTATCTTCACCACAAAATAACAAGTTCCACGCTTGGTACGCCGGGAAGGATACTTGTTTTTCTGCAACAAACGACCGAAATAAGACAATCGTTTGTTCCCCAGCTTCACACCACTCATCTTTTGCAGATAAAGGATTATTTCAATCGGAGAAAGACATTCGCTTTCCTCATCCGGTAAAGCGGGACGGAAATATTGCAGAAGCAATTGCTCTTCGACAGGCATTTGCTGAAAAGCCTCATTACTTTTTGTCGTTGAAAACTCTTCTTCGGAAGTAAACCAATAACGCTCGCCCGCTGCTAAAGCAGCCGACGCCTGTGCATACAACTGCTCGTAATCTATTGCAGATGAATTATTGATCGTACCGGTTATTTCAATACAAATAAAACGGCGGCTTCCGGTAGGATCAGACAATAAATCGTAATTATTGCAGGTAGCAATGAAAGAGGCATAACGATGCAACGCGTCGACACTCCGCTTATAAGGCTGACGGGCATTGACCACCGGCTTTTGCAGGACATGTTTCAAAAAACTCTGGTAAGCGGAACTAACCGAATCGAACTCGTCGATATTAATAAGGGCAAAGCGGCTTAACATCAATTCCGCATTCCGCTTGTTACCGAAATCAATGCTATCGGTATAATATATACGCAAAGAAGGAGGCAACAAATTCCGGCACCAGGTAGACTTGCCACATCCTTGCGGGCCCACTAGTAACGGCAACGAACTGTTCGCATGCAGATGTTCACGCCTGCGCCAATGCATAACCATACTCAAAAACCAAATATAAAACAAATCCCTCCAATGCGGATTGCCGGTCGGTAACATATCCGCCAAAGCACGGATATGATCTTTTCCGTCCCAGACCGGCAAATGATCCAGAAAGTCATCCAACGGATGAAAAACAGGTGCACGATCCGAATAAACATACCGCTTCACATCCCTGTCCCACAAAGCCAGTCCCTCGGACTGAGCATTCAGCCCGATACTGTTCAAGACGGTATCCGTTACCGGAGCAAACCGGATATAATAAGAACCGCGGGCACGGAACTCCACATCTCCGGTCAGCATATTCCGGCGGAATTCATAACGCCGTTTCATAAACTCATCTGTTTTAACAGCCATCAACTGTTCCTGGGGAATAGAAAATTTCTTCCCGAAATTTCTGGATAACAAATAAGCCGTATGTATCGTTTCCCTTATTTCTTCCTCAAAAAACTTCAGATCCTGGTATATCATCGTCCAGCGGACAGCATCTTCTTCCGGGATACCCGAATGGAAACAGTTCTCGGCTAACCGGATCAGAAAAGGCCTGACCTCTTTTCCCTCATCCAAGCCACCGGTCTTATCCAAAGCATCCAGCACACAAGCATTATATAAGCGGGAAATAATATGGCTACGCTCATAACCAGGCATTAACCGCAATAAAGGGTCTTCGTTTTTTCCGACTGCCTCCCTATAAGTAGTTTCAGCAACCAATTGCATCGGTTGCTCTTGTGTCAGCGGGATAGCCGAAGAGTTATAATAGACTTCCGGATCGTACGAATGTCTGCATCCCTGTTCCAAAGACTGGTTTTCAAAAGGGATATCCCATTGTAACTGAGCACGGTAATAGTTCACCGCACGACGGCAAGCCGACGCATGAAAGAGCTCTGCCAACTCTTTCGTTTGCGGTAAAGAACCATCCGGCAACATAAACGGAAGCAAAATTTTTACACTTTTACCACTCGATCCCGTAAAAGCAGCCAATGTTTGCGGAGCTTCCGAAGCCAGTTTCTTTATCCTTGCCACTTCCCCACTATCGGCCAGATTATTAACCTGCACCAACACAAGACCATTGTATGTACTAAAATTCAGGCTATTATCTTTTTTCCTGAATAAGGCTGCAAACATTAATACGGGGATCTTTCCGGCATGGACATTTTTGTTTCCGGGCATTATGCTTATAAGCGATTCTCTTAACAGGCCTATTTCCCGGCTGTACTCTCCATTTCCTATTGCAGCCATGACAAGATCCAACTCCATATTTTTCAGCGACTTACCATCACCTTTTACTTGTGTTATTTTCATAGATACCGTTATTTTATTAGACATACAGATGACAGATGGCAGATACAGTTGCAGATAACACTCTATCATCTGCAATACCCAACAAAGTATTTTTCAACTATTTACTTTAAAAAGTGGCAGATAACAGATAAATTCCTGAAACTTTATGTACAATCTTATTTCAGCCTCGTAAACTCGATATCGCTCAGCCGGTCTTTCAGCTTCGGACTGGGTTTGAAGCCTATCCCTTTCAGTTTAATGGATTCAGCGCGGATTTTAGACGGTTCTTCCACATCGCGGTTCGGCTGAGCGGTTACAGAGAAGGTGCCCAGACCGTCGATCGTCACCGTATTGCCTTCTTTCAAGGCTTCCGATATCAAAAGAGTCAGATTTTCGATCATCCCTTTAACATCCCCATACGTGAAGGTGCTGGCATTGGCCATTTGCTCTGCCAGCGTATCGAGGTTGACATTACCATAACTTACGGTCGTAACCGAATACTTTACCTGCTCTTTGCCGGTAATATTATCATTGATTTTTGTGAGTTTGTACCTTACAGCCATGCGGTTCCCTTTCTGTTAGATTTAATATTACTACTAGTTATTTCAAAGGTTACTACCTTTTATATCATTGATTACTAGTTAGTAAAACCAGGCTGTACAGGATAATCGAATAAGGTGTACAGGCTGGCCGACCAGGGTGTACAGGATAATCAGCCAGGGTGTACAGGATGATATTACTAAGTCAGGACTAAAGGTATAAAATATAAGGAGATATGCAATAGTTTATCCTATATTTTTATCTTCTGTTGCCGTTCATGTTAATAACAACACTTCGATTTTGTTCAAACTAAGACACAATAAACGTCACCTGGAAACCGGGCACAGGCCGTTCAGCCAAACAAAGGTCCCGGCCTTGCCGAACCATCATCTGCCGGGAAAGTGACAAGCCGATACCCGAACCATTCTTTTTGGTTGTAAAGAACGGAACAAAAATCTCCCGTTCGACATCTGCCGGAATAGGCGCACCGTTGTTGCTGACCCACAACCCCTTATTCCAACGCACATCCATAGCCGTCGCCCCTGCTTCGCAGGCATTCTTGACCAGATTGATCAACACTTGGCGCAACATATTCTCATCCGTAAACATCGTGGCAGACAAAGGGATTGAAATATGCCACTCCAAATCCGGATAAAGCGTCCGAATTCTTTCCACGAAAGCGGCCAATGGGATCTCCACAAGAACCGGCTCCTGCAACTCTGCCAATTTCCGGTAACTGTCCACAAACAAGGCAAGCCCCCGGCTGGTGTCATGAATGGCACGGACTCCCTCCTCGTAAACCGTCCCCGCAATCGCTGGGTTATCCAAATAGGCCTGGCTGATGCTGGCAATCGGTGTCGTAGCATTCATGATTTCATGGGTGAGCACACGAGTCAGGCGCTGCCACGATTCCACTTCGTTGCGGGCAAGCAGCACGCCTATATCCTTACCTGTTTCGTTAAGGGCTTCCTGCAACGCCCGTTCTCCGAAGAACAGACCTTTCACTGGAAGACGGAACGTGAACTCTCCGTTGCGAATCGCCTCACGCATCAGATGTGCCCGGTCTCTCAACAACACCTGATGACGATAGAACCACCCGAAGAAGACAACAACGACCACCAAAAAAGAGACTATCAGAATCATAGTTTTTTCATTTTAGCATACAACGTCTGCCGGGTAATCCCCAACAGTTCGGCAGCCCGACTGATGTTGCCGTGGCAACGCTCCACGACCTTATGCACATGTTCCGCCTCGACTTGTTCCAACGAAACCACTTTCCGGCCGGCATCAATCGCATCTTTCAAGACACGGATCAACTCCTGGTTGTCCCAAGGCTTGGTAACAAAGTCTGCCGCTCCCATCTTCAACCCGCGCACCGCCAATTTGATATCAGCGTATGCCGTCACCAGCACCACCGGAATGGCCGGATGCTTCTTATGGATTGCCCGAAGCCAAAGCAAGCCGTCTTGTCCGGAGTTTCCCCCTTGCGTGAAGTTCATGTCGAGCAAAATCACATCCACCTCCTCTTGTGCCAATACCGTAAGAAGCGTGTCGGGAGAAACAAGCGTCAATACTTTGTCAAACTCACCGGCCAAACAGATCCTGACTGCCGTAAGAATCGCCGGATTATCATCCACCACCAATATCGTCCCGTAATTCGCCATATCCGATTCGTTTAGATTACCTTCATTTATCGGGGATAAAGGTACGGAAAAAGGCTGTATGAATATCATACAAACAGGTGTATGATTTTCATACAAACTGCTCTAACCGTGCTTTCCATCCATTGCCGAATGACGGCAACCCTATACATTTGTAACAAACAAAACAAAGAATAGAGATGAAATCGTACTTCACTTTTCTCAGCCGCAACAAGCTCTACACGGCTATCCAGTTCTTCGGACTGGCCATCGCATTGGGAGTCGTCCTCCTTTTAACACTATACGCTAAAACCGAATTCAATATCGGTAACAAACAGCCATACTCCCAGCAATTGTATGCCATCGGCTACGGCAATGACATCGGTATGACAGTCGGTACCGCCCCGGAATTATTCCCTTCCATTCCGGAAATAAAAGAATGGACACGCTTCATCAACAGCGAGTTGACGGACTTAACCATAGACAACAACTACTACCAGGCAAACAGCCTTGCCGTCGATTCCAACTTCTTCCGGATGCTGGGCTATTCGCTCATCGGATGCAACCGCGACAAGGCGCTAAACGGAACAGACGAGGCCGTCATTTCCGAACCGTTCGCCCGTAAAGTATTCGGTAATGAAAATCCTATCGGACGCACAATCATGTACCTGAACCAAACACCGCTACGGGTCATCGGGATTCTCCCGGCCTTCGATCCGACAGAACTGTTGAAACCGGTCGACCTCCTGGTCTCTATCAAATTGGAGGAAAAGACTTATGCCTGGATGGATAACTTCGGTCAGACCCAAACGTTCGTCACGTTAGCGGAAGGGGCAACACCCGCCAACGTCACCCGAAAACTGCTCGACAGTTATAAAAGTTATTGGGATTATTGGGAAGAAGACAACAGCACAAACTCCTTTGCGTGGGGTTCATCACTCACACGCATGGACGAAATATACTTTTCACCCATGAACCATAACACTCCTTTCCGCAACGGGACACGGAAACAGGTTCAAATCTTATTGGCCATCGCGATAATCTTGCTCCTTTCGGCCGTCTTCAACTACATCAACCTGACCGTGTCGCAAACCGGCAAGCGGGCACATGAGATGGCAACTCGCCGGTTGATGGGCGATTCTGCCGGGCAAATCGTATTGCGCTACCTCGCCGAGTCGGCAATCTTCACAACCGGGTGCTTCATCGGCGGATGCCTCATTGCCGTCATTGCCAAACCCTATTTCGAATACTTGCTCTCTACCCAAATCGCCATATCGCTTTCTCCCGCAACGGTCGCCTACGCCCTGTTGTTGTTGGCCGGAATCACCGGCATATCGGGATTACTACCGGCTCTCATCATCCGTAAATACAGCCCGATAGATATTGTAAAGGGGAACTTCCGCTTGCAAAACAAGCAACTGTTCAGCCGCCTGTTCATCATCGTGCAGAACGTGATCAGCACGTTCCTCATTGCGTTGGGGCTGACAATGGCCGTCCAAATACACTACCTTGCTACCCTGCCGACCGGTTATAATACCGATCTGGTCTTTGTACGGGCCTGGGATTTAGGAGCGACCTACGACAAACAAGCCATCCTCCAGAAACGTTTGCAGGCATTGCCCCAGGTGACAGAAGTGGCGTTGGCACGGAAACTGCCTTTCGTCAGCGGCCACGATGGCGTACGCCAGCCGGACGAAGAGGGAATGTCATGGCTCCACCTCTCGGATGTGGACAGCACAGCATTCCGGATGTTGGGCTTCGAAGTAGCAGAACGCTGGTCAGACCCGCTACCCGGCATGGTTTGGGTAACGGAAGAGACCTGCCGCCGTTACAACCTTTCGGCCGACAACCCCCATTTCGGGAAGAACGGCAACGAGAGCGGCTACCGGTATAACGTCTGTGGTGTTATCCGTGATTACCGTTCACTCATGCCGTTAAGCACTCCGACACCCGATTCGCACGGAGCGGTCGGGGTGATGGATCCGCAAGGCTATGTGATCAGTCAAGTCATCCGGACCCGAGGTGACCGGTCGGAAGCCCTGGCCGCCATCCGCCATACCTGTCGGGAAGTGTCCAAAGAGGTGATCGGGATACCGAAAGACCTGGAAGCCGATTATATCGATGATTATCTGAACAAAGATTTGACACACGAAAAAAACGTCGTGATGCTCGTCCTTTGCTTCATGGCCATCTCCATCCTCATCTCTGCCATGGGATTGTTTGCCATGTCGATAAGCTACACCGAACAGCAAAGCAAGCGGATTGCCTTGTGCAAAGTGATGGGAGCCGAAACAAGCGGTGCGGTATGGGAACTTTCCAAACGGTTCATGACGCTCTCGTTGCTTGCCGCCTGCTTCGCCCTGCCCATCAGTTTGAAAGCGGTTCAAATCAGTTTGGAGTCATTCTATAACCGCATCGCCTTCCCGTGGCACCTCATAGCCGCGGCTGTTTTGGCAACCATAGTCATCGCTTTCGTGTCAATCATCAGTCAAACTTTGAAAGTCGCCCGCCGCAACCCTATAAAAAGCATCCGGACGGAATAAAAAACAGTATATAACAGATAACATCATTATAAAAAACGAAACAAGTCATGATTAAAATAAAGAATCTCAGCAAAAGCTTCCGAACGGAAGAAATAGAAACCATCGCACTCAACGGCGTAAGCATGGAAGTGAAAAAGGGCGAGTTCGTCGCCATCATGGGTCCAAGCGGATGCGGCAAATCGACCTTGCTGCATATTCTCGGCCTGCTGGACAACCCGGACGAAGGCAGCTACCTGTTGGATGGGGAAGAAATGGGACACTTGAAAGAGAAAGACCGAACCCGTTACCGCAAAGGACGTATCGGGTTCGTCTTCCAGAGTTTTAACCTCATCGACGAGCTGACGGTGGAAGAAAACATAGACCTCCAACTGAAATACCTTGGCGTACCCAAAGCCGAACGCAAGCAGCAAGTACTTGACATCCTGCGCAAAGTGCGCCTCAGCCAACGCGCCAAACATTACCCGCAACAACTATCCGGAGGCCAACAGCAACGAGTAGCCATCGCCCGCGCCGTAGTAGGCAAACCTAAATTGATTTTGGCCGACGAGCCGACCGGCAACCTCGACTCCAAGAACAGTCTCGAAATAATGAAACTGCTCAGTCAGTTGAACGCCGAAGGAACGACTATCGTCATGGTGACACACTCGCAGCACGATGCCACATACGCCGACTACATCATCAATCTTTTCGACGGACAAATTGTCAATGAGTTGGATGGAATACTTTGAGTCAGGATTGGACTTGCTTGTGCCGGAGCATTTCCCCGTGAGGGTGCAACCGTTATTAAAGTTGACTCCCGTCGCCTGCCGGGGGAAGACCTTTTACAAAGCCGGATAGAATTATATAAAAACTTATCTGTAACTTTATCCCCATATCTATTATAACCTTAGATAACATGATGAATAAAATTCTATTAAGCTCCGTGGCAATTGTCTCGGTAGCACAAATTGCGGCAGCCAGAAATGCCGACAGTCAAACGCATCCTAACATTATCCTGATCCTGTGCGATGATATGGGATTTTCCGATTTGGGATGTTACGGTGGAGAGGTTCATACGCCCAACATCGACTTTCTGGGAGAAAACGGAGTACGCTTCAGCCAGTTCAAGAACACCGGACGCAGTTGTCCCAGCCGTGCGGCCCTGATGACGGGACGTTACCAGCATGAAGCGGGAATGGGATGGATGACGGCGGTCGACGAACACCGTCCCGGCTACCGGGGACAGATATCGGCTGATTATCCGACAATCGCCGAAGTACTCAAAGCAAACGGATATGCCACCTACATGAGCGGCAAATGGCACCTGACAGTAGAGGGGGCATATGATAAACCCAACGGCAGCTATCCCACGCAACGGGGATTCGATACCTATTACGGTTGCCTGAGCGGCGGGGGAAGTTATTATACGCCGAAGCCTCTCTACTCCGGTACGCAGCGGATCACGGAGCTTCCGGACGATTATTATTATACAACGGCCATAACAGATTCGGCTGTCAGCTTCGTTCGTAACCATCCCGCCGATGTCCCGATGTTTATGTACCTGGCCCATTATGCCCCTCACCTGCCGTTACATGCCCCTAAAGAGCGGGTCGAGGCATGCCGGGAAAGATATAAGGCAGGATATGACGTACTGCGGCAACAGCGTTTCGACCGCCAGAAGGCAATGGGACTGTTCGATGACGACCTGACATTGCCTTTGCATCAGAAAGAGTTTAAAGGCGGCCAGCCGGCATGGACCAGCCTGACGCCCGAACAACAGGAAGCATGGATAACTGATATGGCTACCTATGCCGCCATGATCGAGATAATGGACGATGGTATCGGGGAAGTCATTGCCGCTACCAAAGAAAAAGGGATCTACGAAAACACGGTATTTCTCTTCCTGAGCGATAACGGTTCGACCAACGAGGGAGGATTTATCGGGCAATTGATGGCCGACCTCAACAATACACCTTACAGGAGTTACAAACAATGGTGTTTCCAGGGCGGAACCAGTACGCCTTTTATCGTCATGTACGGCGATCCGCAAAAGAATGTCCTCAAAGGGAAGTTCAACCGCGAATACAGCCATATCATCGATGTGATGCCTACCTGCCTGGAGATAGCTTCGGCGGAATACCCCGGACAGTTCAACAATAAGCAATTGCGTGCTACTGACGGCAGAAGCCTCTTACCGGCCGTACAAAACAAAGCATTGGAACCGCGCGACCTGTTCTTCGAACATCAAAGCTCCTGCGCTATCATTTCCGACGGCTGGAAGCTAGTTCGCAACAACGGCAAGCAGCCCTGGGAGCTGATCGACCTGGCTACCGACCCGTTCGAAGAAAACGACCAGGCAACACAACAGCCTCAAAAAGTAAAAGACCTGGAAGAAAAGTGGAACCGATGGGCCGAACAACAACAGGTCTTCCCGTTTGAATATCGCCCATGGACAGAACGTATCAACTATTATAAGTCACTCAATCCGGATCAGAGCGGAAAAGATCAAAACTCTTTTTCAAACTCTTTATAGCCGGAGAAACAAAGGAAATCAAGCCAATCGCTCCTACCAGCACGCCGCCGATGATAAACGTATTCCCGATCCCGATCGTATCCGCCAGGAAACCGGTACTCAGCAATCCGATCATCGACGGCAACAGGCTGACACTCATATAAAAAGAGAATACCCGTCCCATCACTACCGGATTAATCCGGGTCTGCATGACTGTTGTAAAGGAAGCCATATAAAGGGCACCGGATATACCGCCTATCACAGTCAGTCCGACAAACAGAGGATACCCCGAAACCGGTAGCACCCCCGACAGCAGGAAGGTGATACCCAACAGGATATACATCCAGTTAATCAACGATATCTCATTCAGCCTAAACTTCTTTATCCCCAGAAAAGCGCCTCCCAGCAAGGCACCGCTCCCCCAGGCGGCTTCTACCAGACTGATCTGGTAAGCATTCCCCGAGTAATGCTCCAATGTCATCAACGGAAACAATACCCCTACCGGCATAATAAAGAAAGTGGCAAGAATAGACAGGATAAACAACCACGACAACCCGTTCTGCGCACGCACCTCCGTATAGGCTTCTTTGGCTTCTTTCCATAATTGTACCTTTTGACTCCTTTCCTCATTCTCCGGATCAGGAATCTTCACAAACAAAAGGGACGTACAGGCCAATGCCGCCCCGATCACATCCAGCAGCAGGATATTCGTCATCTCCATAAAAGAGATAAAAAGGGCAGCCAACGCCGGCCCGGCAATATTACAGGCCGATTGGATAATCTGATTGATCCCGGCTATACGGATCAACTCCGACTTCGGAGCCAGCAAGGGAACAGACGCCTGCATCGCTGGCATATGAAAAGCCGAACCGACCGAACGCAAAGCCAGCAGGATATAAACATGACCGAGCTTCGCTATATCCAGATAGAACAAAACGGCGAGTATCAAGGTACAGAAAGCGATAAAGCTATCCGCCATAATCATAACACGCTTCCTCTTCCAACGGTCGATAAATATACCCGTAAACAAACCGAGTACCGACTGCGGAAGCATGGCGGCAATAGCGGCAAAAGCCAAAACCTCTGCCGATTTCGTTTCGAAACTAAGCCATAGGATGATTGCAAAATTAACGATCGAGCTGGTCAGGATAGAGAAGAACTGACCGGTCCATATAATAGCGAATACTCTTTTCCAGTTATTCATAACTTCTTTTAATTAAAATAAAATATGTATAGAAAGTCGATCCCCGCAGTCTGCCGGGGAGTAAAAAACGAAGGCTCAAAAGATAAGAAGGCTCTTATCTGCCGTTACACAAAGTAAGCGAAGCCTGATTTAGAAGTTATTGAACACATAAAGATGAATTAATTTGTTTGCAAGTATACGAATAAAATCCGAATTATCAAACTCTTAAAAAACGAAGGCTGCGGGATTCACATCCGACAGCCTTCTACACTAACCCTTAACTTTAACCAATGAAAAACAATAATCTACTTAATTTTTTAATGAAGCAACAGCTGCTTCATAATTCGGTTCGTTCGTGATCTCGGAAACAAGTTCCTCATAAACGACCTTTCCTGCTTCGTCGACTACTATCACACCGCGGGCCAGTAACCCTTTCAGCGGACCGTCAACCATCAGCATCCCGTACTTATCTTCAAACCATGGACCCCGGAATGCAGAAAGCGTAATCACTTTATCTATACCTTCCGTAGTACAGAAGCGTCCATGTGCAAAAGGCAAATCTTTCGATACGGCCAGAACCACAGTGTTGGGTAAAGAAGCAGCTTCTTTATTAAAGCGTCTCACCGATGCAGCACATACGGCTGTATCCAGACTGGGGAATACATTGATCACAACATTTTTCCCTTTCAATTCTTTCAGAGACAATTCAGACAAGTCGCTTTTTACTCCTTTAAAATCCGGAGCCTCTGCTCCAACTGCTGGTAATGAGCCATTTGTATTTACGGCACTACCTTTAAATGCTATTTTTGCCATCTTTGTAGTATTTTATGTTTTACGTTAAAAGCGGCTCACAAATATAAGCTGCTTTGTATCACTAAAACAAAAGTTAAAGAATAATGTTCTTTCTTTTAACTCTTTTTAATTACTTAATGAGAGCACAGTTTTTCTATCTTTGACGCAAAATAAAAAGACATGGATTGGTTAATCATTTGCGGACTTCTTATCATCATTATTTTACAGATCTTATTCCGTCCGAAAAAGGACACTTCCGATACACAAAACGAACTGAAACGCCTGCTCGACGAAATGCAACGTTCTTTCGAACGCATCGAAAAAAACTTTCGCGAAGACTTCCGGCTGAACCGGGAAGAAGGACGTATCGTCGCCCGCGACAACCGGGAAGAACTGACCCGTTCCATGAACGAATTCCGCGAGGCTTTCGACCGGGGTATCGCTTCTTTCAACAACCTGCAACGGGAAAAGTTCGCCAACCTCGACGAACAGCAACGCCTGCTGATCGCCAATACGGAAAAACGACTGGAAGACATCCGCGTCACCGTCGACGAGAAACTGCAGAAAACATTGAACGACCGCATCGGCCAGTCGTTCCGCCTCGTCACCGAACAGCTGGAAAGCGTACAAAAAGGACTGGGCGAAATGCAGACGCTGGCACAGGATGTAGGCGGACTGAAACGGGTACTAAGCAATGTCAAGACACGGGGGAATATCGGAGAGATACAACTCTGTATGCTGCTCGAACAGATCCTGGCACCGGAGCAGTACGAAGCGAACTTCCATACCCGCAAAGGATCGGATACCGTTGTCGAATTTGCCGTCAAGCTACCGGGACGCGACGATATGCGCGAATACGTTTATCTCCCAATCGACGCCAAATTCCCTAAAGACATATACGAACAGCTACTGGAAGCCTACGACAACGCCGATCCACAGGCGATCGACGCAGCGGGCAAGCTACTGGAAACGACCATCAAGAAGATGGCGAAAGATATCTCCGACAAATACCTCGACCCTCCCGCTACGACTGATTTCGGTATTATGTTCCTTCCCTTCGAAGGCATTTACGCCGAAGTGGTGCGCCGTTCCGCCCTGCTGGAAGAGTTGCAACGTACTTATAAAGTGGTGGTGACAGGTCCGACGACACTGGCCGCCATCCTCAACAGCCTGCAAATGGGCTTCCGTACCCTGGCGATACAGAAGCATTCGGGCGAGGTCTGGACGATACTCGGTGCCGTAAAGAAAGAGTTCGAGAAGGTAGGCGGCATGCTGGAAAAAGCACAGAAGAACCTGCAAACGGCCAGCGGACAGATAGAAGAGGTATTGGGCACCCGCACCCGCGCCATCCAACGAAAACTGAAAGATGTGGATACGTTGAGCGACCGTGAAGCCCGCGCCATCATCCCCGAACTGGGGCCGTTGACAGAAATTGAAGAAGAAACAGATACAGAATAATCATGAAGAAAAGACAGATACCCCATACTTACGTCATTATATTTTACATCATCCTGTTTTGTGCCGCCCTGACCTGGTTCATTCCCGGTGGACAGTATATCGAAAGTATCGACGATGCAGGACAGAAAACAGTAGTCTACGAAACGGTGGACAGGGTTCCGCAGACCTGGCAAGTGTTCTCCGCATTCTATAAAGGCTTTGTCGACAAGGCGGACATTATCGTCTTTATCCTGATTATCGGCGGGGCATTCTGGATCGTGAACGACAGCAAGGCGTTCGATATCGGCACCGTCAGTTTCCTCAGGAAAGCCCGGAAGATGGAAAGTAATCCGCTGATACGTAAGATCGGTGTAGAGAATTTCCTGCTTACTTCGATCATGCTGCTGTTCAGTATATTCGGTGCCGTGTTCGGCATGAGTGAGGAGACGATCGCCTTCTGCCTGGTACTGGTACCGATGGCGATCTCGATGGGGTACGACTCGATCACCGGGGTCTGTATGGTGTTCGTTGCTGCCGGACTGGGCTTTGCCGGGGCGATACTCAATCCGTTCACGATCGGTATAGCACAGGGGCTGGCGGGTATCCCGCTTTTCTCGGGGATAGAATACCGCCTCTTCTGCTGGCTCGTAATCAACAGTATCGGGTTCACCTGGATACTGCGTTATGCAGCCAAAGTGAAGAAGAACCCGAAACTCTCCCCCGTCTACGAAGAAGACCGGTACTGGCGCGACCTGCACAGCAATACCTCGCTCGATGTCACTTACCATACGCCCAAAGCCGCCTGGATGAGCTTCGTCCTGCTGACGGTGGCACAGATCGCCTTCGCCGTTTATTATCCGCTTACGACTTTACGGATAGGAAACAGCATGATCGAGGGATTGCCCTTAATACCGATACTCACCGCCGCATTCGTCCTGACCTCGGTCGTTGCCCTGAGGAAAACGGTTCACCTGTACATACTGAACCTGCTGTTCTTTACGATCTTTTACCTTATCATCGGGGTAATGGGCTACGGCTGGTATATCATGGAGATAGCGACCCTGTTCTTCGTACTGGGGATTGCAGCCGGAATAGCCAACAACCGCACGCCGAACGAACTGGTCAAACTCTTCCTCGACGGATGCAAAGATATTATGAGTGCCGCCCTGGTAGTCGGACTGGCAGGCGGTATTATCGTGATCCTGCAGGATGGAAAGATCATCGATACAATCCTCTTCAACCTCGCCAAAGGGATGGAAGGACTCGGACAGGTGGCTACCGTCGGTATGATGTATATCATTCAGACCCTGATCAACCTGGTGATTCCTTCGGGCAGTGCGAAAGCCGCCCTGACGATGCCTATCATGGCTCCGTTCTCCGAGTTGATCGGCCTGTCGAAGCAGGCAACGGTGATGGCCTTCCAGTTCGGCGATGGCTTCACGAACCTGATCACCCCTACCTCCGGCGTACTGATTGCCGTACTGGGTGTGAGCCGCATCCCTTACGACAAATGGTTCGGCTGGTCCTGGAAGTTTATCCTGGTGATGGTGATCGTCGGATTCCTGTTATTGATACCGACAGTATTGATCCCGATGAACGGGTTTTAATTAATTTACCTATCTTTGTGGCTTCAACCGATTGGAATATGAAGAACGATGGTTTTACTTTCCGCAAACGGCTACGAAGTTTCCGGTATGCCTTCAACGGAATACGTTTACTGGTCACGAAAGAGCATAATGCATGGATACATTGCTTCGCCGCTGTCTGTGTAATCGCAGCAGGCTTCCTGCTGGATATCTCACAAACGGAATGGATCGCCGTAGTGATCGTGATCGGTGCCGTGCTGGCAGCCGAAGCAATCAACTCGGCCCTGGAGGCGATAGCCGACTTCGTGTCGCCCGAATACAGCGAAGCCATCAAACGCACCAAAGACCTGGCCGCCGGAGCCGTCCTGCTGATGGCGATTGCAGCCGCCGTCGTAGGGGGGATCATCTTCTTCCCCAAGCTGGTAGCCCTTCTCTGAAACCCGTACGTTTTAAACAAAACATAACGAATAACAGTTATTTGTATTATTCACTTTATTAATTAAACAAAACAATGAAACTTCCCGAAGACCCGATGATGCTTTTCAGCGTAGTTAACATGAAACTGCGCGACAGATATGCATCCCTCGATGAATTATGCACTAAGATGGATGTAGACAAGGATATGCTTGTCCACAAACTGGCCATTGCCGGTTTCGAATACAGCGCAGAGAACAATAAGTTCTGGTAAATGCCGTTCATATCAACGACATCAACAATAAAACAAATATGAAACCTATCAAACACATTCTTATCGTCCTGCTGGCTTTTGCCGCCTGCCTTACCACCCATGCACAGGAAATAGAGATCAGCGGAAGCCGCAAGGCAGTACGTACCTCCGGCGATGTGCTGGCTTTCGTAACACCGGCTGCCAGTCTGGCGACCATACTGGCTCTGCAGGACTGGCAGGGGCTGAAACAAGGGGTATTTGCCGGAGTAACGACTTTAGGAATGACATATGCGTTGAAGTATATCGTTAAGAAAGAACGTCCCGACGGCAGCGATAACCATTCGTTTCCATCCATGCACACCTCGGTTTCTTTCACCGGGGCGGCTTTTATACAACGCCGTTACGGTTGGAAATGGGGAATCCCGGCGTATGCCGTAGCCACATACGTAGGCTGGAGCCGCACGTATGCCAAGAAGCACGACTGGTGGGATGTGGCCGCCGGAGCGGCGATAGGTACAGGAAGTGCCTATATCTTTACCCGCCCGTTCGCCAAAAAACATAACCTGACGATCAGTCCGGTTGCCGGCGACAAGCAGTTCGGCATTTATGCCTCGATGAACTTCTGAAGCTTTCCGATGACAACAGAGAGTATAAAAAACAGCCCGGATATGTAATCACTACAAATCCGGGCTTCGTCGTTATAAATAAATCCGGTGTCTATTATTCGTAGTGCAGCGCTTCCGCCGGTTCGAGCCGTGCTGCTTCGTTGGCCGGATACCAGATACCGGCAATGATCATACCGACAATCAGCAGATAGGAAAGCAGAATTCCTCCTATGAAACGTCCTGCCGTGTTATCGATAAGTCCGGTACTTGTCAGGTCTGCCAGCGCTATATTCAGACAGATCAGCGAAGCGGGAATGAGCACGAGTGTCAGAAGCATCACCCCTTCCCCTAATACAGCCATGCGCAGCTGCCTGCGGGTAGAACCCAGAGCCATACGCAACCCCATTTCTCCCTGCCGCTGCCGGGTACGGAACCAGAAGGTGCCGACAATCCCCAGGAAGATATTCAACAGGAGAAAGAACAGGATGAACATGCGGGTCTTCATATCGCTTTTACCGTCCCGCAGGGCGTCCTCCCTTATATTCGACAGTGGGGTGATATTCTGGAGATACAGGTTACCCAGTTCCACCCCATCGCTTTTCTGTGTCATGAATGTTTCCGCAAAGTCCTTGTCCGCCTCCGGCTTTACCCTTACGGAGACTTCCGCCCACGGCAGCATATTCACACCGAAAGACTTCACATCCGCTTCCGACAGATACATGAATATCTGCGGCCTCACCTTATTGAACTCCGAACCGCGGGCAGTCCGGCTCACAGCCCCAATCGTCAGCGTCTGGTTGTCGTTGCCGGTGTAGACAGTTTGTCCGACAGCCTCCCTGCCGGGAAACAGGCGTTCTGCCGCATCTTCCGTAATTACAACTTTACGGGCAGCGATACCCTCCTTCAGGCTGGCTTTACTTCCCGATACCGGACGAATGCAGTAGACATCGAAATAGTCGGGCGACGTATAATAGAGCCGGCAGGGTACTGCTTCGGAACCGGTCGTATCGGATCTTAGCGACATGTAGTTATCCATCGTATTATACGGAGTACCGAACCGGGAAAAGGAAACCTCCTCCACCTCTGGCATACGTCGTATCCTGTCTATCGCCTCCCACAGGTCTTCCCCGACGGAAGACGGATGTTCGGCTACCGTGAGATACCCCTCCGCCCCTTCTTCACGGGTATTGAACTGGAAGTTGTAGGTATGATCGAGCTCAAAGCCTACCGGAGCATTGAATGTATAGAGGACGACCAGAAAGTAGTCGACGATATACCACAGGCAGACAAACACCAGCAACAATTCCCCCAGCAACCAGCTATTGCTCTTCCGCTGGTTCCAGATCAGTTTAAGTATATGTTTAATCATCTTCTTCGTGTATTTAGGGTTAGTATTCATTCAAGGCTTCGATGACATTCTTGCGCGACATCCGGTAAGCCGGTATCCCCGCCGACAGCAGGTTAAGCACCAGGCAAAACAGGAAAGCATAGAGGAAGATCACCGGGTTCAGCAGCTCGGATACCGACAACAGCGGCGTTCCCCCGAACACGGAAGAGATCGACCCGAAACTGCCACTCAACAGCCAGGTGCGCATCAGGTAGATAGCGATATACGACAGCAGCAACCCGACCGCTCCCCCCAATAGGGAAAGGAACATATTCTCCGATAATATCTGCACGAGCAACCGCCCTTTGGTCGCCCCGAAAGCCTTGCGGATACCAATCTCCGAGAGGCGGTTACGCATCTGCGAGAGGGTCATGCCCGAAAGGTTGATGGCGGGAACCAAGAGCAGGATAACGATCACAAGAAGATACTGAAGGATCGTCTTCGTCTTGTCAGGACCAATGGCACCCACTCCCTTAATTACTAGCTCCAGTTGGGTATCAGGTTGATTATAGAGAGACAGTTTATACTCCTTCAGCGAACTGTTATAACCAGCCAGCAGATTGTTCATCTCCGTACGGATCGAAGCGAAGTCGGCAGGCGAGCGAGCCAGGATCACGGCATGAAACCAGCCGGTGATACTCTCCGCCCAGGTGTCGTCGGCCAGCATATTCCCATCAACAGAGGAGTAAGGCAACCAGACCTCGGCATAGGCTGTCCGGGCAATAACGGAGACGTCCTTCACTACGCCGCTTACAGTATAGGGCTTGTAGCTGATCATAACGGTCTTGCCCACCGCATCGGCCGTACCATAGAGGCGGCGCGCCATCGTCTCGGTAATGACCGCCTTTTTGATGCCCGAAGCCACCTCTTCATGCGTATAAGGGCTACCGGAAATGAAGTCGAAGTTGAATACCCTCCAGAATACATCATCGGTAAACAGCATCAGGCAGTCTTTCTTCTCCTTCCCGCCCGGCAAAGAGACCAGCTGGCTGCGGCAAGGAGAGAAGAAGGAGACAGCTTCGGGCGTTTTCAGCGGAAGCAAGCATTCCTTAATGGTACGGAGCGATAGGTAACCGTTACCATAATTGTTACTGTTGAAGGTACGGCCGCCCCACCGTATGTAGAGGCTGCGGTCGCGGTTGTCTTCGGGGGAATAGTTCTTCACCCGCATCTGGTAGGTGATGACTATCACCATAATCATACAGATGGCCAGTGCCGTTCCCAGGATGGAGATCAGGCTCAGGAGCTTGTTCTCCTTTAGCATGCCCAGGGCTTGTTTGAGATATTGTTTGTACATATTTGTTGTCGTTGTTAATATTCTATTTGCAGGGCCTTCCGGGGAAGGGCGGTTCGCGAACCGCCCGTACGGGGGCCGGGTTATTCGTAATGCAGGGCTTCGGCTGGTTCGAGCCGTGCTGCTTTGCGGGCGGGATACCAGACGGCAAGCATGATCGTAGCCGCCAGGATAGCCCAGGTCAGCAGGCTGACGAGTGCAAGGCGGAACACCGTTACCGGCATTACGTCTGTACTCAGGAAGTCGAGGTAAGCCAGGTTGAAGCAGAGCAACAGAGCCGGGATAGCGACGAGGGTAAGGATCAGCAATCCTTCACCAGTCACCAGTCGATGCACCTCGTGGCGGGTAGAGCCTACGGCCATACGCAACCCCAGTTCCCCGCG
>NZ_CAJJWO010000045.1 GCF_905196875.1 uncultured Parabacteroides sp. | reverse complement strand
AGTTCTTTTAGGACTAAAAGCTATTAAAAATACTATTTCACGCAAGCTTTAATCCAAAAGGGCTATGAATTTAGTATCAAAATGAATTTAGAAGTGCTTATAACGCCAAGAATAACACTTCTTCAATCTTAAAACCATCAATTATGTTGAAAAACTTTAAACCAGTTAGCTTTATTTTGCTTGTTGGCGCATTGTGTTTACCAAAAGGCATGCATGCAGAATTAGTTCCAGCCAAGCAAAGTACGAGTGTTTCCCAGCAAAGCGGGAAAGTCACAGGTACAGTTGAAGATGATTTCGGTCCCGTTGCCGGAGCATCTGTCGTAGTGAAAGGAACAACCAATGGTAATATTACCGACATGGACGGTAACTTTACATTGGAAGGTGTAAAGAATGGGGATATTATTCAGATATCCTTTATTGGATACTCTACTCAGGAAATCAAGTATGAAGGACAAGCCACCCTCTCAATCAAACTTACGGAAGATGCTCAGAAATTAGATGAAGTGGTTGTTACTGCTTTAGGTATCAAACGCGAGAAGAAAGCGCTGGGATATGCAATGCAGGAATTGAAAGGAGATGATTTGGTGAACGCCCGTGAAACAAACGTGGCAAATGCACTATCAGGTAAAGTATCCGGAGTACAGATTATTCGTTCAAGTAATGGTCCCGGAGCTTCATCCAAAATCCAATTACGTGGTAGCAACTCTGTTACCGGATTAAACCAACCTCTAATTGTTGTCGATGGTATCCCTATGGATAACTTCACAGGAGGTAGCAATAATGACTACTGGAATCCTTCTGCCGATATGGGTAACGGGCTTTCGGATATCAACCCGGAAGACATTGCCAGCATGTCAGTCTTAAAGGGAGCCTCTGCTGCCGCTTTGTACGGTTCTCGTGCAGGTAATGGCGTTATTTTGATTACAACAAAAACTGGAAAAAAGAGTGACGGACTGGGTATTACTATTTCCGGTTCCGTATCCGCAGAAACTATTTTTATGAATCCTAAGATGCAGGATAGTTTCGGACAAGGTACTCTGGGGGTATATGATGCTTTGAAATCATCTAGCTGGGGACCGAAAATAACCGGTCAGTCTTACGAGAAGTGGGATGGTACTACCGCAAATATGCAGGCATACGACAATGTTAGTAACTACTTTGATACGGGTACGAATCTGACAGAAAATATTTCATTTGCACAGCAGTATAACAACACATCGGTCTATACTTCTGTGACACGCATGGATGATAACAGTAAGATACCGGGAGCTTCTTTGGCCCGCACAAACTTAACAATGCGTGCATTATCGAAATTCGGTAAAGACGAACGCTGGATATTGGATGCTAAGATTCAATATATCAATTCAAATGCAGAAAATCGTCCAATCTCTGGGGATAACTCTTCAAACGTATTTAATACTATTTACCAGTTACCACGCTCAATGGATATTCGTGATTTCTCTGCCGCGAGAGATGAAAACGGTAAGATGATCTGGTACGGCGGCGGCCAGCAAATCAACCCATACTGGTCTTCGCGTTATGTTTATAATCAGGATGTTCGCGACCGTTTCCTGATGTTCGGTTCTTTAAAATATCGCTTTACCGACTGGTTGAACGCAGAAGTTAAAGCTGGTAGTGATATGTATTTTACGGATTTCGTATCTAAAACATACGCAGGAAGTTCTTTAACAAACAGTGGACGTTACAGTATCGGACAAGATCGTTTTTACGAAAACAATTATAGCTTCCTGATATCCGCCCAAAAAGATAACTTGTTTGGCAAATGGGGAGGATCGGCGACTTTCGGTGGAAACTTGATGATGCGACAGAAAAAGAAAGTAACAGCATCTCCGGATGAACTGAATGTTCCTGATTTATTTACTTTAGGAAATGCAAAAAATAAAATTAATGGATCTGAAGAATTCAACCGAAAAAAGATCAACTCTTTTTATGGTACAGTACAGGCCAACTATGATGGTTTTCTATTCTTAGATGCAACATTCCGTAACGACTGGTCTTCTTCACTGAGCAAGAAAAACCGTTCATTCTTTTATCCGTCTGTATCAGCCGCCTGGGTAGTATCAGATATGATGAACAAAATGGACAAGCCATTGCCGGAGTGGTTTACATTCGCCAAGGCACGTGTTTCATTTGCACAGGTAGGTAATGACATGGACGCTTATCAACTGTATAATACTTATTCTATCGGTAGTGATCCGGAAGGAAACACTACGGTCAACACAAAAGGCACTTTGTATGATGAAAATGTTCGTTCCGAACTTATTTCTTCATGGGAGGCCGGTCTGGAAGTAAAATTCTTCAACAACCGCTTAGGCTTGGATCTGGCATGGTATAAGTCTAATGCACGTCGTCAGTTATTGAATTTACCTATGGATCCGTTGTCTGGTTACTCTAATAAAAAGATCAATGCCGGTGATATTCAGAATACAGGTATAGAATTAATGCTGAACGCCCGTCCAATTGAAACAGCAGGCGGTTTCACGTGGGATTTGATGGTGAACTTCTCGAAAAACAGTAATAAGATCATTGAACTGACTCCGGACATCTCTCTGTATTCTTTAGGAGGTTACGATAATGTACAGATTTATGCAACAGCCGGTGGTAACTATGGTGAAATCTGGGGAACCCAGTTTAAACGAGTGACAGATGAGAGTTCTCCTTATTATGGTAAAATGATTGTTACAAAGGACGGTCTGCCTACCGGTAATACGGAAAAGGTAAAAATTGGAGATCAGCAACCGGATGCACTGCTAGGTATCACTTCTACCTTTGCTTATAAAGGATGGTCACTCAGTTTCTTGATTGATAGTCGCTTCGGTGGTGAAATTTTCTCAGGAACAAACCGTGCAATGCAGGCTTCCGGTACTGCAGCTGCAACTGTCGTTAACGGCGAACGACCGGATATGACATTAGACGCAGTCTTTGTTGATGATAATGGGGCTTATCAGCCGAACGGTTCATCAATTACCACCCAACAGTATTGGGAAGCTGTCACTGGTTCTACCGGTAACCTGGGTATTGGTGAAGCAAATATTTACAGTGCAACTAATATCCGTTTGCGTAATCTCTCATTAAACTATGCTTTTAATAAGCAAATGTTGTCAAAGACCCCGTTCCAACAAATTAAATTAGGTGTTTCCTGTAACAACGTATGGATGATTAAGAGCCATTTAAACGGAGTAGATCCAGAATCAGTATATGCAACAAGTACAAATGCAACCGGTTTCGAGAATGGAGGTTCTCCTACATCGCGTAGCTATTTGTTTAACGTAACACTTGGTTTCTAATTACACAAAAGAATAAGCAATATGAAAAATATAAATAAATTCATTTATACACTAGGTATAGGGTCTTTGCTATTTACCGCATGCTCGGACTTTGAAGAGGTGAATACCGACCCTACAGCAACAACGATTGATCAGGCACGTGTCGAATACGCTATAAACAGTTCTATCACGGGCGCTCAGATGAATCCGGATGTAGCAGAACGTGCTTTCGTTTTGAACTGGAAAACAGCCGGACGCCAACATTTCACTTCGGGCTTAGCTGTTGGTTCTTACAACGATGACTGGATTTCCGCCTACTATAATAAATCGGCGGACTGGCAGAAATCGGCCACTCTGGCTATTACATTGGCAGATGATAAAATCGGGAAAGGTCTGAGCGGGCATGATGCGGCTATGATTCCTAATATGAAACAAGTTGCCCGTATCTGGCGCGCTTACCTGATGAGCGAGTTTATCGATAATTTCGGTGCACTTCCTAAAGACGCTTTCCAGGGAATAAACCCAGAGTTCAACAGTACCAAGGATATCTATTATTTTATGTTAGATGAACTGAAAGAGGCAGTAAACAGCTTGGATGTTAGCGTAACTCCCGATGACGGCGAAAAGAAATACGATCGTGCTTACAATTTTGATCTCAGCAAATGGGTGAAGTTCGGAAACTCTATGCGTATGCGTTTGGCCATGCGTTTATCTGAAGTTGATCCATCTAAAGCACAGTCTGAGTTTGAAGATGCAGTAAAAGGTAGTTATATCGCCAGCAATAGCGAGAACTTTACTGTAGCAGAAAGACCAGGATGGGACGACTTAACCGGTGTTATGTCACGTGAGTGGAATTCGCAGCAGCTATCCGCTACCTTGAATAACTTGCTGATCGGCTTGGGAGGTATCAAAACAGCCGACCAACTGACAGACCCCAAATACCAGCCATATATCAAACCGGCTGATTATATGGGACAACGTTATGAAAAGCATTATTCATTATATACCAACGAACCCGGAGCGGGCTTCTGGTTCGACGGCTTACGCAATATGATAGATCCGCGTGCTTATGCGTTATTCTATCTTCCGGGTGATGTAGATAATGATAATTTCTGTAACTATCCTTCATGGGATAACACGGCTAAAACCGTAAAACGCAACCTGTTGAAAGAGGACAAGGAAACTGTTTTGGAAGAGATCGATGCTACTTTCACATGGAATGCACCAGCCATCGGCTCACATGGAGATAAAGGGGCATTGAATCAGGTTTATACATTCAACGGGACAAATCCGCGTCTGGTATTGAAGTACAGAGACAGCAATAGTTCTCGTATTTTCTTCGGCGCATGGGAGTCTTATCTGCTGATTGCAGAAGCTTCCGTAAGAGGCTGGGCTGCTTCTATGGGAGGCAAGGAGGCTTATGAAGCTGGTGTCCGTGCGAGCTTTGAATATAACGGGGTTTCCAAATTTGTAGAAGATTATCTGATATCAACGGAATATAACAATGTAGGAACTTCAGTGGCTTGGGATCATACTACTGAACCGGCTCCGACAAAGATCATGAAAATGATTGACGGTTATACAAAAGCCGAAGGCACATATACCTATAAATATCCGGTAGCATCTCAAACTTTATATGGCAAAGCTCTGAATGATAAACTTACTAAGATTATCACCCAGAAGTTTATCGCTAATATGCCTTGGTTGCCGATGGAATCCTGGAGCGATCATCGCCGCTTGGGACTTCCGTTCTTTGAAACACCGGCAGTTGAACAACCATTGATTTATATGCCGACTCTGACAAAGACCAATTATATGGATCAGACAATCAAATTCTTTCCGCAACGCCTGAAATTCCCTTCCAGTTTGGCAAACAGCAGCCCCGAAGGTTATAAACAAGCAGTAGAAATGCTGAATGGAGAAGATGATGTATTTACACCGTTATGGTGGGCTAAACATTGATCATATCCTATAAAATAAAAAGATGCATGCCACTTGCTTGCATCTTTTTATTTTATCATACCTTCCCTGCATTCGAATTGCCCACAAAGTTATCCGATAATTCCACCAACTCCTGCCGCTTTGAATAAATACACATCCTCTTCGTCCCGTCCTCTATCAAAAGGCCGTCTGTCACAAATTGTTTCAACTCTTTACGAGCCATATACTGCGTACAACCATTCAACCCCTGATACCCTACCGTAGTAATATAGGCATGATGTCCCAGATACCATAACAAACGTCTCTCTTTCTCCTCCTGTGAAAAATCATTTTTTTTAGGCTCTTTATAACGTTCCAGAGGTATATTTTTCAATCTCTTCTTTAGTTGGGCACAACAACGGAAGTTGACGTTCTTGAAATGGACGGACTCACTTCGTAACTCCTTTTTATCTTCCACCGGACGCGAATGCAGCGACACACTGAAATAGCCGATCCCATCCAGATAGACATTGTAACCATCGTTCAGCTTTTCCGCCAACATATCTGCAATCAGGCGAACAGCCCCTTTTAAATCGCCACCTGTATAAGTGGAACGTTTAGAGCCCTCACTTATCAATGCTTCAGTATTTAGTGTACTCCAGGGAATGATACGGGGATGTAATACCACTTTTTTACTCGAACCCTTTTTCGGCGGATTTTTCTCCATTTTGTAAATTGCTGTCATACCAGTGTGTTTTTATTGTCCTCCCTATATGCTTTTAAAGCAAAAGAAAGGACATATTAAGTATTTGACCCTGGGAAACCACATAGTTGACCAAGGGGAAATTTCAATTCGACCCAGGTCAACAACATCTTCGATCTTGGTCGAAAGATTAAAGAGATAGGACCAAAGATATAAAAAACTGGTAGAAACACAATAGATTCCATCTATGTTTTCAATAGAAGAATTAATTATTATCCTCCTGATAAAGATTGACTTCCGGTTGTATCAAATCAGTACTCCGATATAGACAATAATATCAGAAGATTCTGGACAGGAAGCTAACGTTTCATAGGCATAGAATTACTACAATAATATCGACTATAATATGAAGGTGAATCGTAAACGATTATATGTTCAGGCAACAGTCGCATTATACAATAGCGAAGGGTATTGGTTTACATCGCGACAAGATAAAAAGCAGGTAGCCGGTAGATGGTTTTATCCGGTCCGAGATTACCTGAAAATAGTGTAATCAAAAACAGGCTAAAACCGGTAATTGCTATCATGCAACATGTATTTTGTAAAACAAAGGGAGTGATGTAGTTTTGATACCGTATTGTTGCCTGTATGCTTTTGTTATACAGTTGTTTGTAACGACAATAAAAACGAGTGATGTTGAGTTTGCTTAAATTTACATAATAGAGATGAATTCTTCCATCCTAAAAATCACAATAATCATATTAATTAATATTTACTAATAACCTAGTCCCCAAAACGATAGAAAAAGGGTTCTTTTCTTCCTTGCTTAAATGTTAATATATGTATCATTTCAGTGTGGTATAATTGATTATCAGCAATATATGATGTTAAATTTGAAATGGTTCTTTTAGAACTACGGGAGCAACAAAACACATTTTCACACAGACGTTAAAATACAAGACTTATACATTATATATCATTTTAAACAAAGAAGTGCTTATTCGCCAAAATAACACTTCGGTAATCTAAAAACTATCAATTATGTTGAAAAACTTAAAGCCTGTTAGCTTAGTTCTGATCGCAGGAGCACTTAGTTTCTCCGGAAACGTGTACGCAGATCTGACGCCAAGTAAGCAAAGTACCGGGATTTCCCAGCAAAGCGGGAGACTTACCGGGGTAGTAGAGGATGACTTCGGTCCCGTTGCCGGAGCCTCTATCGTAGTGAAAGGAACCACAAATGGTACAATTACCGACATGGAAGGTAATTTTACTTTGGAAGGTGTGCAAAACGGAACAACCATCCAAGTTTCATTTATCGGGTATGCCACACAGGAGATCAGGTATACCGGTCAATCTTCTCTTAACATAAAGTTAAAGGAAGATTCACAAGCTCTTGACGAAGTGGTTGTTACCGCTTTAGGTATGAAACGCGAAACGAAAGCATTGGGATATGCAGTTACCGAATTAAAAGGTGAAGAACTGCTGAACAACGCGATCAACCCGGTTTCTGCTTTACAAGGTAAAGTGGCAGGGGTTGAAATTGCAGGTTCCGACGGTGGTATGTTCGGTGCTACCAAGATCCAGATCCGTGGTGCTTCTACACTGGGTAAAAACAACCAGCCTATCTATGTAGTGGATGGCGTTATCCTGGACAATGCCATCAGAGATGGTGATGCAGACTGGACAGCCCACAACTACGACTACGGTAACGAGTTGAAGAACCTGAACCCGGATGATTTTGAAACGGTGTCTGTACTGAAAGGTGCGGCAGCTACTGCTCTTTACGGTTCACGCGGTTTGAATGGTGCAGTCGTTATCACTACTAAATCAGGTAAGGGTAAACAAGGTATCGGTGTGAATGTTTCGCAGACTTTCGGTATCGATCACATGTTCAAACAACCTAAATTACAGAACAAGTATGGCCGCGGACAGTACACCGGTAATGTCGGTTATGGAGAAACCGATGCAAATGGGAACTACTATCTGTATGATAACATCGGACAGTTCAATCTGAACTCTGCCGGAGATCCAACGCTTCGTGGTGGAACAGGACGTCACTGGGGGCCGGCATTCGACGGACGCAATATCGAAAACTATGATTATTCGACCATCGCATACAGCCCGGTTGAGAACAACTTTAAGGATGCATACAACTTGGGTTTCAACAGCAATACCAATGTTTCAGTGAGTGGAAGCAGCGAGAAAACATCTTTCTACACCTCCCTGTCTTATAAGTATGCCAGCGGTACATTGCCCAACAACAGTTTCGACCGTACGTCGTTCCTGGCTAAAGCATCTCATAAGATAACCGACAAAGTTGAAGTAGAAGCATCTATTTCTTTCGCCAACTCGAATCCTAAAAATGCCCAGCCTAATATCGGTGAGTTATTTGTAGACGGAACTTGGGGACGTACTTATGATACGAATTACTTCCGCAAACGTTATAAAGGGTCTCACGGAGGATTGGCCAGCTCAGACTACAGTGACGAGTATGGTAGCAATCCGGGAAGGGATACTTGGTGGAATATTTATGAAAATGATTATTCACAGAAAGAAACATCCGTTCGTCCGACATTGGTGCTGAATGTAGAATTAACCGATTGGATGAAATTCCGCGCTGAAGGTAACTATAACTATTACTACAGACGTTACGAAAGTAAACAACCCGGTACCGGTTATGCGAATACTAATAGTGGATATTATGGCATGGGATTATACTCTAAGGAACAAACCAACCTGAATGCCGCATTCACTTTCAACAAAAGTGTAGGCGATTTTACCTTCGGTGGTTTTATCCGTGGTGAATATTTCAATAATATTCAACAGACGATGGCTGAAAACACGAATGGAGGTCTGGTTGTACCTAACCAATATTTTATAGCAAACTCCATCAATACACCTTCTTACAGTGGTGCAATTGAAGGAGAAAAGAGAATGTTATCATTATCCTTCCAGGCTAGTGCCAGCTGGAAAGATCAGTTATTCCTGGATGTAACCGGACGTAACGACTGGTCTTCTGCTCTGGTTTATTCAGATACTCATGGCAACTACTCTTATTTCTATCCGTCTGTTTCCGCATCCTGGCTGGCTCACGAAACGTTCCGTGATCAACTTCCCGATTGGATCTCTTTTGCCAAATTACGTGGTTCATGGGCACAGGTAGGTAATGATACGGATTCTTATACGATCAACTCGGCTTATTCATTGCTGACTGCCCAATTGCAAGGTGGATCCAATGTGTATGCGTTGAGTCTTCCGACTACTGCTTATTCAACCAATTTGAAACCGGAACGTAAGAATGCGTGGGAAATAGGTTTGGATTGGAGATTCCTGAACAACCGTATCGGTATCGATGCTACTTATTACAAGGAAAATACGAAGAATCAGATCATGTCTATCAGCGTTCCGAGTATCTCAGGTATCAGCAACCAGCATATCAATGCCGGTAATATCGAGAACAAGGGTCTTGAAATAGCATTGAATACAATTCCGTTCAAAAACAAAGATTGGGAATGGGGTTTGAACTTTACCTACACCAAAAACAACAATAAGATCGTAGAATTGCATCCTAATGTGGCTGATTATATTGAACTATCAGGTAGTGTAGCTTATGGTAACTATCGTATCGGTTCAGTTGCTAAAGTTGGCGAATCCTACGGTGTATTGATGAGTGACTCTAAAGCCAAAGTCGATGAAAAGACAGGTTTACCTATATTAAATGCAACATCTTATTACGGTGGCGACAGAGGTATGCATGCCATGTATTACCAACGTAGCGGTGAAGCCGAAGTAGTTGGTTCAATGGTTCCGGACTTCCTGGGTTCTGTAAGTACTTCACTTACTTATAAGAACTGGAGCCTGCGTGCTTTATTCGATATGCGCTTTGGAGGTTATGTCGCTTCTTATGCAAACCGTTACGGCTTGGCATACGGTTTTACTGAAAGTTCTTTGAAATGGCGTGATTCAGAAAATGGTGGTATGACTTATACCTCTATCTGGGACGGTCAGACTTACCATGACGGATTGATCCCTGTCGGATTGATCGAAGGCGGAACGTCTATTCCTCTACCGAACGGAACTTCTTACACTGTAGCCGATGGCGGCGAAACGTACCAGGCTTTACATGATAAAGGACTTGTTGACCCGCAACACGCTTCCGCATGGCATTACTGGAACAATGCATGGGGAACAGGAGTTGTCAATGACGACTGGGTGAAGAAATTGAATTATATTGCTTTACGCGAAATCACCGTATCATACAGAATGCCGAACAAGATTGCACACAAACTGGGAGCCCAGCACTTGAATTTATCAGTATCCGGACGTAACCTGGGTTATCTGCTGAATACAATGCCGAATAAGATCAACCCGGAATCTGTCCGCGGTACATCTGCTTCCGAGTTCCGTATCCGTTCTTTCAACGGTCTGACTGCTAATTACACATTTACTATTAATGTTGGATTCTAAACCTGAAAAAGAAACTTTTAATTAATTAAGACATGAACAATTATCATAATATATTAATGGGATTCGGATTGGGTGTAGCCTTATTGTGCACCACCGGATGCCGTGACGATTTCGCGGATATCAACTCCAGCCCTTCGCAAGTAACGAAGGCCGAGCCATCCTATTTATTTGCAAAAGCTGTTATGGATTTCGATCCTTTCGATTATACATTTTGGTTCTATGATGCCCCTATGTTGACCGCATGGAGCCAGATGGCTGTACCTACAGGTAGCTTTGTTGAAAGTACCGCATTGACGACTGTTACAGGTGGTGTAAACTATGTGAATACATTAAAACTGGCACACGAAATCACCTATCTGCGCTCGAACATGAGTGAAGAAGAGTCAGCCAAACATGCTGCAACTGCTGCTTGTGTGGATGTTCTCACTGCTTATCTTGCTATTTCAAGTAGCGATATCAATGGTGATATCCAGTTTACGGAAGCCGGTAATGCTCTGCATGGTGGTACGTTGACTCCGGCTTACGACAGAATTGCTGATTTGTACGACCTGTGGTTAAGTCAGTTGAATGCCGCTATCACGACATTTACTACGGCTACCGATCAGATTTTCACAAGCAATCAGGATATCGTTTACAGAGGCGACTTGACAAAGTGGGCTAAAATGGCAAACTCTTTGAAACTAAGAATTGCTGCCCGTCTGATACATCAAGATAAAGCAAAAGCGCTGACAATCGCTTCGGAAGTAGCAAATGCTTCCTGCGGTTATATCGATTCGCTGGAAGAGGCTATGTTGTTTAATAAGAGTGTTGTAAACTCAAGTAGTGATGATTATATCTATCACTGGAGTAATGGTTTTATGGATGGAAGAGCATCCAGCCAGCGCGTAGTAGACTTCATGCTTAAAAACAAGGACCCGCGCGTTCGTTTCTGTTACCGGAAAAACGATTGGAACTCGACAATCATTCAAGAATTCTACAATCAGGGGAAAGCTATTCCTTCTTATATTGAAGAAAACGTTGAATACACTACAGATGCCAGCGGAAAGAAAACGTTTGTAAGATGGAAAGGATTAGGCGAACCTTGGGTACGTTATGAAGGTCTTCCGGTTGAATATAATGCGGCCAATAATTCGGCTGTCTATGGTGAATGGTTTGATTATAGTAACCGCTATCTGATTACCGATGAAAACGGTCAGAGTGCAAAATCATATCGTCCGTACTCTTTGTATCAACACATGATGGTGATCGGACGTTATTACACCTTTACCCTGCCGACAGTTCCGGGAGGTCCGGTAATCACTAGAACAGAAAACCGTCCCTGGTATGGAATGTATCTGGGTGGTAGTGAAGTAAACCTGTATCTGGCAGAGTTCAAGCTGTTAGGAGCTAATTTACCAGGTACGGCAGAAGATTATTTCAAAAAAGGTATAAGACTTTCTGTTCAGGAATATGATAAAACAGCCGGATTAAATCAGATCCCTTATTACGGAACTACTTACGATTATGATCCGAATGAAGTTTCTATCGAACTGAAAGATGGAGAAATCGATGAGATGTTGGCATCTCCCGATTACAACCTGACCGGTTCTATCAGCGACCAATTGGAAAAAGTCTATTTACAGCAAATGATACATTTCATCATGTATCCTTACGACCAGTTTGTAACAGCTCGTCGTTCCGGTTTGCCTAAATTCAACTCACAATTGATCAGCCGTGAGAATTACAGTGCTATTCCTGTAACTAACTTCCCGCGTCGTTTCCAGACAGGTGTACCTAATGAAACGAGCCAGCTGTATCAGATTCAAAGGGATGCTTATGCAGCACAGGGCTATACCATTACTGGTGCCGGCGATGCCAATACAGCTATCCTGAACTCAGAACGTACCTGGCAGGATCAGGGTGCTCCGCAATGGGGGGAAGGACCGAAGAATTAATTTGTTTTAATAATAACCTAAAAGAGTAGTTGCAAAAAAGCAACTACTCTTTCCCACATTCTACTGCAATGAGAACATACCTTTTAATTACCATCCTGTGCTGTATAGCTACTCTAGGTAGTGCTAATGCACAAAAGAAGCGTCAGATGCTTTTCGAAGATTACTCGAAAGGTGTCGTGTTAATGAAGAACAACTCGAAGACACCGGCGGAGCTGAACTATGATGCCGGCAATCAGAAGATGATGTTCAAAAACGGTTCGGAAGAAATGCTCCTTACAAACATAGCCCAGGTTGACACGGTTTATATTGGGAATGCCAAATTCATTCCGACCGGTTCCAGGGAAAATTTCTATGAGATACTTCAGATACCGAATGGCACTATCGGTATTAACTGGTTGTTGAAGAATGCTTCCCAGGGATATAAAAATGCTTTCGGCGTAACCCAACAGGCTAAAGTGGAAAGTTTAAACACAAACCAGTTGAATTACGGTGTTTACGAAAATCAATACACTGAAGTTTATAAACTCGCCAATCAGAATGAATATTGTATTTTCCGTGATGGCACCCCTTTCAAGTTCAAAAATAAAAAGTCGTTATTAAAGCTCTTTCCTGGCAAAGAGAACCTCATCGAAACTTATATTAAAGAAACGAAAACAGACATGAAGAATGCGAAAGATGTCATCACACTAGTCAATTATTGCCTGGGGTTATAAAAGAGAAGGTGGTGTGTCAAAAATAGGTCTGCAATATTTTGCGTATTCTGCAGCATCTGCATTCAGTAATAGTATTTGACACACCGCTTTTTCTCTAAATACTTCTTCTTTGCCAACCTAACTCTATATATAAGTAAATCAAGTCGGCAACATTCCTTCCCTTTTAAGTCGGCTAATCAATAGTAGTATGCGTTTACTTAAATTCACATAAATTCATTCCTTACAATCGTAGCTTTCTGGAGGTAATAGAAATGCCTAATGGGAATCTTTATGTTAACTGGTTGCTGAGGGAACTTTATAAAGGAAGAACCGGAGCTTATGGGTATGCAAATCAAAGTACGACAACTACTTCAATCAATACCGGTTATTATAACAAAAATTATTATAAAGTAGAAAATCCGGATATAATGGAAAATATCAACGAGAATGATTATTGGCTTTTCCATGATAACAAGCCTGTTAAATTTCGTAATGAAAAATCTTTGTTGAAACTTTTTCCTGGTAAAGAAGAGTTGATAAAGAAGTATATAAAAGAACATAATGTTAATATGAAAAATCTGCAACAGGTAATTGAATTGACAAATTATTGTATGGGTTTATAAGTATGTATCTTTTCTTTTCTATTTGTAAGTATATCTAAAAAAATATTATTGTAATAAGCAGGGGATGTGTGAACTGCTAGTTCTATATCCCCTGAATTATTTCCTTTCTGTTTATTCTATAAATATCTGATAAGACACATTGTTTTTTTTTTACAGTGTTAATCTTGCAACAACTCCTGTTTTTTTCTGTTTCAATTAGCAAATGACGTTGGTTTACGCCAAACACATTTGTCTAATAAATTAAACAAAAAACATCAGTATGTTGAAAAGATTCAAATCTGTCAGCATGATTCTGCTCGCGGGGGCGTTGGGTTTCACCGGAAACGCCTATGCTAATCCGGAGGCCGGGAATCCTGCTATTGACATTTCCCAACAGGATACGAAAGTTACGGGAGTAGTTGAAGATGAGTTCGGACCCGTAGCAGGGGCTTCTGTTGTAATAAAAGGAACCACTAACGGTACGATGACCGATATGGACGGTCACTTCACTCTCGAGGGCGTAAAGAAGGGAGACATTATCCAAATCTCTTTTATTGGTTTTGCCACACAAGATATTCCTTACACCGGACAGACCACTCTGAATGTAAAAATGCAGGAAGATGCGCAGAAACTGGATGAGGTTGTCGTTACGGCATTAGGTATGAAGCGCGACAAGAAAGCATTAGGTTATGCTATGCAGGAGTTGAAAGGTGACGAACTATTGTCCTCTCGCGAACCTAACCTCGCAAACTCCCTTTCAGGTAAAGTTTCCGGTTTGCAGATTGTCCGTTCCAGTAACGGGGTAGGAGGATCATCCAAGATCGTGCTTCGTGGTAACAGCTCCCTGACAGGTAGTAACCAGCCACTTATCGTAGTAGACGGTACGCCGATGGATAACTTCACCGGTGGGGTAGATGATGTATGGGGTAACTCCGGTGCCGATATGGGGAACGGACTCTCGGATATCAACCCCGAAGATATTGAGTCAATGACGGTATTAAAGGGAGCTTCGGCTGCCGCCCTGTATGGATCGCGTGCCGGTAATGGTGTGATCCTGATCACTACCAAGTCTGGAAAGAAGAATGAAGGCTTGGGAATTACGGTAAATGCCGGTATCACTACCGAGTCGATTTTTCTGAAACCTCATTTGCAGAACGACTTCGGTCAAGGTTCGGTCGGTGCATACGATAACCAGTCGCGTCTTAGCTGGGGACCGAAAGCAGAAGGACAGATGGTCACCGACTGGCTGGGCCGTCAAGTTCCTTTGCAGACCTACGATAATATTGATGCCTTTTTCCGTACCGGTACTTCCTTCAACGAAGGCGTTAGCTTTCAGCAGAATATAAAAGGGACTTCCGTCTTTACCTCTATCAACCGTTCGGATGATGCCGGTATCACTCCCGAGTCGAAGCTGAACAAGACCAATATCACTATGCGTGCAACCACTTTCCTGGATGAAGCCGAGAAGTGGAAAATCGATGCCAAGGTGAACTACATTAATATGAATGCTCACAATCGTCCGATCCAGGGTGTCAATCCATCGAATGCTTTTAACACAATCTATAACCTGCCACGTTCGTTGAATGTGAAAGAGT
This sequence comes from uncultured Parabacteroides sp., assembly GCF_905196875.1. GTDB lineage: Bacteria > Bacteroidota > Bacteroidia > Bacteroidales > Tannerellaceae > Parabacteroides. The sequence continues at coordinate 27,353 of NZ_CAJJWO010000045.1, read as the reverse complement.
TTAAGAACAGTGTCGACGAAGAAGGCAATATGATCTGGTGGGATGCTTCCAAGAATCCACAGGAAAACCCGTACTGGGTAACTAAATACAGACAAAACAACGATACCCGTAATCGTTTATTGGGCAACATTGCTTTGAAATATGCACCGACCAATTGGTTCGATATCGAACTCCGCGGCGGTACCGACTATTATACTACTACCAAGAACGAAAAAGTGTACGCTGGAGGTAACACATCTCCCCGTGGTTTGTATAATGAAGGTTCTGAAACGTTCTACGAAAACAATTACAGCTTCCTGGCTACAGCCCGTAAGGATAACCTCCTGGATCGCTTGGGTGGTTTCGTTACTTTCGGTGGTAACCTGATGATGCAGAAACGTACGAAGATGAATGCTTCGGCAGGCGAATTGCTTGTTCCGAACCTTTTCTCCCTGAACAATGGTATAAATAAACCGACCGTTACTTCCGAGTTGATCCGCCGTAAGATGAATTCTCTTTACGGGTCATTGCAGTTGAACTGGGATGGTTATCTGTTCCTGGATGTAACGGCCCGTAACGACTGGTCGTCTACCATGTCGAAAGCCAACCGTTCTTATTTTTATCCTTCAGTAAGTTTGTCGGCAGTGATCTCCGATATGCTTCCTAAAATAGGAAGTTCGATGCCCGAATGGTTTACCTTTGCCAAGGTAAGAGCTTCTTATGCAGAAGTTGGTAACGACCTTGATCCGTACCAGTTATACAATAACTTTACGGTTGGAAAAGATGAAAACGGTAATACGACAGCCGCTCCGGGAAATGTGTTGTTCGACTCGAGTGTTCGTAGTGAGTTGATCAAGTCTTGGGAAGCCGGTTTCGATGTACGTTTCTTCAATAATCGTTTAGGTTTGGATGTAGCCTGGTATAAGACTAATGCTACCCGTCAGTTATTGAACCTGCCGATGGACCCATTCTCCGGTTATAGTTCCCGTAAAGTGAATGCCGGTAATATTCAGAATGAAGGGGTTGAAGTTTCTCTGAACGGTTCGATACTAGACAATCCGAAAGGACTGAGCTGGAATGCAACAGCACAATTCTCCCTGAACCGTAATAAAATCATCGACCTTTATCCGGGTGTCAGCCTGTATGACATCAAAACACTCGATGCGATCCAGATCGTAGCCGTGCAGGGTAGTTACTATGGTGATATTTACGGTCAGACTTTCCAGCGTGTAGAAGATAAGAATAGTCCTTACTATGGTAGACAAATTGTAGGGGAGGACGGACTTCCTCTGATCACGACCGGTAAATCGAAAGTGGGTAACCAAAGTCCTGACTGGATGCTCGGTCTTACCAACAATTTCGCCTACAAAGGTTTCAACCTGAGTTTCCTGATCGATTTCCGCATTGGTGGTGATCTTTATTCGGCAACAGCTTCCAATCTGTATGCTCGTGGTAATGCAGCCGGAACGGTTGTGAACGGTGGCCGTGAAAACTTTGTTGTACCGAACTCAGTCGTTCAGACTCCTGATGGATATAAAGAAAATAATGTCGCTGTGACTCCGCAGAATTATTGGGAACGTATCGGTTCGACCGGAAACTATGGCCTGCCGGAAATGTACACCTATGATGCAACAAATATCCGTCTGCGTAATATCACGCTCGGATACGATTTTAACCGGGCAATGTTAAAGAGTACACCATTCCAGCGTTTGCGTCTGTCGGCAACATGTAATAATGTATGGATGATCCATTACAACCTGCCGGGTATCGACCCTGAGTCAGTATCGGCAACGAATACAAATGCAACCGGATTTGAAAATGGAGCTGCTCCGACCAGCCGGTCGTTTACGTTTAATGTGACGGTAGGGTTTTAATACATTTCCTTTTGAATTTGTTTAGACACCCTAAACGCTTCTGTTTGTATATCGCAAACACTCCTGTTTGGACATCATAAACACTGCTGTTTGGACATCGTAAACAAATTTAAAGCTGATAAGTAGAAATAACAATAAAGAAATAAAGTAAGATGAATACAAAAAATATATTATTAGCCGGTCTATTCTCTATAGCTGCCTTGCTGTCTTCCTGCTCCGATTTCGAGGAGATCAACGAAGACCCAAACCAGGTGGGAGAGAGTAAGGTGAAGCCCGAATGGTTCCTCAATGCCTCCATTATCGGCGCACAGATGAACCCGGAAATTGCCGAACGTATCTTTATTGCCGAATGGAATCGTGCTTCACGCTTCAATCGCGGAAGCGGTTTTACTATCGGTACCGATAATAACGACTACATCACGCTCTATCTGAGTAACTCTTATGCTGTAAGTTGGCTGAACAAAGCCACTAAAGCGATTGAGTTGGGTGAAAAGAAAGTGGCTGAAGGTGAAGCCGAACAGTATCCTTATTATAAGAATGTCATCCAAATGGCCCGTATCTGGCGTGCCTACCTCAACTCGGAAGTATCCGACGGTTTCGGACCGATCCCTGCCTTATCAGCCTTCACTGGTGTTCCGGCTGAGTATGATAGCGTAGAAACGATCTATGGATTTATCCTGAAAGAATTGAAGGAGGCCGAGGCTGCTCTCGATCCATCTATCGATATGTCGGATATGGCAAACGAAGATGCTTTTTATGCCGGTAATATCAATGAATGGAAGAAGTATGCGAACTCCCTGCGTATGCGTTTCGCCATGCGTATCTCCGGCGTTTCACCGGCTCTGGCAAAGACAGAGTTTGAAGATGCGGCAAGTAAGACTTTTATCTCTACACTCGACGATATGGCTGCCGTACAGGAAAAAGACGGATGGAGCGACCTGACCGGAGTTATGTCGCGTACATGGAATGCGCAACCGATGTCGGTAACATTCAAGAATCTGGTAGTCGGTCTGGGTAATACTGAGTTTCCGTTACCCGACTCTTTGAAAAGTCATCTGAAAGATCCTCATACCTATATGGGATTATATCTGAATAAACATTTCCCGCTGAACACAAACGATCCGTGTGCCGGATTCTATTTTGACGGTATACCTCAGTATGTCGATCCGCGTGCTCCGAAACTGTTCAGTGTGGTGGGATGGAATGATGGTGTAGTCTATTCCGACTATATCGGTGCAGCCAACAGCGTAGTACCTGTGAACCTGATGGATCCGAGCGATAATTCCAAGCCAATGCTTTCCATCGATCCCAAATATACCTGGGGTACCTGGGTTGCCGGAGAATGGAATGACCTGGCCGGTCTGGTCAGCGAACTGACGGGAAAGAATTACAATTATCCTTCTATGGCTAAACAGTATCGTATGAGTACGATGAAACGTGTATTCTTCGGTCCGTGGGAAAGTTATTTCCTGATGGCAGAAGCTGCAGTAAAGGGGTGGACTGTTCCGGGAACAGCGAAGTCGAATTACGAAAACGGTATCACCGCCAGCTTCCAGTATCATGGCATAATAAGCGAAGTCGGTAAATATCTGGCTTCTACCGATTATAACCGTGTAGGTACTTCCGTTAGTTTCGATCATACAACCGAAGCACAGCCTTACACTATCAATTATGTAGATCCATATACTAAAGAAAATAAGACGATGACCTATACTTATCCGAAGAATTCGATCTATCGTGGCGGTTCTTATAATAACGATGCGTTGACAAAGATCATCACCCAGAAATATATCGCACAGGTACCCTGGTTACCAGAAGAAGCATGGAGCGATCACCGTCGTCTTGGTTTGCCGTTCTTTGAGAATCAGGCAGTTGAAAAGGACTACAACCCGTTGAATCAGGTTCCTCTGACGATGGCAACCGCTAAAGAATGTCGCCTGGATTTCTATCCGAAACGCTACCGCTATCCGGCCAATATCCAGACCAACAATCAGGAAGGTTACCAGAAAGCATTAGAGTTGTTGGGAGGACCCGATCTGACGACAACACCTTTATGGTGGAATCTAAAATAGAAAGATATAACCTCGTAGGGGGAGAATATTCAATCCCACTCCCTACGGGGACTATCATTTAACATTTCCCTCCCTTAGCATATTCCTTAAAACAGGAACCAAACCTTAAACGCCAATGTTTTATATATAAAGTATGACAACCATCTTAAACAAAAAGAATTATGGCACATAAACTATTTATCCGTGACGTAACGCTTCGTGACGGTCAGCAATCCTCTTTTGCAACACGCATGTCACAACAGCAAATCGACCGTGTACTCCCTTTCTATAAAAATGTAGGTTTCTATGCAATGGAAGTGTGGGGAGGAGCCGTACCGGACACCATTATGCGTTATCTGAATGAGAACCCATGGGAACGGCTGGAGAAGATCAAGGCAGTCGTAGGTAAATCCACCAAACTTGCCGCCCTTTGCCGAGGACGTGATTTGTTTGGCTATAATCCCTATCCGGATGCTGTTGTAAAAAGTCTTTGCCGTAATACGATTGAGTCGGGTATCGACATTATGCGCATTTTCGATGCCATGAACGATATTGAAAATATGAAATCAGCAATTAAATATACTGACCGGTATGGAGGAATGGTGGATTGTGCAGTTTGCTATTCAATAGATCCCCACCATTCGGCATTAGAGCGTATCGAAGCCGCCTTGCACGGTCATCCATTACATAAACCGGTCTTTACCAACGATTATTTCTTGTCAAAAGCACAACAGATGGAGCATATCACTGCCGACATCATCACTCTTGAAGATGCTAACGAACTGATTACTCCGCGAAAGACTGCTGAACTTGTCCGCCTCTTTAAGAAGGAACTGAAAGCCCCGATCGATTTCCATACCCGTTGTACAGCCGGTTATGGCCTTGCTTCTATGCTCTCTGCTATCGTCAACGGCGTAGATATTGTAGATACCAATATCTGGTATTTTGCCGGAGGTTATTCCGCCCCCGCTATCGAATTGATCTACGTGTTCTGTAAGAAGATGGGAATAGAACTGGAGATCGATATGGAAGCTATCGCCCGCATCAACTCCGAATTATTAAAGATACGTAAAGAGTTAAAAGGCTACGACACCTCAAAAGAATTACCCAACCCCTTCGATCCGCTGACAGATAAATTGCCTACCGAGATCGACCGTTTCTTTAACGATGCTATCGATGCCGCTCGTAAAGATAAAGAAGAAGACCTGTTGATCTTCTGTCATGCCATCGAGGAATATTTCAACTTCCCTTCCCCCGATGAGATTGTACAGAAATCGCAGATACCGGCCAGTATGTTCAATCAGATCGTTGCCCAGCTAAAACAGCAAAGTCATCCCGAGCTCTTGGAGAAAACTATGTTGCTGATCCCGCGGATACGGATGGACGCCGGTCTTCCTCCATTGGTTACTCCTGTAAACAGAGTAATAGCTTCCCAAGCTGTATCGAGTGCATTGTGCGAAATGAACGGACAACCAATATACAGCAAACCTGTTTATCCTTTCGTCTCCCTGGTACGTGGTGAGTATGGAAAAACTCCGCTTCCTATCGATCCCGAATTTCGCCTTCAGATAACAGGTGATAGAGAAGAGCATTTCTATGACGCCTCCGATTACGAAATGGAAGAAAACCCCTTCATAGAAGAACTGGGTATATTGGTAGCCGAAAATGAGAAAGAAGTTTTATTACTCGAACTCTTCCCCATGGTAGCCCGCAACTTCCTGACAAAACGGAAGAAAGACAAGTTCCGGGATAGTATGCCTTTAGTTTGATGACAGATAAGTAACAATATAATAGCCGATACTGTTGTAAAAACAGACAGTATCGGCTATTTTAAGATAACGCAAAGCGTTATATGATGGGTTTTTATTACCAGAAATAGATATAGAATGCCACTGTAATCAAGAGAATAATGCAAGAATGTATCACATCCCATTTATTCCAGCTGGCACGGGTCGCTGCTCGTTGTTCCGGAGTAGATGATCCGAATGTGAGTCCTTGTATCTGAGCTTCCGGTGCAGCTGGGGTAAACTTACTGATGATAGCAATCGCAGCCAGACAGAATACCAGCATGCCACCGCAGAAGAACAACCAGTTCGTATCGAAGAACAAAGCTTTGAACCAACTGTCGCCGGCATCGACACCAGCCGTTGTATAATAAACCTTTGCTCCAAGACGGGTAATACCGATAATGAAACCGATAATCAATCCCCACATACCTCCCAGAGGGGTAGTTCGTTTAGACAGGATACCCAATAGGAATGCTGCTGCGATACCCGGTGCCAGTACAGATTGTACGTCCTGCAGATAGTTATACAATACCGATCCTACACTCTTCATCACTGGTATCCAGAGGATACCCAGGACAACGACAACAACTGTTGCTATACGTCCTACATAAAGCAACGTTTTTTCACTGGCTTCCGGTTTGTATTTCTTATAGAAGTCGATCGTAAACAACATGGCCGACGAGTTGAACAGAGAAGCCAGCGAGCTCATCAAAGCCGCCAGGATACCGCAAACAACCAAGCCCTTGAATCCGGCAGGAAGCAACTGTGCTACCAATGACGGGAAAGCTGCATCGGCTGTACTCATCGTGAAAGGAATACCATTGATCGTCACACCGTTCTTCTGCATGGCAAAAGCGATCATGCCCGGGATAAGGAACAAAAATACCGGAGTCAGTTTCAGGTAAGCACCGAAGATAGTACCGCGACGAGCCTGTTGCTCATTTTTACCTGATAATACGCGTTGAACGATGAACTGGTCGGTACACCAGTACCAGAAACCGATAACGGAAGAGCCGATCAAAGCTCCCAGCCAGGGGAAATCCGGATCGCGGTTGTCGCGGATCAGGTTCACCATCGTATCTCCATATTCGTTAGCCGGGGTCAGGCTACAAGCTGCCAGGACCTGATCCCATCCGCCAACGGCTTTCAATCCCAATACAAGGATAACGATTGAACCCAGAAGCAGGATAGGAGTTTGCAATACAGAGGTGTAAAGAACGGATTTCATACCACCTACCACTGTATAAAGGGCTGTCAGTACTACTAACCCGATGGCTGCGATCCAGAAAAAATCGATTCCCCAGAGTTCCTGGATGCCGAATACTTCTTTAAACACCAAACCTCCGGCATACACTGTAACGGCCACCTTGGTCAATACATAACTGACCAGCGAGATAAGTGAGAGGATGGTTCGTGATTCTTTGTTATAACGTTTCTCAAGAAATTCGGGCATGGTCAATACCATACTTCGTTCGTAGAAAGGTACAAATACCCAACCGAGGATAAGGATCATCCACCCCTGGATTTCCCAGTGTGCCATCGCCATACCGCTGGAAGCTCCTGCTCCGGCAAGGCCGATAAGGTGTTCTGAACCAATGTTTGATGCGAAAATAGAAGCTCCGATTGCTAACCAGGTGGCATCACGACCTGCAAGGAAGTAGTCGCCGGAACTGTCTTGTTTTTGTTTAAATACCCATACAATAATCCCAATTAGAGCTAAAGCGAATAGCCCTATTACAATATAATCTAATGTTACCATAATAGTGTTTTACATGATATTACCCGTTGTTTTTACAACGGGATTTTGTCAATTCGTCGTATATGCCGACCGCCTTCGAACGGGGTGTTCAGAAAGGCCTCGACAGTGCGAGTGGCTTCCTCTTGACTGATAAATCGACCGGGCATGACAAGTATATTGGCATCGTTATGCTCGCGAGCAAGTTTCGCGATCTCTTCCTGCCAGCACAGTGCGGCCCGTATTTTCTGGTGTTTGTTTAAAGTCATTGCAATACCGTTTCCTGATCCGCAAATGGCTATTCCGGGATATACTTCTCCGGCTTCTAATGCATATGCCAACGGATGGGCGAAATCCGGATAATCACAACTTTCTGTTGAACAGGTTCCGAAATCTTTATAGGTTATCCCTTTAGAATCCAGTAATTGTTTTACAAACTCTTTTAATTCGTAACCTGCGTGGTCACAACATAAACCTAGTGTTTTCATCTTTATCTGTTAGAGGTTAATAAAAAGGGATATAGAATCCCTTTTTATTAATGGTTTCTTATGCTAATAATTCTTTTACCTGATTGTATACATTCTTTCCGGTGAAGCCTAGTTTTTCGTCCAGAACCTTGTAAGGAGCGGAGAAGCCGAATGACTCGAGCCCCCAAACCTTACCGTTTGCTCCAACCAATCCTTCCAGATTGACAGGCAGACCGGCTGTCAGACCAAATACTTTACTTCCTGTAGGAATAACAGATTCCTGGTATTCCTTGCTTTGGTTGCGGAACAACCCTTCGGAAGGAACCGATACGACACGAACCTTTACGCCATCGGCACGAAGCAATGCTGCTCCCTCTTCCAACGTAGAGACTTCCGAACCGGAAGCTACCAGAATAACATCTGGGTTTGCGTCGCTTTCTACAATATAGGCACCCTTTTCAGCCTGCAAAGCTTCGTCGTAACGATTTTCTTTGGCGGGCAGGTCAGTAATGTTCTGACGGGAAAGAATCAAAGCGGTAGGAGTGGCTGTGTTTTCCATAGCCATCTTCCATGCAACGGTCGTTTCAATGACATCGGCCGGACGGAGAACCAGCATAGAGTTGTGTCCTTTATGGTTCTTCAGTTTTTCCATCAGGCGGATCTGTGCTTCCTGTTCAACCGGTTCGTGAGTAGGCCCGTCTTCACCAACGCGGAAAGCGTCGTGCGACCAGATGAACTTAACCGGTTGCTCCATCAATGCTGCCATACGGATTGCAGGCTTCATATAATCGGAGAATACGAAGAAGGTACCGCAAGCTACGATCACGCCACCGTGTAGTGACATACCGATACATACACAAGCCATTGTCAGTTCCGAAACACCGGCCTGGAAGAAGGCACCACTGAAGTCACCTTTTCTGAATGAATGTGTTTTCTTCAGGAACCCGTCGGTCTTGTCCGAGTTGGAAAGGTCGGCAGAAGAACATACCATATTTTCAACCTTTGTTGCCAATACGCCTAATACTGTGGCGGAAGCGGCACGAGTTGCCTGGTTTGCTTTCTGTTCGATAGCTGCCCAGTCCAGTTTAGGAGCTTTACCGGAGAACCAGAATGCCATCTTTTCTGCCAGTTCAGGATTTGCTTTAGCCCATACTTCTTTAGCAGCATAACGTTCGGCTACGATAGCTTCCAGTTCTTTTGCACGTTTTGCATATAGTTCGGCAACATCTGTGAATACGGCGAACGGATTCTTAGGATCACCTCCCAGGTTCTTGATTGTCTCTTCGATAGATGCACCGGCTGCAGACAGAGGTTGACCGTGAGTGGATACTTTATTTTCGTAACTGCTGTCGTCGGCTCCACGGGCACCTTTACCCATAATGGTATTACCGATGATTAAAGTAGGACGGTTGGCTTCAGCTTTTGCTTCATCCAACGCCTTGCGGATTTCATTTACGTCATTTCCGTTGATGCTGATTACTTTCCATCCCCATGCTTCGTACTTCATGGCAACATTTTCAGCTGTTACTTCTTCTACGGTGGTAGAAAGCTGGATGTTGTTGGAGTCGTAGAACATGATCAGGTTGTCGAGTCCGAGTGTTCCGGCAACACGTCCGGCACCTTGCGAGATCTCTTCCTGGATACCACCATCGGATATATATGCATAAATAGTCTGGTTCATTACATCTCCCAGGCGGGCTTTCAGGAACTTGGCGGCAATAGCAGCACCCACTGCGTATGTATGGCCTTGTCCCAGCGGACCTGAGGTATTTTCGATACCCCGCTTGATGTCTACTTCAGGATGACCCGGAGTAGGGCTTCCCCACTGGCGGAACTGTGACAGTTCTTCCATGGTGAATTTGCCGGTAAGAGCGAGGGCTGAATAAAGCATGGGCGACATGTGTCCCGGGTCCTGGAAGTAGCGATCTCTGCCTTCCCATTCCGAGTTCTTAGGATCATAGACCAAATACTCTGAGAATAGCACATTGATAAAATCTGCACCACCCATTGCACCACCCGGATGACCGGAATTAGCCTTTTCTACCATTGACGCTGCCAAGACGCGGATATTGTCCGCTGCTCTGTTCATTACTTTAATATCGTTCATTTTGATGAATTAGTTTAATTTTTGTACAAAGATAGGGAATCTCTTCATATAGACCGCCATATCATACAAACAATTCATTTTCTGTAAAGTTTCCTAACTTGCGATATTTCTCATAGAGAGCCAGATAGGCCTGGTGATTCTCGTGATTCGGATAATATTCTTTCGCGAATCCTTGTCCCATAGCTTGCTGAGCATCTTCTATTTTAGCGTATACACCGGCAGCTACTGCGGCGAACATAGAGGCACCGAAGGCACAGGCTTGTTCCGCTTTGGCTACTTTGATCGGCATATTCAGTACGTCTGCCAACGTTTGCATGACGAACGGTGATTTCAGGGAGATACCACCGATACCGATCACACTTTCGATCTTGATACCGTTTTCCAGGAAGCGGTCTACAATGGCTTTTGATCCGAATGCGGTTGCTTCAACCAGTGCACGGAAGATAAGCGGAGCAGAGCTTGCCAGATTCAGGCCTGTTATCGTTCCTTTTACCAGTTGGCTGGCATCCGGGGTGCGGCGCCCGTTCATCCAGTCTACAGCCAGAATGGTACTTTCGCTTACCGGAACTTTGGCTGCTTCCTCGGATAGAATGGGGATGATCTTACCGGCTGTTTCTTCAATCAGTTTAGCTTTTGTCTCTTCGTCGATCAGGCTGCTTTTAGACAGAATGTTTTCGAGTGGCCATGCCAGTACATTTTTGAACCAGGCATAGATGTCGCCGAATCCGGATTGCCCGGCTTCCAATCCGATCATACCGGGGATAACGGAACCGTCTACCTGTCCGCAGATACCGGGAACCAGTTTATCGCCCATCTCTTCATAAGAGGATACCATGATATCGCAGGTAGAAGTACCGATCACGCGGACAAATGTGCGTGGAGTAATTTCAGCACCTACTGCACCCATATGGCAGTCGAATGCTCCTACGGCTACGGCTACATTGGTTGTTAACCCCAGGCGTTTAGCCCATTCTTCTGTCAGGTGACCTATGGAAGTGTCACTGGTATATGTCTTTTCGAACAGGTGACTACGGAAACCGGCCAGTAGCGGTTCGAGTGTTGTCAGGAATTCTTCGGAAGGAAGACCGTCCCATTTTTCCAACCACATGGCTTTGTGTCCGGCTGCACAGCGGCTGCGATACACTTCTTCCGGTTTGTTCTTTCCAGTGATCAGGGCTGGTAACCAGTCGCAATGTTCGATCCAAGCATAAGCCACTTTGCGGATGCTTTCATCTTCACGAAGTACATGTGCCATCTTCGCCCATACCCATTCGGAGGAGTAAATTCCACCTTCATAGGCTGTATAATCGATGTCCCAACGCTTTGCCAGTTCGTTGATTTCTGCAGCTTCTTTAATCGCTGTATGGTCTTTCCAAAGCACGAACATGGCATTCGGATTTTCTGCAAATTCAGGCAGAAGGGCGAGGGGAGTACCTTCTTTGTCTGTCAGGACAGGGGTACTACCCGTTGTATCGAAGGCAATACCCACTACTTTTTCAGCAGTACCTGCCGGGCATTTAGTCAATGACTCTTTTATGGTAGTTTCCAGTCCTTCAATATAATCCAACGGATGCTGGCGGTAACGATTTTTGAGTGGATCGCAGTATTTACCTTCCATCCAGCGTGGATAATATTTAACGGCGGAAGCTAGCTCTTCGCCTGTGGCAGCGTTTACGACTACGGCGCGACAAGAGTCGCTACCGTAATCCAAGCCTATTACATATCTTTCGTTAGCCATGATTTAAGACTGTAAAGCGCGGTTCAACATATAATACAGGTCGTTGTACTGCAATTCTTTCTTGAAAGAGGAAATAGTTGTATCCTTGTCGATAACTACCATTTCGATACCGGCTATGTCAGCATAATCTTCCAGGTATTCTACAGTCAGGTCGTATGAGAAACTGGTGTGGTGTGTTCCACCGGCCAGAATCCAGGCAGCAGCTCCAATTTCGAGGTTGGGCTGTGGTATCCACAAAGCACTGGCCACCGGAAGTTTGGGAAGTGGCTTGCTCTTGATGCAATCAACTTTATTTACAATGAGGCGGAAACGGTTGCCCATGTCTACGATAGTTGCAGCTACTCCTTCACCAGGTTTGCTGGTGAATACAAGGCGTGCTGTTTCGCTATCGATACCGATACTCAGGCGGTGTACTTCCAATTTCGGTTTCTGTTCAGCGATGAGCGGGCAGATTTCCAGCATGTGGGCTTGCAGGATAGCACTTTGTTCGCCGTCGAAGTTCAAGGTATAATCTTCAAGGAAAGAACAGCCTTTCGGCATTCCCTGTCCCATATACCACATCGTGCGGAACAATGCGGCAGTTTTCCAGTCGCCTTCTGCTCCGAAACCATATCCTTCTGCCATCAGGCGCTGTGAAGCCAGTCCGGGAATCTGATCAAAATTACCCAGGTCGTCGAAGTTGGTGGTAAAGGCTTTTGCTCCTTTTTCTTTCAGGATACGGCGGATAGCGATTTCGGCTTTTGCCGAGTTCCATACCTTTGTATAGGCTTCTGTTTTCTCGTCTTCCAGTTCGGGTGCATGGTCGTAGTCTGCAAAGTATTGCTGGACAAGGGCGCGTGTGTCTTTGTCGTCTACTTTGTTGTAGTACTCCATTACATCGTTTATCGGGCAATAGTCGACGTGATAGCCTAACTTCAGTTCGGCTTCCACCTTGTCACCATCAGTAACGGCTACATTGTTCATCTGGTCGCCGAAGCGGATGATCAACATATCCTGCGCGTCTGCCCATGCAGCGGCGACACGCATCCATACAGCGATACGGGCCTGTGCTTTTTCGTCCTGCCAGTGACCGACTACTACTTTGCGGTTTTTGCGCATGCGGCTTACCATGTGACCGAACTCGCGGTCGCCATGTGCTGACTGGTTCAGGTTCATAAAGTCCATATCCATGGTTTCCCAGGGGATTTCTTTGTTGAACTGTGTGTGGAAATGTAGTAACGGCTTTTTCAATTCCTGTAATCCGTGAATCCACATTTTGGCAGGAGAGAAAGTATGCATCCAGGTAATAACACCTACACACTTGTCATCGTTATTAGCGGCTTTGAAAGCTGCTGTAACTTCTTTGGCGGAGTTGACCGTTCCTTTGTATACAACCTTAATAGGTAGATTTCCCGACTCATTGAGACCTTTTACCATCTCATTGGAATGTGCATCCACTTGTACGACTGCGTCGCCTCCGTACAGAAGCTGGGCTCCTGTAACGAACCATACTTCTAAATCTTTAAAATTCATGGCTTGTTGATTTAATAGTTATAATGATTGTTTTATTATTGTCCGTAGTAAGCATTGGGACCGTGTTTGCGGTAAAAATGCTTAGTTATCAGATGTTTGTTCATTGTAAGTCCGGGATTGATTCCATAGGAGATATAAGCCATCTTAGCTACTTGCTCCATGACGACTGCATTATGTACGGCATCATCGGCATTTTTTCCCCAGGAAAACGGTCCGTGGTTTTCAACCAGTACACCGGGTATATGGACCGGATTTAAACCGTTAAAGCGTTCAACGATCACATTTCCGGTTTCTTTTTCATATTCCCCTTCAATCTCCTGTTGTGTCATCTGGCGGGTGCAAGGGATTGCATCGCTGAAATAGTCTGCATGTGTCGTCCCTATATTAGGAATGTCCCGTCCGGCCTGTGCCCAGGATGTCGCGTAGGTGGAATGTGTATGAACGATGCCGCCGATTTCCGGAAAAGCATTATATAGTACCAGATGAGTAGGAGTGTCAGATGATGGCTTTAGAGCTCCTTCCAGGATATTTCCCTGTAAGTCGAGAACAACCATATCACTGGCTTTCATTGTTTCATACGAAACGCCGGATGGTTTGATCACAACCAAACCTTTTCCGCGGTCGATCGCGCTTACATTTCCCCAGGTAAAAATGACTAATCCATGTTTTACCAGATCTAAGTTGGCTTTGAAAACCTTTTCTTTTAATTCTTCAACCATTACCGTTATTGTTTTGTGGTTTGTTATTTACTTAATAACTAGTTTTGTATTTGATAATAAGTATAAATAAGTACACTTATTATTTGATGGTGTAAAAGTAACACCTTATTCGTTCGGTTACACAAAAAAAGCTATGTTATAGAACATAGCTGGTGTTTTTTTCTATTAATCGGATAGGAAGATACTGGTTATAGGGCAGGAGCTGGCACTATATGGATAAACTGCTAGGAATATAGTGTTATACTTGTTGACACTACTGTCCTGGCAGTCTGATACTATAGTGCTATATATCAATGTCTGGCTATAGGGAGAAATAGAATCCCTGATCGAGTAGCCTGTCATATTTTTCTTTGTTGAACATATAATAGAAGGCACCTCTTTTAGAGCTCTTTTTATCCTTCTCGTCAAGCTTTTCAAGGATATCCATTGAGTTGAGTTTCTTACGGAAGTTACGTTTGTCCAGTGGAGTCTGGTAAATAGCTTCATACAAACTTTGAAGCTGTGGAAGGGTGAATTTCTCAGGAAGAAGATTAAAACCGACCGGACGGGTAGCTGCCTTTCTCTTCAGGCGAGCCAGCGTGTCGGTGATCATTTGGTTATGGTCAAAGATCAGATTGGGTACTTCGCTGAGTTTTGTCCATTGGGCATTATGCTCTTTCAATAATTCCGGATTAAAGTCATTCATATTGACCAGCGAATAGTATGCTACGGAGATAACCCGTTCCCCTAAGTCGCGGGTAACATCTCCGTAAGCACCTACCTGTTCCATAAAAAGATTATCGATACCGGAGCATTCGGTAAGTACGCGTGAAGCCGCTTCGCCGATGCTTTCGCCGGATTTGATAAAACCGCCCATCAGAGACCACTGTCCTTGTAGTGGCTCAAAATTCCGTTTGTAAAGTAAAACATTGAGTTCACTGTTATTAAACCCCAGGATGATACAATCTACTGAAACAAAAAATTTGACTTCGTTCTGATAAAATGCGGCTGTCATGATTTTATGGATATTGAATTAATTTATTAAGCGAGTTTGCGTGCGCCGTCGCTGATTACTACTTCGTATACTTTAGGTTCGTGACCGAATTTCTTTGTATAAGAATCGAAGGCTTCTTTGATGAATGCATCATGCAATTCGTCTTTTACAAGGTTGATCGTACAACCTCCGAAGCCACCACCCATTACGCGTGAACCTGTTACGCCACATTTCTTGGCTACATCGTTCAGGAAGTCCAACTCTTCGCAGCTTACTTCGTATAGCTTGCTCATGCCATGATGAGTTTCATACATTTTCTGACCTACAGTTTCGTAGTCGCCTTTTTCCAAAGCTTCGCAAACGTCGAGTACGCGTTGTACTTCTTCGATCACATATTCGGCACGCATGTAATCTTCTGCGCTGATGTCTCCTTTTACTTCATTTAGCATCTCCATTGTAGCATCACGCAGGAACTCAACTTCCGGATGATTGCGACGGATAGCTGCAGCAGCGTTTTCACAAGACTGGCGACGTTTGTTATAAGCAGAAGAAGCTAGTTCGTGTTTTACAACAGAGTCCAGCAAAACCAGTTTATAACCAACCGGATTGAATGGGAAATATTTATATTCTAAAGAACGGCAATCTAAACGAATCAAGCTTCCTTCTTTACCGAATACGGAAGCGAACTGGTCCATGATACCACAGTTAACACCACAATAGTTGTGTTCTGTAGACTGACCGATCTTAGCTAATTCGAATTTGTCGATACCCAGAGAGAAAAGATCATTCAATGCGAATGCGTAAGTGCTCTCCAAAGCGGCAGATGAAGACATTCCGGCACCCAGAGGTACATCACCGGCAAACACTGTGTCAAAACCCTGGATTTGGCCACCACGTTTGATGATTTCGCGACATACCCCGAAGATGTATCTGGCCCAGCTTGCTTTTGGAGCGTCCTCTTCGTTCAATCCGAATTCGGTATAGTCGTTCAGGTCGATGGAGAATGCGCGAACTTTACCTGTGCCGTTCGGTTTGATCTCTGCGATCATACCTTTATCGATAGCACCTGGAAATACGAAACCGCCATTATAGTCTGTGTGTTCACCGATCAGGTTAATACGACCTGGAGAAGCATATACACTACCTTCTGTATTAAATAACTCTTGAAATTTATCTCTGATTTTTTTCTGCATGATATTATTACTTTTAAAGGTTATATAAAAGATGAAGAAATTATCCGACCACAAATATAGTTAGATAATTTCTTCAATCATAAATTTTACACTTATTTTTTATTTAACAGGAATATCTGTATTTACATTCTTACATCCGATCAATGCGTAGAACAACAGGTAAGCCAATGCAATGATAATTACTACGAAACTTGCCATGAATCCAACTGAGTCGGATACTGCACCCTGAAGTAATGGTAACAAACCACCACCGCAAACTAATACCATAAAGAGACCGGAAGCTGCTTCTGTATATTTACCCAGACCTTCAACTGCCAGGTTGAAAATACCACCCCACATGATAGAAGTACAAAGTCCGCAAAGCGCAAAGAACATGATGCTGATAGGAACCTGTGCCATACCGAATGAGATATCACTCATAAATACCGGCATACTTACGTGTGTTGTAATCGGGCAAACGAATGCTAA
The DNA here is from genome assembly GCF_905196875.1 of uncultured Parabacteroides sp. Taxonomy (GTDB): domain Bacteria; phylum Bacteroidota; class Bacteroidia; order Bacteroidales; family Tannerellaceae; genus Parabacteroides. Next base: position 10,750 of record NZ_CAJJWO010000045.1, on the reverse strand, counting down.
AGCGATAAAGATCAGTCCTAAGGTAGAAGCAAAAGTAAGCATTTGTTTACTAGAAAATTTAGCACCCAGTGATGCACCTACTAAACGACCGATCAACATAAGGAACCAGTAAGTACCTACAACTGATCCTGCGATAGTAGAGTCAATAGCCAGACCACCACCAGCTTCCGGAGTCATCATAAACAGACCGGCGAAGTGAGGGATACCAACTTCAATACCTACGTATACGAAAATAGCCAAAGCACCCAGTTTGAAGTGACGGAATGACAATGGGCTGTGAGTATCTTTTACATCTTTCTTAGCGACAGACAAGTTCGGTTCCGGAATGTTCATGATGAATAATACCAGGAATGCAATAGCGAAGATAGCCATAGCGATATACAATGCCGGTAATGCTTTTGCAATCGTACGTTCTTCTACAACTGTACCCATCAGGTAACCAACCAATACAGGAACGATTGTAGCTGACAAAGAGTTCAGTGAACCACCCATCTGGATCAACTGATTACCTTTTTTACCACCGCCACCTAATGTATTCAACATCGGGTTAACTACTGTATTCAACATACACATAGAAAAACCAGAAACAAATGCACCGGTTACATAAACGGCAAATCCCATCGTAGACGAGAGAGCCTGAATACCTACACCCACGAAACCAACAACAATCGCGATCAATGCTGTTTTCTTATAACCGATTTTCTGTAATAACAGACCGGAAGGGATACCCATAAAGGCGTAAGCGATAAAGTTAGCAGCAAAACCCAGCGTAGCTTGCAGGTTTGTTGCTCCGAATTCGCTCTGCACAATTGCACCGAAAGGTGCCGGCAGACCGGTAACGAAAGAGATCATTGCGAATAATGCGAACATCATCGCAATGGGTAGTGCATAATTCTTCTTTTTTGTAGATTCCATTTCTTTTGATTATTTAGATTATTAATGAATCGAGTTTGTTATTCAGCAGAGAATTTATAAATAGTCTTGCTTTCGAATACTTCTCCCGGACGAAGTACGGTAGAGGGATACTCCGGTTTGTTCGGACTGTCGGGGAAATGTTGTGTTTCCAGGCATAAAGCAGCTCTTGCCGGATAGCGTTGTCCGTTCTTACCTTCAAAATTACCGGTCATCCAGTTACCTGTATATAATTGTACGCCGGGTTCAGTTGTATATGTTTCCATAATAATACCGGTCTTGGGGGATTGGCAACGGGCACAGAAACCTAGTTCTCCCTGTTCTTTATTTAATATATAGGTATGGTCATAACCTCGTGCCCAGGTGAGCTGGTCGGTCGGTTCGTCGATACGGGCACCTACCAGATATGGAGTGCGGAAGTCCATCGGCGTACCTTCTACTTTTTCAGGAGCACCGTAAGGAATGGCAGTCTCGTCCGTAGGTAGATATTGGTCTGCGTTGATTGTCAATGTATGGTCTGCAACTGACGGGTCACCGGCTCCTGAGAGGTTGAAGTAGGAGTGGTTGGTCAGGTTTAATACGGTCGGTTTATCTGTTACAGCATGATACATGATCACGACTTCGTTGTCGTCGGTCAGATGATATGTAACAGTTACTTTTAAATTACCGGGGAAACCTTCTTCGCCGTCTGCTGAAGTATATTTCAGTTCTACGGTCTGGTCATCCGTTTGGTTTGCATTCCAAACGACAGAATTGAATCCTTTAATTCCGCCATGAAGACTGTTCGGGCCATTATTTATCGCCAGTTTATCGTACACAACACCATCCAGAGTGAATGTACCTTTGGCAATACGGTTTCCGTAACGTCCACAAATAGCTCCGAAATAGGGTTCTTCAGAGACCAGATATTCATCGAGGGAATTGTGTCCGGTGACTACATCGGTTAACTTGCCGGACCGATCCGGTACCATAAGCGATACAATTTTTGCACCGTAGTTGGTAATGGTAAGTTCTGCACCTTTTTTATTGGTCAGGATACATAGCATCGTCTCCTTTCCGTCTATAAGCTTGCTGAAGTTTGCTACAGTCAAGCCAGACAGCGTACTCTTGTTCTTCATGTATGTAATGTTATCAAAATTGCGTGTAAAATTAGCCTACTTCTTCGTAATGTAGATGTATGAAAAGATGTTATAGAGCATAAAATAGTTTTTTGTCCACCAAATAGGTGTATTTGTCCACCTTGTGTATGGGTGATTAGTGTATATTTGCAACTAAATAAATCTTTTATTTCACAGAAAAACACTTGATATGAGAAGAAGCATGAAAAACGTTATCTCCCTGTTCCTCTTAAGCATGGGGGTAAGCAGCCTGATGGCACAGATTAATGAGTTCAAAATAGACGTGCAGCAAACGGGTGCGCCTATCCAATCCACCATGTACGGTATCTTTTTTGAAGATATTAACTTCGGAGCGGATGGAGGATTGTATGCAGAGCTGATTAAGAACCGTTCTTTTGAGTTTGAAAATCCTTTCGGGGGCTGGGTTCCTTTTGGAAATATAACGGTACAAACCAAATCCCCTTGTTTTGACAAGAACCCGCATTATGTACGACTTTCTTATAATAAAGAACTGACCGGTACAGGACTGGATAACGAAGGTTTTAAGGGCATTGGTATTAAGGCAGGGGAGAAGTATGACTTTTCTTTTTATGCTCGTACGGTAACTAACGGTACGATCAAGTTTCGTATAAATCTGGTAAATAGTGAGCATGATATTTATGAAACAAAGGAAGTTGAGATAAACGGTAAAGATTGGAAAAAGTATTCCGTAGTCCTTACTCCCGAGGCAACAGAAGCCCATTCCCGTTTACGTATCACGATGCTTACACAGGGAACGGCGGATCTCGAACATATATCTTTATTTCCTCAGAAAACATTCAATAATCGTCCGAACGGTATGCGTGCCGATCTTGCGCAGGCATTGAAAGACCTTAAGCCGGGTGTATTCCGCTTCCCCGGAGGTTGTATCGTAGAAGGAACAAACCTGGCTACCCGTTATCAGTGGAAAAATACGGTTGGTCCGGTTGAAAACCGTCCGATCAATATCAATCGTTGGAATTACACATTTCCTCATAAGAAGTTCTCCGATTATTATCAGTCTTACGGTTTAGGTTTCTTCGAATATTTCCAGTTGAGTGAGGATATTGGTGCCGAGCCGCTTCCTGTATTGAATTGCGGTCTTTCCTGTCAGTATGAAAATGATGATCCGAAAGAAAACTGCTCGGTCGATAAATTGCAACCTTATATCGACGATGCGCTCGACCTGATCGAGTTTGCCAACGGTCCTGTGACCTCTAAATGGGGAAAACTGCGTGCCGATATGGGACATCCGGCTCCTTTCAACCTGAAGTTTATTGCTATTGGTAACGAGCAGTGGGGTACTTTGTTTACCGAACGCCTGGAACCTTTTGTAAAGGCTATTCGCGCCAAATATCCGGATATCAAAGTTATTGGTAGTTCCGGCCCGCAGGCAGAAGGCGAAGACTTCGACTTCTTATGGCCGGAGATGAAGCGCATGAAAGTCGACCTGGTGGACGAGCATTATTACCGTTCTCCGGAATGGTTCCTGAAGGGAGCGAAACGCTATGACTCATACGATCGTAACGGTCCTAAGGTTTTTGCCGGTGAATATGCCTGCCATCCGAACAATCGCGAGAATAGTTTCCTTACAGCATTGGCTGAGGCTGCTTTTATGACTGGCTTTGAGCGTAATGCGGATGTAGTACAGATCTGTACTTATGCACCTCTGTTTGCCCATGTGGATGCCTGGCAGTGGCGTCCGGATTTGATATGGTTTGATAATCTTTCTTTGGTGAAAACTCCGAATTACTATGTGCAGCAACTTTACGGTCATAATGCCGGTACAAATGTCGTGCCTTTGACTATGCAGAATGAATCTGTTACCGGACAAAATGATTTGTATGCAACGGCTGCAGTCGATAAGAAGACAAGTGAGTTGATCATTAAGATCGCCAATACCGGTATTCAAAACAGAAAAGTCAAACTGGATTTGAACGGCCTTTCCGGTGGAAAACATAAAGGTACGGTAACTGTACTTCACGCCTCTGATCTGGAAGCTAAAAATACGATCTGCAAACCGGACCAGGTAGTGCCTGTTGTTTCGGAAATCGAACTGGAAGCTCCGGCTGCAGAAGTAGTACTTCTCCCGTTAAGTTTTTCTGTTTATCGCATAGCTTTTTGACATTTTATTAATTACGAACTATTCCTTTACATAGTGTAGAGGGATAATTCAAAAATATTAGTCTTCCCTCAATCCGGAGTTCAGCAATGATGGATTGAGGGTAACTTTGTTAAATCAGCAGATAGAGGTAAAAGTGATTATCAGTCCTGAGGGTTATCCGCTAAAGAAACATAAAGTAAAGGATAGAGATGTTGTGCTGGTAAACAAACATATTGCAGGAATGTTTTAATTTTGTAGTGATATAGAAAAGTTTTTTAATTAAATAAGTCAGCATTATGAATTTAGAAGAAGTCCTCGATTACCGTCGTTCCGTACGGGCGTATGATAAAGCAAAACCGATAGATCCGGAAAGGGTAAAGTATTGTCTGGAACTGGCGACATTGGCTCCCAACAGTTCGAATATGCAGTTGTGGGAGTTTTACCATATAACGGAGCCCGAATTGTTGGCGGAAGTTTCAAGAGCTTGTCTCGACCAGAAAGCGGCTTCAACAGCTTCGCAAATTGTTGTTTTCGTTGTACGGCGAGACTTGTACAAGAAGCATGCTCGGTTCGTTCTCGATTTTGAACGGGAGAATATTCGCCGGAACAGTCCGAAAGAACGTCAGGATAAACGTATCAAAGATCGGGAATTATACTACGGGAAATTGATGCCGTTCATTTATGCCCGGTTCTTCGGGATTTTGGGGTTGTTCAGAAAACTGCTGGCTAATACTATCAGTATCTTTCGTCCGATGATGCTTGAAGTGTCCGAGAACGATGTGCGTGTGGTTGCTCATAAATCATGTGCACTTGCCGCCCAGACGTTTATGATTGCGATGGCAAACGAAGGGTACGACACCTGTCCCTTAGAAGGTTTGGACAGTCGTCGGCTGAAAAAAGCATTGAAATTACCTCATGGCGCTGAAATAAACATGGTTATTCCCTGTGGAATACGGGATGGAAATAAAGGGATCTGGGGAGAGCGGTGCAGACTGCCGTTTGAGGATGTTTATCGTAGGATTTAATGTTACTCTTCAGGCAAAACCGTTCATACACGATTTTCTGGCTGTCTTTACTTGAACTGCTCCTGATTCAGCGAGTAATATTTCCCTTTCAAACGTAGAAGTTCTTCGTGATTTCCCTGTTCTACGATCTGTCCTTGTTCGAGTACCAGGATCACGTCTGCATTTCTGATGGTGGAGAGACGATGCGCGATGATCAGGCTCGTGCGTCCTTGCATCAGTTGGTCGAGACCTTTTTGGATGAGTATCTCGCTACGGGTGTCGATATTGCTGGTCGCTTCGTCCAATAACAAGATAGGAGGATCTGCAATGGCGGCACGGGCGATATTGAGCAACTGCCGTTGCCCCTGGCTAAGGTTGGTACCATCGTTTTCCAGTAAGGTGTCGTATCCCTGGGGCAGACGTTTGATGAAAGAATGGGCGGCGGTTAGTTTGGCCGCCTGTATGACTTCTTCATCGGTAGCGTCCAGGCGTCCGAAGCGGATATTTTCGCGGACAGTTCCTGTGAACAGATGGGTGTCCTGTAAAACGATCGCCATGGATTGACGGAGGCTGTTTCGTTTGATCTGTTGTATCGGGTGACCGTCTATGGCAATTTCGCCCGACTGGATATCAAAGAAACGGGGGAGCATGTTCAGGATAGTTGTCTTTCCGGCTCCGGTAGCACCGACCAATGCTATTTTACAACCGGCGGAGGCATGGAGCGAGATCCCTTTCAGGATTGTTTTTTCCGGTTTGTATCCGAAATAAACATCTTTCATAGAAACATCTCCCTGTACCTGTTGTAAAGCGATGGCTCCAGGAGCGTCCGGTGTTTCCGGTGCTTCGTCGATCACTTCGAAGATACGTTCGGCTCCCGCGATGGCAGCCTGGATACTGTTGTAAAGGCTGGCCAATTCATTGATCGGACGTCCGAACTGGCGGGAATATTGCAGGAAGGCTGCGAGACCGCCGACATCGAAACCACGAAAGATGGCGAGTAAAGCACCCACAATCGTGATAAAGACGTAATTCAACGTATTCAGATTCTGCATAACGGGCATCATCATGCCGGAATAGAACTGGGCTTTCTCCGATTTACCTTTCAGGTCGTCGTTGAGTGTGTCGAAATCGGATTGGACTTTCTTTTCGTGTCCGAATACTTTGATCACCTTCTGCCCACTTATCATTTCTTCGATATACCCGTTCAGGGTACCAATAGATTCCTGCTGGGCTTTGAAGTATTTGCGGCTTCGTTTCACGATCCCTTTGGCAAAAAGGAACATCAGCGGAACAGTAACCAGTGTTACCAGGGTCAGTATGGGACTGATATATAACATCAGGCAGAAAATACCGATCAGGGTAAGGGCGCTCGATAGCATATCCGACAGACTGTCGGTCAGTGCGTCGCTGATCTTATCTATGTCATTCGTGTAACGACTCATTAGGTCACCATGCTGATGGGTATCGAAATATTTAACCGGCAGATGTTCCATTTTCCGGAAAAGGTCGGCACGCATACGGGTAACGGTGCGCTGACCAATCTTATTCAACAGGATATATTGGATATAGACGGCGGCGACTCCTGTAAGGTAAATGGAGGCAAGGATAGCCAAAACCCTGATCAATCCGTGGAAGTCTCCGGGAAGGATGTAATCATTGATAATCGGGCGCAACATGTATGAGCCCAACAGGTTAGCCACGATACTGACAATGATAAGGAAGCCGATCACTAACAATAGACGCTTGTCACAGGACAGGTACGAAATCAGCCGGAAGAAAGTTTTCTTTCCTTCCCGGGGCTTTGCATTTTCTTTTAAATGATCTCCGTGTGCCATATCCTATTATAATAATACTTGTTGTGAATGATATATTTCCTGATAAACGGTAGATGTTTCGATCAATTCATCCGGAGTACCTATGGCGCTGATCTCACCGTCTTCAAGTACGATCACCCGGTCAGCCGATTGCATCGTATTGATTCGCTGGGTGATGATAAATACAGTCGTGTCGTGCAACAACTTATTTAGGTTGTTCCGTATTTTCAGTTCGGTTTCCGTATCGACAGCACTTGTACTATCATCGAGGATCAGTATCTTGGGTTTACGGAGTAGAGCACGGGCGATGCAGATACGCTGTTTCTGTCCGCCGGAAAGATTGATACCTCCGCGTCCCAGCAACGTATTGTAACCGTCTGTGAAGGACTGGATAAAATCGTGTGCTTCGGCGGCACGGGTGGCTTCTTCTATCTCTTCCATCGATGCGTCGGGTTTTCCCCATTTGAGGTTCTCGATGATCGTACCGGTGAACAGTTCGTTCTTTTGAAGAACCATGCCGATCCCCTGGTGAAGTTCATCCAGGTTGTAGTCTTTTATCGGGATATTGTCGATCTGGATTTCTCCGGCAGTAACATCGTATAACCGCGGTATCAGTTGTACCAGGGAGCTTTTAGCAGAGCCGGTAGCGCCGACCAGTGCGATCGTTTCGCCGGGTTCCGCCCGGAAGCTGATATGTTGTAGAATATCATTCTCTCCACCGATATAGCGGAAACTGACGTTATTAAATGTCACTTCTCCTTTCTTTATCCGGTGTTTGTTCTGAAGTCCTTCTTTGGTGTTCGTCAGGGAAGGTTCCGTTTCCAGTACTTCCATGATCCGTTTGGAAGATGCGGAAGCGCGGGCGTATGACATGATGATCATGGAAAGCATCATTAGAGCCATTAATACCTGAGCGAGATAATTTACGAATGAGATCAGTTCGCCCACTTTCAGTTCGCCGTGCATCACTTTCTGTCCGCCCAGCCAGAGGATAGCTAGTATGGATAGATTCATGACCAGTTGCATGACCGGAAAGATGGAAACGACGATGTTGGAAGCCCGGATCACCATGTCACGCAACTCTTCGCTGCTTTTGACAAATTTATCCGTCTCAAAGTCTTCCCTGACAAATGATTTGACGACACGGATATTGATGAGATTCTCCCTAACCACACCGTTCAGCTGATCTACTTTTTGCTGTACTTTCAGAAAAAAGGGAAATCCTTTGCTTAAGATCAGATAGACACTTCCTCCGAGTATCGGGATGGCAGCTATCAAAACTAATGCCAGTTGCTTATTGATGCTGACGACAAAGAATACAGCCATAATGAGCATCAACGGGGAGCGCAGTAAAAGTCTCATCGACATCAGAACGATCTGCTGTATGCGAGATATATCGCTTGTAAGCCTTGTGACCAGCGAAGCTGAACTGAATTTGTCGATATCGAAAAAGGATAGTTGCTGTATTTTATTGAAAAGTGTTCCTCGTAGATCTGTACCGAAACCGATTCCGATGCGGGAAGAAATGTAAGTATTCACAATACTGACTAATAATCCCCCGACGGATACCAACACCATATAGGTTCCGATCCGGGTAATAACCGACAGGTCACGTGGCATGACCCCGTTGTCAATGATTTCAGCCATAAACATCGGCTGGACCGTTTCACACAGCACAGTGATCAGTACAAGGAGCGGGCTGATCAACAATCCCACTTTATATCGTTTAAGAATTTGCCAGTATTTTCCCATATCGTCGTTACAAAGATAGAACATAATTGGGAAATGATATGTTCAATGTGCTAAATACACTTTTATCCACCACAAAAAGCAATATATCCACCTTCTCCTAAAGTGTTTATTCTACATTTGCTGTTGTTAATATGACACATAAATTTAATAGACATGAATACACAACGGAATTTGTTAGCCGGATTATTGCTTTTTGTGGCAATACCATTTATATCCGCGCAAGAGAAAGCCCAGATGGTTGTTAATGCCGATTTGGGGACAGAAACGATCAACCGACACATTTACGGACAGTTTTCCGAACATTTGGGAAGATGTATCTATGATGGTCTCTGGGTAGGGGAAAACTCAAAAATCCCTAATACAAATGGAGTCAGAAACGATATTATCGCCGCCCTTAAACATATTAATATACCCAATTTGCGCTGGCCGGGCGGATGCTTTGCCGACGAATACCATTGGCGTGACGGTATCGGTCCACGTAATCAACGTCCTAAAATGGTCAACACCCACTGGGGAGGCGTTACAGAAGATAACAGTTTCGGAACACACGAATTCCTGAATCTTTGCGAAGAACTGGGAACGGAGCCTTATATCTGTGGTAATATGGGGAGTGGTTCTGTAGAGGAAATGTCGAAGTGGGTCGAATATATCACCTTCGATGGAGAAAGCCCTATGGCAAACCTGCGTAAACAGAACGGTCGTGAGAAACCCTGGAAGGTTCAGTTCTGGGGAGTTGGTAATGAAAACTGGGGTTGTGGTGGAAATATGTCCCCCGAAGGTTATGCAGAAAACTACCGCCGCTACGCAACTTACTGTCGCGATTACGGAACAAATCATTTGTTTAAAATAGCCGGTGGTCCGAATGTGGACGACTATAACTGGACTAGTACTTTAATGAAGAATATCCCCGGTCACATGATGAACGGTATCTCTCTGCATTATTATACGTTCGCCGATAGTTGGACAAATAAAGGGAATGCTACCGGTTTCGATGATAACGAATACTTTCGCACAATCGAGAATGCTGCACATATCGAAGAACTGATCGAACGTCATACTGCAATTATGGATCAGTACGATCCGGAAAAACGTCTGGGATTAATCATTGACGAATGGGGTGCCTGGTATAATGTAGAACCGGGAACCAACCCTGGATTCCTGTATCAGCAGAATACATTACGTGATGCTTTGCTGGCCGGTGTCTCCCTGAATATCTTTCACAAACACTGTGACCGCGTAAAAATGGCCAACATCGCACAGATGGTCAATGTATTGCAGGCTATGATCCTGACCGAAGGCGAAAATATGATCCTGACACCGACATACCATGTATTCGATATGTATAAAGTTCATCAGGATGCAACCCTGCTCCCTGTCGAAGTGAAATGCGGCAATTATGAACGCCTGGGACGCAGTCTTCCTGCTGTAAGTGCTTCTGCCTCTAAAGATAAAAACGGAGCGATACATATTTCGCTGGTTAATATCGATCCGGCAAACGATATTGAAATATCCTGTGCCGTACGTGGAACGAATGATGTTAATGTAAGCAATGCACAGATCATTACGGGAGAGAATGTACGTGCATGCAACACATTTGACAAACCTGAAAACGTGCGTTTGGCAAACTTCAAAGGAGCAAAGTATAAAAACGGAGAACTGACCGTGAAGATCCCTGCCAAATCACTGGTAACGATCGAGCTGAAATAATTTAAACACGTATCATTCATGTGTAATACATTCATTAAGGCAGCCATTCTAATGGCTGCTACCACCCTTGTTGTCTCCGGATGCAGCCTGAGCAGGCAACCGGTAGCACCGGAAAAGAACCCTAATCCGTGGAAAGACGATTATACATCCGTCTCCTCCATGAAAGATTACCGTTCGTGGGGAACTTATAATGTACATGATCCGGCTTGCCGGAAGATAGGGGATACTTTCTATCTCTATTCAACAGATGCCATCTTTCGTGAAAATAAGGACGAAGCTAGAGAGGCAGGCGTTCCGTTGGGATACATCCAGGTACGTAAA
>NZ_CAJJWO010000044.1 GCF_905196875.1 uncultured Parabacteroides sp. | reverse complement strand
AGTATGGGGGAGACCTGAGATATGCCATTTTTAAAGAACGGGAGAAGGAGTTGTTGCTGGAGGGGCAACGCTATTATGATATTATCCGGAATGATTATGTCCGGACAGAGTTGAGAGGGAATTTCCGGACGGTAACTAATCAGGATTTGAAAGATGGTGCTTTGTTTTTGATGATCGGTTCCGGTGCTTTCAACCGGAATCCCTTGCTTCGGCAAAATGCGTATTGGCATCGACGTTTGTAAATGAATTTGTTGAATCATGAAAAATAAGTTTGGTTTATGAGAAAGATATGGCTATTATGGGGAATTATTACTCTTGTCTGGGCTTGTGATACGGAGCAAAAGGTGATTGACACGGGTGTTTCTAATCCTTATTTTGATGAAGATACAAAAAAAGAATTAACAGCTATCGAGAACGACGAAAATGAAATCAAAGAACGTTTTTACGCAGATCTTGCATTTGGTACTGCTGTCTCATTTTGGGGAACATCGTTGTCGCTATTACAACCGAATATGAGAATGAGTAAGGTTATTATGAAATATCTTTTGTTTGTCATATTATATATCTTCTTTTATGACAGGTGTTGTCATAGGATTGCTTAATGAGTTGATACAAATGGTCAAGGTATAGACCGAGCTTTCCTGCCAGGATTTTGTTGTTTTCTGGTCGAAAGTAACAGGGTAATAATTATCTCCTATTAATAAAGAAAAGCTATATTCGCTTTGGGGAAATAGTAATAATTCTCCTGATATTTCCGTTTCTGTATTAAGGGTTAATTGATCAAAGGTTAAATGAGTAGTAAGCTCAAATGTCTCTGTCGTTGCGGATGATATATATAATTCCCCGTTTATGAGATTCATTGTTCCGGAGTTGGGGCCGGTCGCGATGATACTGACAGGCTCTTTTCGTTCTAATGTGTCTATGGTGTTATTTTTAAGTTTAAATTTGATTTGTGCCAGTTTATGGTCGAAGGTTAAGTTGACAGCAATAGGGTTGCTTTTATTTCCTGCCGGAGCAGAAGCATACATTAAATCTTCTTGTCCTGTTATGGAAAAGGCAATTTCGTTTGTTGCGGTTGATTGGTAAATATTTTGTATGTTTGAAGGGTAGAAACTGTATATGCTAACGTTGCTACCGTCTACCGGATAAACAAGTGGAGATTCGAACTCTAATTCGGAATTCAGCGAGTTGTTATAGGGAGATATACCATTGGGATATGAATTGTCTGTCTCACTTGTTCTGTATATTCTGATATTAGAGATATTATCAGAAGTGAAAGCATCAACAACCGCTTTGCTGTTTACATCAATCTGCTTAGGGGTAGTGATAAGAATAGGGACGGGTTTCTCTATAATCTTATCAGCTTCCTCGGCAACTTCGCTACTGCATCCGCATAGGATGAATAGGAGTGTTAGTAGGTATGAGGATTGAGCTTTCATGATGGTTATTATTAATTAGTGATAAACTAAAACCTGTTCGTTTTAGCAAACAGGTTTTAGTTTAAAATTTTATTTAACTTCACCTGTTCCTGTTTCTTGCTTCCATTCACCAATTGTTGCAGCTGGGACAATTGTTGTTCCCTGGAATGTCAGTGTTATAACATATGAAGTGCTAACAACTGCATTTGTAACAGAAAGTGTGATATCTACGCCTGTTAAATTATTTGCTGTTTTGACATTTACTTTATATTCACTTAGACCAGCTTCGACCATAATAGGTGAACCAAACGGAACTGTTTGTGTAACATCATTAGCCTTGAAAGGAGTAGCAGTTGATCCTACAGAAATTGTTCCTGTTGCCGGAGTTTTGAAAACAAGATCTTTAGTATCCAATGTCAATGTGGCGTTTGTCTTCTGGTTGATTAAATCAATGGATTCTACATTACCCCAAGCTTTAGCAACTTCAGCATTCTCTGCTTTTATAAGAAAAGAGAATTGAGTAAGTAAATGTTCAAAACCGAAACTCATATTAACCGCCTCTTTATTTGTCCTTACGGGATCCGTACACATAATGTCTTCTTGGCCTGTTATCTGATAAGCAATAGTGTTTTGTGTTCTTGTAAAACTAGCTTTAGGGTGATAGCCTATCATGTTTGTATAAACAGTCTTTTGTGAATCAAAGTATTGTGTAGGAGTAAAAGTTATTGCTCCTCCAGCCACCATTGTTGCGGGAATATCTGATAGTGTTTCAGTGGCCCAATCTGATATAACATCAGCTTTGTCAACTCTAACAAATCCTATATCATCCATTGCTTCTCCTTGATTTACTACACCTGCGGTTTTGGTTATAATTTCTCCAATTCCAGCGGTAGCATTAATCTCCACCTTTGCATTTTTTGTAATGTCGTCTATCTCATTACTCTCGCTTGTACAAGCGGTCATTGCTGCAACAGTTGCAGCAATTGAAATCATACTTAATACTAATGTTTTCATACTTATCAAATTTAAATTGTTTGCACTTTATTTGTTTCTAATAGTGTTTTATTCAATGACCATGTTGTCGCCGGCAGAGACTTCCCAGTTGTTGATTTTAACAGTGAAGGAAGCGGTCTTTTCTACCGTTACGGATACGTCTACATTTACGTTGTTGCCTTCCGTCTTACCTATCGATTCTCCTAAATCGATTGTGGCGGAAGTGGTACTGCCGTCAGTGAGGGTGAAATCCAGCTTTACCTCGTTTGCAGGGGTAGGGGGAGGGGTTTCTCCTTTTTTCGGAGCGGTGCCTAATATCAATACTTTAGTGTTTACACCTTCCGCTGAAGTTGTTGTTTCAAAGTTAACCGTGGTGGTTTTATCCGGTACGATCTCCAGCTTGCTTAAGCTGAAAGCTGATGGTACGCCCGATAACGCTCCTTTGCAGTCTTTTATATGTTCCATACCGTCGACTTTTATGTCGAGCGTTACTTCGCGGATCAATGGAGTCGGACTAAACTCACGTTTGTTCTGTGTGCCTTCGTCGGCCTCCACTTTCAGATCATTAATGGCTATCCCATATAAAGGAGTACGTCCCGATGTTACGCTTCCGGATGCTTTTGTCTCCGGGATGTATGCTTCTGCCGTTTCGAATGACTCCATATTGCGGAACTGAATATTATCTGCATCGCAGTTGAAGATCAGTAAACGGTATTTATCCGGAGGTAGGGTAAACTTCAAACCGTCGGCATCGCCTTCGATCTGTGTCATGGCTCCCTTTTCCAGAGGATAAAAGCAATAACGTAATTTCTGGGGAGTTTTGTAGCCGCTCATGGCCTGTTCCCATTTCAACGAATACGAAATGAAACCGTAGGATGTCTTTTCTGACTCATCTTTCGAACTGCATTTTATGAAGCATGTAATGATCAAAAATATGCAGACTACTATTCCACATGAGCAACCAGCCTCTTTAGTCTTCATCCTGTAAATATGCGTTGAATATCAATTAATGTTCTTTGATGACGCAAATATATCGGGAAAAAACAGGCAAAATATTGCTTTTTCTATTCAATAAGTTGTAAAAAATGCAATAACCGTTGATTTTTACTGGTTTTCGCCTTTTGTAGTACGCATTGAACGGGGTGACTGCCCAAAGTTAGCCCGGCAGAAGTGGGAGAAGTTGGACAGCGACTCGAAACCGTATTTATAACTGATCTCGGAAATAGACATTTCGGTGGTGGTTAGGTCGTTCTGGATGTCTTCACATTTCTTTTTCAGCATCCACTGGTAGGCCGGTTCACCGAACGTTTCTTTAAACAGGCGGCGGAAGGTTGGCGTGCTGTACCCTCCCAATTGGGCGAAGGCTTCCACATCCTTTGCCTTCATATAATTTTGCATAACGAAGTAACGGAAGCTTTTGCTGTAACGGTAGATCGGTGAGTAGAACGCAGCAAGATCTTTTAATGTATAGTAGCAGTTGAGCAGGTAGACCAACTCTGTCCGTTTGGCCTGCAGGAAGCCGGCACACAACAGGTCGTCGTTCAGGTACATTCTTACTCCTTCCACGAAATAGCGCAACGGCGGACACATTTCCATCACGATGGCCTCGGGGCGGGAAGTCTCGGCTATGCTTGCTCCTTTGTTGAAACGCTCGTTGCAGACGTTGATCGGGCGTTCGAACAGATACAGGATACATTCTACGGCTTCGAGGACTTTGAACTCCACCTTCGAGCCGATCGGTTGCAGGATGAACTGGCCGTCACTGATGATAGTGTGGGGATGTTCTTCACTGTTTACTTCAACGGTTCCTTTCAGCAGAAAATAGAGTGTATTCTGCATGCATTTTTCCTGGGGAATTATTATCCCCTTCGGATAAGAACGATATTTAAAGATTTGCTTCCTGTATTCGGGACAGGAGGCACAATCCGTGAATTTGGTATATCTCAGATCTTGTGAGAACATATTGCCCTAAAGTCTTATAACTTAACTTTTTTACTCTTCCCTGAACTTTCGTTGTGAAAACGATCGACAGCGGTCACAATATAGTGATATTTTTGCTTTCCATTGTTATAAGGCATTAAATAACTTGCCTCCCGGGTTATTTTTACGATTTTGGCTGGGTTAGTCAGGTCGACCGGTTCTTTATTCTCAAAACGGTAAACTACAAAATAAGAAGCAAGTTCCGGATTTGTAGGGCTTTGTTCGGCTTGCCAGTGCAGTTTATAACCCTCGGCTGTCCATTCCGCTTTCAGTTTTTTTACTTCCTGCGGGGCGCGGTTATGCATGTGGCTATAAGCCGGGATCAGGGCCGGGTAACGGTGATAGTTTCTTTTCAGGCTGTCGGCTACGCCTTTGTTGTTCCATAGGATCTCGTTGGCAGGCCAGAAACAGTTGCCTTTTACTTTCGAGAGCGAACGTTCGTAAAGCATTTTGCGGGTCAGCTGGTCGGCTTTCATGGTACGGGCGACGTCTTGTCCTATATAAAGATGTGTACCTTCGGGTGTCGCATTCTTATTCCACCATTGGATCAGGGTGATATAGTCGGCTGCCGGGTGCCCGATTTCCCAGTATATCTGTGGCATGTTATAGTCGATCCAGCCTTCTTTCACCCAGTGGAGTACATCGGCGTAGAGATCGTCGTAGTTTTGCAGGCCGTTGGTGTTACTGCCTGAGCCGTCGGGTGTACTTTTTTTGTTCCGGTAGATACCGAAGGGGCTGATGCCGAAACGTACCCAGGGTTTGGTAAGCAGGATGGTCCGTTTCAGTTCGCGGATCAGCGTGTTTACGTTCTCACGGCGCCAGTCGCCCCGTTGGGCAGAGGTGTATCCTTTATTCAGGCCATATTTCCGGAAACTGTCGTCGTCTGGGAAAGGCATTCCTGCTGCGGGATAGGGATAGAAGTAGTCGTCCATATGGATGGCATCTACGTCGTAACGGCTTACGATATCGCGTACCACCTTACAGATGAACTGGCGACTGTCGGGCAATCCCGGGTCGAACAGGATCTGTTTATTATAGGTAACGAACCACTCCGGGTGTTTGTGATAGATATGTGAATCGGCGAAACGGGTATTTCCGGCCGTGCTTGCCCGGTAAGGGTTGAGCCAGGCATGAAATTCCATGTTCCGTTTGTGGCACTCTTCTATCAGGAAGGCCATCACGTCGAAGTTTCCGGCCGGGGCTACACCCTGTTCGCCTGTATAGAAACGGCTCCAGGGTTCGATATCCGATTTATAAAAAGCATCGGCTTCCGGGCGTACCTGGAAAATGATGGCATTAATGCCACAAGCCTGCAGGTAGTTGAGTTTGCGAACGAAGTCTTTGCGGAGTTGAGCGGGAGTCATATCCTTGTATTCCCCTTGAAATGCGGTTTGTATCCAGGCTCCCCTGAATTCCCGTTTATCTTTTCCTTCTGTTTTTTGAGTTGATATCTGTCTGGTTGTCGAACAAGACGTTACGGCACATAGGAGTATGGCCAGCAGCAGGCGGATATATTGGATCTTCATGAATTTTCGTTGGTTTGGGATTATTGTAACACATTATCAAATCTTGTGGCAAAGATACATTTCTTTTTGCTATTTTTGTATCCTTTATTAGGGAAAGATTTATGTCTGAAAATAATTCTATATTTATCAAGGGGGCTCGTGTCAATAACCTGAAGAACATTGATGTAGAGATCCCACGCGACAAGTTGGTCGTCATCACCGGATTATCCGGCAGTGGAAAGTCTTCGCTCGCTTTTGATACCTTATACGCCGAAGGTCAGCGCCGGTATGTGGAAAGCCTTTCGGCTTATGCCCGCCAGTTCCTGGGACGTATGAGCAAGCCGGAGTGTGACTATATTAAAGGTATTCCGCCTGCTATCGCGATCGAACAGAAGGTGAACACCCGTAATCCCCGTTCGACGGTGGGTACATCCACGGAAATTTATGAATACCTGCGACTGCTCTTCGCCCGTATCGGAAAGACGATCTCGCCTGTTTCCGGGCTGGAGGTGAAGAAGCACCAGGTGAAAGATATTGTCAAAGAGGTTTTGTCTTATCCCGACGGAACGCGTTTTGCCGTATTCGCCCCGGTGGTGTTGCCCGAGGGACGAAATATGAAAGAACAACTGGAGATCCTGCAGAAAGAAGGATATACCCGTTTGTCGATCGACGATACGGCTTACCGTATGGCGGAAGTGCTGGCAGACGAGTCGTTATTGGCTTCTCCGTCTATCGAACTGTTGGTAGACCGTCTGACCGTTTCGGACGATAAGACGTTGAAGAGTCGTCTGGCCGATTCGGCGGAAACGGCTTTCTTCGAAGGACACGATACTTGTATCATCCGTATCTATGCGGCCGAAGGTACGGTCGTGAAGGAATACTCGAAGAAGTTCGAGGCGGACGGTATCACCTTTATCGAGCCGACGGATATGATGTTCAGCTTCAATAATCCGTTAGGGGCTTGTCCGGTCTGCGAAGGATTCGGTAAGGTGCTCGGGATAGATGAGAACCTGGTGGTGCCCGATAAGAGCCTGTCGGTTTATCAGGGTGCGGTAGTCTGTTGGAAAGGTGAAGTGATGGGAGAATGGTTGAAGGAGTTTATTGCCAAGAGTGAAAAATATAACTTCCCGATTCACCGTCCGTATTACGATCTGACACAAAAGGAGAAAGACCTCTTGTGGCATGGTGCCAGGGGACTACACGGCATCGACGACTTCTTTAAATTCGTAGAAGAGAACTTATATAAGATACAGTACCGGGTGATGCAGGCCCGTTACCGGGGTAAAACGACCTGTCCGTCCTGCAAGGGTGCCCGCCTGAAACCGGAAGCCTTGTATGTAAAGGTAGGCGGGAAGAATATTGCCGAACTGGTGACTTTGCCTATTACGGATGCCAAAGCATTTTTCGATAACCTGCAACTGGATGAAACGGATGCTGCCGTAGCAAAGCGTCTGTTGACGGAGATCATGAATCGCCTGCAGTTCCTGTTGGATGTAGGGCTGGGGTATTTGTCGCTCGACCGTCTGTCGGCTTCTCTTTCCGGAGGTGAAAGCCAGCGTATCAACCTGGCCACTTCATTGGGTAGTAGCCTGGTAGGTTCTTTATATATATTGGATGAGCCGAGTATCGGTCTGCATTCTCGGGATACCGATCTGCTCGTGAAGGTGTTGCGGCAGTTGCAGTCGCTGGGGAATACGGTGGTTGTGGTGGAACATGACGAAGATATTATCCGTGCAGCCGATTATATTATCGATATCGGTCCGAAAGCCGGCCGTCTGGGTGGCGAAGTGGTTTATCAGGGGGATGTGAACAACCTGCAGACCAGTAGTAACAGTCATACCGTCCGTTACCTGACCGGGGAGGATAAGATAGAGGTTCCTGCTTTCCGGCGGTTATGGAATAATTATATAGAGGTAAAAGGGGCCCGTAAGAATAACCTGAAAGGGATCGATGTGAAGTTTCCGCTGAATGTGATGACGGTGGTAACGGGTGTCAGCGGTTCCGGTAAGAGTTCGCTTGTCCGTGATATCTTTTATGAAGGAGTGAAGCATTATCTGGATGATGCCGCCCGCCTGATGGTGGATTGTTCCGGATTGAGCGGGGATATGAATCTGATCCAGGGTATCGAGTTTGTCGACCAGAATTCGATCGGTAAGAGCTCCCGTTCTAATCCCGTGACCTATATCGGTGCTTATGACGAGATCCGTAAGTTGTTCGGCGAACAACCTTTGGCCAAGCAAATGGGTTATACATCTGCATATTTCTCTTTTAATAAAGAAGGAGGACGCTGTGAGGAGTGTAAGGGCGATGGCCGGATCACTGTCGAGATGCAGTTTATGGCGGATATCACGCTCGAGTGCGAAACTTGTCACGGCAAACGTTTCAAACAGGATGTGCTCGATGTGGAATATCATGGGGCAAACATCTATGATATGTTGGAAATGACGGTGAACCAGGCGATCGAATTCTTCGAACAGTATCCCGGCTCACAGGAAAAGAAGATTGTCAAGAAACTGAAACCGTTGCAGGATGTCGGTCTGGGTTATATCAAACTGGGACAAACGTCTTCTACGCTTTCCGGCGGTGAGAACCAGCGTGTGAAACTGGCTTATTACTTGGGACAGGAAAAGCAGCAACCGACCTTGTTCGTGTTCGACGAACCGACCACCGGACTGCACTTCCACGATATAAAAACATTATTGAAAGCATTTAATGCCTTGATCGATAAAGGACATACGGTTGTGATCATCGAACATAACATGGACGTGATCAAATGTGCCGACTATCTGGTAGACTTAGGTCCGGAAGGTGGTAACGCCGGTGGTTATCTGGTTTGTGCCGGAACACCGGAGGAAGTGGCTATGTGTCCGGAATCGTATACAGGAAAGTATTTAAAAGAAAAATTATAGAGCTATGAACAACTTCAAGTTTCAGAATCCTACCCGACTGATCTTCGGTAAAGGAATGATTGCGGAATTGAGCAAGGCTATTCCCGCCGGTAAGCGCATCATGATTACTTTCGGTGGCGGCAGCGTAAAGAAAAACGGCGTATACGACCAGGTAGTAAAAGCTTTGGAAGGACGGGAGTATGTAGAGTTCTGGGGAATCGAACCGAACCCTTCCATCGAGACTTTGCGTAAGGCGATCGCTTTAGGTAAGGAAAAGAATGTGGACTTTCTATTGGCTGTGGGCGGCGGATCGGTCCTCGATGGGACTAAGCTGATCTCTGCCGGTTTATTGTATGACGGTGATGCCTGGGATCTGGTAAAAAGAGGAGCAGCCAAAGATACGATTCCGATGGGAGCTGTGCTTACCTTGCCGGCTACGGGATCAGAAATGAATAACGGGGCAGTGATCTCTCGCTATGAAACGAAAGAGAAGTATCCGTTTTATAGCAATTTCCCGGTCTTCTCCATACTTGATCCGGAAACGACCTTTACGTTGCCGGCTCATCAGATCGCTTGCGGTCTGGCTGATACGTTCGTGCATGTAATGGAACAATATATGACTACGACCGGACAATCTCGTCTGATGGATCGCTGGGCTGAAAGTATCCTGAGTACTATTATTGAGATCGCTCCTAAGATCAAAGCGAATCAACATGATTATAATGTAATGGCCGACTTTATGCTTTCAGCCACTATGGCGTTGAATGGCTTTATAGCCATGGGCGTTACACAGGACTGGGCTACTCACATGATCGGTCATGAACTGACTGCTTTACATGGTCTGACACATGGCGCTACTTTAGTGATTGTTTTCCCAGGAACTCTGCGTACTCTCCGCCAGCAGAAACAGGATAAGATCCTTCAGTATGGCGAACGTGTCTGGGGTATCACGGAAGGCTCGGTTGACGAACGTGTCGATCAGGCTATTCAGAAGACTGAAGAGTTCTTCCGTAGCCTGGGATTGTCTACCCGTCTGGGGGAAGAAAACATCGGCGAAGAAACAATTGCTGAAATCGAGCGCCGCTTCAATGCAGCCAATGTCGCTTATGGTGATGCCGGAAATGTAACGGGAGCTGTGGCTAAACAGATTTTGGAGAATTGTAAATAATAAAGTTCTCTTTCTGCTCTTGAGAGTGTGAAGAGTTAGATAAAACAGAAGGAGAATGTCTCATATCGAGAACATTCTCCTTTCTTTATATAGGTTGTAATATTTCTAAATTACTTCTTTGTCATGTCGAATGACAGAACAATCGGAGCCGGAAGAGCATTTGTATCACCTAATTTAGCTTCAGTAGCTGTAAGGTTGAACTTCAGATTCTTTTTATTAACGGCATAAGAGCCTTCGTTTGCTGCAGTGATTGTTACACTGACAGCCATGTTTTCACCTAAAGCGATTGCTAGTGGCTTAGGATCTAATGTCAAGTATACAGAATCGTTGGCAGCATTCATTTTTGCTTTGTAACCGACTTTGTATTTCACTTCTTTAACTTGTGCAATAATGCCATTAGCCGCTTCTTCATTAGGGATAATTGCTTTTACTAATGCTTCGAAAGGAAATTTGTCAAAGTTGATAGAATCATTCTTCACTGTCAGATCCAATGTCGTACCCGGAACTTCTTCTGATGCAGCAGCCTTAGCTATTGCATAAGTCATTTTACCACTGTACTCTCCAACAACTTCTTCTACTGTCGGTACTGTTGGGGTCTCATCGTCATCATCACTACAAGAAGCAAAAGTTAAACCAAATACTGCTAACATCATCACAAGCGACCATTTCAACGTCTTCTTCATCTTTCTTATTATTTTAATGTTAATAAATTATGTACGACTAATTAGATGAAAGGAGTTGGCAAAAGGCTGCATCGAAATCAAATAATAATTGAAAAAAGAAATAAGATTTTTATTTGAAGCGTTTTAAACCATCTTTTTTAAGCGTCCATTCAAGGGTCTGTATTTCCCGGCAAAGTATATTCTTATTGTTTTTGATAAAACTGGCTATAAATCAATGATAAACGTATTTTCTTTTTCTTTTTTTCTGAGTATATTTGCAGCCTACAAAGAAATTAATAAGTTTATGGCATTGTTTGGCCGGGAGACGAGTATAAGGTATAGATTCTTTTTGGGTGGCTTGTTTTTGTTTTCTACTGTATTGTGGGGAAAGGAGGCTGTTTCTTTCCATTGTTTGTCGGAGGACACTGCAGAATCTGGCCTTTGGTGCGAACACTCGTTAGAGATCATACTGATACTCTCATTACTCGTATTTATGTTTATCCTGTTTTTTACCATCTTTTATTATCGGCGTAAAAAAGAAAAAAGTTATGAGGCGGCGAACAGGAAAATGATGCAGTTGCTGGAGGCGATGCCTAGTATGGTTCTGGTATACGATCGGGAATTAAAGATTGTGGATATCATAAATCCGCAGGAGGGAATATTGCTGGGTATTAAGAAAGAGAACCTGATCGGTATAACAATGAGTGATGTGGCAGAAAGGTATCCGGCACATGCCGATGCTTCCCGGATAATAGGTTGTAATATCGGTAAAACCCGGAAAACGGGGAAAACTATTTCGTTCAGTTACGAGGTGTCTGGTGTTGAGACTACTTATTATATGAATGCCCATTCGGCTCCGTTTGCCGACGAAGGGGTTATCTGCTTTATTCATGATGTTACTCCTCAGGTTACTGCGGAGGAAGAAATATTGAAGTGGAAAACTTTCCTGCAGTCGATCGTGGATAATTTACCTGTCGGACTTTTTGTAAAGGATGTGTCTGACAACTACCGGTATCTGTTCTATAATACTAAAGTGAATGAATTCTACCAGGGAGACCGCAGGTTCATGCTGGGAAAAAATGACTTTGAGGTGGATGATCCGAATGCTGAAAAATATAGGAAAGAGGATGAGCTGGTGTTGAATAGTGACCACCCGATCTCTTTCGACCGTGTTTTTATGAACGAGCTTTCCGGTACTGGCTTCCGTTGGGGCGTAACGACCAAGTCGAAATTGATGGATAGTAACGGGCGGTGTTATATCGTCGCTATCCTTGTCGATACGACGGAGGTACGGAAGAAAGAACATGAGATGGAGCAGAATAAACTTAAACTGGAGTTTACGATCGACGCTGCACAGATCATACCCTGGGAGTTTAGTGTGGTCGAACGTACCTTCTATACACAAGGATATCTGACAAATGAAGGTAGAAGGGTGATCTCGGAAGCTAATTATCTGTCGTATGTGCATCCGGAAGATGTGGAACTGGTAAAGGATGGACTGGCCGATCTGATTAATGGCAGTGATAAGGTCATGGATATCCAGGCACGTATCGCTTTCCCCGAGCAGGAAGAGCGGTGGTTTGAGTTGCAAGCAGTATCGTATGAACATGACGATCAGGGGCGTGTGTCGCGTATCCTGGGTATCCGTCGTGATATAACCGACCTGAAGATGACGAATGAACTGATCCGCCTGCGTGATAAAGCGGAAGAATCCAACCGTTTGAAAAGTGCTTTTCTTGCCAATATGAGCCATGAGATCCGTACGCCGCTTAATGCAATTGTCGGCTTCTCTAATCTGATAACCATGGCAGAAGATCCGGATGAGGTAGAGGAATACTGCCGGATCATTGAAACGAACAATGAATTGTTGCTGCAACTGGTCAATGACATTCTGGACTTGTCGAAGATCGAAGCCGGACAACTCGACTTTAATTATTCGGAGGTGGATCTCCCTGTAATCATTCGTGACCTGGAGCAGGTTTATAAGAGCCGGACCAAAGAAGGGGTACAACTGATCTGCGAGATACCGGATGTATCCTATATAATATATTCGGAAAGAAACCGCCTGATCCAGGTACTTTCCAACTTTATGAGTAACGCCTGTAAGTTTACGTTTACGGGTTCGATCCGGATAGGGTATGAGCATATCGACGGTGGTTTGCGCTTTTTTGTTACGGACACCGGTAAAGGGATTGCGGCAAGGAACTTGGCAAACGTTTTTGACCGGTTTGCCAAGTTCGATTCTTTCATCCAGGGCACAGGGTTAGGACTATCTATTTGCCAGTCTATTGTACAGTCTTTGGGAGGAGAGATCGGGGTGGTATCTGAAGAAGGGAAAGGTTCGACCTTCTGGTTTACGTTGCCAGAAGAATCTGCATCTGCTTTTACATCTTCCCCGGCTTCGTAAAGGAAAAATTACCGAAATAAAGAAAATATACCTATTTTTATTTGTTCAAAACATTTGACAAAATGAATCTTAATAACCTCGCTACTTATCCGAAGGAACATATACGTTATGCTGTTCTTTCCTTTTTTCTTGCCCAGGGACTTTGTTTCTCTAGTTGGGCGAGTCGTATTCCCGATATTAAAGAACTATTCACAGTCAATGATGCGCTCTATTGGGGAATGGTGTTGTTTATGATCCCGGTTGGAAAATTCATAGCTATTCCACTGGCGGGTTACCTGGTGTCGAAACTGGGAAGCCGTATCATGGTGCAGGTGAGTATTATGGGATATGCCGTTTCCCTTTTTGCTATCGGATCTGCCGTGAATATCTATATGTTGGGAGCATGTCTTTTCTCCTTTGGCGTATTCTGGAATTTATGCGATATCTCGTTGAATACGCAGGGGATCGGGATCGAACGTCTTTATGGGCGGACGATCATGGCTTCTTTTCACGGAGGATGGAGCCTGGCAGCCTGTCTGGGAGCTCTGATTGGTTTTATTATGATCGTTTTCGGTATTACTCCTTTCTGGCATTTTACGATGATTGCCGTGATAATCCTTCTTATAACGATGTCTAGCCGGAGTTACTTGCAGGAAGATATGGAGCAGGTGAAGGTCGAGGAGGAAGTTGTAAAAGAAGATAAGTCGGAGAAATGGCAATATATCAAACGTCCCGAGATGCTGCTTATCAAACTCGGTTTGGTAGGTTTATTTGCCTTGATCGTGGAAAGTGCGATGTTTGACTGGAGCGGAGTGTACTTTGAGTCGGTATTGCGGGTACCGAAATCGTTACAGATCGGATTTCTGGTATTTATGGTGATGATGACCGTAGGTCGTTTCCTGGCTAATTATGCGTACCGGATATTAGGTAAACAGCGGGTATTGCAGTTGTCCGGTGCTTTTATTTTTCTTGGATTCTTTATATCGGCTCTACTGGGAAGTTCGTTTGATTCGATGGTATTGAAGGTGATCGTAAACTCTTTCGGTTTCATGTTGGTAGGATTGGGTATTTCCAGTATGGTGCCTACAATTTATAGCTTGGTCGGTGCAAAGTCCAAAACACCGGTCGGTATTGCTCTGACTATTCTGTCGAGTATCAGCTTTATAGGCTCACTGATCGCCCCGCTACTTATTGGTGCTATTTCGCAGGCATTCAATATGGAATATGCCTATATGGTGGTAGGTCTTTTAGGTCTATGTATCTTGTTGATGACTACGTTCAGTAAAGCTTTTAAATGATTCGGTATTATCGGGCGGTTCACGAACCGCCCCTACTCGAAAATTGCTTCACAATTTTCTAAATTTAAATTTCCGGCAAACGTTGTTCTGCTGTTTCCATGCAACGGATGACATCTTCCTTGGCTCCGTTGAAAGGACCTGATGCTTCGATCTTAATGGTCGACATGGCAGCAGCGAAACAGCCTGCTTCTTCTATCCCGGCACCTTTGGCACGTTGATACAGGTAGCCGGTCATGTAAGTGTCGCCACAGCCGGTGGCGTCGACAACTTCTCTCGGCTTATAAGCCGGTATCTTATGGAATGCCTGTCCGTCGTAAATGACAGATCCCAGACTGCCTAAAGTGATCAGCACCTCTTTTACTCCCCAAGCATATAGCTGCTTAGCAGCACTGGCAACATCAGAGTATCCGGTCAGTGCGACCATCTCTAGTTCATTGGCTTTCAGGAAATGGATATATTTCAGTGCTTCTTCTTTTCCGACCCAGTCGGTAGCGTATACATTTTTATCCCTCACTTCCCGTAAATAACCTTGCGAGTCGGCCGAGACAAACCCTTTGTTAGCCATGTATTTTACTACATCCAATGAAAAGTCGTCTGCCAACAAGCTGCCCAGGTGGAATATTTTTGCTTCCACCTCTTTCAGGTAATCGATGGTGAAAGGATCGGCTTTAGCCAATACCCGTTGTGTACGGTTATCCTGATTTTCTCCATAGATGTTTTCGAAATAAACGGAATGTTTGCTGGGCATTACGGCGACGTCGATTCCTTCAGACCGCAGTCTGTCGACCTCCTTCATTTCAGATTCGGCAAGCGCGGTTATCAATGTGTAATCTATATCGTTGAAGTGTTTGATCGCATGCGAGAAGTAAAATGCGGTTCCTCCCGCCATGTGTACGGTATTTTTGGGGGTCACTATCTTGTCTAACGTGATGTGCCCTATACAGCAAAGATCATGCATATTATTGATTATTTGTAAATACGCACAAAAGTAGTCAAAATTGCAACGGATAGGAACCGTATCTTTATTTTTATTATTTTTGTCTACTGACGATCATTAAAATTGTTGTTATGAGTAAAAACCTGATTCACGAAAAATTCGTTGGCGCAATCAGAGAGAAGATACCGCACAAAGCTACCTTGACTAATACATTGGTTGAATTACTGCGCCTGGAGAGAGAGGCTGTTTATCGTCGTATGAGGGGCGATGTGGCTTTCTCCTTCGCGGAGATTGCGGCGATCTCCAATAAATTAGGGATCTCGTTGGATAATCTGGTCGGAACAAACTCGGCTAAAAGCCGTCCTTACCAGTTGAGTCTGGTGGAGTATGTCGATCCGATTGAAGACGATTACAGGATGTGGGGATTGTACAACGAACGACTGAAGGAAGCAAGGGAAGATCCGGCCTCCTGTAATGTGGAATGTATGAATGTTCTGCCAACCATCTTTCTGCTCGATTACACACATATCACCCGTTTTTATTTGTTCAAATGGTATAACCAGTATGGCCATTCGGACAGGACTGTCCATTTCCGGGATATTGAATCAGCAGAGAAATTGTTGGCGGTCCAGCGCGTAACAGCTATCGAGTCCAAACATATAAAGAATACTACTTACGTGTGGGACCCTTTGATCTTCCAGTATATAGTAAATGACCTCCAGTATTACAGCAGTATCCGGCTGATCGACACAGAGGATGTCTGTTCGATAAAACAAGAGTTACAACATTTTCTTAATAGGTTGGAGATTCTTGCTTCGAGGGGAACATATAGCGAGACCGGTAATCCGATCCAACTCTATATATCCAATATTAATTTTGATGCCAGTTACAGTTATCTGGAAACCAAGAACCTGCGTATCAGTATGATCCGTGCTTTTATCCTGAATTCGGTTATTTCGTTGGACGAGAGGGCGTATGAGATCTTTTACAACTGGATGCAGTCGCTATTGAAGTCATCGACGATGATCTCTGTCAGTGGAGAGAAACAGCGTATCTTATTTTTTGAAAAGCAAAGGGCGATCATTGATTGCCTGTAATCCAAAAAAAACCGTATCTTAGTTGCGATCTTTAAATATAACGTTATGGAATTTCTACTAGTCGTACTGATCGTTGTCGTGTGGGTCAGCCTATATTCTCATATAAGCAAGATGAATGCTCATACAGATGCTCTCCGGAAAGATATTTATAGTCTGAAGAAGTTTGTGGAATCTCAGTTGGAAGAGATAAAACGGCAATCGGAGACAAGTACGACTGTGGTGACGGAAGAGGTTGCGGTTGAACCTGTCACGGAAGAACCTGTAAGTATAGTGGAAGTAAAACCGGAGCCGGAAGACGAACCGAATGAAGCAGAAGTTATCCCTCTGCCGGAAAAGAAGAAAGTCGTTCCGCAGCCTGTGATCAAACCGTTCGGGTTGGTCAAAGAGAAAAAGAAAGTCGATTACGAAAAATATATCGGAGAGAATTTATTCGGAAAGATCGGTATCCTAGTCCTTGTAGTCGGGATGGGATTGTTTGTTAAATATGCGATCGATAAGGATTGGATAAATGAAGTATTCCGTACGATCCTGGGCTTTGTGGTCGGCGGTGGCTTGCTGGTGGTGTCGCAAAGGCTGAAGAACACTTATCGTACATTCAGTTCCCTGCTGGCGGGTGGCGCTTTTGCTATTTTTTATGTAACGGTGGCGATGGCTTATCATTATTACGGTTTATTCAGCCAGACTGTTGCGTTTGTTATATTGGTGGTACTGACGGTGTTGATGTCCTTGCTTTCGGTGGTTTACAACCGGCGTGAACTGGCTATTATAGGTCTGGTGGGGGGCTTTATCGCTCCTTTCCTGGTCAGTAACGGGATGGGGAATTATCTGGTTCTGTTTATTTATCTGACAATTTTGAATCTGGGTATGTTCGGTTTGTCGTTGTATAAAAAATGGGGTGAGTTACCTGTTATCGGTTTTGTGGCTACTTATGTGATCATGCTGGGATATTCACTGGTGGCTGACCTGGATATTGCCGGAAGCGGACAATTGATCCATCTGTTACTTTTCTCTACCTTGTTTTATCTGATATTCCTGCTGCCTGTCGTTTCTGTGTTGCGTACGGATAATAAGAAAGCGAATCAGCCACTGATGATGATTGTTGTATTGAATAATTTCATATATCTTTATTTTGCTTTATGGTATCTCCATGAGTTGCAGTTGCCTTATAATATCAAAGGTGCATTCACCCTGTTTATTGCTTTGGTTAACGTATCTCTTGCTTTTGCCATACGTCGGAGAAAGCCGGATACAGGTTATCTGTTTACCGCATTGACTGGTATGTTTCTGACCTTTATTTCGATAAGTATACCTATCCAATTGGAAGGCAGTTTCATTACGCTGCTTTGGGCTACCGAAATGGTTGCTGTCCTGTGGTTTTTCACAAAGTTCCGGCAGACTGTTTACGAGTATTTTGCTTTAGCTCTTCTTTTTCTGACAATCATTTCTTTCCTGATAGATGTGGAGAATGCCTTATCAGAAGGTCTTGTTCAGCCTTTGTTGCTGAACGGTACTTTTGCTACCGGGATCTTTACCGGGTTGGCTTTTGGCTTGTTTGCCTGGTTGATGGAACGGGAGAAAGAGCTGTTTGCCGGGGCGGCAAGCCTGAAATATATTCCTTTTAGTGTGATTTCGTTACTGGTAGCCTGTAGTGTGGTATATCTTTCGTTTATTGTAGATTTCTACCGTAATATAGCGTACTGGCCGTTGAGCTGTTGTTCTTGTCTGGCTTTTACAGGCTTTTCTCTATTATTACTGTTGATAGGGTTGAGGAAGCGTTTTCCGATGGAGCGGTTCTCTGCCGTTTACGCGGTGGCAGCGGGGCTTTCCGGCTGTTTGTTTATCCAGCTTTCGCGGGTTGCCAACGAGTATGGTGATTCTTCCCTGTTTATTTTGCAGTGGACGTCCCTCGTTATTGTAGTGATCCATCTGTTTCTTCTTGGAAAATGGTATTACCGTTCTTTCGATTTTCGTCAGAAAAGGGCGAACCTGATGACTTCGTTTATTGCAATTGCTTCAACTATACTATGGGTAGTTGCTGTGCATAATATGCTGTATCTTTCCGGTTTACAGAATGAATCGAGTGCAGCCCTTTCCATTTCCCTGAGTATTGCGGGCTTTATTCAAATGTCGTTTGGTATGCGTTTGCATCTGAAGATTCTGCGTATGATTAGCCTGGCAGTCTTTGGCGTTGTCCTTCTAAAGTTGGTCATTGTCGATTTGTGGTTGCTGCCTACGATCGGAAAGATCATTGTCTTTATCATGCTGGGGATTATCCTGCTTGTCCTGTCCTTCCTGTATCAGAAGCTGAAGAAGGTGTTGTTTATGGATAACGATGACAATCTATCGGCAAACGGGTAAGTACCAATTACCTTTGTGTTGTTGTTGTTCTCCTTCCTTCTGATATTCTTTACATGCTTCCTATTCTTGCTGAGTCCTCACTTAATTTATGTTTGACAGTGCTGGGACAGCTGTCCGACCCATATGGGACAGCTGTCTGACACTCGTCGAACAGCTGTTTGACCTGTGTCGAACAAAGATTACTTCGGTATGTATTTCCCTTTACCCGGCAGATGATTGGCGGCAGATACCAGATCGTTTAAACTGCCTCCGTAGTAGTAGCCGACAGATGGCTGGAAAAAGAGAAAATAACCTACTTTTCAGGCAAATTTCGGGGATAGTTTGAAAATCGGTGAAGCAGCTGTTAAAGCAATCGTAAAATAAGAAATTTTTTAAATCAAAAATAATCTGTCACGCGGCCATCGGCCAATTACCCCGCGAGGGCGAACAAGTGACAGTTTAATACTAAAGTAATAAAATAAAGTTCATCTGCCAGTACTCCTGCGAAGGAGGAACACAGACACAAAAAAGGCCCCGGAAGTTTCAAATTTCCGGGGCTTTCTTGTGTAATATATAATTTTGTGTAACTTTAAACGCCAAAAAATAGTAAAGTGTTAGATATCCGGCGATTATAAAAAGAGTGTGAGCAATGACGAGAAAATAAATTTAACTGACGAACAGGTCTTTCGAAATCTGTTTGACCGCTACTATGTACCTTTGTGTGTCTTTGCGGAACGCTATGTGGAAGACGAAGAATTAGCGTCGGATATTGTGCAGGAATGTTTTGCCAGGCTTTGGCAGAAGCAAAATGACTTTCAGTTTATTTATCAGGTCAGGTCGTTTATGTACACCTGTGTCCGCAATTCCTGTTTGAACGAACTGGAGCATCGCCAAGTGGTGTCAGGATATAAAGAAACAACGGCTGCTTATATGGAAGAATCCACTTTCCATGATTATCTGATAGAAGAAGAAATGCACCGCGTTGTAATGGAAGCAGTGGATAAACTGCCTTCACAAAGCCGTAATATTATCCGGCTGGCCCTGGAGAATAACTCGAATGCAGAGATTGCAGAAAAACTGTCCGTCTCCAAAGAAACCGTACATACACTAAAGAAAGGAGCCTATAAGAAACTCCGTTCTTTCCTCAAAGAATACTACTATTACGTACTATTTCTCTAGCCCAGTTAAAAAAATATTCAATGCCATTCACCCTGTTTTTAACTTCGCCTGTTTTACTTAATAAAAGATCACAGGAATGTTGGAACAAGATTTCTATATTGCAGCATTAATTGCTAAATCAGTAACAAACTCATTGTCTGAAGAAGAAGCGCTGGAGCTGGAACGGTGGAAAAATGCCTCTGAGCATAATCTCCGTTTATTCGAGTCGATGTGCCGGAAGGAAAACTTGTATGCACATTCCTGTCGGGCAGAGAAATATGATAAGACAGTTGGCTGGGAACAGGTACAGAAGCGTATCCGTGTGACACGCCGCAAAAAACTCTATCTAACTATTTGTCAGTATGCCGCCATCTTCCTTCTTCCGTTGGCCGCAGGAATCCTTACCTGGCATTTTACCCGTGACGAAGGACAGACTTTCTCGAAACCGGTTTTGGCTGAGACTATGCATATAACTCCGGGAGAGAGCAAGGCTTTATTGACTCTCGGTGATGGGACAGTGGTCGGTCTCGATGCCGAATCCCGGGATGAACTCAAGGAATCCGGTATACAGATCAATGTAAAAGGTGCAGAACTGGCCTATAATAAGAAAGAAACTGATGTCGTAGCCAAAGAAGAAGTAGTCTATAATAAAATAGATATTCCACGTGGAGGAGAATATAAACTTCGGCTGAGCGATGGTAGCCTGGTTCATTTGAACGCAATGAGTTCACTGCGTTATCCGGTTCATTTCTCCGGTGATGCCCGCGAAGTGGAACTGACAGGTGAAGCTTTTTTCGAAGTCAGCAAAAGTGGATCTCCTTTCATTGTAAAAACAAAAGGTATAGATGTACGCGTGTTAGGTACAACGTTTAATGTGTCAGCTTATCCGGACGACCATTGTATACAAACAACGCTGGTGACCGGTTCTGTTCGTATTCATACGAAAGAAGGGGGAAGTATAGATTTAAAACCGTCACAGCAGGCGGAACTCGATAATGAATCGCACGAACTGGTAGTCAGACACGTAGATGTATCTCTTTATACTTCGTGGATACATGGAAAGATCTATTTCAAAGACGAACGGCTTGAAGATATCATGACTGCTTTGTCACGCTGGTACGATGTGAATGTCATTTATGGTAATGAAAATGTGAAGAATCTTCGGTTTGGATGTAACCTGAACCGGTATGAAGAAATCGATCCTTTCTTGGAACTGTTGAGGGCTACCGGCAAAGTAAAGACGAAAGTGGAGAAACGAAACATCACTATCTATTGATTAAAAACAAAATAGCATAAGGTCTAATTTAAAATTTTATTATTATGAGAAAAGACAAAGAGAACTTCGGAGAAGGCAGTGGAAAGAGAATCCTCTGTATATCCGGTCTGGTCTGTTTATTTCTGACAACCGGGCTTGCACAAGCTCCCGCCCGTTCGGCGATACCTAGTGCGACTGTGACTGTCGCTTTCAGTAATGCAACCTTGCGGGATGTGATCTGGGAGTTGCAAAAACAGACCGATTTTACCTTCGTATACAGCACTCCCGATGTGCAGAATGTGAAAGTGAATAAGGTGGATGTTGCTAATGAAGATGTCTATAAGGTGCTCGATAAGTGTTTGGATAAAACGAATCTGACATATACTATTCATAATGGAGTGGTGGCTATCCGCCATACAGCGGACATGGCAAGCGCTGCTGTTGTTCAGCAAAAAAAGATGGTACAGGGAAAAGTATTCGATGAGACAGGTGAAACTGTTCCCGGAGCAAATATAATCGTGAAAGGTACTGTTTATGGTACGACAACCGATATGGACGGAAACTTTGCGTTGGAAGTGGAAGACGAAAAGAATGTAACGCTCGTTGTTTCTTTTGTCGGCTATAGTCCG
This sequence comes from uncultured Parabacteroides sp., assembly GCF_905196875.1. Lineage (GTDB taxonomy): Bacteria > Bacteroidota > Bacteroidia > Bacteroidales > Tannerellaceae > Parabacteroides. The sequence goes on along the minus strand of NZ_CAJJWO010000044.1, from coordinate 21,780 downwards.
AAAGAAGTACGTGTATCGGGAAATACTCCTTTGAAAATTGTATTGGAATCGGAAAACCAGCAACTGGAAGAGGTGGTTATTACCGGGTATGGAACATATAAGAAATCGGCTTATGCCGGTTCTGCTTCAACGGTAAAGACGTCGGAGGTGAAAGATGTTCCGGCCGTTTCATTCTCTCAGGTATTGCAGGGTGCAGCTCCCGGAGTACAGATTTCGTCGACATCCGGTCAGCCGGGGGCTGCTTCCTCTATTAATATTCGTGGTATGGGATCTTTTAATGCTTCCAATTCACCTCTGTATGTGATAGATGGTGTACCGGTAAACTCCGGGAATATCAGTAGCACAGGATCAGATGCAGGTATGGATATTATGTCAACTATCAATACCTCGGATATAGAGAATATTACCGTTATAAAAGATGCTGCGGCAGCTTCTTTGTATGGTTCGCGTGCAGCCAACGGTGTGATCCTGATCACAACCAAGCAGGGAAAAACAGGAAAACCTTCGGTTTCGTTGAAAGCCGACTGGGGTTTCTCTGACTTTGCTATGGATTACCGTGAAGTAATGGGTGGAGAAGAACGTCGCAATCTGATTTATGACGGGTTGGTAGCCGACGGTATGGTTCATAAAAAAATGACGGAAGCAGAAGCCCGTGAGTATGCCGACGGTGAAATCGACGATTATGCCCCGAAGCCCTGGTGCGGATATATCGACTGGGATGATGTACTGTTCCAGAAGGGTAGCCATCAGACTTATGAAGCTTCTATTACCGGAGGTTCGGATAAATTCAAATATTATAGTTCTTTGGGCTATCTGAAACAGGAGGGTGTTGCTTTGAATTCCGGTCTGGAACGTATTACCGGCCGTGTAAATGTCGATTATCAGGCAACCAAGCGGTTTAGCCTGGGTGTAAAAGCTTTATTTGCGAATGTGAACCAGGATGTGAACGATGAGGGAACTTCTTATACTTCTCCTTTTTATACATCCAAGAGTGCTGTTACACCTTCCGACCCTGTTTATAACGAAGATGGCAGCTGGAATCGCGAATTAATTCGCATTGCCGATCGCAATCCTTTGCTATCGGCTACTTACGACTATCGCCGTGAACATCTTACCCGTGCATTCAATACGGTTTATGGGCAGTATGAATTTATTGATAATCTGAAATTCAAGACGACATTGAGTTACGATTATACCTTGTCGAAAGGGGATCGCTGGTATGACCCGCGTACCTCAAACGGTGAAGACTTGAATGGAGATATGAAAAAAGTTTTTTATGAATACCGAAAGCTGGTTTGGGAAAATGCCTTGAGTTATCAGGCAACTATCGCCAACAATCATCATTTGGATGTATTGGCCGGCTACGAAACGGATATGTATGACCGTGACCATTTGTCCGGTGAATCATCAAACTTTGCCCGTTACGACAGAAACGATGTGGAAAACGGAATGAAGCTTGAATCTGTAGGAGGATACAGCCGGGCATATCGCTTGGTTTCTTATCTGACACGTATAAACTACGATTTTAAGAATAAATATTATTTAGGTGGTAGTTATCGTCTGGACGGTAGTTCCCGATTGTCGAGTTCAAACCGTTGGGGTAGCTTCTGGTCTGTTTCCGGAGCATGGAGAGTTATTGATGAAGATTTCATGATAGACTTAAAAGATCAGCTTACCGATTTGAAGGTAAGAGCCTCTTATGGTGTGAACGGTACGCTCCCTTCTGATTATTACGGATATATGGGTTTGAGTTCTATCAAAGAAGGCTATCTGGAACAGCCTGGTATCTTGCAGTCGCAACTGGAAAATAAAGATCTTTCCTGGGAAACCAATCATAACTTCAATCTGGGGCTCGATTTCGGTATCTTCAACCGGTTGAATGTGACGCTTGAATACTATACTCGCCGCACTAAAAACTTGTTGATGGATCGTCCACTGTCTATGACAACCGGTTTCGATAAGTTTCTGATGAATATCGGTGAGGTGAAGAACCATGGTGTCGAACTGGAAATTAATTCGACGAATATTTCCAATAAGAATTTCAGTTGGAATACGACATTTAACTTGGGGCATAATAAGAACAAGGTCGTTCGTTTGGATGGTGTGCAGACTGAAATTGTCAGCGGTTCGCAGATTCGTAAAGTAGGAATGCCTTACCGTACCTTCTATTTGATTGAATTTGCAGGTATTAATCCTGAAACCGGTGTTCCTCAGTTCTATACCAATAAGCAGAATGCCGACGGCAGTCTGGATAAAACAATTACGGAAGATCCCGGTGAAGCTTACCGTATCGCTACAAAACATGCAGATCCTGTAGTGCAGGGAGGTCTTTCTAACAACCTGCGTTATAAAGGATTTGATTTGAACTTTATGCTCTCTTACCAGTTTGGTGGTTATTCGTATGATAACTGGGCGCAGAAAACGGAACATGGCGGCGATGACCCTGAAGCCAATATCCCCATTTATTATCGTGACCGTTGGCAGAACCCGGGCGATCAGACGGATATAGAACGCTTTATCCTGAATGGTGATGTCTCTATGAAATCGTATGCAACGACTCGTCGTTTGCACAGCACGAATTTTATTCGTCTGAAAAATCTGACATTCGGCTATTCTCTACCGAAAGCATGGACAAGTGCTGCCGGTATCGACAAGGTCCGTCTGTACGTATCCGGCAATAACCTGCTGACATGGGCGAAGTATAAATATTACGATCCGGAAGCAGTTAGTGGTGGTACTGCCATTTGGGGTACTCCTCCATTACGCTCGGTTACTTTTGGATTAAATGTTAATTTCTAATCATAAAGTCTACAATATAATGAAAGCATTAAATTATATATTATCCGGTGTTTTAACCCTGTTCGCTACTTCCTGTGGCGACGGTTGGCTAGATTTAGACTCATCGACAGAGATACCCTCGGAAGGTTCTCTCGAACGTTTGTCTGATTTTCAGTATGCGTTAAACGGTATCTACAGTGCCATGCAGAATTCGGACGGTTATTCCGGACGTATCACTTATTACGGCGATGTAACAGCTGATGATGTACAAGCTAACGGTGCAACCAAGCGTACCGGTAGCTATTACTTGTTGAAGTATACGAAAGACAATGCCCCTTCCACCTTATGGCAGATTCCTTATCAGCTTACCCGTAATGCGAATATCATTCTGGAAGAGATCGTAAATATCCCAGAAACAGAAGAGAATAAGGAAGAGCGTAGTGATATAATCGGACAGGCACTGACCATCCGGGCTCTGGCTTTGTTTGACTTGACCCGTATTTATGGGTACCCCTATACAAAGGACAACGGTGCTTCCTGGGGAGCATGTATCGTGCAGGATGTTCGTCAGATCGATAGTAAGCCTTCCCGTAATACTGTAGCCGAATGTTTCGACGCTATCATTAAAGACTTGAATGATGCCATTCCACAACTCAGTCCGGAGTTTAATTTCGGAAAGATGAATCGTTGGGGTGCTATGACATTGTTGAGCCGTGCTTACCTGTACAAGGGTGATAATGAAAATGCATTGAAAGTGGCAGAAGAGGCGATAGCCGGTGCAGGGAAATATAAATATCATCTATGGAGTAACGAGGAATATCCCACAGCCTGGGGAGATGAACGTAGTGCTTCCGATCCCGGTGAAGTATTCTTCGAGATCGTTAATCTGACGGTAGATAGTCCGGGAAAAGAAAGTATGGGATATCTTTGCTGGCGCAGCGGGTATTCGGATATGATTCTGACCAGTTCTTTCTTCGGGTTGTTGAATGAGGATCCGGATGATGTTCGTAACAAGGTGTACGAAATCTATAAGGCAAAAGCTTATATCAATAAGTATCAGCCACAGAAAAATGAAAACCCGGCAGATGCCAATATCCCGTTGTTACGTATGTCCGAACTTTATCTGAATGCAGCTGAGGCGGCTGTTAAGTTGGGCAATAATGCAAAAGCGGTTGAGTATCTTGAACCGATCGTGAACCGTGCAAATCCGGAAATGACAGTAAAGGATGAGACGCTTTCACTGGAACGTGTATTGAACGAGCGTCGTAAAGAATTCTACGGTGAAGGCCATCGTCTGTATGATGCTTTACGTAATAACCAGACAATAGAGCGTAAAGATGTGAAGATATCTGCTATCAGCAGTACGAAACATCTCTCAATGCCGGATGAAGCAAAGAAATTTGACCGGAATTATTATAAAGTTGTGCTTCCTATTCCTAAATTTGAAATTGATACGAATCCGAATATCGCATCACAACAGAATCCAGGTTATTAAATAGATATATGAAATCTTTCCAATATAAATTTATAGTATTATTCGTTCTCCTGACAAGCTGCTTTGTGCAGTTGTCGGGTGCGGATAAGAAATATAAAGAAAAAGTAGAGTCACTTTCTGCCGACGGGCCTTATTTATTGTATAATGCCGACGGTAGTTTCCGGTCGGTTTCTGTAGATACGGCAGGCAACCTGAATGACCAGACTTATCCGGCAGTACCGAAAGGTTTTTCGTTTGACGTTTATTCCGATAAAGGAGAAAAGCTGTTTCCGGTTACTTTACATCGTATCAAACGTCCGGAATGGAAAAACAAGCAAGCTGAGAAGATGATCGTCCTTTCCGATCCTCATGCCAACTGGGAGTGTTTCTCTTCTATTCTGAGAGAGTGGAATGTGGTGGATAAGGACTATCGTTGGTCGTTCGGCAAGAATCATCTGGTGGTGATCGGCGATATATTCGACCGTGGAAAAGATGTATTGCCTATTTACTGGTTGCTTTATAAATTAGAAAAGGAAGCGAAGGAGGCCGGCGGATGCATGACTTTCCTTTTGGGAAATCATGAAGGGATGGTTTTGGCCGGTGACCTGCGTTATACAAAAAGTAAATATCTTCATTTGGCAGATACGTTGAATATCCCTTATCAGAAACTATGGAACGAACAGACAGAGTTGGGGCGTTGGCTGGCGATGCGAAACACTATGCAGCTTATAGGAGATAACCTGTTTGTACATGCCGGCCTCAGTATGAAGTTTCTGGAAAAGAATAAAAGTATTCCCCAAGTGAATAAGATTATGAGTGAAGGACTGTTCCTCACGAAAGAAGAACGTAAAAAGGCTTCTGATGATATTGCTTTCATGTATGCGACCTACGGACCGATCTGGTATCGGGGAATGGTACATAGTGCCGACAAGTATTATCCTTTATATCCGGAAGACTTGCCGAAGATATTCAGTAAGTATCAGGCAAAACGCCTTTTCGTGGGACACACCATCTTTGATGATATCTCTACCTTCTATCGGTATCGTGTGGTTGCTGTAAATGTAGACAACAAAGAGAATATGGAGAAGAAGCGTGGCCGCGGTGTATTGGTGGAAGATAACCGGATGTATGTCATTTACGACTCCGGAAAGAAAACATTGATTAAAGAAGAGTAAAAGTGATTTCGCTTTTCAAACTGCAAAGTCGACTTAATGGAAATTTATAAAAGGAGCCATGCTTTTAAAGGAAAGCATGGCTCTTTTTATTGAAAAAGTATTACAGCTTTTATCTTATAATATCTCCACCGTCTTTTCCAACGCCATCCCATGCGATCCTTTGATCAGGATATGATATCCTTTTAAGGGGTTGGCTTTTAATGCATCGATCAGTTCTTCTGTTGTTGCATAAGTGGCAAATTCTTTACCTGCTTTCTGGAAATGTTCTCCGCAAAGGAATACCTTATCGAACTTACCTGCTTTTACTTCTGCTATTATTTCGGCATGCAATTCGTCGCTTGCCGGGCCCAGTTCACGCATGTCCCCCAGGATAACGGCTTTAGAGGATACGGGCATGGAAGTGAAGTTTTCGATAGCGACCTTCATACTGCTCGGGTTAGCATTGTATGCATCGATCAGTAAAGTATTATGTTCTGTTTTCTTCAGTTGCGAACGGTTGTTGGTCGGTTCGTATGCCGCGATAGCCCGGCTGATACGTTCTGCCGGAATCTTGAAATAACGGCCCACGGCTACGGCTGTCAATACATTGTCGAGGTTATATCCGCCTATCAGATGCGTTTCGACCGTATGTATCTTACCCTGCTGTTTCCAGTCGAAAGTAAGATATGGGTTACAACTGATAACGTGACCTGAGGCGAAAGAACTATCATCGTTCCCGTAAGTGATCTGTTCGATTCCTTTGGCAATCTCCTGTAGGTCTTTGTTTTCTTTCTTAATAAATATCTTGCCTTTGGTATGGCGGATATAGTCGTATAACTCTCCTTTGGTCTTCACCACTCCCTCAAACGAGCCGAAACCTTCCAGATGCGCACGACCTACATTTGTAATGATCCCGTAGTTGGGCAATGCGATCTCTACCAGTTCCTTGATATCTCCCGGATGGCTGGCCCCCATTTCTATCACTGCCATTTCGTGGTCGTGAGTCAGACGAAGCAGGGTGAGCGGGACGCCGATATGATTGTTGAAGTTTCCTTCGGTATAAAGCAGGTTAAATTTGGTAGATAATACAGCTGCCAATAGCTCTTTGGTAGTGGTTTTACCGTTTGTTCCGGTAATTCCTATAATAGGAATGCCCAGCATTTTCCGATGGCGGTAAGCCAGCTGCTGCAAAGTTGTCAATACATTATCGACCAAAATGGTACGCTCTCCAATGACATAATCCGGATTATCGATTACTGCGTAGGAGCAACCGGTAGCTAAAGCCTTTTCCGCATATTGGTTCCCGTCGAACCTTTCACCTTTCAGGGCGAAGAAGATGGAACCGCGCGGACAATTGCGGCTGTCTGTTGTTATTTTCGGATTGTGTATAAACAATTCATACAGTTCTGATATACTCATAGCTTTTTTCATTTGCTTATTATTGGTGAGCAAAAGTAACAATTAAATGAAGAATGAGGAATGAAGAATGAATATTTAAATGAGAATCGTGTATCTTTGCTGGAAATATGGATCGAAATGTTAGATAAAACGCTCAATATTAAGGGTACACTCTTGTCGTTGGCAACTCCTGTCGTGATGGGTATTTTGAATGTAACCCCCGACTCTTTCTATGCCGACAGCCGTAAACAGAATGAAGCTGCTATCAATGATCGGATACAGGCAATTCTCTCGGAAGGCGGAGAGCTGATCGATATCGGCGGGTATTCTTCCCGTCCCGATGCAGCCGAGGTTTCCCCGGAAGAAGAAATGGAGCGCCTGGCGTTTGCGTTGAAGATATTGAATACGCATTATCCGGAAGCTGTGGTATCGGTGGATACCTTTCGTGCCGATGTAGCCCGTAAATGTGTAGAGGAATATGGCGTAGCCATCATAAATGATATATCCGGCGGCGAACTGGATAAAAACATGTTTGCGACAGTAGCCGATCTGAATGTGCCTTATATAATGATGCATATGCGAGGCACTCCCCAAACAATGCAACAATATACCGGTTATACGGATATGATGGAGGAGATCATGTTGTATTTTGCTACGAAAGTTCGTGAACTGCGTTTGCTGGGCGTGAACGATATCATTCTCGATCCCGGCTTCGGCTTCAGTAAGACGGTCGACCAGAATTACCTGCTGATGAACCGTCTGCAGGAGTTCGGTGTGTTCGATCTTCCCCTCCTGGTGGGCATATCCCGTAAAAGCATGATCTATCGCTTTCTGGGTGGAACGCCGGCCGATAGCCTGAACGGTACTACGGTATTGAACACGCTGGCGTTGATGAACGGGGCCGATATCCTCCGTGTTCATGATGTGAAAGCTGCTGTCGAAGCTGTGAAACTGGTTACTAAAACTGTCGACTCTCGATTGTCGACTATCAATTCATAATATTATGTGGATGCATTTCGGAATAAAAGACCTGATCGATGTACTGCTGGTAGCCTTTTTTCTCTACCAGACATACAAACTGATGAAGAGTTCGGGTACGCTGGCTATCTTTAGTGGGGTAGTTTCGTTTATTATAGTATGGATTCTTGTTTCGCAGGTGTTGGAAATGCGTTTGATGGGAGCCATACTCGATAAGTTTATCAGTGTCGGTTTTGTAGTGCTGGTTATTCTGTTTCAGGATGAGATCCGCCGTTTCCTGATGGCGTTGGGGTCCCACCGGGGATGGAAGTTCCTGGGAAAACTCTTTTCAAAAAGGGATACGAACAGTGAACGTGAAGGGAAATTTGTCGCCCCTGTAGTCTTAGCCTGTATGAATATGGCCCGTAAAAAGACCGGTGCCCTGATCGTGATCCAGCAGGATGTCGATCTCTCGGTCTACGAGCATACGGGAGAAATGTTCACTGCCGATGTCAATGCCCGCCTGATCGAAAATATATTCTTTAAAAACAGTCCTTTACATGACGGCGCCATGATTATTGCCGATGGACGGATAAAAGCTGCAGGTTGTATTCTTCCGGTTGCCCAGAAGGCCAGTCTGCCGAAAGATCTGGGACTGCGCCACCGTTCCGCACTCGGAATGTCTCTTGAAACTGATGCGTTGATAATTATTGTATCGGAAGAACGGGGTAAGATATCCGTTGCTCATAATGGTAAACTGGAGATCAATATTTCAGCCGAAGATCTTCAACAAATCCTTTCCGGAGGGCGAGAAGTCGTGAATTACTGTTAAATGTTCTGAAAGTGACAGCTCTGGTTGCAAATAGTTTGTGCTTTTTGCAAACTCTATGTTGCATTTTGTCTACTTTTGTAGCCGCAAACAGTAGCAATTACTAAATACTATAAAAAATATCTTCCACTATGGACTTAATGCAAGAGATTATTGCACGCGCTAAAGCTGACAAGCAGCGTATTGTTCTTCCCGAAGGAACAGAAGAAAGAACATTGAAAGCCGCCGACCGTTTACTGGCCGATGGAGTTGCCGACATCATTCTGATTGGAAATCCGGCAGAGATTTCCTCTTTGGCAGCTAATTACGGTCTGAACCACATCCGACAGGCTACTATTGTTGACCCTAAAGATCATGAAAAGAAAGCTGCTTATGCAGATCTGCTTTTCCAATTGCGTCAGAAAAAAGGTATGACACCTGAAAAGGCTGCTGTCCTTGTTGAAGATCCTTTGTTCCTGGCTTGCCTGATGATCAAGGCTGGTGATGCCGATGGCGAAATTGCCGGTGCACAGAATACGACAGGTAATGTGCTTCGTCCTGCTCTGCAGATCGTTAAGACTGCTCCAGGTATGAGCTGTGTATCGGGTGCATTCCTTATGTTCACAAAGAAACCGGAATACGGAAAAGACGGTCTCCTTGTATTTGCCGACTGTGCTGTGATGCCGAATCCGACTGCTCCCGAACTGGCTAGTATTGCTGTGGCTACTGCTGCAACAGCTCGCGATATCGTAGGTGTAGAACCTCGCGTGGCTATGTTGAGCTTCTCTACGAAGGGAAGTGCTTCTCACGAAATGGTTGACAAGGTCGTTGAAGCTACCCGTCTGGCTAAAGAAATGGCTCCGGAACTGAAGATCGATGGCGAATTGCAGTCTGATGCTGCTTTGGTAGAATCGGTTGCTTCATTGAAGGCTCCGGGCAGCGAAGTGGCAGGTAAGGCTAACGTACTCGTATTCCCTACATTGGAAGTAGGTAATATCGCTTATAAACTGGTTCAGCGTCTGGGTGATGCAGAAGCCGTAGGTCCGATCCTTCAGGGAATGGCTGCTCCGGTGAACGATCTTTCCCGTGGTTGCTCCGTAGACGATATCTATAAGATGGTTGCTATCGCCAGCAATCAGTCGATCGGCTTAAAGGCTGCTAAAAAGTAAAAAAGACACAACAAGTAAGATATGAAGATATTAGTTTTAAATTGCGGAAGTTCGTCTGTAAAGTACAAGTTGTTCAATATGGACACACATGAAGTACTTGCACAGGGTGGGGTGGAGAAACTGGGTCTGCCGGGTTCTTTCCTGAAGTTCACTCAGCCGGATGGTAAGAAGGTTATTCTGGATAAAGAATTGCCGGAGCACAATGCGGCTATCGAGTTTATCCTGAGCGTACTGACAGATGATAAATACGGCTGTATCAAGTCGTTTAACGAAATTGACGCTGTAGGTCATCGCGTGGTACACGGTGGAGAAGCATTCAGCGGAAGTGTGGAAATTACTCCGGAGGTGATCGGTAAAATGGTTGAGTGCATCGACCTGGCACCTCTTCACAACCCGCCAAACCTGAAAGGTATCCGTGCCATGAGCGCGTTGATCCCGGGCATCCGTCAGGTTGGAGTGTTCGATACTGCTTTCCACCAGACAATGCCGGACTATGCTTATATGTACGGTCTGCCTTATTCTCTGTATAAGAAATATGGTATTCGTCGTTACGGTTTCCACGGAACCAGCCATCGCTACGTATCGAAACGTGCCTGCGAAATCCTGGGTGTTCCTTACGAAGAACAGAAGATCATTACAGCTCACGTAGGTAACGGTGGTTCTATCGCTGCTGTAAAAAACGGTAAGAGCGTAGATACTTCCATGGGATTGACTCCGGTTGAAGGTTTGCTGATGGGAACCCGTTGCGGTGATGTGGATGCAGGTGCACTTTCATTTATCATGGATAAAGAAAAACTGGATGCGAAAGGCTTATCCGATCTGATCAACAAACAGAGCGGTGTTCAGGGGCTTTCTGGTATCTCTTCCGATATGCGTGAGATCGAAGCTGCTGTTGCTGAAGGCGATAAACGTGCTATTCTGGCTCTGAATGTTTATAACTACCGAATCAAGAAATACATCGGTGCTTATGCTGCTGCCATGGGTGGTTGCGATATCCTGGTATGGACAGGCGGTGTAGGTGAAAACCAGTGGGCTACCCGTCGTGTCGTATGCGAAAACATGGAATACATGGGAATGAAGATCGATGTAAAGAAGAACGATGGCATGCGTGGTGAAGAAATGGTGATCAGCACTCCGGACAGTAAGGTAACGATTATCGTTGTTCCTACCGACGAAGAATATATGATCGCTTCCGATACAATGGATATATTAGGTAAATAATAAATAGTACTAGTCCTCACAGCTTACAAAACACAGGATTAGTGTTTAGGCTGCTCCGACACCGGTTGGAGCAGTCTTTTTTTATGTCGTTATGTGAAGTTATTCAGCTTCGAACTGTTCAAGAAACAGGTTTTCCCCGTCCCATACGATATAGGAGAAGAGCGTCATCCAGTCGCCGGCAATCAGTAGGCGGGATGTGCGTGAGAGCATCAGGTCGAGCATGATGTGACGGTGGCCGAAAATGAAGAAGTTGATATCCGGATGTGTTTTCAGATACTCTTTGGCAAAGAGAACCATATACTCGCGCTCTTCACCTTGATAGTCGGGAGATTCACAAGTCTTGTGTTTTTCCAGCCCTTTTTTGCGACTACTCAGCGACCATCCGAGAGCGAAGCCGAAAGTCCAGCGGGGATGAATGCCGGCATACAGCCACTGGCAGAATTTGTTACGGAAAAGAGCACGGATAAAACGGAAAGCCTTACTGCGGTAATCCACTTCGTCGCCATGTCCGAGAAAGAAACGTTTACCCAACAGATCGACAGTCAATACATCCCGATGGATAGTTGCTCCTATCTCATTAGGAAGATAGTCGAACATCCAGATATCGTGGTTACCGATAAATATATGAATCTCTACACCACTGTCCGACAGTTCGGCGAGTTTTCCTAGAAAACGGGTAAACCCTTTGGGTACTACATATTTATATTCATACCAGTAGTCGAATATGTCTCCCAGGAAATAGACTGCCAGTGCATCCTCCTTGATGCTGTCGAGCCAGCGAACGAGTTTTTTCTCGACAGCCAGCGGGTCTTTGTGAAAGCGGGCGCCCAAGTGGGCGTCCGATGCAAAATATATTTTCTTCCGCGAAGGATTCATAAGAAACCAAGTTCCAGTTTAGCTTCTTCCGACATCATTTCTTTATCCCATTCCGGTTCGAACACGAGATTGACTTCCACATTGTTCACACCGTCTACCGATTCTACTTTCATGCGTACATCTTCCAGGATGAAATCGGCTGCCGGGCAATTAGGGGCAGTCAGGGTCATATCTATACGGACGTTCTTTTTGTCGTCTACATCAACTTTATATATCAGGCCGAGATCAAACACATTGACCGGAATTTCCGGGTCGTATACTGTCTTCAGCATGGCGACAATCGCTTCTTCTGTTTGGAGGAATTCGTTGTTCATCTTTCTTTAATTTGAATGCAAATATACATTAATATCTTCTATATACTAAACCGTAGAAAAGAGAAAATGTTTTACAACCCCAGTCTCCCTTCGTCTGCATAGCTGAAGTAAGTCCCATCGGAAACGATCAGGTGGTCTGACAACTTTATCTCCAGCAGGTCTGCCGCTTTGTCCAGCCGCCTGGTCAGGGTGTCGTCCTGCGAGCTGGGGCGTACGTTTCCCGACGGATGATTATGGCAGAGGATAATCCCTGAAGCCAACCCATTGATTGCCGTTTTGAGGATGATACGGAGGTCGGCGGACGTTTCCCCTGTTCCGCCCTGGCTGATCTTCGTTTTACCGATCACTTTCCCTGCCCGGTTGGTCAGTGCGATCCATAACTCTTCGTACGGTAAATCGCAGAGCAGGGGATGAAAGAGATTGTAGGCATCGCGACTGCTCCGGATACTGTTGCGCAGGATGGGATCGGCCAGATTGCGCCGTTTACCCAGTTCCAGAGCTGCACAGATAGTGATAGCCTTAGCTTTACCGATTCCTTTGAAACCGGAGACCAGGTCATGGATCGTCTGTTTGCCTAATGCATTCAGGTTGTTGTCTACGCTGTTGAGGATACGTTGTGAAAGTTGGACAGCCGTTTCACTGCTGTTGCCTGAGCCGATGAGAATGGCCAGGAGTTCGGCATCACTGAGGGATGTAATACCTTTGAGTAGCATTTTTTCACGTGGGCGGTCTTCCTCTGCCCATTCTTTTATTTTCATAGCGATGTGTTTTGGTTGTAGGGGCGGTTCGCGAACCGCCCCTACTTGTTTTATCTTATGAACGAACGCGTCCGCAATAGGAACCGTCCGCTGTGTTTACTTCGATAATTTCACCTTCATTGATGAATAACGGAACACGAACTTCTGCACCTGTTTCTACTGTAGCAGGTTTCAATGTATTAGTAGCAGTATCGCCCTTTACACCCGGTTCTGTGTAAGTGATTTTCAATTGAACCTTAGCAGGCAGATCAGCGAAAAGAACTGTATCTGTAGAAGCATCGGAAACAACATCTACGATCTCTTCTTCTTTCATGAAATCAACCCCGTTAATCAGCGCCTTGTCGATGATGATATCTTCGTAAGTCTCCTGATTCATGAAGTGATAATGTTCGCCTTCTCTGTAAGTATATTGATGAGGACGACGTTCTACACGTACATCTTCCAGTTTTTCATCGATATTGAAACGGCGATCAAGGATACCACCTTTTACTACATCTTTCAGTTTGGTACGCATGAAAGTGTTTCCTTTTCCTGGTTTTACGTGAAGGAATTCAACGCAGAAATATAATTTCCCGTCCAGGCGGATACACGTTCCGTTTTTAATGTCTTGTGAATTAATCATACGATCTATTTTTTATTTATAATGATTTATTGAATTATCTTCGGTCATTTCCGGGTACAAAAGTAGTGTTTTCCTATTAAAGTACCAACATGTAACATTCTTTTTGTTCAGAAAAGAGTTGCAAATCAGTCTGATATGATTTACGAATGCTACCTGATGCAGGAAATTCCTAAAACAGGGAAATGATAAAACTGATAACAGGAACCAGAATAGCCGTCATGATTCCCATCAGTCCGATGGCTAATCCGCTCAGTGCACCTTCAATAGCTCCGATCTGTATAGCGACTGAAGTCCCTACGCCATGGGAAGATGCTCCCAATGCCAGACCTTTGGCAATCCGGCTTTCAATGCCTAACACTTTCATAACAAACGGGCCTACGATACTGCCGAATATACCCACGGCAACAACAATGACAGCTGTTAGCGAAGGTATTCCTCCGGACTTTTCAGCAATGCCCATAGCGATAGGAGTCGTTACGGATTTCGGTTGAAGGGTGGCGATCAATGCCTGGTCGGCTCCCATAAGGTCACCGATCACGATCACACTCACAATTCCGACGATGGCACCGACGAATACAGAGGTGAGGATAGAGATCACATTCCCTTTCAGATACTGCATTTGTTCATAGAGTACGAATCCCAGTGCAACAACCGATGGGCCCAGCATGAAATGGATCAGATGACTCCCTCTTTGAAAAGACTCATACTCTATGCCCATTGTCTTTAGTACGACAATAATAACGAGGATGGAGGTCAATAACGGGTGCAAAAGGCTGATGCGGGTTTTCTTGTATAAGGCCAGTGCAGCCAGGTAAGTACCGATTACCAGTGTGAGTGCAAATATTTCCGATTGTGCGAGGTTATTCATTGCTTTCGCCCTCCTTGCCTAGTTTTTGCTGGATAAGTGCGACACTGGCAATTACTAAGATGGTGCTGACAACGGATGCAGTAAGAATGACTGCCCAATATTGCGATATAACACCCAGCGAAGTCATAAGCCCGACACCTGCCGGAAGGAAGAACAAACCCATATTCTCTGTCAGTACAGTCGACAGTTTCTTAACATTTGCAGGTTTTACCAGTTTGAAAACCAATGCCAGAAACAACAATATCATACCGATCACGCTTCCGGGGATGAAACCGTCGATAAAAGAGCTGATAAACTCTCCGGTAAAATAGAAGAACAGAATGTAAAATGCTTGTTTTAGCATATCTCTTTACTGTTTAATAGTCACTGCAAAGATAACAGCTTTGTATTAAATATGTTCTATAACATAGTGATTTAACATAAATACTTGTTGGAGGAGGCTGCTAAATAACAACATTTAACGTGGGTGTGTTATAACCAGATGGCTCATTTAATAGGAAATAATGAACCTGTTTGTGATATTCTCATGATTTTTTGAGAAGAAAACAGATATGTAATAAATAATAATCCTAACTTTGTAACAAACGAAATTATATAGCTATGAAAAATCAAGGAGAGATCATTGTTTACCAACCGGAAAAGACCTTACAGTTGGAAGTCAGAATGGAAAATGAAACAGTTTGGCTGACCCAGGCGCAAATGGCTGAATTATTTGAGACAACCCCTCAAAATATTACACTACACATTAAGAATATTTATGTAGAACAGGAGTTAATTGCAGATTTAACTTGTAAGGATTTCTTACAAGTTCGTGAAGAGGGAAGCAGGGTGGTAAAAAGAATGCAGAAATTTTATAATCTTGATGTTATTATTTCTGTTGGCTATCGCGTCAAATCAAAGCGTGGAACTCAGTTCCGTATTTGGGCAAATAAGATTTTAAAAGACTATTTGCTTAAAGGCTACTCTATCAATAAGAGAATCGAAAATATTGAAGCAAAAATAATTGAACATGATCAAAAGATCGACTTCTTTGTGAAAACATCGCTGCCGCCGGTAGAAGGAGTTTTCTATGATGGCCAACTATTCGATGCTTATAAGTTTGTAGCTGACCTGATCCGTACGGCTACTACCTCTCTTATCCTGATTGATAACTATATTGATGACACAGTATTGACACTTTTCACCAAGCGCATTCCCGGAGTAACGGTTACGATCTATACTGCCCAGCTATCCAAACAACTATCATTAGATTTGCTGCGTCATAATTCGCAATACGAACCCATTGATATCCGGCAATTCCACCAGTCGCATGACCGTTTCCTCATTATAGACGAAAGAGAACTGTACCATATCGGCGCTTCATTAAAAGATTTGGGTAAAAAATGGTTCGCCTTCTCTAAAATGCAATTAGATATACAGGAGTTGTTGAGGCATTTATAGAAAAATGTGAACTAAAATAACAGGCCTCGTAGGGGTGGGGTTTGCCCACCCTTTGCGACACTGATATAACAAACGGTGAAGGAGGGCGGGCAAACCCCGTCCCTACGAACACAACATTCATAACTGTCAAATTCTGAACAAAATTAATTCCCCAACAAATTTATTACACTATTTGTGTAGTGTAAATGATATAGTATAATAATGAAAAGACGTATCATACAAATCGGAAACAGCATGGGCGTTATATTACCTGCCAGTATTCTAAAGCGCTTAAATTTGTCGGCCAAAGATCCGGTAACAATTACGCATAGAGATAATAGTATTATTATCAAGCTTGTTCCACGTAGGAATTGGGAAGCTGCCGCATCATAGATGCATGCTGCAGGAGATGATAACCTGATTGAAACACTGGAAGAAATGTTTATACTGTAGTTTTTTTAATAAAGAATATGGATAAATTGGAGCGTATGCCCTTTAAGGCACAAAAACAACTATTCGATAAATTGGAAAAGATAGCCGGTATAGCTAATCTGACTAAAAAGGAACGTCTGGAATATGACGAGGCACTCAAGGTGTACCGCGATTGCACGAATATCGTGGACTTTGCAAAAGAGGAAGGAGAGGCAAAAGGGGAAGCTAAAGGCATAATTAAAGGTAGAACAGAAGGTAGAGCGGAAGAGAAAATATCCATTGCCAAGAATATGAAAGCAGAAGGTGCTCCCCTTGACTTTATAAGGAAATGCACCGGCCTTTCCGAAGAAGAAATCAATAACTTGTAAACTTCTTTCTATATAATAAAGATAAAGGCTGTCGTTGTAAAACGATGGCCTTTATTGTGTTTTGAATTATAGTGACCGGTTCCCTCCTAAAATAGGCCAAAATCATCCCTTTTGGGGAAAGTAGTAAAAAATCAGAAAATTGGTATATTGATTATCAGTATATTATCAATGTACGCGTGTACCTATTTACAGATAATATAAAAGATTTAAATATGATGTTAATTGATTGATGAATAGTTAAGTACGAAAAAATAGAAATGACTAGAAATAACGTTCCTTTTTTCTAGTCAACAAAGGTAAAGCATAATTTTTAATCTACAATTCTTTTCCAAATAATTTTTCCAAATCTATCTGCTTTCTTATCAATTGGATAACAAACTTAGTATGAAATTAGCTCTTTTTCGCACAAAGTTAAAATCGCCTCAAAAAGATGACTAGAAAAAAGGAACGTTTTAGCTAGTCATTTGCTAAAATAGGCTTGTCTGAAGACTGGCTGTAAAAGAGTTTTTAGGAACACTATTATTAATATTAAAATTTAAATTTATGAACAAAAAGTTTTCTACGCTGGTAGCAGGTTTACTACTTGTTTCGAGTTTTGGAACGGCAGGGGCACAGGAGAAATCATCTTCTATGACCTTGTTTTCTAACCAGACCGGAGTTGTAGCTAACACATTTAAAAAAGAAGGTGCTTTCCAACTGAGTGATGGCAGTGGTAAAGTATTGGCTTTGGTTATGAAAGGCGGAACTTACCAATTAAAAATGGTGGGTGCAAGTGATAAAGTTAGCCTGGCAGCCACTTTATGGAAGATCGAATGGACTACCTACGACAACACTACAAAGAAGTATTACTTCACTTTCAGAAGTGCATACAACAATTTGCCTTTGTCGTTCTCTACAGAAAATGCCGGTAAAGATGGTTTGAGTGCTGATATTAATTACGAATTCCCTGGGAAAATAGCTACATGGGAATGGCAGGAAGGTATTGAAGGATCTGGCATTAAGTCAGACCCTATTCCTTTGAAATACCGTTTCAGCAATCCGGACTCAGTAATGACTCTAGCTGTAAAAAGCGGTAAAGTAGGTGCTATCAAATATGCACAGGCAAAAGAGAATAGTGCTTCTGCATTGGCATTGAAACCGATGACAGTACAGGGTGTAGCTCTTACTGCTGCCGATTTGAACAGTATGTTTATCGCTTCGAATGCAAGTGAGTTGTTCAAACTTACCTTTAATCCGGATGTATCCAAAGGATCTTCCAACTTATGGACAAGTGAATACAAAGCAGTCGAGGCTCAGGGCGAGAATGTTGTTAACCAAGCTGTTCTTGTAAATAGCAAATTAGCAGTTGAAGACGCAAAGAAGGTTAATACAAACGCATATATCGCAGATTTGATTCGTACTTTGAGTGAAGAACAAATTGAGACTCTGGCTGTAAATGATGATGAGGATGACGATGATGAGGACGATGATGATGTTAACAATAATAAATACACTGATCGTCAGATCCAGGTTCTTCAAGGTATTGCTGATGAAGCAGCAGATGCAAAAAGTTTTCTGGCTGCAGTAGATGCTGTAAAGTCTGAAAAATCAGATTTTACTGATTTGGTAACTGAAGCTACAGCGCAACTGACTGATGCAAATACATTGAAAGACTTATTGGCTGATGATAAAGAATTAGGCGTTGCAACAGGGGGAGCTCTTAAGGCTGCTGTTGCTGTCGATAAGGTTGTCGATGTTTCCGATGCAGACAATAGCACAGTGAGAGCTGCTTATGCCGCTTTAGGCGATGTAACTCCTTATAGCTTGAAAGCTGCTAAAGAAAGTGCTGCATCACTGGATGCCGGATATACTACAGCAAAAGAGAAAGCGGATGCAGATAAAGAAGCTGCGGATATTATAGCTGCTGCTATTGAAGCCTTTACTTATGATGCAAGTTGGACTGATGCTGACAAAATTAATGCAGGATTGACAAATCAGCTTATTGGTTATCAGACTGAAGCCAACCGTACAATGGTATCTTTAGCTATTAATTATGTTCGCGACAATGCAACTTCAGGTATCGATGACGCTGCTTATGAAGCATTAAGAGATGCCGCAGCTGCTGCAGTAACGACTGTATATGCAAATGCTGTAACGACGGCGGAAGCTAACGTTACTTTATCTGCAAACCTTTTGACTGCAGTAGATGCTTTGAAAGGTGTTAACACTGTTGGCGAATATAAGACTGCAGTAGCAGCTGCTACAGTGACATCAACTGAAGATTTGAAAGCAGAAGTTCTGGATGAATTTATAGCATTGGTGGATGGCAAGGAAGATGGTGATGCATATACTAAACCATCTTCAAATGATCAGGATGCCGTAATTGCTGTTTTCACTGAAAATGAAGAGTTAGCCAAGGCAGACCTTGCCGCTGCAACAGATGCTGAAACTGCTGCTTTAGCTGTAGATAAAACACATGTTGCCAATGCGATTACCTCTTTTAGCGTAGCATCAAAATATGCAAACATGTCGGAAGTGACAGATGCTTTTGAAGAATTGGCTGAGGTTGCCGGGGATGTAGAAGAAGAAGGTAATGAATCTGTCGCTACTGCCATTGCTGCAGCGGTAGAGGCTTTAGGTGGAATGGATGAAAAATATCCTTCAACATACGATGGTTATCTTTCATTGCAGATGCCGAACAGCACAGAAAACTTCCTGCGTGTAGATACTACTTTCCTGACTGGCAACAGCGGAAACAAACATCTTACATTTGCATCAGGTAAGTTGAACCCTGAATTGAAAACGACTAAAGGTCTGGATGTTGCAGCTTATGTACAGCATGATTATAATGCGCGTTACAACTTCCAGTTCACTTATTATCCTACTGAAGACTCTCTGGTGATCAAAACTCCGTTGAAAGATGAAGATGCTTTGATCTATCGTTCTGCAGGTTTTGCACATCCGTTGACAGATGTTAAATATCTGGATATGAGTAATCAGCAAATGGTTAAATCATGGGAACTGCATACAGTTGATGTTAACGGAACTCCGACAGAAGAAAACATTGTGAAGATCGTTGTTTTGAACGACGCTACCAAACACCGTGAAGTAACAATCGGTGCTGATGAACTGATTGAAAACTCTGCATTCAACAAAACGACATTAAATACTCGTATTGGTTTGAATGTTGCTTTCGCTCCTTCTTCTGCAATCCCGGCTGGTGTTTACACAATTCAATATGTCAGCAATGATAAGACTCCTATTAAGGTTTTTTTGAACGGTCGTTATATTACTCACAATTGGTTGCTGGAAGCAGAAGGTGGACAGTTTATGGCAACTGTGGAAGATCAGGACTTAAACCATATTCCTGCTGCTCAATGGATCGTTACGCAGGCAAAGGGTGAAAATCTGAATTCTATCATAAACCGTGAGACTGCCGCTCCATTGATGTTCATTAATGATAACGGCAGAGTTCAGGAACAGTATATGTATGCAACAACAACAAAGAATCTGTACACTAATATGAGTGGTGACTCTTTACTGTTCACTCCGGTTCCGGAAGAATTTACAAAAGACGTTACACTTGGTTATTTTGCAAATCCTGAAGATAACAAAGAAGCAGCAGATCAGTTGACTGTATTCTCTCTGAAATATCTGAACGATTTGAATTCTGATCTGTTTGTCGGTTACAGTGATAAGGATTCTATCTTGAATGTAGCAAAGACAGATGCTGAAGACTTGGTTTACTTCCGCTTAATCCGTGCAACAGACTCTCTTGCCTATGGTGCATCTGCAAACGGTGTTGCTAAAGAGTTGAAACGTATGGCTTACTACCTGCAGTTAGAAACTCCTAACAAGAATGTCAAGGATGAAGATAAACTGTTTATTGCTAGTGATAAAAATGGTAAGTTTAAGCTGGTTAACTCTACGCTGACAAATGGTAAAGTAAACTATAATAATATTGATGCTTTCTTCCTGAAAGAATTTAAAGAAGCGGATACTCATTATTATGCGCTGATTGAAGCTGATAAGGATTATGAAACTAATACACTGACAGGTGAACTTGGTAAGAAAAAGATATCTGTAAAAGATTATCCTTCAATTTTGATCGTGGAAGATCTGGAAGGTGAAAACGGACCGCAGGGAGTTAACTGGGATTATTATGGAACTGTTGTTGACGGTCGTACATCAACTTTCGCATTGATAGCTAAAGACGCTCCTAAATATCGTCGTTTGGGTGTAACAGATCCTGAAGATGGTCTGAAGAATCTGGGGACTAATGTGGCTAAGATCAATGTAACTCGTGAAGATAATCGTTATCTGTATGAAAATACAACAAATAAGGTAGCCGGTTACGATGCAGATCCTACAGGTCTTAACTATCTGGGTGCTCTGTTCAATGGTGCTAACAAGGCAGCTATGTTTATTGATACAGCTTATGTACGTAACGAAACAGCACGTCCTCAGTACTTGCTGGCTGTACGTCCTGACTTTACTCCGGATACAACATTCTGTCCGGTAAATCATGGTCATGCTTACGAATTGGTAGATCAGGTTCGTGCCAACTATCTGGTAACCCTGTCTGATTCTGTAGCTGCTTATGCAGGAAACAAGCCTATGTTGGATAAGTTCATGTATGAAAGCAGAACATATACCCGTCTGGCATTTGTAGATGCAATTCACCAGGGAGATTCTTTGGTTATCATGGACTCTAAGTTCAAGGGAACAAAAGATGCTAAGAATGATACAATTGACCTGAGCAAGAATGGTTTTAACAATGCTGCTGTCCAGTTCCGTCTGACAAAAAATGATGATCAGAAAGCAGAATTCTACATTGAAACACAGAATAACGAATTTGTTCGTTTGGTTAATGGTATAGCTGTATTAACAGAAGATATCGCTGATGCTGAACGTTTCAATATCGCTAAGACAGACGACAAACCTGTTGCTAACGAAGGTATCAACGCTTCTGAAGTATCTGTAATTGCTGGTAATGGTAATGTAACAATCAACGGCGCAGCCGGTAAGAAAGTTACTATCAGCAACGTTCTTGGTCAGACAATCGCCAACACAGTTCTTTCTTCTGACAACGCTACAATCGCAGCTCCTGCTGGTGTAGTTGTAGTAGCTGTTGAAGGTGAAGCAGCTGTAAAAGCAATCGTAAAATAAGAAACTATTTATAATC
>NZ_CAJJWO010000043.1 GCF_905196875.1 uncultured Parabacteroides sp. | reverse complement strand
TACATAGTCGGACAGGGATACTTTGCTGCCGTCTTCTGCTTCGATGGTGAAGTCGGTAAACGGTTTTCCTTCGGCTGTATCTTCTAATGCTTTGAAGCGTTGTAGCCTTTCTTGCATGGCAGGGGTGTTGCGAACCACTTCGCCCAGTAGAGGCAGTTTTGCTTTTATCTGGTCGGGAGAAAGGTAACCGTCCATATAGTTCAAGGCAATAGCTCCGATCGGGTTATTCAGGTTTCTGTTGAAGAATGCGTCGAGCATAGCCAGATAAGCTGGTTTCCATTCTTTCTGGAAATGGTCTTTCTGTAGCTGCATACGTTCTTCCTCATTTTCTGTTTGTTTCATAAATGCTTCCCGTTGGGAATCGATCAGGTTCCTCATACTGTCCTGTGCTGCAAAAAAAAGTGTAATCTCATTGTTCAAAGGACTTCCTGACGGGGATACAGGTTTGCTCAGGTCAAGATTGATTGTTCCATTTTCGAGAATGAAGTTGACATAATATTCGCGGCTGGCATCAATGAGGCAGTAAGCGGCTGTATCCATCTTTCCTGAAAAAGTGAAGGTCGTTCCGGTAACGACAGTGCTGTCTACATTGACATTGTTGTTGTCACGATTGTAGATGTAAATCATTTTACCATCCAGCGAATTGTCTGGAATAGTACCGTTTATGGTATAAGTTGTTGCTGGTTTTTCCGAACAGCCGCTGAGCAGCATTAATCCGGTTAACAATGTAAATAAAAAGTTTGTCTTCATATAGTTTATCTTTATAGAATGTACATACTTCGGTTAAATGAATATACGAAAGTATGAAAGATTCTTATATATATCGGTATATTATCTCCAATGGAATCCAATTATTAATTCTTTTTGGGAAGTACCAGTATTTGTTATTCTGCTTTTACCGATTCTGCCGGATTTGCTTGTGCTGCCTCCTTTACCTGTCGGAAGATAGAAAGAAGAACAATCGCACCGGTGATGAAGAATACGGCTATAAAAGGCCATATCGTCAGGCTGGTGTGATTTGCATAGGTCTCCAGCCATCGTTGCATCAGGATAAATCCCAATGGCAGGGCAAACAGGTTACTGATGATTACCAGTATCAGATATTCCCGGAAGAAGAGTTGCAGGATATGCAGGAAAGTGGCTCCATTTACTTTGCGGATGGCGATCTCTTTTTTCCGTTGCTGGGCAGAAAGAGTGACCAGTGAATAAATACCGAAAGTAGAAATCAGGATACAGAGGATCGCAATTATACTGAATACGCTGAAGATCACTTTTTCCGGACGATTGAATTTGTCGACCAGATCGGTTAGCTTTATACACATATTTTCTTTGCTGACTCCATGAACATTTAGTTTCTGGCTCACATTAACGATATGATCCAGTACTTCTTTCTTATATTCAGGAAGATAGCGGACATAAAAATATTGGACAGGCATATACTCTTTTACATCCTGATCCGTATATAGCCGGAAGAAAGTTTTCTGCACAGGGTATTGCATAGGGGCATAAATATAATCCTTGATGATACCGGCTACTTTCTGATTCGAAATGCCTTTACTATTGTATATGGAACGTTCCAGTAAATCTTCATGCCCCAAGTCTTTAAAACCGGTTTCATTGACGATATAATCATCCGGATTGCTTTCTCCAATCCAGCTTCCTTGCTTTAAAGTCATTTCAAAGAAGGAGAAGAATTCTTTACTGACGATCATTAAATGATCACTTCTTTTGTGATCGGGTTCAGTAGGGTCGAATGATAAATGGATGTCCATAGAACCATACCAATCTCCCTGTTCTGTGAATATCCCGGAATTGGTTGCCGCATAACAAACGTCCGTTACATACGGATGATTTTTAAGTTCCGGCACTAATACTCTGAGATCTTGCTCATACGCGTTTTCGTATCCCATATCTACCTGAATCACATTTTCATAATTCAACCCCTTATCCTTTGTCAATATGAAATGTAACTGTTGGAAAAGGATGAGTGAAGTGATAAAAAATAACGAGCCGATAAATATCTGACCGACAATTAACCCTCGCTTAAAGATCACAGGGTTAGTATTCCGGTTGCACAATATATTTCGTATAGGAAGAATAGTGAGTAACCAGAATATTACGGTGCTGGCTACTAAGGATATGATTACATTCGAAAATAACGCGGCTTTGTCGATTCGCCGCGATATCCCCTCATAAATCCCATAGTGATTCCAGGCTGTATAGCTTTCGTAGTAGGGGAAGATGGCTTCTATCAGGCAAAAAGCCAGTAGATAAGCCATGAGCATAGGGAGGAATAATTCGATCCAGCCTTTCAACAACATGTCTTTAGGGGATGCCCCGATACACAGATAGGTCCTGTTTTTGGTTTGTTTGCGTTGTTGTTGTCCGATAAACAAGACTAACAGATTCATCAATGCACTCAGAAAGGCCATAAAGCCGGCTAATGCCAGAATATGGATATTTCGTATTCTGTTTTCCAGTTCGGGATGGCAATATAAATGGACTTCCGGGAGAGTCCGTAAATTGATTTTCCACCGTTCGATATGTTCTGTACCCCACGGGTCATCAGCATGGCTTTTATAGGTTGCAAGTTTCTCTTTTACTCTATTCGTATTTGCGCCTTTCATCAGCCGGATATATGTTTTATTCCGTCTGACGTTGGGGATTGGCTTTACTTTGTTGATCAATAGGAACTGAAATATTAAATCCGAATTGTCCGGATAGTTTTTGATGACTCCGGTGACAATCGGGTGGGTTTGACCATTCAGTTCGAATGTTCTGCCGATGCAATCTGTTGTCCCGAAAAACTTTTTTGCAGTACTTTCGGTGAGGATAACGGATTCCCCGTTCGGATAGGTACCTTTATAAGTTCCGGTAATGAAATCTGCCTGGAAGAAATCAAAAAAGGAGTGATTACATATGAGGCCGTATAACATCTGGCTACCGTGGTTACTTTTTATCGTATAAAAGCAATCAGTAAAAGTACAGACTTTTTCAATTTCGGGTAGCAACTTCTTTATCTCTGCCAGGTCGTTTACATGTAACTGGTCGAGATCAGCATCAGCACCAGTCGCTTTTTTTACCAATCCGGTTGTTGTAAGGCAATAAACGCGGTCGCTGTTGGGATGGAAGTTGTCGAAATGCGTTTCCCACCACAACCAATATCCACCTAAGACAAAGGCTGTAAAACCGATAGCCAGGCCAATGATACTGATAATGGCTTGTGTTTTATATTTAAATTGTTCCCGGATGGATACCTTAAGATAGTGTTGTATCATGAATTATGTTCGTTTATCAGATTTTTCCTTTCAAATCATATTTTACTACGTCGCGTCCTCCTTGTTCGTTCGGTGACAAAGCTAATAAGTATTTACCTGATTTCTCCGTGGCGATCTTACGTAAATTGCGATCGGCTTGTAAGGTGGCTTTATGTTTTCCGTTCCAGTCGAATACATAAAGGACCGAATTACCGGTGAAGTCTGTCGAACCGTCAAACAGACAGAATACATATTGGTTTGAGCTACAAATATCGATAAAACATTTTTTGCTCTGTTCGGCGTCTAGGTGTTTATTGGTGATGTCGGGAACCGGGATGGTGTAGTAATCGGCAAAAGAAACAGAACCTGTCATCTCACAATTAAGATTGTAAAAATTTACGCAATCGATAAAGCGAAGAGCAGCTACGATCACTCCCTTTTCTTCATTAACTACCAGGTCGCTGACGTAAGCTTCCCTGCGTACATTATCGGGTATGGGGACGGTGATTTTAGGATAGGCAGGAACTGCATATTGTCCTGAAGTACCATTGGAAGAATAAAATACTTGCGGTTTTCCCGGGCTGAACGATACGGCATACAGGTCGCTTGCAGTAAGACAACAATTTGTGAATCCGCCTCCCGGAGTATATTCCGAAAGTGAATTTGTTTCACCGGATATGAAAGGGGAGGATTGTGTCTGATTCAAGTCAACACGTTTCAATAGATGTGAGTCGTTATCCCAGATCGTGATTGCATTTTTTTTATTCTTGTTGGCATAATCATATTTAGTAAAAGACGGGTAGGAGATAAGGAACGTGTCTTTCTCCTTCATCTCTATCTGGTAAAGGGAGAAGTCGTTTTTGTCTCTGACCTGCAGGAGCGTA
The DNA here is from genome assembly GCF_905196875.1 of uncultured Parabacteroides sp. Classification (GTDB taxonomy): domain Bacteria; phylum Bacteroidota; class Bacteroidia; order Bacteroidales; family Tannerellaceae; genus Parabacteroides. Next base: position 39,981 of record NZ_CAJJWO010000043.1, on the reverse strand, counting down.
TCACTGTAATAGTCCATAAAAGCATAGTAATCGTCCGTAATATTTATGTCGTAATAAGTATGTACATCTTGTCCGGCAAAGACTACCTGACCTGATAATGTGTTTGTGATGTCTGTATCGACTTTATACGTTTTTACGGCTCCTTTGTTCTTCGAATCGGAACAGGAGAGAAATACGGATAGACAAGTGAGAAAGCATACTAATTGTTTCATATCTATATTGTTTTAATTTTATTCAGATTTAATTGTTTCCGCCGGATTCTGGTTGGAAGCCCTCCATATCCGCCAGCTTGTGCAGAGTGTGATTAGAAGTATCAGTGAGAGCAATATGGCCGGATATATCCACCAATCGATGCTTGTTTGAAGCACGTAATTCTGTATCCAGGGTTTCATAATGAGATAACCGACCGGGAAAGCGACAGCGGAGGCGATGAACAATAGCAACATATATTTCAGGAAGAAATTACGCATGATATGACGTGTCGTTGCACCATTCACCTTCCGGATGGCTATTTCTTTCCGGCGTTGTTCACAGTCGAGAGTGACAAGTGAAAAGATACCGAACAGGGAGATCAGGATACATACCAATGTAACAAAATCGAGCATCAATAACAAGGCATTCTCAGATTTCAGGAATTTGGCATATTCCTCTTCCATATTCCCAATATTACAATAGCGATTGTCCGGGTTAAGCTTTTTCACCAGCTTTTCGATCCGTTGTTTACATTGAGGCCAGGTTCCTTTCTGGTATTTGAAAAGGGCACTTTCACCGTTACCGGAAGTAAATTCTTTTGGGAATACCAGCATGATCGGTTTGGTGGGGACGGTAGGCGGAGCGATATAGAAATCCTTAACGACTCCGGCAATAACGTATTGCGATTCTCCCTTCAACATTGTTTTTCCGACTGGATGATCCATATTCAACGCCTTAATCCCTGTTTGGTTTACCAAAATCTGATTGCCGGCACCGTTAGAGGGTATTGAGCCTTCAACAAGTTTCATTCCGTAGAACCGGAAGTATTCCTGATTACAGTCGATCATCTCGAAATGTATGAATGTGGTAGAATCCTGACATCCTTCCCATTCGTTCAAACTTTGGAAAGAACGGGCGTAGCGAGGAAAAATAGGTGACAGTTCATCCGGGAATACCTCCGTGACGAACGGGATCTTGCTGATCTCCTCTTTCAGTCCTCCGATAACCGGATAGACACTGACGTTTGCCCGGCAGGTCCGCTCGAGCCCATAATCGGCCTGGTTCAGGTGATAGATTTGTTTCATCAGTATGATAGAGCAAAAAATGAAACAGATACTGATTATGAACTGTGCGACTATGCTGATCTTCTGGAATATATTTTTGTTCTTTCCCCCGGCAGATCCTTTCAGCATGCTGTTTAAAGTCTGACGTCTGAAATAATAAATCGGGTATAAGGATAACAGGAATGAAAGAATGACAATAATCCCTGAATACTTCACTGCTGAAAGATAAATGGCCGTGTTTTCCAGCTTTATTTCAGAGAGCTCTTTAAATATAGGTAGTACTAGTTCGATCAGTATCAGGCCTGTAAATAAAGCCAGTACCAGCGTCAGCATATATTCGACGGCAAATAAGACCAGTTGGTTGCTGTCGGATGAACCGCATACTTTACGAAGGGCAATTTCCCGGTTACGCATACGGATTCGGGTAATGAACAGAGTCAGATAGTTGAATAAGGCGCAAAGGATAACAAGACCGCTGGCTGAAGCAAATAATAGGATGTGTTCATATTTCACTGTTACTTCCCGGTTGGGACGGTCGTAACGTATGCTCGTGATCGGTGTCAGTATTGTTTTACTGATTGAAAATGATGGATCCTTATCTGCTTTAAACTCTTTCAGTTTCTTTTCGAAAGTCTTTATATTGACTCCTTTTCTTAGCTTGATGAAAGTTTGCCAGGAAGACATGTTCCACTTTTTCTCATACCTGTTCGATACAAGGATTTCAAAAGGCATATTGCTATGTATATCCCAGGGTTTTACAATGGCGCATATTTTCCTGTTCCCATAGATATCGAGCTCTTTACCGATCGGATCTTCCGTTCCGAATAGTTTATGGGCCAGTTGATCGGTAATGGCTATCTCTTGATTATCAGGAAGCATGAAGTTTCTGCTTCCATTTATCACATCAAATCGGAACATTTCCATTGTGGTAGAGTCGACTCCTATTTCATACGAACTATATTCTGCCCCTTTGTATTTGAATTCACAGTTCCAGGCTTGCATATTGCAGGCTGTTTCTACTTCCGGGAATGTTTCTTTCAGAAAAGCGGCCAGCGGATAGGGCGTGATCTGGGATATACCTTCGTTGTACATTTCAGATGTTATTCGTATCATATAAATACGGTCGGCGCCGTCATGAAAAGTATCGTAAGTCTGTTCGTAGCGTATCCATAAAGTCGCCAGTGCAAAACAGGTAAACCCTACCGCTAGGCCAACAATACTAATGATGGCTTGCGATTTATATTTAAGCAGGTTACGAACCGCCAGTTTAAAATAGTGTTGTAGCATATTCATTGTTGTGCGAATATTTATTGCAAGTTTAGTTCTTATTCTGTTTTGATGGCTATTGCCGGATTGGTTCCGGCAGCTTTACGTATCTGCCAGATCAGAGTGAATAGGGATATGCCGCCGGTAAGCAGAAATGCTACGGCAAAGAGCCACCATGATAACGGCGCTTTGTTTGCGAAGTGTTCCATATACCTGGTGATAACCAGCCAGGAAACCGGGGTGGCTATTATAAATGAAAGCCCCAGGAGCCTGTAATATTTTCTTAATAGCAATTTTATGATAACTCCCGTCGTAGCCCCGTTTATTTTGCGAATTACTATTTCCTTGTATCGTTGCTGAATGTCGAATAATGACAAACTGAATAACCCCATTGAAGAGATCAGGATGGAGATTACTGCAAAGACGGAGTAGATGCGGGTAGCTAACCGGTCTTTTTCATACATGGCACTGATCTCGTCTTCTACAAATGTATATTCGAATTCGCCCCCGACAGTTCTGGCATGAAGTTCTTTCAGAAACCTGATTGCTTCCTGGCGTTGCCCTGGGACAATAGAAGCCATTAGTTTACCGGGCCAGAAAAGCTCGTCTTTTACATCTTTGGTAGTGATGACGACCGGTTGGTTGCGTTGTGAAAGATGTACGACTTGAAATTCAGGTATGAAGCCTTTTATTAGGTATGAGTTGATCCCGTCGTATGACTCCATTTCCAGTTCCGCAGGACTTTGCCCGCCTTTCCTGAATAGCTTCCCGGCCGTTTCATTCATAAGTATCTCATGTTCGTTTTCCGGGAGTCTGTCTTTGGAAACCGGTATCTCATATACATCGAAAAAGCTATTATATACCTTTACATGAAGTACTTCTTGCCATTCTCCTCCGGGAATGCGCATGTTTTGTTTATTGGACTGGTCGGCAGGCATCTCATACGGGCTCAGACCATAAGAAAAGGATTGAAATAAAGGAGACGCTTTGATGGCATTTTGTACTTTAAACGAAATCTCATCAGACCGTTTCTGGTCTTCCAGCCCGTAACTCATTTGGGAGGAAGGGCGCATGAACCATACCTTTATAATATCCTTTGTCCGGTATCCCAGATCGGCATTCAGCATGAAATGAAGTTGTTTTATAAAAAACAGGGAAGAAATGATCAGGCAGCAGGTGATACCATACTGTATGATTAAAAAGACCGAGCGCGTTCCCATCTTGCTTTTTTCCGGAACTGTTCCTTGCAGTGAACGGATCGTCTGCCGGAAACTATAGTTGAAAAAAGGATACAGAGTGATGACCAACGGTAATCCGACCAGAAGCCCCAGCGATAATATGGCATTAAAAGACGATCCGACAACAGGCGAAATGCCGAACAGGTTTATCTGTAACGGGTTGGTTATTTCGATGATCATCCAGCTGAGAAAGAGGGAGATTGCCGTTAGCACCATGTTTTCTGCATATAACTGGACAAACAGTTGGGCAGGTCTGGCCCCGAATACTTTCTTCATCCCCAACTCCCGGTTGCGTTTAATGATAACGACCGAACTTATGTGGATAAAGTTGAATACCCCGATCAACAGAAGTAAGACGGCTACGAATGACAGTATCTTCAGGCTGTCCGTATTTCCTTGGCGAAACGTGTTCTGTCCTTTGTCGACAGTCTTGTCCATATAAAGTTTGTCCAGCGGGATAACCTGGAAAAGGAAACTGTTGTTATCGTCTGCATTATAGTTCGCTTTGAGTTTCTCATTAATCCGTGCGGTACTGGCGCCGGGAAAAGCCCGTGCGATACTGTAGTAGTTCACCGGAGGCCAGCGCCATTGCAACTCTTTTGATATCAGGAGGTCGAAGTCGAGGGAACTTTGTGTTTTCGTCTTCCCCGTAACGCCTCTTACCGTAAGGATATTCCCATTATATTCTATATTCCTGCCGACCGGATTCTCTTTACCGAACAACTTCTGTGCGAATTTATCGGTGATAACTGCTTCCTTAGGATCGGCCAGCAAGCGGGTACGATCGCCTTCCAGCACCGGATAGTCCAACAATTGCAGGAAGAGCGTATCTGTAGCTAATACATGCGCATTAAATTTCTTCTCGTCTACACTGATTTCTACGTCGCTGAGGGAGACAAAAGAAGTCCTTTTCTCTATTTCCGGAATATCCAGCGGATTGATATAATTTTTCTTCATGAGCACATTATCCGTAGTACACAGGATCGGTGGCAGTTCGCCGTTTCCCCGATGGCGCAGGCTCAGGTACAACTGCTCATGTTTTTTGTTGAAATGATCGGTCGTAGCTTCGCTGTATATGTATCGGCTGATAATGATCACGCAGGCCAGGCTTAATGCTAGTCCGAGTATATTTACCAGGGTATATGACCTGAATCTAAAAAGAGAACGTATAGCCAGCAATAGAATTTTCATGATTGTCTGTTTTTTATTATTCCGTTTTCATAGCTTTTGCCGGATCGGTCTGTGCCGCTTTATGTATTTGCCAGATCAATGTTGCCAATGAGATACCGGCTGTTATGAATAGGGCAAGGATAAATATCCACCAGGAAACAGATGTCTTGTTCGCAAAGTCTTCCAGGTATTTATTGATCGCGATCCAGGAGACAGGAGCGGCTATCAGGAAAGCTACTATTAAAAGCTTGTAATATTTACGAAGAAGCATTTGCATGACGTTAGTAGTGGTTGCCCCGTTTACTTTGCGTATAGCTATTTCATTATAGCGTTGTTGTACGTCAAAGAGAGAAAGACCGAATAGCCCTAACGAAGAGATCAGAATGGCGATGATGGCAAAGACGGAGTAGATACTGGTTATCTGTTTGTCTTTGCTGTACAGGTCGTTTATCTCATCCGAAATAAAAGAGTATTTAAATTCGCCACCTTCTACTTCCTCATGCAATTTTTTGAGGAAAGAGATTGCTTCCTGTTCTTTACCGGCAGGAATGTATGCCATGAAAGGATCACGCGGATCATTTTTATAATAATAGTATACTATCGGCTGTGTTGCCTTTGATAGATGTCCGGTATTGAAATCTTTTATGATACCGACTACCTTATATCGTTTGCTGGTATTGAAATCTTCCATGTTGGATATGTAGAAAGCACGTTCCGCTTCTATTTCCGCATTATCCAGATTCTTGATATTGAATAACTTTTGTGCTGTCTCGTTAATGATAACGTTATATTCGGTAGGCGAATCGACAGCATCGTCCCATAATCGTCCCTCTTTGAGTTTGATATCGAAGAGTTTAAAATATTTTTCAGAAATACTCTGGCAGATGACATCTTTGTATTCTCCTCCCGGGGCTTTTATCGGATAGGTATAATCGGTGTGACTATATGGTGTCTCTCCAAAGACATAAGGCTCGAATAAAGGTGAAGTACTTATTTGTTGTTCGAACAGTTCTGCTTTTCGATAGGCTTCTTCCCTTTCTTTATCGGAGTTGGGCTGATGCAATAGTTGTGTTTTCAGTATATGATCCGTCCGGAATCCCAGGTCTGTATTCAGCATGAAGTCCAGTTGTTTGATAAAGAAGATCGAGACGACAACCAAGACGATCGTAATAACATATTGTATTCCCAGAAATATAGAACGGGAGACGGTAGAACCTCCGCTCCGGTTGATAGAACGGAGTGAAGTGATCGGTGCCGAATAATTGTAGCGTATAAATGGATAAACGGATGTGACGACCGGTAATAGAAAGAGTATCCCTGTCGATAACGCTATATTGAATGATGTATTGGGTACGATCGGAATACCTAATATCCCCTGAACAATCTCTGTGCTGAGTTCAATAAATATCCAGGCTCCAAAAAGAGCGATCGTTGTCATGAACAGGTTTTCAAGATAGAGTTGTATAGCTACCTGTTTACTGTTTGCCCCGAATACTTTCTTCATACCGAATTCACGGGCACGTTTTAACATGAGTACTGTATAGATATTTACGAAGTTGAATACCCCGACAATTAATAACAGAAGAGCAACGATCGACAGTACGACGATATGGCTGTACTCTCCTTTCTGGCAGGCGTTGTAGTAACATCTCATCTGCTTATCGAAATAGAATTTCTTTAGCGGATATAGTTGTAGGCGGATGGACGACCCCCAGGATCGTGCTTCGGTATAATGATCGAACCGTTTGTTGAATGCCTCCACATCCGTATGAGGTTTGAGACGTACCAGTAATGCGTTCAGTCTCATCCAGTCTTTTTGTAACCCAACGGAAACCAGCAGGTCGAAAGGATAGGATACCTGTGTGTCCGGCTCATCGAGGATGCCGGTTACGGTAGCGATATTGCCCGATGTATGTATAAAGGTTTGACCTATCGGGTCTGTGTCACCAAATACTTTCCGGGCAAATTCTTTTGTCAATACAGCTTCATCCGGTTGACTGAATAAAGAGTTATGGTTGGATCTCAGGATTGGATAAGTCATAATTTTCAAATAATTACTATCTACAGCCAATAGTCTTACATTGAATTTTTTATCATCGTAAGCGATTCGGTCCTGATCCATCGGTATGAAAGAGCTACTTATTTCTACCGATGCTTCAGTTAACGGATCAGGGATAGAGGAATCATCCGAACGACCGGCAATGAAGGGTTGTTTATCGGAATTGCGATCTAATACAGTATAATAAACCCTGTCGAGATCTTTGATGAAATGATCTGTCGTTACTTCCCGATGAATATATCTGCATAAGATAATCACACAGGCCAGACTCATGGCTAATCCTAGTATATTGATAGCTGTGTACATCCGGAAACGTGATAACGACCGGATAGCCAGTAATAATATTTTCATGGTAATAGTATGCTCCGTTTTTTATTTTAATATCAGCTCTTCTGCGTCTCCAAAAGTACTATATCCGGTGACAATAACCTTATCACCCGGTTGTAATCCGCTGGTTATTTCATACTGTTGCGGGTTTTGACGACCGATGCCGATATTTACTTTCCGGGCTTTTGTGCCGGCTTCGTTCAGTTTATAGATCCATTGTCCTCCGGTGGTCTGGAAGAAATCGCCACGTGGGATGACCAGTGCTTCTTCCGGCTGTCCGAGTTCGATCTGTACGCGGAAGCTTTTTCCTATACGGACATTCTCAGGGGATTCGTCGGTGAAAACGAGGTCGACGTCGAAGTTACGGTCTTTTACTTCCGGAACGACTTTAGTGATACGCAGCGGATATTTTTTTCCTTGCCAGCTGATGGTGGCGGGCAGGCCTGTCGTGATGCGGTCGATATAGTATTCGCTTAATGCCGTATGCACTTTGAACTGATCCAGTACTTTTATTTCGGCTATCGCTTCGGTACTCTGTACCTGTTGGCCGGGTGTGACTTTTACAAAACTGAGCTGGCCGGCTAAAGGGGCACGGACAATTAAGTTGTCCATACGCTCCTGTGCACGGGCGTACTTTTTCCGTTCGCGTTCGAGGTCGTTTTTCATCAGTTCGCGGCGAAGGATTGTGGCGGCACTGTCATGGCGCAGACCTTCCAGTTGGAGGGCCGTACTCTGGGTCTTGTAGGCAAACTCATCGCGTTGTACGTCCAGTTGCGCTTTACTTTTTACCCCCATACGGAATTCTTCTTCATCGAGGGTAAAGCTCTTTTTCAGGCGATTGAGTTCGTACGTGGTTTGTAAAGTCTGTTTTTGAAGGTCAAGGCTTTTTTGTTCCATTTCGATCTCTTTTTCCTGATAAGAAATCAATTGTTTTTCCCATTCGTCGCGTTGGTCGTCGATGGTACGTACCAAGTCCGGATTTGTCAGGGTCAGGATAGTATCCCCGAGTTTCAGCATGGTACCTTCCTCTGCGACGATACGTTCTACACTCCCGGCCTCCCTGGCATTGATCTTAATGGTCAGGATCGGTTGAACTACTCCTTCCACATCTACATATTCCAGGAATTTATCGGCTGTTGCTTCACCTATGATGAGGTTTTCAGCCTCGGTACGTAATTTGCGTCCTCCGGAAGCGACGATCGATACATAGACCAATAGGATAACAAAGGCTATGCTTCCGGCAATGTGCCAGCGGTAACGGTAATATACAGGTTTCTTTTCAATAGGTTTGTCCATTATCTTATTTCATTAATTGTTCGTAATTGAATGTCAGTTCCCGACCTTGCTCAAAATCATAGCCAGTCATGCTACGCAGGCCGTAATACAGGCTCCAGTAATTATATAAAGCAGTGATGTAATCCCGTCGTGCCCGGTCTTTCTCACTGATGGAAGCGTTGAGGTCGAGGATGGTCGATTTACCCAGGAGATATAACTTTTGTGCCACATCGTTCCTGCGTCTGGCTGTCTGATCTGTTTTTTGTGCGATCGTAACCTTGTCGGCCTGCAGGTTGAATTGTTTGACCATCTTGATTACATTCAGTTCAAAGTCGTTGCGCGATTGCTCTACCTCCGTATATATTTTGTCGCGGTTGCTGAGGACCACTTTCACTTTTCCCTTGCCGACACCCCAGTCGAGGATGGGAATCCGGATACCGAGGCTTATCAACTGTTGATCCATCGGGCTGCGATAGGCTTCTTTCAGATGTTCGTTTGTCTGGGTCAGTCCGAATTGCATGTACAGGTCGGCTTTGAACCCCCGGGATGCTTTCGCTTGTGCTACGGCACTTTCACTTTCAAGTTGGCGACGTTGCAGGTATTCCGGTTCGGGATTATTTTCGTAAGCGAGTGCCAAGGCCTGTTTTACATCGACTGTGAAATGAGGAATTTCTCCGTTTGTTATGGAAACCAGCTCCGAAGCATCTTTGATTCCGAGGTAGCTGCGTAACGACTGGATACAATCGTCAACTTCGATACGGGCATTCATCATATTGGTTTGTTCTGTCAGAAGATTCAATTCCAGTTGCAGCATTTCATTCTCTGTGATAGTTCCGATATTGTATCTTCCCTGTGCATATTGAAATAAGGTGTCGGCATTTGCATAATTATATTGGGCTATTTCCCAGTTGGTCTGTGCAGTGGCGAGCTGAAAGAACTGTGTTGTGGCCTGTGTCGCTACAAGTTCTAACGTCTCTATCAGGTTCTTGCGGGATTCGGTGTAACGCAATGGCTCTATTTTGCGGTCCCATTTAAATTGATTATACCCGAACAGGTCCTGTTCGTATCCCACTACGACCGGACTGCTGTTATAAGAACTTGTTTTTTCAGAGAATAGATCCAGCCGTTGTAGCGCAGTCTTGACGAAGAGGCTACCTCCCGTCAGCGAAACATTCTGGTTGATAGTAAATCCCGCATCCACCATCAGTTGATTCCGGTGTACGAAACTTTCTCCCCCGTCAGGTAAAGTAACCGAACTGATCGATCGGTTCAGAGAAGGGGAGGAGTTGAAGGTCAGGCTCGGTAACATATTGGCACGGAAAGACCTCCAGTTCCAGTAAGCAGCCCTGAATGAATGGCGGGCGGCGATAGCCTGGGGAGATTGTTCCTGTGCTATGCGGATGGTTTCGGACAATGTCAGGTGTAACGTATCCTGCGAATGAGCCGGGATAACGGTCAGTATGACAAGGATAGCGGATAATATGTATGTTCTTGTATGTGTCATGTCTTATTAAAAACAAATAACATGCCACATTTTTAAAGTGCTGATAATTAGTGTTTAAGGTGCTGATCTGTTTTAATGGTTAGTGCGTCAGCGCACAAAGAATGTGCGTCTACGCACAGCTGATACGATCAGTCGTTTTCCTGCCAGTTATATAGATTCACTTTTTTATGGCGGCTTACCTGTTCTTTTACTTCGGGGAAGAAACGGGCCAGGATATTATATAATCCCGGATCGTACCGCTGTAGTTCTTCACGGGTATTGATCTTGTTGTGTTTACCGTCTCCTCCGTCGTTATCGACTTCTGCATTTACATTAAACCAGTTCTGAACACCTTCAGCCCAGTATTCCTCAATATTTGTCGAGGCATATACATTTTTCCAGCGTCCTTTAGCGATGGCAGCGTCGAGAGAGGCTTGCAGTTCATCGTTGAAGTCCGGATAGACAGGACGAATGCCTACATTATGTATTGTATGGGCAAATTCATGGATCAGAATGTCTTCCGCATGATATTTGTCGATCTGGTAAGCCATGATATTTTCTTCCGCGCAGGTGGAGAAAGGCATGTGAAGCGTACCACCTAACCCTCTGGCCCGCACATCCCAGTTCAGGGTCGTATCACTCGCCAGGAATGCATGTTCGGGAATATCGGTAGTCCCTTCGTAACGTGCCATGATCCCGATACGGGTATCCCGGTTGGTCATCGATTCAAGTACCTCTTTAGGTAGAACATCGGTTAATGCTTTGATACTTACGTAGGCCGTATAGAAACAAGAGTCGGGTACGCGCCAGGAACTGACCACATGTATGCCGTTTACATTCATGTATTTTTTGTAAAAGGGATCGAGTTTTAACCGGGCCGGCGGTGTTGTAATCTGAGGAGTGTCGATCAGAACAGCCATTACTGTTTCTTCTGTAGGCATGTCTTTTTCTGAACATGCGCCATCGGTCTGTGCCGGTTGTTGGCAACTAAACGTTACGAGTAGTGCCAATAAGCAAGGAATAACAAGATGGATTCTTTTCATAATGAGAGTTTAAGTGATTAATTGTAAATTATACAAATGTAGAAAGAATTTTGATTTATAACGATTTCCAGCTAATAATTTAAATGGGTAAAGTAATAAATCTGCTTTTTTAGCTGTGCTTTTCCGCACGAAAAACGTGCGTAACCGAACGTTCTGCCTATCGTTTTAATCCTTATCTTTACCACGCTTATAGGAGCTTTCGGGAGAGTGATTCTTTCACCTCAGGGAAGGATGACTTACCAGTGTTGGTAATAGTGACTTACTAGTACTGGGAACTGTGTCTTCCCAAATAGACTGTATTTTAAAAAAAGGAGATTGATATGAAACAGGGAAAAATACTTATCATCGACGACAATGAGGATGTCCTCTTTGCCTTGAATTTATTAGTGGAACCTTATGTAGAGCAGATACGTGTCACCACACAACCCGAACGGATTGAGCATTTCATGGAGAGTTATGCACCGGATGTGATTCTTCTCGATATGAATTTCCGTCGTGATGCTATCAGCGGGCAGGAAGGCTTTTTCTGGCTTGAAAAAATAAAAAAGGTCGACCCCGATGCTGTCGTCCTTTTCATAACTGCGTATGCCGATACTGAAAAAGCTGTGCGTGCTATCAAGGCAGGAGCGACCGACTTTATACCCAAACCGTGGGAGAAAGAGAAATTGCTGGCAACTTTATCAGCTGCCCTGAAACTTCGTGAAAGCCGAACCGAAGTACGATCCTTGAAACGTCAAGTTGCAGCACTTGAAACAACGGAAGAGGCCGGCTTTGAAATTATAGGTGAAAGTAATGCTATGCAGGATATTTTCTCTACTGTTGAAAAGTTACGCTATACGGATGCCAATATCCTGATCTTGGGTGAGAACGGAACGGGCAAGGATCTGGTAGCCCGTGCCTTGTACCATCATTCGCCACGTGCCGGACAGGTTTTTGTCGGGATCGATCTGGGGAGTATACCCGAACAACTTTTTGAAAGCGAACTTTTCGGTTATGAAAAGGGTGCTTTCACGGATGCCCGCCGGGATAAACCAGGGCGTATGGAAGTGGCCACGGGTGGTACCCTTTTCCTGGATGAGATAGGAAACCTGAGTATGCCTATGCAAGCTAAATTGCTTACTGCGATAGAGAAGCAACAGATCACTCGTCTGGGAGCTACCCGACCTGTCTCCATCGATGTTCGCCTGATATGTGCAACCAATATGAATATACGGAATATGGTAGAGGAGGGGACTTTTCGCCAGGACCTGCTTTATCGTATCAATACGATCGAATTGCATATACCGCCCCTTCGTGAACGAGGAAACGATATTCAGTTGCTGGCCGATTATTTCCTTTCCCGTTACGCCCGTAAGTATAAGAAAGAGATCAAAGGTCTGAGCCGTGATGCACGTACCAAGTTGCAAAATTATGAATGGCCCGGTAATGTCCGTGAATTACAGCATGCTATTGAACGCGCTGTTATTTTGTCCGACGGGCAAATGCTGAAACCGGAAAACTTTATGCTCCAGCCCTCTGCTTCAAAGAAGAAAGCCGACACAGAAGAACTGAATCTGAGTATTCTGGAGAAGGAAGCTATCGAACGTGCCCTGCGCCGTGCCGACGGAAACGTGACCCGTGCCGCTGAATTACTGGGCATTACCCGTTTTGCCCTGTACCGGAAACTAGATAAACTGGGCTTATGAAACGTTATATCATCTTGATAAAGATCATATTGATCGTGCTTTTGTCGCTGGCAATTGCATTCCTATTATTGAAAGGTCTTTATTTTACGACAGTTATGGTAGGAGTAATCTTGATTCTGTTGGCTTGTTCTTTATATTGGGATCAGCAGAAAACAATCCGTAGGATGGAACACCTGATCGCTAATATACATTATGGCGATCTGAATCTTTCTTTCCCTGTTCCCTCGTCGGGTGGGGCGGAGGCGCAGCTCACCCATTCTATGAATGAGGCATTGAATGCTTTCCGTTCGAGGCTTTACAATTCAGTCGTGGCTGAAGCGGAGACAGAAGCCTGGCAAAAACTGATCCGTGTATTAACTCACGAAATCATGAATTCAATTGCGCCTATCATTTCTTTGTCGGAGACAGTAACAGAGCGTGCCGAATCGAATGGGATGAATGAACGCGATTATGGGATTATGCTCCAGGCTATACAGACAATCCACCGCAGGAGTAAGGGCCTACTGGACTTTGTAGAGAACTACCGGAAATTAACCCGTATTCCGGCACCTACCATGCAGTTGTTTCCGGTATCGGCTTTGTTTGACGATATACAGAAACTGGTGCCGGCTAATGATGTCCGTTTTGTTTATTCTATTAAACCGTCTGAGTTGAGGTTGTATGCCGATCGCGGTATGATCGAACAGGTACTTATAAACCTCTTGAAGAATGCGGTGGAAGCTTGTAGCGAAAGTCTCTCTCCTGAAGTTCGTGTAGAGGCTTTCAGGCGGGAAGGGATACCTGTTATAACTATATCGGATAATGGGAGCGGAATCGTACCGGAGGCACTTGACAAAGTTTTTGTTCCATTTTTTACCACTAAGCCCGGAGGCTCGGGGATCGGGCTCAGTGTGTGCCGACAGATTATGAATCGTCATGGAGGTAATATTACCGTTATTTCCGAAATGGAGAAGGGAACCGTTTTTACGATGCTTTTTCCCGGAACGCGTGCTTTATAAGCTTGTTACAAAAGATCTGTAATTTTCTTTTTCAGATCATTCGGTTTGATCGGTTTTGCTACGTAACCATTGAATCCGCTATGGCTGACCCGTTGTTCATCTTCGGCAAAAGCAAAAGCGGTAACGGCGATGATCGGGATAATCGTATTGTCTTTACGTATTTCCTGGGTAGCCTGATATCCGTCCATAATAGGCATCTTAAGGTCCATGAGAATCATGTCCGGATGATACTTACGATATAAATCGACGGCTTCCTGACCGTTCCATGCATGTAGCAGGTTATAGTCTTTCAGGATCGCTTTGATCAGGGTATAATTACTTTCGTTATCTTCTGCTATCAGCAAAGTGGAGGCTTTCTTATCTGTCTGGTTCTCTGTATTTATTTCAACCTTGTTGGAGCTAACGGGAACTATGTGTGATTCTTCTATAACCGTGTCGGGTAATGTAAACCAGAAAGTAGACCCTTGTCCAATCTCAGACTCCACACCGATCTCACCACCCAGCTTCTGTACGATCATCTGGCTGATAGACAGACCGAGTCCTGTTCCCTGTGCGAAGCTATCCAGTTTGACAAAACGTTGGAATACACTGTCTTTTATTTTCTTGTCTATACCGCAACCTGTGTCTGAGACATAGAAAAGCAGCTTGTTTTCTTTATGCTTATATCCGAAGCGTATACTACCTTCCTTCGTGAATTTGATCGCATTATTAATAAAGTTGGTTATTACTTGTGACAAGCGGTTCTTGTCCGTTCGGATAATACAATGAGGCAGTTTTTCTACGAATGAAACCTGTACACCGTCGGCAGCTTTCAGACGTGATGTTTGTTCGATATCGCATAACAACTGATTGATATCGATATCCGAATAAACAAACTCGAGCGTGTTGGCTTCTATCTTTGAGAGGTCGAGGATATCGTTGATCAATTGCAGCAACAATTCATTGTTGTTGTTGATAATGTTGATGTATTCCTCACGTTCCTCACTATCTTCAGTCATAGCCAGTAGCCCGGAGAAACCGACGATAGCGTTGAGTGGTGTACGGATCTCGTGACTCATATTTGCCAGGAAGGCTGATTTCAGATGATCGGATTCCTCCGCTTTTTCTTTAGCCAAACGTAATTCGTTCTCCGCCAACTTCTGTTTGGTGACATCCTCTTTCTTGAAAATAACTCCCAATAAGCTGTTATTCGAATCGATGATCGGATTGGCAAGGGTATGTATATATTTGCCTGGTTCGCATTCTTTTACTATGTCGAAAGGCTTTTTATTTTCCATTGCTGAGATCAATACGCAATTTTCACAATAAGGCTTCTGGCCGTCTTTTACGATACAGCAATTCTTCGGGCCGTATTTGGGGACACATAACATTTTGATCTCATTTTCCCATTTCACGGAATAGTCGGGCTTGATGAAACGGATGGAGGCCTGAATGTTGTTCATAATGATCTCGTTGTCTTTTTGCAGGTCCATCAGTTTGTCTTTCAGTCTGTTGGTTCTGAACAGGAAAAGAAGGATCATCAAAAGGAAAACCAGTAATATGCAGGCAACGATCAATAAGATTTCAAATCTGTATTTTACAAACAAGTTTCCTTCCGTATTGATCAGGATAGAATTTTCCGGCAGTATGTTCTTATCGATATTGAACTCTTTCAGTTTTCGTGCATCGAAAGTATAGGCATTGGGAATACTTATCGCACGCAAATCTTTTTGTTGCACTTTGCCGGTCAGGATATCGATTGCCTGTTTAGCCAGGTCTTTTCCGATAGGCCTGTATTGAGGAATATATCCGCCGATTGCCCAGTGGCTTAATCCGGTGGAGGTCAGAGTGAATGCCGGTAAATTCGGGTTGCTCGACATCATGGTGTATGTAGCATTGCCTACATAATAACCATCGTTCACGTCGACGCGCCAGGTTCCGAGCATGATAGCTGTTTCCTTGGGGAGTTGCTTGATTTGCTCAATAATGGTGTATATATTATTTTTTCGGCCATCCAATAAGATAAGATCCAGATCGGGGAATGATTTCAAATCTTTTTTCACCAGAGCTTGCAGAGCAATGCCACCGTAGCTGTTGTCTGTTACTAAAGCTATGTGTTCGGTGGAAGGGTAAAGATTTCTGATCAATTGGATATTCCTGTTAACGTCATACGTATACAGAAATCCCGACAGAAAATGTTCCTTGCTGATTTGATCTTGTATATCGATGCTTTCTGGGTCCCAGTCGGAGAGTGCCACACTTGAATCCGGCAATATGACCGCGTTGCTACTTACCATTCCACACAAGATAGGAATACCTTTTAAAACAGGTTCATCTTGCGATAAATAGGAAGACCAGGCCTCTTGTCCGAGAATGATGGTGATCTGTGGGGTATTCTCATTTTTGTACTTATTGAGCAGGGTCTTCATTTTCCCTTTCCATAGGGGAGCTTCCGGTAAACTTTTACAGTTCATGTTTTCTATAATAACAGGGGCAGTACCTCCCAGTCGTTTATATTCTTCCATGAATTCGGAAATGTTCTGTGTGGTGTTCCGGGTATCCGGGTTATAAGAACTGATAATGAGGATCGGATGGACCTCTTCTGCTAGCGTCGGGACAGACCACATCAGGCATACAAGTATGAATAGAGTTTGTATGTGGTGTATAATATTTATTAGAACTGCTTTATGCATTGACTTTTCCTCAGGCAAATTATTATCTGTTTTCCCGGCTACAAAAATAGGAATAATTTGCTATCTATTGCAGAACTATGGTTAATAAAAACGGAAGAAAATCAAGGGTATTATATTTCGATCATGATTCCTATGCTGGGCAATAATGTTCCGGTCATGCGTTCTATTGGTTTTAATTCATACTGTTGCTTATCCAGTGGAGCTTCCGGATTGAGTATTTTCCCTGTTTTAATATAGACATCCTGTTCTTTGTATTTGGAATTAAGTACATTCTGTACGTCGATATAGAGCCCCAACATTATATTTTTCAGATAAAATGTTTTGTCTATACGCAGGTCCAGTTGGGTGAACGGTTTCAGACGCTCACTGTTGAAGCGGCTGTAATCGTAGTAGAGACTGCCACTGGCATCCCATGCATTTACATAACTACTTTTTTCGACATCGTAGGGAGTATAAGGTGCACCGCCTACTACCCTCAGTTTTGCTCCCACATCCCAGTTTTTAGGAAGTGAATAAGTACCGCTGAAAGTGAGAAGATGCTTGTTGTCCCATGCGGAGGGTATATATTTACCTGTATTTCTTCCGTCTTTGTATTCGCTGCGGACATAGGTATAAGAAGCGATGAATGTAAGGCCCTTATAATTATACCAACGCCCCATCAGTTCCACACCGTAGGCACGTCCGGTGGCGGTGGAGGTGACAGCCTCATTCCCCAGTACACCGTAGTCTGTCCCTTTGGAAGCCAGTGGAATACTGTCGATAACCGACATCGGGTAATAGTTATAGTGTTTATAAAATCCTTCAACCGTAAATTTAAGGTAGGATGAAGGGCGGTATTCCAGTCCTAATCCGGCCTGGTCGCTACGGATATACTGTAGTTCGTTAGCTTTATTTACATATTCTCCGTTATTGTCTTTGAATCCCATCACGGTGTAAGGAGGCAATTCGTAGTAACGTCCCAGGTTCGCGTTTAGATACATGTCTCCCACCAACCGGTATGATAGCGATAGGCGTGGAGATAGCTGGTCGAATATATTATTCATTTTCGATGAATAATTATTAGCATCCGTCCGGAGACCCAGTGAAGCGGTAAAACGTTCGTTCACGCTTTCATAGATAGCCGTAGCATATAATCCCCATTTCCAGAGTCCCAGATCTGTCTGATAATTGATTTCTTTTGGAATGGTGGTGAATTGTTTCTGAAATGTATTATTCGTATATTCCGAATAATCGATATTCCCTCCTACATGCAGTTGGATATAAGGCAGGCGGAAGATATTTTCAGTGCGAAATTTATTTTCAATTTCATCCGACCGGTAATTCAAGGTGAGGTTGACCGGTGAACTTTCATCGTTATCGCGATATTTTATGTTTTTATTGTTCATCTGGCTACGGCTGACGATAAGAGAGTAGATATTACGCCCTGTATAATGCTTGTATACGGCACCCAGCGTATAGGTCTTCTGTTTTACAACCGGCAGATAGGCAAGGATATATTGGTTCTTTTCGCTCATATCCTTCATCCCGGTATTCAGTTTCATATCATCGATTGCTCCTAACCCGATGAATGTCAGTTCATTCTTCTTGTCGAAAGCATGTTTGATCTTGAACTGAGCATCCGTGAAAGTCGGAAGAAAAGGTAAACCGATCATATCGAACAGGAATTGCAGATACGAACGGCGTACAGATACCTGATAGGTGGTTTTATTTCCTAACGGACCATTGACCGATACACCTACATCAGAGGCCCCGAGCGTACCTCGCAGAGAAAACTTTTCTTTATTCCCATCTTGCAACTTAAAATCTAACACAGAACTAAGTGCATTCCCTCTGGCAGCGGGAAATGCGGCCGAATAGAAGTTTACTTCGCGTACAAAATCCGGGTTGATGATTCCTACCGGTCCTCCGGAAGCTCCTTGTGTAGAGAAGTGATTGATATTCGGTATTTCGACTCCATCCAGAAAAAAACGATTTTCGGATGGCCCGCCGCCTCTTACCATCAGATCGTTTCGGAAGGCTGCAGTAGAAGCCACTCCGGGAAATGATTGTACTACGCGTGAAATATCCCGGTTACCCCCGGCACTCTTCTCTATCTCCTTGAAACCGATGACACGTAATCCCAGCGGACTTTCTGCCGTTTTACGGAAAGGGGAGGCTACTATGTTTACTTCCTGCAAGCTTTCGCTCGCTGTTTCAAGTTCGATCGGAAAATAGACATCTTTATTAGCAACACGGAACTCAGCTGTTACAGTCGGTTTGTAGCCGATAAAAGAGGCCTGAAGCCGGTAACTACCGGGAGTAACCCCTGTTATCTCAAAATTTCCGATGGAGTCGGTAGCTGTTCCCTGGGTAGTGTTCCATATCAGGACAGTAGCATAAGGGATCGGTTCGCCACTAACCGTTTCTTTTACGATTCCTTTTATGGAATAACTTTTTTGAGCCTGTACGATCTGGATGCAGGCAAGAAACAGTAAAAAGGCGAAGAGTTTTTTATTCATCTTTGTATTCTTATTAGAAATGACAAAGGTATATAAAAACTACAACTGTGGATCATGTATGATCCGGTTTATATGGCTTTATAGGTTCTTTTTCATTATCAGCAGGTTTTCATCCCCCAATCGTTGGTACGAAATCTCGTTCATGATACTGCGGATAAGGAAAATCCCGAGCCCTCCGATGGCCCTTTCCTCGATCGACAAATTGATTTCGGCATCGGGTACCTGTGTCGGGTCGAATACCTGTCCTTTATCTGTCAACAGGAAGATGAGTTGCTGTGGACTGGAAGTCACTTTCAACAATATTTCATGCTCTTCCCCTTCCGGGTATGCATACATGATGATATTGGCTACAGCTTCTTCCAGTGCCAGGTTGATATTCATCGTGGTCTCTGAAGACAGATCAAGTATCTCACCCAATTCTTCAATGAATTCATATAAATGGGATATTTCTTCCAAATTGTTGGTAATCCTGATTTCTTTATTCATCATCATAATGGAGTCCTTTCTTATTTACTAGTTTCCGGTTCGTAATGTATTGCTAAAATTGTTATGTCATCGCTTTGGTCGGCCATTTGTACATGGAATGCGACCGAGCAGATAATGGAGTTCACCATTGTCCGTATATCTTGACGGGTGTTGGCAGCCAGTGTCTTTTGGAGATTTTTTTCTCCGTATAAGTCTTTTGCTGTATTTTCCGCCTCTGTTATTCCATCGGTATAAAGGAATATTTTAGTTCCTTTTTCAAGATTGATAGTTTGGTCCGAATACACATAATCCGGCATAATACCTACGATCAATTGCTTTTGTGTTTCCATGAACGATACACTTCCGTCGGGGAATATCAATGCCGGAGGATTATGGCCTGCATTACATATTTTTAGTATCCCGGCTTGTAGATCCAATATGCCGACGATAAGTGTAATAAACATGTTTGACTCGTTGTTTTCCGAGATAGAGTTGTTCATTCTTGTCACGATCTCTGAAGGTGAATCTATATTACGTGAGATGGTACGGAATAAGCTCCGGGCAATGGCCATAAACAGAGAAGCCGGAACTCCTTTCCCTGATACATCTCCTATGATAAAGTAGAGCCGGTCGCCTTCGATGAAAAAGTCATACAAGTCGCCTCCTACTTCCTTTGCTGATTGCAGGATGGCATACAGGTCTACATCATGGCGTCCCGGGAAAGGAGGAAATGTTTTAGGAACCATTCCCATCTGTATTTCCTTGGCAATGGACAGTTCGCTTTCGATTCGCTCTTTGCTTGCGGTTGTTTCACGGAGCTTGACTACGTAATCGAATAGCGATTGCTGCATGTAAGCGAGCGAATCATGCAGGGCTTTTATTTCATCGTGCGATTTGACTTGCGGCAGCTTTACGTTGAACCGTCCCGTAGCAATGATCCGGGCTGATTGTGAGAATTGTGCCAGCGGATCTACCAGGCGGCGGATAATGATATAAATAATAAAGAATAAGATCAGCATTCCGGCTAATGAAACAAAGATGATTTGTTTGGAGATAGTATCCAGTTCTTGTAAAATAATATCAGGTGGACAAACGTTGCCCACAGACCAGCCGATGTGAGGAATCGACGTATAGAAAACATATACCGGTTTTTCGTCGAGGTTGATTAAAGCCGTTCCTGTCTGTTGCGCCAGCATTTCCCTGCCAATTTGCTCCTTTTCAGGATTATTACTGGCCGATGCATCGGTGAAAATGGTTTCATTCATGATCTTTGAACGGTTCGGGTTGGTTATGTAGCTACCGTTGCGGCTTAGTAAAAAGGTGAAACTGGTGGTATAGGGCTTTAATTGCGATACCATATCGGTGAATTGAGACAGCGAAATATTAGCTGTAAAGACTGCATATACTTCTCCTGCGTCATCATATAGAGGCATGGAGAACGTAGTCATGATAAAGTTTCCTCCCCCCTCGTCATAATAAGGTTCACTCCAATAGTTCTGCTTCAGTAATTTCGGAACCAGATACCAATCCATGCAAGGGTAATCGTAGGTCGGACTACCCAGTACCGTACATTCGAGCTTTTTGTCTATATATGAGGCGTAAGGCATGAAGTACTTCCCTTTTTCTTTGTAGTAGTCGGGTACGAATGCGATACCGCTGCTTACAATCAGATCGTTGTTTTTAGCGACAGCCATAACGATACGGAACAATGAATCCGGGTCATTTCGGCTCTCTTCTATCATCCAGCTTGTCTGGTTCATTGTTGTCTCTACCGTATTCAATAGGTCGCCGATCTTGGTAGCCATGTTTTCCAATTGTTCATGGGTACTTTTTATGGCAAAGTCTGTTACCTTTTCACGGCTGTACAAATAGAAGAGTGTGATGATAGCGATAAATACCATCAGTGTGAACGAAAGTACATAGATGCTCATCCGGCTGGCAAATGACTTGAATTGAAAGTATTGTCTGATAGGATGCATAGGATTGTTATTTAACGAAATCAGAATAATGTATATCTTCTCTTTCCTGTTCATTCAACAGGATGTCTGAAGCCAGTTTGAAATCTTCCGGACTTAGGTGGAATGTTCGTTTATTACAACTTTTATCCACTTGTAACCGAAGCAATTCTTCCAGCATTTTGCGTTGATGATAGCGGTTGGTACCAATATTATTGTTGCGTACGAATTCCATCACGATATCCAGGGCTTCTTCCCTGTGTTCATTTGCCCATTCCCAGCCCTTGATGCTGGCGCGTACAAGTTTGGGGATAATTTCAGAATGCGCGTGATAGAAATTTTCAGTGACGTATAACCCGTCTTCCGGAAGGTCGTAACCGTAGTCGGAGAAATGTAGAAGGTAAGTGGAGTTCGGTTGCAATCCGTATTCCTCTAATTGTAGATATTCATTGTAACTGCCTACAAGGCATATATCGACAGCCCCGGCAAGGAATATATTGACGCCGCTGTTGAAGCGTATCCATTTACCGCTAAGTTGGTAGCGCGTAGCAATCCTATCCAGTAGATTCTGGCTCAGGTGGTTCCATACGGCTATATCTTTTTGTTTCAATGCTGCCAGATCAGTTAATGGCTGACGGCTAACCAGCATCAGGCTGTTTTCCTGTGAGGTTTGCATCACATTGATAATTTTAGCACCCGAAGCCCTTTCCGTCAGGGCAAACGACAGGTTCATAACGGCTACCTGGGCTTTTCCACTCTGCAAGACAGAAAAAGAACTTTCTGAGATGGCCGGATGCACGATACGTACATCGAGCCCCTCTTCTTTGTAAAATCCCATTTTATCTGCCACATAATAACCGGTAAATTGTGCTTGTGCCGTCCATTTGGGGGTGATCGTGATGCTTTGCCCCTTTACCATATCTGGTATATATAGGAGAATAAGCAATAAGTAGAGGATGTGTCGTTTGATCATAAGTTTGTCAGTGTATGGTGAACAGGGATGAGCAGCCTGTCATATCGAAAATATTACGGATCTCCGGTAATACACCTTTTAGAATGAGTAGTCCATGCGAGCTGTCAACTTTCTTTTGCATCAGGATAAAGCAACGCAATCCGGAACTACTGACATACGTTAAGTTTTCGCAGTTGACAACGATTTCAGGGGTGCCGTTGTCCAGTACAGGACGAATAAGAGTATCAAACCTGCGGGCATTCATTGTATCCAAGCGTCCTTCAATGGTAATAATGACACCTCCTGCCACCTTACAGATATTGGTGTTTAGAGAACTTTCGGGTTCGTCTGCATCCCCCAGCCCTTTTGTCATCATTAGAAAATTCAGGGAACCGTCAGTATGGAAAGCTATTTCATCCATTGTTCTGAAGATCAGGAAGAATCCTAATCCTCCGGTCAGCATATCCTCTAAAGATGAATTATCGATTTTCTCTTGTAGCAGTGTCGGGTCGAATGTTATTCCATCGTTTATTATCATACAATTTATGTCACCGTTTACCTGACTGATCTTTAGTTTGATCTTGCCTTTTGCTCCATCAGGATAGGCGTGGTGGATGGTGCAACTAACAGCCTCTTCAACGGCAAGACAAATACGCCTTGTTGTGGCGGAGGGCAGGAAAAGACTTACCCCCAGTGATTCAATAAATCGGGTGACACGAATTATTTCTGATAAATCGTTTTCAATGATAATTTCTTTCTCCATCTTCTTTTAAGATAATATTCTGTATTAATACCGGGATCATTTGTGATGGTCGCAAAAGTATGGAGAAAGTTCGAAATGCCTTGTTTTTCTTATGTATCCGATCTTGACGAAAGATATAAATCTCTTTGCAATTCGTATATTTGGGCTGTTATTACTGTTGTTTGAGCCACTCTTTAGGTGGTATTCCTATCACTTGCCTGAAAGTTCTGCTAAAAGTACTCACATGTGAGAACCCGGATTCGGCGGCTACCACTTCTTGTTTCATCGATGGGTTTCGGCGCATCAATTCCTGTGCGTAAGTTATCCGGCAACTGTTGATATATTCGGAAAATGTACACTGGTATTTTTCGTTTATCAGGCGGGATATGTAACAACGGTTGGTTTGAACCATTGCTGCAACTTCATCCAGACGCAGATCGCTTTTCAGATATATTTTTTCTTCTTCGATCAGGCGGGTGAAAAGAGAGACAAGTCTTGGGTTGTAACTTTTTTTTCTATCACAATCGTCGATAAAAGTATTACTGTTTTGTTCTTCGGCAAGATCGGCCTGTGCAAGTTGACGGGCAAAATCTTGAGCAGTATACTGGATATGATAGCCTGCATAGGCTAATATATAGCTGGAGATTGCAAAAAATATAAATATGGTGTTGACATATATCGGACGTGAACTATAACTGTTCAGGTCTGCCAGTACAGCTATGAAGGTAAGCAATGAATAGATCCCGGTAGCAGCAAATATAAAATAAAAGTTCCACTGGAAATGTTCATCAGGATTAGAATAGAACTCTTTTAGCTGGTGCCTGTATTTGATGATACGGTATGAAAAATAAATAAACGTAACTACTGTTTGAATACTGATAACGATAATGAACAGTACTTCATTCCAGAAATATTGTAGCTTAAACAATGGGTAATCGGGAGGAAAATGCTTTTCTCCATAGTTGAACAGGAAGTCACGGGCATAGATGATGGAGTTTTCTTTTCCCATCAAGAAATAGCCGGTAGCAGTTAATGCTGTTAATATAAAAGGAGGGGCGAATGCCACTATGACCCACCACTGGAACTTTCTTGTATCTGTCAGCTGTTTGGCATAGATCATGTGGAGCGGGTAAAGCATCGGAAGGAAAAATGTATAAATAATATCCTGCCAATAACGGTTTTCATAATCGGTATCGGGCACGAAGAAACTTCCATATATATAGAATACAACAGAACAAAAAAGCAGGTCGATTGCCAGGACTCTCTTGGTTCGGAAGTTTTTCCCTTTTTTTATCAGCAAGGCGAAAGCCCAGAACAAACAGACAAAAGAAGGAGTGGAGAGGATAAAATATTGTAGCATCTATCTTGTTACTAGTAATGATTTCGAATGTAAAAGTAATCAATTCTATATTTTTATATCTTTGCAGAATCTAAAAAATAATGAAAGCGTAAGAAAATCATATGAAACGAGAGCTACAACAGACTGCAGACGGTAGTCATACCCTGTTTATCCCGGAGATGGACGAGCATTATCACTCGGTGAATGGGGCGGTGCAGGAGTCGCGCCACGTATTTATAGAGGCTGGATTGCATCATTTGTCAAAGAAAGATATTACCGTTTTTGAAATTGGTTTCGGAACAGGACTGAATGCCTTTCTTACGCTCCTGGATGCGGAAGAGAATGGCCGCCATGTAAACTATTATTCCATTGAACTGTATCCGCTTGAACCGGAGCTTGTACAGGCTTTGAATTATGGAAAAGTGATTTGTCCTGAAAAGAAGGACTTGTTCGACTCCCTGCATGTAGCCGTATGGAACGAGCCGGTAAATATCACCGGGCGGTTTACCTTGCATAAGATACAGGGTGATAATAACAGTTGCGAACTTCCCGAAGGAATAGACCTTATTTACTTTGATGCCTTTGCACCCGATAAGCAGCCAGAAATGTGGAACCAGGAAATATTCAACAGATTATATGCACATATGACAGATGGAGGAATCCTCACCACTTACTGTGCTAAAGGAGTAGTACGTCGTATGATGCAAGAGGCCGGGTATTCTGTTGAAAGAATACCCGGCCCCCCGGGAAAGCGCGAAATGCTCCGCGCTATGAAGTAATTATAAAAGTGCGTCGATCTTTGCAACAAACGCAGGTTTCTGTGCTGCACCTACCTGTTTGTCTACCAACTTTCCGTCTTTGAAGAACAATACAGTCGGGATATTACGAATACCGAACTGAGCAACTACATCATTGTTGTTGTCGACGTCCATTTTTCCGATTGTAACTTTACCTTCATATTCTGTGGCCAATTCATCGATGATCGGACCTACCATGCGGCAAGGACCGCACCATTCTGCCCAAAAATCAACGACCATGGGCTTGCCAGAGTTTACCAACTCCTCAAAATTTGCATCTGTAACTTCTAGTGCCATAATTATATATCTAATTTAAATTGTTCCCTTTTCGAGGTGTCAAAAGTACTAATTCTTTCTACACCGTACAACTTTAGCCGTTAATTTTGAAATCAATATTTTCGTTCTCCTGCAGGAATTCCACTAACTTACCGGTTACATTCAGCCGGATATTCTGCGAAAAGAAGTTTTGTGAAATGTTATGTTCGCCATCAACCACTCTGAAATATAACAAGCTCTGTCCCGGATTGTTTTTGATCAGCACCGATAATTCATTGACTGTAGGCTCGTCGAGGTCGTGGATAGGCAAGGTAATACTGATCTTTTCGATCAGCTTATCCTTTTCATCCTGCAACAAACGGATGGAACCGATATTGAAATCGAGTTCATTCTCATTCCAACGGCGGGGCTCTACGCGGGCATTGATGAGCAGATACATACCTTGTTTGCAGTATTTACTGTATTCTATATAGTTGTTACCGAATAAAGCAATCTCGCCACTGCCGGTGAAGTCTTCTATTTTAACCACTCCATAAGGCTTTCCTGTCTTGGTCATTCCCTCACGGAAGTCGGTAACGATACCTCCCAGCAGTATTTCGCGCCCTTTCAGGCTTTCCCGGTCATTGATCTCTGCCATTCCCGTATTGCATACATAGGTTAATACGATACGGTATTCGTCCAGCGGGTGAGCGGAAAGGTAGATACCTACCAGTTCCTTTTCCTTATTCAAACGTTCCAGATCGCTCCAACGATGGCAAACCGGAATTTCCGGCTTGGTAATAGCTACTAATAGATCGTCGCCACCAAATAAAGAATTGGCGGCAGAACTTTTATCCATTTGGAACTTATTACCATAGCGTACCAGTGTATCCAGGAAGAGTTCACCTTTACCTGTTTCAGCAAAGAATTGTTCGCGCTGGATGCCGAAGTTGTCGAATGCACCCGCCAAAGCCAATGATTCGATGTTCTTCTTATTGCACGATGTCAGATTGACGCGTTCCACAAAGTCGAAGATGTTCTTATATGGCCCGTTTTTCTTCCGTTCTTCAATAATATTCAGTACGGCTGACTCGCCGACCCCTTTCACGGCTCCCAGTCCGAAACGAATGTTCTTGTTTTTATCGACGCTGAACTTCAGGATAGATTCGTTCACATCAGGTCCCAATACCTGTATACCCATCGCTTTACATTCATCCATAAACTTCGTGATATCTACGATGTTGGACAAACTTCGGCTCAGTACGGCTGCCATGTATTCGGACGGATAGTTCGCTTTAAGGAATGCGGTCTGGTAAGCGACCCACGAGTAGCAGGTGGCGTGACTTTTGTTGAATGCATAAGAAGCAAACTTTTCCCAGTCGGACCAGATCTTTTCAAGTGTCTTCGCCTCATAACCGTTTGCCTGGCCACCTGCCATAAACTTCGATTTCAGGTGGTTCATCTTGTCGATCAGTTTCTTACCCATCGCCTTACGCAGGGCATCACTCTCACCGCGGGTGAAGTTTGCCAGCAGACGCGACAGAAGCATGACCTGTTCCTGATAGACCGTAATACCGTATGTATCTTTCAGGTATTTTTCCATGACGGCGATATCATACTCGATCGGTTTACGCCCGTGCTTACGGTCGATAAAGTCGGGAATATAATCCATAGGCCCCGGACGATACAGGGCATTCATGGCGATCAGGTCTTCGAACTTGGAAGGTTGCAACTCCTTCAGGTACTTTTGCATACCGGCGGACTCGAACTGGAATGTCCCGGTTGTTTTTCCGGTGCAATACAATTCGTATGTTTTCGGATCTTCCAGGCTGATATGATCGATATCGAGTTCGTCTCCGGTCGTCAAACGGATATTTTCGATGGCTTCTTTGATGATAGACAAGGTTTTCAGTCCCAGGAAGTCCATCTTGATCAGTCCGGTTTCCTCGATTACCGAACCTTCATATTGGGTAACCAGCATCTCTTCGCCGGTTTCTTTATCTTTTGCGGTACTTACCGGAACGACGTCGGATATATCATACCGTCCGATAATTACACCACAGGCATGTACACCCGTATTACGCACGTTACCTTCCAGCATCTGTGCATACTTCAAAGTATCGCGTGCCAGCGGATCGCTTCCGGTGGCCGCTTCGCGCAGTTCGGGTACGTAATTGATGGCATCTTTCAACTTAAACTTCTTCATATCCGGAATCTTATCCGGCACCAGCTTGGCCAGGCGGTTGGATTCGGAAAGCGGTAGTTTCTGCACACGGGCGACGTCCTTGATAGCCGATTTGGTGGCCATTGTACCATACGTAATAATATGTGCTACCCGGTCGGCTCCGTATTTTTCCGTTACCCAACGCAATACTTCTCCGCGGCCGTCATCATCGAAGTCGGTATCGATATCGGGGAGGGAGATACGGTCGGGGTTCAGGAAACGTTCGAACAGCAGGTCATATTTGATCGGGTCGATCTTGGTGATCCCCAGGCAGTAAGCCACTGCCGAGCCGGCAGCCGAACCACGTCCCGGACCTACCGATACGCCCAACTCTTCGCGGGCTGCTTTAATAAAGTCCTGCACAATAAGGAAGTATCCGGGGAACCCCATTGTCTTCATAATGTGCAACTCGAAATCCAGACGTTCCCTTACTTCTTCCGACAGATCTTCACCATAGCATTCTCTGGCTCCGTCGTAAGTCAGTTTTTTCAGATAGTCGGCTTCCAGCTTGATACGGTAAAGTTTATCGTATCCACCCAGTTTCTTTATTTTGTCTTTTGCATCTTCTTCGCTCAATACCACATTTCCATTCTCATCACGGGTAAACTCATCGAACAACTCCTGCTCGGATAGCTTTTCGCGGTATGACTCTTCGGTTCCGAACTCTTCGGGAATAGCGAAGGTCGGCATGATAGGACCGCTGTCGATCGAATAGAACTCCACTTTGTCGGCAATCTCGAGCGTGTTGCTGAGGGCCTCCGGTATATCGGTAAAGATGGTATTCATTTCGGCCGTCGTTTTCATCCATTCCTGTTTGGAATAGCGCATACGGGTCGGGTCGTCGAGGTCTTTTCCGGTACTCAGGCAGATCAGGCGGTCGTGTGCCTCGGCGTCTTCAGCGTTTACGAAATGGACGTCGTTGGTGGCGATCAGCTTGACGTTATGTTTGTGTGCGAGTTCGATCAGTACCTTGTTGACTTCCTGCTGTTTGGGATAGGTGGTACAGTCGGCGTTCGGGTCGTGTGTCTCGTGCCGTTGCATTTCCAGGTAATAATCTTCGCCAAACAGTCTCTTGAACCATTGGATAGACTCTTCCGCCTTATCTATCCGATCGTGCATGATATGCTGCGGGATTTCTCCACCCAGGCAGGCTGAACAGATGATCAGGTCTTCATGATACTTTTCCAGCAGTTCATGGTCGATACGCGGCCGTCCGTAGAAACCTTCCGTCCACGAGATGGAAACCATCTTGATCAGATTCTTGTAGCCGTTCATGTTCTTTGCCAATACGATCAGGTGGTAACCGCTTCGGTCTTCCTTCGTCGTTTTATTGTGTCTTCCGTTGCGGGCACAATAACATTCGCAGCCGATAATGGGCTTGAATATCTTTTTCTTTTCAGCTTCTATTAAAGTCGGGATCTCTCCCAGGCGTGCCTGTTCTTCGGCAGTAAGTTCTTCTTTCCCTTTGAGTGCTTTCTGTTCTTTTTCCAGGTCTTTGATAGCACCGAGCGGCTTCCCGTTCTTTTTGGAAACCTTGTTGAAGAACTCTTTTATACCGAACATGTTACCGTGGTCGGTAACGGCTATTGCGTTCATGCCGTCTTTCTGTGCTTTGTCGATCAACGCATCAATAGAGGCTTGACCATCCAGTAGCGAGTACTGGGTGTGTACGTGTAGATGTATAAATGGTTCCATATATGATTGAAAAACTTTTTATTTTGATCTAACAAAGGTACTATTTTTGTTTGGAAACGAGTGCCTCAATCTTTAAAACAGATATGCCTTTAACTATCCTGTTCGAAAGTTTTCTCAAATCGTTGTATTAATGCGGGAGGTGTGAGTTCGTGTATCGCTGTGTTTTTCACAAACAGATAATTACATAGATAAATAATGTTATTAAATGAAATATCCATCCAAATATCATGTTTGATTCGTCTTCCAGCGACTGCCATTCCTTTTTACATTTATACCACATATTATGCTCTATTTCATGCCAGACTTCCGAAAGGGTGGTGCGTACCTGTATTTCTAATGTGGAATCGATATTCTTAAAACTTTCGCTATTACTGTATCATATATTATGAAATTACTGTATCATATATTATGACAAAACATTTTCATAATATATGGCATTTTTTCTCCTAAAGAGTAGTAGCTCACCGACCAAGCAATCCTTTCGGACGCTCATTCCGGCTGCTGCGCTTAACGCTCACATCTGGCAAATTCCGAATATTCAAAACTCGTCAAGATCTGTAAAAGTAATCGTAAAATAAGAAACTATTTATAATCAATAAATTTAAATTTGACTGCGCGGTGATATCGGACAGGAATCAACCAATTGCCCCGCGAGGGCGAACAAGTGGTCTATATTAATACTAAAGTAATGAAATAAAGTTCTTCTCTTCGATCTCTGTTAAGAGCAAAAACAGACAAAAGTAAGTCACCTCGGCCTTAGGGTCGGGGTGGCTTTATTAGTTAGTGTATGTCCTGAACTCTTCAGTAGCTGAATCATACGTTAAAATCATAGAATAAGTATCATCATTAGAAAAAAAAACTATCTTTGTTCGGTAGAAAAGAGCATTTAGTATGAAAAGGATCGGATTGGTAATAATATTGGTGATGTTGATGATTGTGCCCGCTGGCGCACAGATCACTTGGGGAGTACGTGGCGGTTTAGCTTATTCGTCACTGGTACAGAAAATAGATAATAATTATCAATCGGGAGCCCGTTTCGGATTCAGTGTGGCCGGACTAGCTCAGATACCTTTATATAAGAAATTGTCATTGCAGCCGGAAGTCGCTTTTGTGAATCAAGGTGGTAATTATCTGTCCAAAATCTCGGACGGAGAAAGTCCGGAACTGGCTTATCCCAAGACTAAATGTAACTACTATTCTATTCTGGTACCTGTAAATCTGGTCTATACATTTCAGTTTACCGATGTTTATTTCAGTGTGATCGCCGGTCCGGCTGTCGATTTCTCTCTGTTTGGCAAAATGAAAACGAAGGAAAATCTGAATACCGACATCGTTTTCGGTCAGTCCGGCGAAGCAGACCTTAAAACCTTTGACCTGGGAGTAAACCTCGGTTTGCAGGTCGAATATTCCAATTTCTTCTTCTCCGTATCCGCCCTTTGCGGAACGCTCGACCGCCGTACCTCTAAACATGACGGCGAATCATCACTCTATCAAAATAACGTAACTTTCTCTCTGGGGTATTATTTCCGCAAGTAATTAAAAGTATTTTAGGCTTATGGAGCAAACAATATACATAAATGATTTTCACAAAGAATGGATGGAACGCAGCAAAGATTCTATCAGCTATTGGAAGATGCATCCGGTGTCGTTGGCAGATGCAAGGAAGCAACAGGAAATGCTGAACCGGCAGAGGGCTACAAGAGAAGGCAAATCTCAGAGTTAATAGAATTTGCTTTTAAATATAATCTTTGGATTAGTCTCGATGATTCTTCCGTTATCTTTTTAGATAAGGGGGGTGAAAACGAAGTCTTTTATGATGGTGCGTCTTCTGTTATAAAATTGAATAATTTTGATTATGCAGGAGATGACCTGGAGAATTTTTTTACCAGAATCTTTGCTCATAACCACTTCTTTAGCAACGTCTGTTATCAGCTAATCGGTTTTTCATATAATTCTAAAAAAGAATTCTGCGCAGTCTTATTGCAACCCTATGTGCGAGCGGAAAGAGAAGCAACAGAAAGCGAGATTATTTCCTATATGAAAGCTCTGAGCTTTGTTATGGATTATCCGGATGAATTTCATAACGATAAATATGAGATATTTGATGCTGTACCTAACAATGTTCTTCATGGAATAGACGGTGACCTGTATTTTATCGATACGCAAATCCGATTCAAATAAAAAACGATCGTCCTTTCTCTCTTAGCGGTTCATAATGAAAAAGATGTACAAATATTTTGTATTTCGAAGAAAAGCCGTACCTTTGCAAGCCGAATATTATCAAATTGTACTAAGGGTTTAGTTTTTAGCACATTATTACGTCAAGTGTCCGTAGTGATAATGGTAGTGAGAAACTGAGCGCTTGTTTTTTAGAGTTATTAATTAATTAATTTATTAAGCAGTGGATACTTTAAGTTTTAAGACCATTTCTGCAAACAAAGCAACTGTAAACAAAGAGTGGGTCATCGTTGACGCTGATGGACAGACTTTGGGACGTCTTTGTGCAAAAGTAGCAAAACTTTTGCGCGGTAAGTATAAACCCAATTTCACTCCTCATGTTGATTGTGGTGATAATGTAATCATTATCAATGCAGATAAAATCGTTCTGACAGGTAACAAGTGGAACGATCGTGTTTATTTGAGATATACCGGATATCCCGGTGGACAGATCGCATATTCTCCTGCAGAATTGATGCAGAAGGGCGAAGATCGTCTGTTCAGAAAAGTAGTAAAGGGTATGTTGCCTAAAAATCGTCTGGGTGCAAAGTTACTGGGTAACTTATATGTATATGCAGGAACAGAGCACAAGCACGAAGCTCAACAACCTAAGTCAATCGATATAAACTCACTTAAATAATAACTATGGAAGTAGTAAATGCAATAGGAAGACGTAAAGCAGCAGTTGCTCGCGTATTCGTAAGCGAAGGAACGGGAAAGATAACTATCAACAAACGTGATCTTGCAAATTACTTTCCTTCTACAATCCTTCAGTTCATTGTTAAGCAACCGCTTGCAAAGCTGAATGTTGAAGAACAATATGACATCAAGATCAACCTTGACGGTGGTGGTTTCAAAGGTCAGTCAGAAGCTGCTCGCTTGGCTATCGCTCGTGCTTTGATCAAGATTAATCCGGAAGATAAACCTGCGTTGAGAGCAGAAGGCTTCGTAACTCGCGATCCTCGTGCTGTTGAACGTAAGAAACCGGGTCAGCCAAAAGCTCGTAAGAGATTCCAGTTCAGCAAACGTTAATGTTATTTGTGAGTTTCTTACAAGGACAAAGCGTTTAGTATCTAAATTGTCGGGATTTCTTTTGCATGCAGACATGCCGGAGGACTACCTGATAGTTGAAAATTAAACAGAAAGTAAACGATTTAAAAAGAAAAAAATGTCAAGAGTTAATTTTGATCAGTTATTAGAAGCTGGTGTACACTTCGGACACTTGAAGAGAAAGTGGAATCCCGCTATGGCTCCTTATATCTTTATGGAGCGCAATGGTATTCATATCATTGATTTATATAAAACAGTTGCTAAAGTAGACGAAGCAGCAGAAGTAATGAAAAACCTGGCTAAACAGGGTAAGAAAGTACTTTTCGTTGCTACTAAAAAACAAGCAAAACAAGTTGTCGCTGATAAGGCTGCTTCTGTAGGTATGCCTTACGTTATCGAACGCTGGCCGGGTGGTATGTTGACCAACTTCCCGACTATCCGTAAAGCCATCAAAAAGATGACTACTATCGATAAGATGACAAAAGATGGTACATTTGATAATCTGTCAAAAAGAGAAAAACTTCAGATCACTCGTCAGCGTGCTAAGCTGGAAAAGACGTTAGGTTCTATTGTAGACTTGACTCGTCTGCCGTCTGCTTTGTTCGTTGTTGACGTGATGAAAGAACATATTGCAGTACGCGAAGCCAACCGTCTGGGTATCCCCGTTTTCGGTATGGTTGAT
This sequence comes from uncultured Parabacteroides sp., assembly GCF_905196875.1. Taxonomy (GTDB): domain Bacteria; phylum Bacteroidota; class Bacteroidia; order Bacteroidales; family Tannerellaceae; genus Parabacteroides. The sequence continues at coordinate 6,638 of NZ_CAJJWO010000043.1, read as the reverse complement.
ACTAACTCTGATCCTAACAACATTGACTACGTGATCCCGGCTAACGACGACGCTACTAAATCAGTAGAAGTTATCTTAGGCGCTATCTGCGAAGCAATGAACGAAGGTCTGCAGGAACGCAAAGCTGAAAAGATCGATACAGAAGCTGCCGGTGAAGGCGAAGGTCCTAAAAGAGAACGCAAAGGAAAAGCTACTGTAAAGAAAGAACGTACTAAGAAAGAAGACGAAGACGCTTTGAACGCTAAAGTCGCTGACAAGTACGCTAAAGATATCGAAGAATAAATATAATTGACAATTGACAGTTTGCAATTGACAATTAGAATATAAAACAATGGGCAATTGGCTTTTGACAGTAATTGTCAACTGTCGGTTGTCCATTGTTGTTTTAGAATAGTATAAACAATTAAATAAGGAAATAAGATTATGGCTGTAACTATGGCTGATATTACCAAGCTGCGCAAATTGAGTGGAGCTGGTATGATGGATTGTAAGAAGGCTTTGACTGAAGCTGACGGTGACATCGAAAAGGCAATGGAAATTATCCGTAAAAAAGGACAGGCTATCGCTGCTAAACGTTCTGATCGTGAAGCTTCTGAAGGTTGCGTGTTGGCTAAGAAAGACGGTGAGTTCGCTGCAGTTATCGCTTTGAAGTGCGAAACTGACTTCGTTGCTAAGAATGAAGACTTCATTGCTCTGGCTCAGGCTATCCTTGACGCTGCTGTGGCTAACAAGTGCAAGACTCTGGACGAAGTGAAAGCTCTGCCGATGGGTAAAGGTACTATACAGGACGCTGTTACCGACCGTAGCGGTATCACTGGCGAAAAGATGGAATTGGACGGCTACAATGTAGTAGAAGGCGCTTACACCACTGTTTACAACCACATGGGTAAGAACATGCTTTGTACAATCGTTGCTTTCAACAAGGAATCAGACAATGTAGCTCATAACATAGCTATGCAGATCGCTGCTATGAACCCGATCGCTATCGATGAAGATGGTGTTTCTGAATCAGTAAAAGAAACTGAAATCCAGGTAGCTATTGAAAAGACTAAAGCTGAGCAGGTTCAGAAAGCTGTTGAAGCTGCCCTGAAGAAAGCTGGTATCAATCCTACGCATGTTGATAGCGAAGATCACATGGAAAGCAATATGGCTAAAGGCTGGATTACAGCTGAAGATGTGGCTAAAGCTAAAGAAATCATCGCTAAGGTTTCAGAGGAAAAATCTGCTAACTTACCTCAGCAGATGATTGAAAATATTGCAAAAGGTCGTCTTAGCAAATTCTTGAAAGAAGTTTGCCTGTTGAACCAGGAAGACATCATGGATGCAAAGAAGACTGTAAGAGAAGTAATGAAGGAAGCAGATCCTGAATTGAAAGTTCTTGCATTCAAACGCTTCACTTTGCGTGCTGAATAATTAGCGTAAGCAATGAAATAAAAAAGGGACTCCGAAATTAATCGGAGTCCCTTTTTTGTGTTATAAGACTTTACTTTCCTTATTTTAAAGTAGCCAAAGCATTTTTAATACGTTTGATAGCTTCTACAATGTTTTCATCGCTGGTAGCATAGCTCATACGGATACATTCGGGAGCACCGAAAGAAGTACCGCCTACGCAGGCAACATGTGCTTTTTCCAACAGGAACATAGCCAGGTCGTCAGCATTGTTGATTGTATTTGTACCGTCTGTCTTTCCGTAGTAGTAGCTACATTTCGGGAACAGGTAGAAAGCTCCTTCCGGCTTGTTGATTTCGAATCCCGGAACTTCCTTAGCCAGGTTGACGATCAGGTCGCGGCGGCGTTCGAATGCTTTACGCATATCTTCAACCGGTTGCTGTGAGCCTGTATAAGCTACTTCTGCTGCTTTCTGTGATACAGAGCAAGGGCCTGATGTATACTGTCCCTGAAGTTTGTTTACGGCTTTTACGATCCATTCCGGTCCGGCAATGAAACCAATACGCCAGCCTGTCATCGCGTATGCTTTGGAAACACCGTTTACAATAACAGTACGATCCTGCATACCTTCAACAGAGGCAATGCTGTGGTGTTTGCCGATATAGTTGATATGTTCGTAGATCTCGTCGGCAATAACGATGATTTCCGGATGTTTTTTCAATACTTCTGCCAGACCGGCCAATTCATCAGCACTGTAAACTGAGCCTGTCGGATTGGAAGGCGAACAGAGGATCAATGCTTTTGTCTTCGGAGTGATAGCAGCTTCCAACTGAGCCGGAGTGATCTTGAAATCCTGTTCGATACCAGCCGGAACAATTACCGGGTTACCTTCGGCCAGCTTAACCATTTCAGGATAACTAACCCAGAACGGTGCCGGAATAATTACTTCGTCTCCCCGATTTACCAATACCAGAATCGTGTTACAAACGGATTGTTTAGCTCCGTTCGCACAAGAAATTTGATTGGCCGTATATTCCAATCCGTTTTCATTCTTCAGCTTGGCAACAATCGCATTACGTAATGCCGGGTAGCCGGGAACTGGTGAGTAACGAGAGAAGTTATCATCTACCGCTTTTTTTGCAGCTTCCTTAATGTGATCGGGTGTGTTGAAATCAGGTTCTCCCACACTCAGGTTGATAACATCGATACCTTGTGCTTTGAGCTCATTGCTCTTTTGAGACATCGCCAATGTTGCCGAAGGCGATAAACTTGCTAAACGATCTGAAACTTGTGTCATGACACTGCTGTTTGTATAGGTTGTTTTAAATAGTTGCGACAAAAGTAATTAATTATCGGCATTCTTGCAACAAATTGCTAATTATTTGATATTGTGAAGTACATGTCCCATACGTTCCTTCTTTGTCTTCATATAAAACTCGTTATATTTGTTGGGAGTTACTTCGATAGGAACATTTTCCGCAATCGTCAAGCCGTAGGCTTCAAGGCCGACACGTTTTATCGGATTGTTGGTCATCAGACGCATTTTAGTGATACCGATGTGTTTCAGTATCTGTGCTCCGACACCATAATCACGCTCATCAGCCTGGTGTCCCAGATGCAGGTTGGCATCTACCGTATCCAATCCTTCTTCCTGAAGTTTATAGGCTTTCATTTTATCCATCAGGCCGATACCGCGTCCTTCCTGGTTCAGGTAGACGATGGCGCCGCGTCCTTCTTTCTCGATCATTTTCATTGCTCTGTGGAGCTGTTCGCCACATTCGCAACGCATCGAACCGAAGATGTCGCCGGTGGCGCAGGATGAATGAACCCGTACTAATACCGGTTCTTCACCGGAGATATCTCCTTTAATCAAAGCGATATGTTCCAGTCCGTTACTTTTCTGGCGGAACGGGATCAGATGGAAATGACCGTATTGTGTCGGCATATCTACTTCCACGCCTTTGTCGACAATAGATTCTGTCTTCAGGCGGTAAGCAATCAGATCTTTGATACAGATAATTTTGATATCGAATTTCTTGGCCACTTCTACCAATTGAGGCAGGCGGGCCATTGTTCCATCTTCATTGATGATCTCGATCAGTGCCCCGGCAGGGAAAAGTCCGGCCAGGCGAGCCAGGTCGACAGCGGCTTCTGTGTGTCCGGCACGGCGAAGTACACCGCGGGAACGGGCACGTAGCGGGTTGATATGTCCCGGGCGTCCCAAATCAGACGGTTTTGTCTGGGGATCGGCCAAAGCGCGTATTGTTTCGGCACGGTCGAACATAGAGACACCGGTAGTACAACCGCCACCCAGTTTATCGACAGTTACAGTGAAAGGCGTTTCCAGCATAGAAGTGTTTCTGGCTACCTGCATATCCAGATCGAGTTCCTGGCAACGTTCTTCCGTGATCGGGGCACATAGTACACCACGACCGTATGTCATCATGAAATTTACTTTATCGGGAGTTATCTTTTCTGCAGCAACAATAAAGTCACCTTCGTTTTCGCGATCTTCGTCGTCGACAACGATCAGGAATTTTCCTTCGCGGAAATCTTCAATTGCTTCTTCGATCGTGTTTAATTTGAAATCACTCATATCGTTTTAATTTTTAGTTTCTAAGCTCTTGATCATCTCTTCCAGTTCGAGGCTTGTCTTTTGTACTACTTGTACATCATGACGCAACAGCTTGCGCTGATATGTAGCGAGCAGATAGATCGGCAGTCCGATCGGGAAGAAGATACCGAGTGTCAGTCCGATCTTTCCGTTCAGATTGGCATTCAGTTGGTTGTATCCGCCTATGACCGGATAGTCCATTAATTTGTTCAATAACAGGTTCTGGTCGGAGTTGGCCAGTTCCTCGATGATCCCTTCCATCTCTTCAGCCAGTTGTTCGGCTGTATGATCTTTTCCTCCCTGTTTCCAGAAAGTAATATAATTAAGCCAGCGTTTGTGACCCTGTAAATAGGAAGCACAGTCGTTTGCCAGTTTTTCCAGGCGTGGAAGAACAGATACGTAGTTGGGGGTGAAAATGATTACTTCTTTCTTTTCCACCTTACGTCCGGAACGTTTTCCGATAAGATTTTTCAGAGCGTTCAAGTATGTGTCTGCATTTAGTATCACACTATCGTTTACGGCTTTGTAAGTAAGGAATATCCCCAGCGGAGCCAGTACGGCTGAACTCAACCACATACCTTCCCAGGCTGCCCATACACCGTCACGGGCCATTTTAAACCCGATGTTATCAATAATATAATAGAAAATGAACAGGATCACAGAGATCACAACCGGCATACCTAATCCCCCTTTACGGATAATTGCTCCCAGCGGGGCCCCGATAAAGAAGAATACCATACAGGCAAATGACAGGGTAAATTTCTTATGCCATTCAGTCATGTGGCGACGTACCTTCGAGGCTTCATCCCCCATAGTTGCCGCTTTAAAATAGTAATCGGCCTTTACACTCTCTATATTCGACTTTGCGCGTACAAGTAAGGCTGCTTTACCGCTGGGTGCTTCCGCCTGGTATAGGCTGTCGAAATTGATGATTATAGCCGGTTCATTTTGCTTGTTGACGATTGAGTCTGTATTTATCTCCTGAGTAGTTTTAGCCATATCAGACTCTGCCCTTCTGGGTTTGGAGAATGTACGACGATAAGACATGTCATAAACACTTTTCGCATTCAACTCTTTTATGCTATCGAGCCTTACGGTCATTGAATCGATGGAGGTCTGTAAGTCGTTCAGTTTTTTTCCCATATACTGGTTGGCCATGAACGATTCGTCCGTACGAGTGAAGTTTGCATCGAATTCGATAAGAATCTCTTTGGAACTGAAACTTTCCCTGCGATACGGAACAGCCGTTTTTGCTCCCGTGCTGGCCTGAGCCTTCAAATTCTCAAACGATTCACCGTTGAAGAGCGACAAGACAAGGAATAACTTATCAGCCGATGTTTTCAACCGCCCGGAATCGGCAACGATAACACGTGCATTGTTGAAACCTTCCGAATAATCGTAGATCATCACATCTTTCAGCAGTCCCGTCTTATTATCCTTTTCTTTTACATATACATTATATCCGGTGATTTCCCCATAGAATACCCCCTCCGGAATATCCAGTTCGGGCGATTTCTGCCGCATGGAGTAGAGTAGGGAGTATAATTTAACCTGGACGACAGGCATGGCGTTGTTCTGGAAAAAGAATGCACCGATGCTTATGATGCCAATTGTTATCATAAGCGGTCTCATTATATGTATAAGTGATACCCCGGCAGATTTCATAGCCAGTAATTCCAGGCGCTCGCCCAGATTTCCGAAAGTCATCAGAGACGCTAATAAGATGGCCAATGGTAAAGCCATCGGTAGGAGGAATAAAGCAGCATAAAAAAACATTTCGCCGAGCACAGGAATCCCCAACCCCTTTCCTACCATGTCGTCTATGTACCTCCAAAGGAACTGCATGAGTACAATAAACAGACAGATACCGAAGGTCATAATGAACAACGGCAGGAAAGTCTGCAGCATAAATGTATATAATCGTTTTATCTTCAACATTACCTATCCGGGTTGACGGGGCAAAAGTAGTGTAAAAAACGATAAGTACATGACATAAATCTCTAAAACAACCTAAATACCGAGTGTACGTTTCAATTCATAGACTTGCGAGTCCCACAAATTGATCGAATCTTTCTTTTCATCCGGCTCGGCAAAGTCGGTAATTTCAAGAGCGGTTGCTCCGGTGAGCTCAACAGTGTGAATTAAAAATTCGAAGTAAACATTGTCATCATCCTCATCTGCCCAACGATAACGGATACTTATTTCCGGTTTTACGGCCAGTACTTCGGCTTCCTGTTCATCTCTGTCCCACTTAAAAATATAAGTGTTGTCATTGATTGTTACATCATCTGCGAACCATGCGGATAGTCCGGGAGGTGTGGTGAGGTGATTCCATAAACTTCGTCGCGAAACTTTATCGAAAACGTATTCGATATGAAACTTCTCTTTTTTCATCTTTTCAGCTATTATTTGCGCAGCAAGATAGGCAAAAGATTGCTATTTGCCAATATTCTTAGAATAAAAAAACATCTAATTTTTAAAGGCTTAGCTGAAAGCCCCGAAAAATAAACGATTTTTTTTCACGAAACTGTTGCATAATATAAAAATAACATCTACTTTTGCAGCGTCAATAAGGAAAATTGACAACATGATGGCGAGATAGCTCAGCTGGTTAGAGCGCATGATTCATAATCAT